>JBDGRN010000024.1:0-47304 GCA_042218125.1 Halobacteria archaeon | reverse complement strand
GGTTGGATTAGGGAGGATTGGTTGGTGGATTGAGGATCAGATTAGGGAGGATTGGATTAGGGAGGATTGGTTGGTGGTGGTTGGTTGGTGGTGGTTGATTGGTGGTGGTTGGTTGAGGATCAGATTAGGGAAGGTCGGTTTGGGGGAGAGTCGGTGGAATGAATATTGGAAAAGAGTGGGGGGGGTTGTTTTATTTTAGGATTACCTTTCGTGGTCCTCGACAAAGTTCCTAAAGTTGTCAAAAAGTCTCTTGGTTTTCTTAGCTTCCTCGAAGTTCTCCCTGGTTACGTTGTTATTAGCTTCCTCTGCACGGCGGTTCCATATCACACGGTTTTCTATTACGGCTTCCGCCGTCTCCATGTCAAACTCGGCGTGGAACTGTATACCAAAGACGTACCGCCATCTGAATCCCTGCATCGAGTATTCGTCCTCCGCGATCTTTTTCGCTCCGAGTGGAAGATTGGTTACGACGTCGGAGTGGGCATCGAAGGCAGTAAACGGGTTTGGTATACCGTCGAGAAGCAGTGTGTTCTCGGCCCGGTCTATCTCCTGATAACCTACCTCGTACTTCCCTCGGGCTTCAACCTTCCCACCCAGGACGTCCGCGAGTACCTGGTAGCCGAAACATATACCCAAAAACGGCATACGTTTTTCGATACCGGCGTCGATCCATTCCTTCATACTATGTATCCAGGGTGCCTCGGAGTACGCTGCCGCCTGTGAACCAGTAATCACTGTGGCGTCGTAGCCGTGGTTTTCTGGAAATTCTCCATCACGGACACTGAACCGATCCAGATCCATACCCAGGTCCCGGGGGAAGTTCTCCTCCGCCTTGTCGTCGGATCCGGATGCATCGAGTAATGCGAAAACCATTATCTGGTGAAATATAGACTAAGCTACAGTGAATGCCAGGTCTTCAGGGCATAGGGCCAGTCCGTGATATGCGCTATCCACCTCATACCTATCATCTTCTTCATCGCCCAGGCGGGGACGTGGTTGAAGACCTTGAACGGTATGTAATCCATCTCGTAACATACCGCCTCGCCACCCACCGATATCGCGGTTCCCTTGTTGTGGTAGTTCCAGTGTTTGAGAGGCTGTTCCTCTATCAGACGTTTAACGTTCTCGGCGACTGTGCCTCCCGCCTCCCAGGCCGCTTCCGCGGTTGGTGGCGCGGGGTTGTCGCTGTACATCTGGTCAATCAGGGCGGAGTCGCCGAGTGCGAATATTCGGGGGTCTTCGGTCTGTAACGTCGAACCTGTATGTACGCGGTTGTGTTCGGTGTCGAGTCCAGACTCGTGTAACGCCTCCCTGCCGGTGATTCCGCCGGTCCAGATAAGCATGTCGTACTCCTCGGTTTTTCCGCTGTCGTAGTAGAGCTTGTCGTCATCCACCTTCGTTATCGGGTCCCCAGTCGAAATCTGGATGAACTTTTTCTCCAGCTTCTCTCTCAGCGCCTTTCGTACATCGTCGTCGCCCTGAAGGAATATCTTGTCGACTGCCTCCACTAACTCTATTTCGACGGGTGCATCGTAGTGATCCCTGAACTCGGCTAACTCTCCCGCGGTCTCGATACCCGTCAGTCCCGCTCCACCTACCACGATTTTTCCAGGATCAAGCGGGTCCGACTTTCCTTCCACCTCGATCGCTTTGTTATGGATCTCGATCGCGTCGTTGGCGGACTTGAGTGTGTAGGCGTGTTCCTCGAGTCCCTCGATTCCGTAGAAAGCCGTCTTGCTTCCCAGGCCTATCACGAGGTAGTCGTACTCTACGGACTCGTCGTCTTCGAGAAAAACCTCCCTCTCTTCACGATCTATACCTGTGACTTCACCCTGTTTGAACTCCGTGTCGTAACTCTTGATCCTGTTTACGTTGATCGTTACGTGGTCTATGACTGCCGGGTTTCTGACTGCCCTGTATATTTCGTGTAGAACGACGTGGTACGGGTCCCGAGAAATCCAGATCAGCTCTTCGTCATCGAGAACCTCCTCAAGCCTCTTCACGGTAGCAGATCCGGCGTATCCCGAACCGAGCACTACGACTCTATCACTCATGACTTTGGTTTTTTCTCATTGACATTTAAATTTTTCCCGGGATTGATGATCGGTTAAAAGTTTACAGGGCCCGGATTTCCATTTCGATTTAATATCTTAAGTCTAAAACCTCTTTCGTAGCTACAACTAATAAGGTCAGCTCTACGTATATAACGCAGTTCACTGTTTCAGTACTTATGTCACTGTTCCTTTAGTTAGGCCGCTGTTTCTGTACTTATTGTTAATGAAGGGATCTTACTGATTCTTTAATTATTGTTACTGGTTCTATACTTATACTGGTTCTATACTTATACTGGTTCTATACTTATACTGGTTCTATATTTATCGTCTATGGCCACGCGCCACGCATTCTGTACTTCTTGGCGAGTCTCTCAATAGCCACTGCTCCCGCGGCGTTTCTCCAGGTGATATCGTCACCCCGTTCGTAACAGTCGACGACGTGTTCCCAGGACTCGTCCATTTCGTCGTGGAGCTCCTTCCTTACCTTATCTCGACCCCATTTTCGTCTGTTAATATCGTGTAACCATTCGAAGTAAGAAACGATAACTCCGCCGCTGTTGGCGAGTATATCCGGTAATACGTCTATACCTTTCTCCTGGAAGATCTTGTCTGCTTCCGGTGCAGTAGGTCCGTTCGCACCCTCCACTACTAACTCTGCCTGTACGTCGTCAGCGTTTTCCTGTGTCAGAACGTTACCTATCGCAGCGGGAATCAGTATATCTACGTCGAGCTCAAGAACGTCGTCTTCGATCTCCTCCCCCTCATGTCCCTCTATACGTCCTATCTCCGACTCCTCCCATATAGATTCGATATCTAGTCCCTCGCCGTCGTACACTGTTTTGCTGGCGTTAGCTATAGATACGATGTCTGCACCCCATTCTTCCAGTATCAGTGATGCGTATCCTCCTACGCTACCGAACCCCTGAACAGCAACCGTTTTACCCTGCAGATCTTCTCCCAGGTACTCGACTGCCTTTTTTGTGGTTATCGCCACGCTCCGTCCAGGTGATTCGGCTCGACCTTTAATACCGCTGACTCCCACGGGCTTTCCGGTTACTATTCCGGTCTGGTGGCCGCCCTTCTGCATGCTGTAAGCATCCATGAACCACGCCATCGTCTGTGCGTCGGTACCCATATCGGGGGCGGGAACGTCGATGTCTTCACCGATAACTGGCCGCATTTCGGTTGCAAATCTCCGCGTCATCCTCTCTTTTTCGTCGTCGGATATCTCGTGGGTATCAATCTGGAGTCCACCCTTCCCACCCCCGAAAGGTATGTTGGCGAGAGCACATTTCAACGTCATCCAGATCGAGAGACCCTCGCATTCCTCCTTCGTGACCTCGGGACTGTAACGTAGACCGCCCTTGTATGGTCCTGCCGCTTGATCATGCTGGGCGCGGTAACCGGTCACTGTTTCTATGTGGCCTTCGTCCGTCCTGTATGGAACCGAAAACTCATGTACCTGATTGACGTGTCTTATTCTCTCATGTTCCTCGTCGCCGATATCTGTGTATTCGGTGGCCTCCTCTATTTGATAAATAGCTCTCTCCCTGGCGTCCATAATATTAAAAACAATCAAAATTATATTAACCTTTCCGTCGATAACCACTTATGGAAGTATGACACAGTGTTATGATTGGTTGTAGTATGAGGGTTTCACTTATTTAGATTCTATTGAGGTTTCTCCGAAGGAGTTAACTGTAAACGGGAGCATTGACGAAATCGAACCTGGTTTTTGACCCGGAAAAACCGAGAAACTTTTACTTAAAGTTCATGGTGACAAACACCGAACCAGAAAAAGACGTTCGTTATAATACGTTTCCGTTACGACGACGGTACAGAACTTGACGCCGCCAACGGCGACTTCTTGTACTGACCATGATCTTCGAAGATGGAGACGTCGTGACTTAGTTCATAGATCCTGGGGACTGAAACTATAATAACTCGATCTCCAATTCATTTTCAAATATGATAAACAATGATATATTCTGGCCACAAAGACAGATATAATATTATCAAATCTGAAAAAATCATACTAATGATTTAAAAATAGATAGACTCTATCAAGTACGTATTAAATTTTGACCGAAAAATCCCCAAATCCAGTAAACCGCAGGGATGTTCTGAAGGCTATGGTTACCGGGGTTTTTGTACCTTCAGGGTCAGTAAAGGGTATGGGGTCCCTAAAAGATAGAAATACCCGTATGAAACTGGAAAAACAGAGGGATACCATGGAACCTACATCCGGTGTATCAATGCTTGAGAGAGAAGGAAACCGGATACTGAACGAGAAGGGTCACGAAGTTAATCTACACGGCGTAAGTACTGCTGATCCCAAGAGGATTTCTACCAACCGTAGTCGGAAATCCGAAAAGATTCTCGAACACGCCAGTTCCAGAGAGGAGGGATGGTATTCCAACGTCGTGAGGCTACCGTGTCAACCAATCGACATAGGTGGCAATACCCATGGTTCCAATCCAGAGCCACCCGCATTTACCAGGTCTGAACTCGAAAGATACGTCGAACGTTATCTCGAACCCTCCGTCAGTCTGCTGGAATCAAGGGGTGTTTACTGTATAATAGACTACCACAGACACAGATGGAGGGATTATACCGACAGTGGTCTCGACGAGGAAATAAGGAGTTTCTGGGAGATAGTCGCGGGAATGTTCAACGAACACGACAACGTCATCTACGAGTTATATAACGAACCAGTCGGTCCATACGAGGGCAATCCGTCGGAGAAGGACTCAGAGGCCGTCGAAACCTGGAAGACATGGAGGGACACCGCACGGCCATGGCTAGAAACTTTGCGGACCGAGGACCCTGACTCGTTAGTAATAATAGGTTCGCCGCGGTGGAGCCAGTTCACCGCCCTCGCTCCGGATTACGAGTTTGACGACGACAACGTGATCTACTCGGGCCACTGTTACGTCCATCCGGGGCTCCGTCCTCTGGAGGACTACTTCGGCAAACCCTCACGTGAAGTTCCCGTAATTATGTCCGAATGGGGTTACGGTTCCGAGGGACCTGAATACTTAGAGGGCACTACTGAAAACCACGGACGAGGTTTTATAGAGATGCTTACTGAGTACGACATACACTCCGTAGCCTGGTGTTTTGATTCGGTATGGGGCCCCAGGATCTTCGACGATGAATGGAACCTTCTCGAAGGTAACAGATACCACGGGGGACTCGTAAAAGAGTATGTAAAAGACCAAAATAGTTCCGTGTGAGGTTGTAAACGACAGAAATACTTCCGTGTGAGGTTATAGACTGTTTAGCTATAGACTGTTTAGTCTGTGGTTAATAACTGGGTGGTTCGAGGTTTGAGGCTGATTGTTGTAAGTATGAAGCCTGGTTGGATTGGGCTGGGTTGAGTAAACAACCACGGGTGGGGTCACCCGTGGTACTATCGCTACATTCTTATAGATAAACTTGGTCTCAAAATTTTTGTCTGACGAAGGTTTACGTTTATGCGTTTATTCTGTTAAAATAACGTATGTCCAAACGGGGGATTAAGGTAAGGTACAGATGTTCGAGTTGTGAAAGGGAGTTCCAGGTAAACACGTCACACGACAGTCGTGGGAAGAGCTGTAGTTACTGTAGTTATAGCCCGACGACCAGGGATGAGCTATGGCTAACCGGTATTGCGGTAGCCCTAGCTTTTCTACTCGCCTCTTTACTACCTATACTTCTCGGATTCGCTGGAGAAACGGTTTTCAAGGTACAGGCAGGTTTACTTGGTCTGGGTATAGCCTACTATATTTACAGGTTTGCGGGTTTCGTACGTTACAGAAGGTCCGTCAACTCGGGATCTATCGTAGGTGGAACCCCGGACGAGTTTTTCTCCAACTCTACCGGACGTGAGAAAAGGAAGGCGGTGATTGAGGCCGTGGTGGCGCTGTTCTTCCTCGTCGACGTCATGGTTCTCGGATTAACACCGTTTACCGGCGTGGTCCTCGCCTTTGGACTGTATCTCGGTATAACTGCCGACATAAAGATAGTAAAACTCGGTTCGAACCGTTTCGGCACCAGGAAACATAAAAGATCCGGTATCCGCGGATCGTCAAAAATCTGCAAAACTTCGAGACGTACCGGTTACAGTGACAGTAGTAGTACAGGCTCGAAATCCGGGAGGAACTCCAACCGAAAGCGGAGGAGTTCCGGTTCCTCCGTTAACTCCGGTGGGGTTAAAGGAAGGTTACGGAACATCATAGCCAAACTGTCGCTCCCCAGTCCGACGAAACTCAAACCCAACAAAGTATCTAGGGTCAGGGGTCAACTGTCACAGAAAAAGTGCGGGAAAACAAAGGGGGGTAGGAGCCGAAAATCTTCGGGGTCTTCCAACAGAAACCGGTCTAGAGGTATCGGGAGGCGAACCTCTAGATTAAAGAAAGTTCCACGAAAAACAGGTGGCTTACTTTCTAGCCTCTTTGGTTTCATAGTTTCAGTTCTTCGGGGAGTATCCTCGGGGCTCGTTACGGCGGGAAAGCTCTGCCTCCTTCACAGGTATACAGACAAAACCAAGCCGTTTTACCTCACAGTAATGGTTATCCTTTTCTGGGGAGTCAGCTACCTCTCAGGCGTCGGATTTACCTATCTAACCACCGTTACTGTTGCCGGATGGATCGTGTTTACCGGAGCGATATACTTTGACTCCCGTTATCTATCCGACAGATACGGCTCCAGGACACCCTGGATCGTTTTGTCAGCCATCTGCCTCGTACCAATACTGAACGTAGCAGCAGGTGTTTACTACCTTTATCTAAGAGAAAGAAGCCTTACGACAGAAACCAGAGACGGCAAACTAAATATCGACCGCAAACTCGAAAGTAGAGGGTTAGCGTAAACCTCCACCACAGAACATCTGTTCAAACCCCGTATATTCAGAACTCTGTTCCTCAGTATCTTAGAAACTCAGTTCAGTTCGGAACCTCCAGAAACTTCCCTTTGGCTTACGGTAACCTCACTCGTTTAGGTTCGTAGAAAGCTTCTGTATTTTGAGTTCGCCGTTGGTTCTCTTCCTTGGTCTCTCAGAAACTTATCATGCTGACGTCTTACTTTCCCTGTGGAGGTAGTAAAGGCCTATAAAAACCAGGCTAAAGATACCGTTAAGCCAGGCTTTGTAGTTAAGCTCTATCGACTTGTCTACGATGGTTGCCGAGGACCGTGGCGGAACCATTCCGACACCCGTGAATACGAAATGGATTATAATTCCTGTTGCTACAGCGGTTCCGAAGATCATTAAGATCAAGATAACCGCGAAACGGGTGCCGTAGTATTTCTTGTAGGCGTTCATTATCGGTGGTACGATAAGGTCGGCGTAGATGTAACTCAGGATGCTACCGAAAGGTAGACCTGCCGCCCATAGAACCGCGGCAAACGGTACGTTTCCCACCGAGCAGACGAAGGTGATTATTCCCACGACTACACCTATGACTGCGGTCCAGGTAACGAAAACCATGGTACCGTACGTACCTTCGGGGACAAGATGGAACAGCTGTGTCCAGGTCTGGTTAGGCACGAAACTCGCAATTATACCGGCCAGAATGAAACCGACAGCGATGTCTTCCCACAGCATACCCCATTCCTTCCACTGTTTGTCGGCGAGATCCCTCCATCCGTCTCTCGAGTACAGGTTTTCCTTAATACTCTTCTGTGTCTCCTGGTCCTCCGGATTGAAGGAAGACCTGCATCCTTCCGAGCAGAAGTAGTAGGTCTTACCTCTGTCCGTGATCGTGTGTTCACATTCGTCTTTACTTATCTCCATTCCGCATACAGGATCCTGCACTACGTCCTCCTCCTCACCCTGAGCGTGTCTTCTGCCTTCCTCTATAATACCATTCGGTACCAGATAGACGAAGATCAGTGCCATCAGGGCTATAAGAATAAGTCCTCCCAGGAAGTTTGCAGCAACGAACTGCCACCCCAGTAGTAACCATATAACTAACCCGATCTCTATAACGAGGTTGGTCGAAGCAAACATGAAGGCTCCGAGAGAGGCCGCCGCTGAAGCACCTTTCTTGAACAGGTTCTTTCCAGTCGCTATAGCGCTGAAACTGCAGGAACTCGATATAAATCCGAAGAAAGAGGCTAGTCCAAGCTCCTTAATACTATGTCCCTTAAGCATCCCTGATATCTCCTCCTTGGGTATCCATGCCTCTACGGCACCTGCGATACCGAAACCTAGCACCAGAGCCCACCATGTTTCCCACCACATAAGAAAGGCAAAACTCATAGACTGTTCAAAACCTTTCGTCAGGAACTCGGTTAATGGAGCAGAGGAGTGATCCACACCAACTATGATAGATATAACTCCGATAGCACCGAGAACCATGTACTCCTTTGCGTTCATACTTTAGTTTGTTTCTGGAACTGGTTTATCTTAAACTCTGTTTCGGGGTTTAAATAACTTCGTCGGTATAAACCCGTAGAGTGGAATATCTCGGGTAATTCTAATTTTTTAAATTAGATTAAACTGCTGTCTACCCTTCATATCCTGTCGGTTTTAATCCTTTTTCAGTAATACATCACAATCTATTTCGGTTGGTTTGAGGGTTTAGGGTAACTGTTTCGGTTGGATTAAAGAATAAAGGAGCAGACGGTATCCGGTTAGTTCACGCCGATTTGGCTCCCCAGCCACGTTTTACGGCATTTCTCGAGTTGATACCCGAGCTGTTTTTTTTTTCACGTTGATTCCTGGCTTGATGTTCGGAAAACCTCGAATGAGGATTATGTTGCCACGTTGGCAATCTGTTGTTTTGATATCAACGCGTTGCATTACAAACAACACTATATGATTACTTAAAACTAACGTAATTTCTGAACCTGGATTTAAGCTATATTCAAATTTTGCAGAAGCAACAGGTATATAATTATGATTAAATAAATCTAATTTATAGCTTTGGGGCGTGAAAACTGAACAAAAATAACTTTTATAACTATAAATAAATTTTCATCTGCTTTTGTATTATAATACTGTTTTATAATATGAGCTATATTCATTGGATATAGTGAGGTTCTTGTTGGGGTGGAACGACTTTTAGTTCCTGAGAAAGATATACCCAAAAGGTATACCGAGATACTGGAGACCCTGAGGAAACCATTACGGCGGACGAAGACGTATTCATCGTACTTACGGCCGCTCTTATAAGGGAAATACGCCAAAAACCTAAAACTCGAACTAACGTATTAGATCCGTGAAAAACAGGGAAGTTGCAGATAAACTGAACGAGATAGCTGACATGCTCGAGATGAAGGATGTCGAATGGAAACCCCGTGCCTACAGACGGGCCGCAAGAAATATCGAGTCTCTGTCGGAGGGCATTGAGGATATACACCAAAGGGGAGATCTGGAAGATATCGATGCCGTCGGGGAGGGGATTGCAAAGAAGATAGGCCGGTTTCTCGATCAGGGTGAGATGGAATACTACGAGGAACTCAAACAGGAACTCCCTGTCGACATAGAAGCTATAACCAAGATAGAGGGGATCGGTCCGAAGTCTGTACGGGATTTCTACCGAGAGCTGGGGATTGAAACACTCGACGACCTCGAGGAGGCTGCCGAAGAAGGCCGTATATCAAGTATAAAAGGATACGGAGAGAAGACATCCGAAAAGATACTGGACGGCATAGAAACTGCAAGACGGAGCCAGGAACGTATGCTCCTCGGTAACGCGTTCCCGATCGCCGAAAGCATAAAGGAATGGCTGACAGAGGAAGCAGTCGGGAAAGCCACTGTTGTTGGTTCGTATAGAAGGAGGAAACCCACTGTTGGCGACATCGACGTCCTGGCAACAAGCGACGAACCCAAAGAGTCGATGGAGAAGTTCACCTCACACCGGGACGTAAAGCAAGTACTTGTCGAAGGTGAAACCAAGAGCTCAGTGGTGCTCGCGGGAGATTTGAGGGTAGACCTCCGTATAGTCGAGGACAGTAGCTACGGCTCGGCGCTACAGTACTTTACCGGCTCGAAGGACCACAACATTGCTGTAAGGACGGTAGCCCAGGAAGAGGGGCTGAAGCTCAACGAGTACGGTCTATACGACAACGACGAAAAACTTGTGGGAGAGACTGAGGAGGGGGTCTACGGAGCGCTTGATATAGAGTACGTACCCCCTGAACTCAGGGAGGATACAGGTGAGGTCGACGCCGCACTGAATGATGAACTACCGGAACTCGTAGAACTCGAAGAAATAGAGGGGGACCTCCAGATGCATACGACCTACAGCGACGGCCAGGCATCGGTACGTGAAATGGCGGAGAAAGCGGACGAACTGGGATATAGCTACATCTTACTAACCGACCACGGACCTCATCTTAGGGTAGCGGGAGGTCCGGAGACGGTAGAAGATATCCGCGAGATGGATGAAGAAGTTAAGAAGGTCAACAGTGAAGTAGGGGTTGAGGTTCTACTGGGGGTTGAAGCGAACGTGGTGGACGGCGACATCGACGTAACCCGCGAATTCACGGATCTATGTGACCTCGTGGTAATGTCTCTCCATTCCGCCACGGAAGAACCAACCAGGGAGTATCTCTCGGTCCTCGATGACCGGGGTACTGAGGTTGACATCATAGGACATCCGTTCAACCGACTTATCAACGAGAGGAAGCCGTTGGATCTGGATATGGACGAGTTGATACGGACGGCAGCGGAAAAAGACGTAGCTATGGAGATTAACAGCCAGCCTCAAAGACTGGATCTTCCGTGGAACTACGTCAAACAGTATCGGGGAGACGTCAAGTACGTAATATCGACCGACGCACATACACCCGGTGAGATGGATTACATGCATCTCGGAGTCGACCAGGCGAGGAGGGGGTGGTGTCGCACCGAGGACGTCCTAAACACCCGTTCTCTCGATGGCTTGATGGATTACTTCGGTTGAACTACTATTATTCAGTCCGCGGGAACCAGAGATTGATTTGTAAGGTTGCTCAACTTAGTTTAAAGCACCATGTACGACGACGTACTTATCCCGACCGACGGTACCGAAGGAACGTTGAGTGCAGTGAGACATGGAATAAATATAGCAACCAAGAGCGGAGCGGACCTCCACGTACTCTACGTCGTAGACAAGTCCGGTATAGATCTTCTTTCCAGCGAATCGACAAAGGAGGATATAATGGAGGTGACGGACGAGGAAGGTCTAGATGCAGTGAAGCAGGTGACGGATATAGTATCCGACCGGAAACCGGAACTTGAGACACATACATCGATCCTTAAGGGTCATCCCGCCGAAACCATAGTCGATTACGTTGCTGACAACGGAATCGATCTGGTCTCGATGGGGACACATGGACGTACCGGATGGAGAAGATATCTTATAGGGAGCGTTACGAATGAAGTCGTCCGAACCTCAACCGCACCAATCCTTTCGGCACGTCTACCCGTAGAGAAAATGAACCTACCGCCCTACGGTTTCAGCTACCGGGACATACTTGTTGCTACCGACGGAAGCGAGAAAGCACGGGAGGCGGCGCGGCATGGCGCCAAGATAGCCGAAAGGTTCGATGCCTCACTCCATCTTCTCTACGTCATAGACGTCAGTCAGTACAACAAGGGAGTAACACTTGAACTCGCATTGCAGGAGCTTGAGAACGAGGCGGATATGCTTCTCGACGAGGAAAAAAGGTTTATCGAGAACGAGTACGACGTCGAGGTCGAAACTGTTCTACGACAGGGTAATCCGCATGAATCCATTGTTAATTACTCGGAGGAGAACATGATCGATCTGTTGACCATGGGTACACACGGGAGAACCGGGATACATAGGTATCTTCTCGGTAGCGTAACCGAGAAAGTAGTAAGAACCTCATCGATACCTGTTCTCACTGTCTGAATATGAACGGCAACGAGTATCCGGAGGGAGAAGCATTTGAGGAAAAAAACCCTTATTTGAAAGAACCTCCCCTCGACTTCAAGTCAGCCGAGGATATGAAGGAAGACGAGGCGAAACGTCAGGTCGAACTCCTGAGACAGGCCATAGAATACCACGACCATCTGTACTACGTCGACAACGATCCTGTGGTTTCTGACAAGACCTACGACGCACTGTTCAACCGTCTGCTGGATCTGGAGGAAACCTATGGTCTTGAGGACGAGGACTCACCGACACGCAGGGTTGGAGGTGCAGTGATGGAGGAACTCGAATCCAGGGAGCACGTGGTAGAGATGCTGAGTCTGGCGTCGAGCGAGGAAGAAGACGACGTCAGGGATTTCGACCGCCGTGTCAGGGAAGAGGTTGGGGACGTCGATTACTGTTTAGAGCCGAAGTTCGACGGATTTTCTATAGAGATCGTATACGTCGACGGCGAGTACGACAGGGCTGTGACGCGGGGTGACGGTGTAACCGGAGAGGACGTGACAGAGAACGTAAGAACTGTTCCGTCGGTGCCGATGCGACTCAGGAATGAACCACCGGATCTTCTTTCTCTCAGGGGAGAGATATACATGCCAAAACCCGGTTTCCAGGAACTCAACTCCCGGCGTATAGAGGAGGGGAAGGATCCGTTCGCCAACCCCCGAAACGCCGCCGCTGGAACGGTAAGACAGCTAGATCCAGGCGTCGTAGCGGAAAGACCGTTGAACGTATTCTTTTTCGACGTACTCGAAACAGAGGGTGGTAGGGATCTAGAGAGCCAGGTCGATTCTTTCGAGTACCTCGAGGAACTGGGTTTGAGGACGGACGACTATATACTAACCGAAACGATCGACGACTTCGTGGATTACCGGAACGACGTAATGGATGAGAGGGAGGAACTCAGGTACGACGTGGACGGCGTAGTTGCAAAGGTGAATAGATATGATCTGAGGGAGGAACTGGGGTTTACGGCGAGACATCCTAGATGGGCATACGCCTACAAGTTTCCTGCCCGGAAGGAACGTTCTACCGTGAGGGATATAGTGGTTCAGGTGGGTCGGACCGGCAAACTTACGCCGGTTGCATTGCTCGACCCGGTGGAGATCGGTGGTGCGACGGTAAGCAGAGCCACGTTACACAACGCAACTCAGGTTTCGGAACTCGGTGTAACCGAGGGAGCCGAGGTTCGGGTGGAACGTGCCGGTGATGTCATACCTGAGGTGGTCGACGTGATAGAGGAGGGTGATGGGGATTTCAAGATGCCGAGGGACTGCCCCGTATGTGGCAGCGACGTGGTGGAGGAGGGGGAGTACCATTTCTGCACCGGAGGCACGACGTGTCCCGCTCAACTTAAACGTAGTCTTCAACATCTCGCCTCCAGGGATGCTTTTGACATCGAAGGTCTGGGGGAGAAACTTGCTGATATACTGGTAGAGGAGGGGTTGGTCGAGGACGTAGCTGACGTCTTCTATCTTACAAGAGAGGACCTCCTGGGACTTGAGGGTTTCGCCGAGAGGTCGGCCGACAATCTGTTATCTGAGATAGAGGACTCCAAGAACGTGGATCTTGCTAGCTTCGTATACGGACTAGGGATACGGCATGTCGGAAAGGAACGTGCCCGGGTCTTTGCCTCAGAGATGGATCTGGACGAACTCCGTTTAGCTTCGAGAGAACGGCTGATGGAGGTGGAGGATGTCGGTCCCGAGGTTGCGGAGTCGGTTGCCTCTTTCTTCGATAACCGCCTTAACCAGGTGACGGTCGACGAGATGCTGGATGTTGGAGTTTCCCTGGAACGGAAGGAAGGTGGTGACGAACTCGAAGGACTGAAGGTAGTGTTTACGGGAGGTGTTGAGGGTTACACACGTCAGGAACTTACGGACGTCGTCGAGAGACATGGTGGAGATGTAACGTCGTCGGTTAGTGGAGAGACTGGGTTACTGGTGGTTGGTGAAAACCCGGGAACCAATAAGATAGAGGATGCAGAGGAGAACGACGTCGTTACGATAGGTTCGGAGGAGTTCAGGAACCAGTACCTCTCTGAAATAGACTGAGGCAAACTTCTGTAGGTCATAGAGGGGTTTTGTCGCCCGGATGAATCAGGGTAGGTATTTTATATGGGTTGGTGTACAGAACCATTGGGTTATACCGTGTTTTAGAACGTAAAGATACGGTAGATGGATACAGAGTACCTGGACGTAAGCGAGAGTATCGGTAACCATCTCCGGGATACGGAGGAGTCGCTGGCTACAGCAGAGTCCTGTACTGGGGGTCTCGTGGCTTCGATGGTTACGGACGTACCGGGTTCGAGTGACTACTTCGACAGGGGAGCGGTTACCTACAGTTACCGCGCCAAAAACCAGGTTTTGGGTGTGGATCAAGAATGGCTCGATAACGAGGGTGCAGTCAACGCCAGGGTAGCGACTGAGATGGCAACGGGTGTCCTGGAGTTCGGAGACGTTGACTGGGGAGTCTCAACCACAGGTGTTGCGGGTCCTGGCGGGGGTGGCGAGGACGTTGCTGTGGGTGAGGTATACTTCGGGTTCGCCTATGCGTCTGAGAAAAAGTTAATGGACGTGGGACAAGATGATTTTGGTTCGGTGGAACTGTCGGACAGTGGAGACGGTACTGTCGTACATCGCCGTGTTTTCGACGGTGGTAGGAGGGAGGTCAAACGTAAGGCCGCAGTTTACGCCCTCGAACGTTTAGAGGAACTGCTGTGTTGTTTCTGAGGCTGTGGTGGTGTATTTTAACGGTTTTCTGAAAATACTCTGTCGTATCTTAAACTGCTTTTAAAAAATGGTTCTGACAGGACCCTTATTATAAGGTCAGGAAACGATTTCTAGATCTTGTCCTTGAGACTGCTTATGGTTTCGTCAACTTGGTTGACTGCTTCGTCCACCTTCTGTATACCTTCTTCAACGAGGTCATCTATCTCGCTCTTGACTACCTGTACCTGTTCCTCGATCTCATTTAGTTTTTCGTCCTTCGTTTCATCGGTTTCCTGTTTGATTTCGTCGATTTTGGTTTTTGCTTCGTCAATCTTTTCGTCGAGGTCTGTTTCTTCGAGGCCAACCTTGTCCTCTACTACTCTTTGAAGATCGTCGAGCCTTTTCTCTGCTGACTCAGCCTTTTCTTTTACTTTTTCTTCTACCATAGTATGCAAGTTAGTAATTTCTACCAAGCAAGTATAAATATGTAGGTCCGTTTCAGTTCTTACGGAATAGGACAACCCCCCAACCCCTCCGTTTCGACTGGAGATATCTTGGTGAATAATTATCTAAATTCCGTATATGAGTCCTGGTTTTACAGGAGACTCTATAACTTTAGATACTGTTCTTTGAATGGTAAATTACACTCTCAATGGATTGCGGTCTCTTTTATGTGCTGTCCTCTAGGGATTTGCGAAAGCCGAAAACTGTTGAAAATCGGAGATTTTCAGATCTCGTGAATCAAAGATTCACGTATCCCGAAAAACGAAACGTTTTTCCAGGACATTCAAAAATATGTGATTTTTGAATACTCCGCTTTTCGGAATGTTGCGAATCAAAGATTCGCATACGTACGAAAATCTTCGATTTTCGACAACCCGTGGTACTCTCGCTTTATTTTATAGATCTTCAGTCCATGGGTTTCCCTCGACATCGGACAAACCGTTTTCCATCTCCTCTTCCGTGTACTCACAGTCCTCCGACTCCATCATTCTTCGTTTAAACTTACGCCCCATCTCCGACGTTTCGCTCGTCCTCGAAGCCACCGACATGAAATGTCTATGTCCACGGCCTTTTCTGGATCCTTCCCCAGTATGTTGATCCAGGACCTGTAGTTCGACGTCTTCCATACCTTCGTCGATTGGGAAATCTCCGTAGTTCAGTTCATCGAGTTCCTCTACGTGGTCCAAACAACCGTTCCAGTAGTCCTGTACGGTGAATATCTCCCTTGACGACTCAGCCTCCGCCAAAAGACTCGCTGTTCTCATTGCTGCAGCGACACCTTTACGTGAACTTCTACCCCATTCCTCCGCTAGCTGAGAGAGACGTCCTACAGCTGATATAAGTTCGGCTTCACCGGGTGGTATTCTTACGTCTTCCACGAGAAGTATGTCAGCTCTCTCCCAGAAGTTCCATCCGTAACCGCTTCTACAGAGTTCGTAGGCCGCCCAGATCGCTTTCTCCCTTTCGCTTCTACGTACGGATTTCTGGAGAAGAGAACTCACGTCGAAACGGTTGAAACCCATACATGTCTCGTTCTCACCCAGGGCTTCGCCGTCGTCCCTCCGGATACCGTCCCCGTCTTCATTTACTTCCCTGTCGCCGCCTCCCAACGTAGTTTGACGGTCGGTCATAATGAAGAACTTACGTAGGACAACAAAAATGAATGGAAAAAATTAGAGGGTTATGTTTAGATAGGTATACATGGCTTCTCTACTATGATGGTTATATTTAGCTTCTCTACAGGCGGAGCAGGCCGAGTGCGTCGGGGCTTGACCCCGAGGCGGTTAACCGTTACAGTAAACACTGTCATTTAACTGTGAACATCTTATCCACATCAGTAACGAAACAAAAACCTGTTTTAGATCCTTTTAACCGTGGATATCCTCGCATTTTCCTTAAGTCTTATTCCACCATCGGGTACAGAAAGGGGTAGTGCGTCTGAGATCATTTCAACATCGACGCTCGGATGGTAGGCACCCCTTCTCAAAACCTCCTTCCTGGTTTCGACGATTAGTTCCGGTGACTCCTTGTCAAAGCGCTCATTGGGGGTTTCGTTGTACTCGATGAGATACTGGCCACCGTCGAGTGCCCACCAGGAGTAGTCGTCGTTCGGGTTTTCCATCTCCGTCTCCCTGGGCATAAGCTGGGATTCCTCTAGCTCTCCGCCCCCGAAGTCTACCTTTCCGGGCTGTATTACTATGTACACGTCGCCGAGAGTCAGATCGAAGCCAGACCCCTCTGCCTGCGTCTCCTCGTGAACCGTGTTATCGAAATAACGAGCCAGGTTTTCCTCAGACATCCTATAGAGATAATTCTACACTACAATGTAAACGCTGGGGGTGATCCCCAACATTTAAAATTGATGTACCGCCGATAGTACTTCCTGCCACGTCCCTATGAATACTTCAACGGTATAGTTACTTGACGGATGACATAAGATCCAGTATCTCACTTCTGTATTCGGATGGAGTTCCTCCGTCCACAGGTTCGTCTGGATAGATACCGCCGGTAACGAACACCTTTCTCTCCGACGAATCACCCCAGACTGTCAACATCCCACTGTACTTTACCGAGTCGCCAACCTGGTTTTTTGCCTCTGCCGAGTATACGTGGATCTTCCTGCGGTTTCCCCCGATATTTTTATCGACGTTATCGGTTTTCTTTATGTTGGAGAGACCCTCGGCCTTCATTTTCTCGACGAACTTGGTTTTGGCCTGTTTTGCAGCAGCATCCACGGCTCTACTGAAACCGAAGGGGAGTCCCTTTATGTCTGAACGGGTAACGAAAAAGAACCGTGCACCTAGTTTTTCCTGTGAGTTACCACCGTTCCTGTAAAGTTTTGTATTCGTGACCGCATCGACCTTACCGACAGGAGTCTCTTTCGTTATGGTTTCGTCTTCTTCCTCCTTCAGGGACCATCCTCCAGCATCTAGCTTCTCCTTCAGAGTTTTTGGTTTCTTCTCTCCCGAATCCTTCTTTTTCTGGTTCTTAACGATACAGCCAGATGAAAAAATTATGGCTCCTGAAGCAGTCGACAGGAATCTCCTTCTTCGCATTCCGGTATATATTACGGAGAAGTTGCATAAATCCTTCGTGGTAACTCTATGCCGAATCTGGTGTCGAACTTGGTGTCGAACCTTGTGTTGAACATGGTGTCGAACTTGGTGTCGAACCTTGTGTTGAACATGGTGTCGAAATTGGTGTCGAACCTTGTGTTGAACATGGTGTCGAACTTGGTGTCGATCTTGTTGCCGAACCTGATGTCGAACCTTGTGTCGAACTTGGCACAGGATTTTAACTGTGTCACGACAGTTTCCTCCTATTCACGACAGTTTTTGGAGGGTCAAGTATTTTGATGGCCCGACACGTGGTTGCTTATATATGGATGTCGGGCTAGTGCGGGACGCTGTTAACAGGGCAAAGGAAAAACAGATTATGTTTTTAGCTGCTGCTGTCGCCTACTACGCTGTTCTCTCTTTAATCCCGTTGGTACTTCTGATTATGTATCTCTTCTCAACTTTCAAGAGAAAACAGGTCGATGTAATAATGGCCAACCTCACAGGGGGGTTTCTGCCACCCAAACTCAGACAGAATCTATCTACGGTGATAGCGGAAAGTCAGGTGAACTCTACCGCAACTTTACTGGGGATACTGGTTCTCATCTGGGGTGGAACACGTGTATTCCGTGGACTCGACACCGCCTTCATAATGATCTATGGAGATGATACGGAAATATCTTTTAAGGCTAAAGTTAAGAAGGGTCTCATAGTTATGACGTCCGTCGTTCTAACCATTGTAGTAATAGCCCTCAGTATGATCTTCATAGGTAGTAGGTTGGCAATAACGGATTTCCTCCGAGCAGTTGTACTAACTATATTACTACTTCCTCTTTACTACCTTTACCCCGGGTCTGACTCTATTAGTATTAAAAAAGTTCTACCGGGCTCTGCATTTGCAGCGACATCTATAATCTTACTCCGTTATCTCTTCCATATTTATGTCACGAGGGTGAGGGGTGCCACCGGTTTAATTGGTGCCGTTTTAGTTTTGGTTCTATGGATGTATATAGCCAGCCTGGCGGTACTCTCCGGGGGTATACTTAACGCTACTTTAGAGGAAAGAGGCTGGCAAGAGAGTAAGTGATAAATATTTTTTATGAGTCTGCTTCGAAGGATTCGATGAACTCCAGTACTTCTTCCTTTTTCTCCTTCTCCTTCCTTTCAAACGCATCCTTGAAGCCTTTCTCACCTCCGGGTATCCTCGTCTTGACGTTAAAACGGTTGTAGATACCTATTCCTTCGTCTGGATCGTCAACGTCTCCTACAGCGTCGATGTCGTCCGGATCCGGATTATCCAGTATACGGTGGATGGTAGTCACTTTTATCATGAACTTTTTTCCACGGTACTTGACCACCGAGTTCGGTTCCTTAGTAACTGTGTCGGTCTTAAGAGGAGTTTCGCCTATCACTGGTGCTTCGATCAGCCATCTATATCCGTTTTTCGTAGGCTCATAGTCCTGTACCGGTGAAAGCAGATCTACCTTGACATCCGGGTCCGTTACCAGGCTCCATAGATCCTCCTCCGTCGAGTTTACGAGATAGGTTCTTTCAACCCGGACCATTATCCGTAATTAAACAGGAGTATTTTATATACTTTTGGATGAATGGGGCACGGCGTCGATGTACCTGGGGGTGTAACTGGTTTAAGCAGTGTGATGGATGTTGGTGGTCCAGGGGCCTGAAGTCTCCGGGTATGGCCCAAAACAGGTCGAATTTCTAGGGGGTTTATTTAGACCGGGCCATCAACTGTAACAGTAGCTTGAAGAACTCAACAAGAAATATCGCGGTCATATACGGCGTCGTTTTAGCTGCTGGTGTAGTTACGATTATACCCGTACTGAAACATATCGAACCTGCGGTATTTACTTCACCAGCTTACTTGATTTCGATAACTGTGCCTTTCTTTGTTGTGGCTATTACGTTAATTGCACAGAATGAACTTTCACCCGGGGTTATAATCTGGGGATCTGCGTTAGGCGTGCTTTTATCCAGCATACCTTTATTTTTAAACCAGCAGCTTTCAGTCATCGCTCCCGAGGGATCCATACAGTCGTTAATGGTGTTTACACCGGGTACGGAGGAACTGGTAAAAGGCCTGGCAGTGGCGCTGGCGGGTATAGGTGTGAAAAAGAAGTCTTCGGGTCTTGCCCTGGGTGCAGTATCGGGTTTCGGTTTTGCGGCTTTCGAAAACAGCGTCCTTCTGAGCGTTAACTTATTCTTTCTTCACGGTGTTGCTAGGGTATCCGTATCGACGATACACGTAATTACCGGTGCGGTATTTGGTTACTACCTAATCTCGTCGAAGGAAACTGAAAAAACATACTTGACTACTTTAAAGGGTTACTTACTGGCCTGGCTACTCCACGCCGGAAACAACGCGGTATCACTCATGCCTTCTTCTGCGGTACGTAAAGCCATAGCCCTCGGTCTTATAACAGCATCGTTCCTGGTATTTCTGCACTTACTCGACTGGAGGGAACTTATAGGATTAAAATCGGGTGCCCTATAGTAATCTTTAGATTAGTTGTTTTTTATTGGTTGGTCGGGTGTTTAGATTAGTTGTTTTTTATTGGTTGGTCGGGTGTTTAGATTAGTTGTTTTTTTAATGGTTGGTCGGGTGTGTTGTTTGTAGAGGTTTTTCTTATCTGGTTACTTTATTTGTTGTTGAGTCAGTTACTGTATTCGTTAGTCACCCGGGTTCTCCGTAATCCCCTTCGTCCCTGTTTCCAAGCAGGTAGGGTAGTATCACTTTCACGAAGCTGTATCCCAGAACCAGGACAATGGGTCCGAGGAAGAGGCCGACAACTCCGAAGACGACTGG
This sequence comes from Halobacteria archaeon, assembly GCA_042218125.1. GTDB lineage: Archaea > Halobacteriota > Halobacteria > Halobacteriales > Halorutilaceae > JBDGRN01. The sequence goes on along the minus strand of JBDGRN010000024.1, from coordinate 26,793 downwards.
GCCCATAATGTAAGCTAACATCAGTAGTCCCATATGTGTCTGGTCTCCGCTGATGTAAGGTCGTAATACTATGTCGGGTATGAAGTCAACCACCACGAGTGCCAGAATCAGGAAAACGGCGACGTAAATTAATACTGATAACTGACCTGTGAGGTAGGCGTTAATCGCCATAATCCCCGCAATAGGTATGAAGACTATTTTCATACCGATTACGGGTACGAAGCTTCCCACTCCGGTCACAGCCCCTGTCAGGGCGGGATAAGGTACCTCCACTGACTGTGGCGCGAGTAAGTTGTAGAACATATATACGATTATTGCTATGATGCTGGTGATAACTGCGTTTAGTATGTTGCCGAAAAGGATGCTCGAAAGTTCCCTGTCAAGGGTGTCTATATACTCAGTCAGTACACCGCGTTCGTCTAACGTTTCAACGATCCATTTCCTGAACTTGTGGCCGTCGGCGAGGAAGTAGTAGGTAAGAGTTATGGTGATGATTCCCTGGATGAAGATCTCGCTCAAGAGACCCAGTACCATGGTTCCGTGAGTAATAGCTGGTCTGATGATGACTCCCATGTTTCCGTTTTTGATGGCGCCCTCTAACTCTTTACCAGTAGGGATTGTCGAAGAGCTACTTCCCAGGAAGTTCGTTAGTGTCCCGGTTAGGGTTATGTCCTGGCTGGAAAGGAAGTTAGTGAGTTCTGCGAAAGCTACAGAGAAAGCAAGTAAGATTAAAATCATGAAGGGCACTATAAATATGTATATAGTTAGCGCCGCTTCGATGCTCCTGCTATGACCGGGAAGCAGTTTTACCTTCTTCTGGATGGGGCGTACGCTGTAGTAAAAAAAGATGGAAAAAACTAGTGCTGGTAGAAACTTCAGCAGGACGTCTGCGATTATAATAAAGGTCAGAAACCCTATAAGCCACAACGCCAATCTACCACGGTCAAACTGGCTCTCCGTGTTCACTGATTTAACCAAAGATATTCAGAGACAGTATATGTTTGGGTTCGAGTCTGATATTGTTGGATACCTGTGTCCGTAAAGTGAGGTTATTTAGCTGTTGTATTGGTGGTTGGTTTTGCTGGTTGGTTTTGCTGGTTGGTTTTTAGTGATTGACGGTTGTTATTGTGGTTGGTTATAGTGATTTGTTATGGTGATTTTGGGCATGGGTTTACATTCACGTACCGTCAGGTTACGGACAGTATTTAGTGGTTAGGTTACGTCTTTGTCTACCATGTACCGTGACGGTTCTTTGGACCGTAGGGGCTTTATTGCTGGCTTAGCTTCCGCGGTAAGTTTATCCGGATGTCTCAAGCCCAAGTATACGGGTCCGATACCTTTTGGGACGTTGTTACCTATGACGGGGCAGGTCCAGAATGGGGAGAGTCTGCAGGTCGCTGTAGATCTTGCCGTCGAAGATGTCAATGACGGTGGTGGGATAAACGACAGGAAGTTAGAAGTTCATCACAAGGATACGGGAACTGATCCAGATCGAGCAATGTCGGAGTACAGGGATCTCGTCAACGAGAACGCGATAATAGGGCTGGTGGGTGCTTTCTCAAGTGCTGTTTCCGTACCTCTGGCTAAGAAGGCTGCGGGAAACAAGGTTATGCAGGTCAGTCCCGGCAGTACCAGCCCTGTACTGAGCGATCTCGGTTACAGTCAAAATGGGTTAAAGTACTTCGGAAGAACAGCACCCAGCGATGCACAACAGGGTCTCGTTATGGGGAGGGTTCTGAACGAGGATAGTTTCCTCGGGGCTGAAAAAGCAGCTTTTCTCTACGTCGACAATCCGTATGGTAGAGGACTGGCTGGCATCGCGGAGGAAACATTCGACGGTAAAACCGTAGCCAAACATTCGTACACGCCGAATAAAGATAGCTATAGTTCTACGCTGGACAGTCTCTACAGCAATGAACCGGATGCCGTGGCTCTAGTCGGCTACCCCGGTTCCGGTAAAACTATCGTGGAGGACTGGTGGGACGGTGACTACGGAGGCAACTGGGTTCTGAGTGAAAGTCTGAACTCGTACCGGAGCTTTATCGAACCGCTGGGGGAGAAAGTGGACGGAATGTATATCACCACACCCCAGCCCGAGGAGACTGTAGGTACAAAGATCTTCGAGGAGAAGCTAAAAAAGGTGAGTGATAGGTTCGACCGGAAGAACGAGAATGTTTTCACTCCAAATGCTTACGACGCCCTATTTCTGATGGCGTTGGCCATGGTTCGTTCCGGGGCTATCGGATCCCAACCGATAGCTCGGAATATCCGTGATGTATCTATGGATCCCGGAACGAAGGTAACGGTAGGGGAGTTCGGTAAAGCCAAAAACCTGCTAGAGCAAGGAGAGGAGGTGAACTATCAGGGTGCCTCAGGTCCGGTGAACCTCAACCAGGATCTAGAACCGCTTTCCAGGTTCGCGATTTTAAGGATCAAGGATGGTGAGAGGAAAACCGTGGAAACCCTCGATAGGAAGCTTTTCGAGACCGGTGTACTCTGAAGAGAGGGTTTCAACTGAAGAGAGGGTTTCAACCGTTCGGTCCTCAATCTAATCGTAAAACCAGGAGGGTATCTATGGTGATATTTAGTTCTCGTAAATATACAGAGAAATTCGATTTACCTGAAACCCGGGAAAATAGGAATACTGCGTTTTACCAAATTTCGTTTATTATTTTCGTGTAAAGGTAGCTATATATTCAGTTTCGTGTAGTAGAAGCTCCATATTTAGTTTCGTGTAATGGTAGCTCCAGAATGATTTTCTGATTCCTGTTAACTTTCAATTTATTTGATATTTTTTTAATTTATTTTTCATTAAATATTTATTCGATATTTTTAATTTCCTGTTTATTAACTATTTACCTGTTACTTACAAACACCACATAACCCTGGGTTCTCCAGGATCAGGTATAAAAATATATCTTTTTCGGAGGTCTAGTCGTCGGTCTTAGGAACTCTTATTGTCCACCTACTTCAATCTAGACATAATTCCAAATGTCTACGGGATATTCCTGGATGGGGGTGCTGTTTTCTGGAAGATGAGTGCGGCGGAGCTAGAGGAGATAGTCGAGGGAGGAGAGCGTGAGAACATCGAGTTCAAGGAACGTCTTGAAACAGACACTCATCTAGAGAAACCTAGGCTAGAATCCCTGTCCGCACAGATGCGCCACCGGATAATTTCGGGGGACGGAGTTGCTTTGTACGTTGTTGGAGTAACCGACAACGGAGGAATAAGGGGTGTGGACGAAGAAGCTTTCTCTGAAACACTTGACGTCTTGTCAGTCGTAGCGGGTGAGGCGGATGCCAACGTAAGCGAGGTTGAGTCGTATGAAGTCGAAGGCGGGAAGGTCGGCGTCGCCACGGTAACTAACCAGTACGAGGAGAAGGATCACCTCGTGGTAGGTACCGCGGGTCACGTAGATCACGGTAAATCCACCCTAGTTGGGACTCTGGTTACCGGAAGGAGAGACGACGGAGATGGAGGTACGCGTGCCTACCTGGACGTACAGCCTCACGAGATAGACAGAGGTCTTTCGGCGGACCTGTCTTTCGGAGTCTACGGCTTCGAGAACGGCGAACCCGTAAGGCTAAACAATCCATTATCGAAACGGGAGAAGTCTACGGTCGTTAAGGAGTCCGACAGACTGGTTAGCTTCGTCGACACCGTCGGTCACGAACCCTGGCTCCATACGACTATTAGAGGTATCCTGGGTCAGAAGCTAGACTACGGGCTCGTGACTGTGGCGGCAGATGATGGTCCGACGGAGGTGACGCGGGAACATCTCGGTATACTACTTGCTACCGAACTTCCCACCATGGTAGCGATTACCAAGACTGACCTGGTTACGGAGGAACGTGTCGAGGAAGTAGAAGGGGAGGTCAAGGATCTTCTCAAGAATGTCGGCAAGATTCCCCGCACCGTGACCCGGGAGGACGTTGACAATGCTGTCGAAAGGCTTCCGAACGGAATAATCGTACCCGTGTTTCAGACTAGCGCCGTGACACGGGAGGGATTCGACATCATGGACAGTCTGTTCCGGAGGCTACCGGAAACTCACGGTAACTCCGACGTTCCCAGGGAGGACGGCGGGGATTTTGAGCTTTACGTCGACAGAACCTATCAAGTTGCTGGTGTAGGGACTGTAGTTAGCGGAACCGTACGACAGGGGGTAGTCGAAGAGGGTGACACCGTCTATCTGGGTCCTCTGAATGATGGTAAGTTCAGGAAGTCGGAGGTCCGGAGTATCGAGATGCATTACCATAGGGTCGATAAAGCCAAACCGGGAAACATAGTAGGTATTGCCCTGAAAAACATCAAGGACATAGACGTGGAACGCGGCATGGCTCTTACTGTGGAGCCCGGTAGGGATGTCCGTGAGTTCACGGCCGAGATTATGGTTCTTAACCATCCAACGAGGATCAGGGAGGGATACGAACCCGTTGTTCACCTGGAAACAGTTTCCGAGGCAACTATCTTCCAGCCTCAAGATGGACCGGTTTTGCCTGGCGAAAGGGCAACCGTCGATGTGAGGTTCAAGTTCAGTCCTTACATGGTGGAGGAGGGTCAGAGGTTTGTATTCCGTGAAGGTGAAAGCAAAGGAGTAGGGACTGTAAAAAAGATAAAATAAAACTGGTTTATACTGATTTTCATCCGATTTAACCACGGGTTTTATTTATTGAAACTCAAAGGATATTCTTCCCATATCGGCAACCAAGCTAATTATTTATTTAACTTCGCTAATACAGTCTGAAGAAATCGTACTCGGGCTAATAAATTCATGGCTAAGTTTCAAGGCATGAACTAAAATTCATGTGATTCTAACCTGAAAAGGCAGTTCACAACTAAACCAGGAGGGTGAAGGAAAGGAGTATATCGAGATATTGGCCACAGAAATTACCGTCATGAGTAAAAACCAAATAGATCAATAACCATGGATAAATTATACGACATGATTGGGGACAAAATAAGCGCAGACGCCGGGTATCCGATACATAATCCAGGTGGTGTAGCTAGATGGATACTGGCGGGAATAGTAGCAGCCGCCTACGTGATAAGTATAGTTCTCGTTTAATTACGTTTAAAAGAAGGTCGTCAAGATATCGAAAATAGAGGTTTGTCAAGTGATTATTACGATTTTTTAGTTCTTACTGATTGGTTTTGGTGGTGATTGGTTTTGGTGGTGATTGGTTTTGGTGGTGATTGGTTTTGGTGGTAATTGGTTTGTGTTTCAGAATGGTTTGTATAACTATTGATAGGTGTGTATCACTAGTTGGGATAAATTACAGAATAATAAATTAAAGAATTAGCCGAAAAGACGTGTAAAAACCGTTCGGGTAAACCACGGAAAGGCGGTAGTTGTTATAATAGAACGAATCTAACTGGCTAAAGACCCAGTTCCTTCATCAGTCTTTCCGCGTCCCTGTCGCTCCTGCGTACCTCCTTGTCGCTCAACACCCTTCTTTCGAGTCTGTCCCGTGCAAGTCTCAGTGCGTGCCGCGAACCGTATCCTTCACCGGTGCCTATGAACTGGCCCTTGCTGGTGTAGAGAATGATCTTGGCGAGTATCAGGGGATTTCCTCTCATGTTCTCCTTGTGTTTCTGGAGCGTGACGTGTGCCTTCATCACGTCCATCTGTTTGTACTTGTCGGAAACCTCCTTGATGAGTTCCGCTACATCCTCTCTAGTATATCCGTCGAGCAACGCTATATTCGCAATCTGGACGTCGGGTTGTTCCTCCTCTGTCCATGTTAATGCTCTCAGGACGTCCGTCTTTGTTACGATACCTACAGGTACGTCGTCTTCCACAACCACGAGACTGGAGTAGTCCATATTGAGCATCGTTTCGACGACTTTGTCGAGTCCGTCTTCCTCCGAAGTCGTGGATACCGGCGTATTCATTATGTCACGGGCAGGTATGTCCAGCATTCTATCCTCCTCCCCGGCACGGCCACCGTAACCTCCATGCTCGTCGTGACGGCGTCCTCCCCCGCCTTTCTCTCGGTCCATTTTGCGGACGCTGAATCCCAGGAGGTCGAACAGAGTAATCATGCCTGCGAGACCTTTATCGTCCTCTACTACCAGGTGGCTAATTCCGTTCTCACGCATCTTGTTTATGACTTCGCCAACGCTGGTGTTCGGGCTAACTGAAATAACCTCCTCCGTATACACGTCATCGACGTCAAGCACCCCTAGGTTCGAGTTCACTTCATCCAGCAGGTCTTCGGCAGTAACTACTCCCTTTAACTCGTTATTTCTAAAGACCGGCAGAACTTTTGAACCCGACTCCACCATCAGACGTGCAACCTCACGCACGTCCTCGTCGTGGCTTATCTTCGATGGGCTGATCATTACTGACTTACCCTTCATCTTTGGATTTCTATGGCTCGAAATCAGTTCTCTCTGCGTCACTATTCCCTCGTACTCGTCATCAGCTATCACAGCTGCCTTGGATCTCGTTTCCTCGAAATAACCCTGGATTTTAGAGACGTTCGTGTCGGGTTCAAAGACTCTATAATCATCCGAAACTATTGATTTAACATCCATACAGCTAATCCCATCAAACCTAGGTGTTATGGTAACTTCAAGCTTACCACCATATACATCAACAGAACTCGTGGGAGTCAAAGAAGCTAGAACAGAAATTTATTACTGAAATAGCTGGATCAAAACTGTGGTTTTTCTTTAGAATCTGGCACCCATATCTCCCGTAGCAATAAAGTACATGGCTGTGAACAGAATTGCATCGTATCCGCCGTGTATAAGCGACGATACCCAGAGGTTGTCGGTTATTTCGTAACTTGCTCCCAGTATAAGTGAGAGTATAAAGATTACGGCGAGAGTTGCGAACTTCGAACCGCCTCCGGTGAGGGCAAGGTAATGTCCTATCGCGAAGATCACGCTAGCTATTACTATCGCGGATATAGGAGAAAACGACTCCTTAAGGCTGTTCTGTATTACGCCACGGAACAGCATCTCCTCACCCGGACCTATCAGTAAGAATGCAAGAGGAATCATTATCAGGAATATTTCGGGGTTGTTCATCCCCTGTGTCTGTATGGCGTTCTCTGCAGACTGTATACCTGCCTGCTTGAAGATCAGTCCTATGATGTTTGCACCTATCAGGAGAACGAAGAGACCGGCGAAAACCCAACCGAAGTCCTTGAGTCCCGGTTTCCTGAATCCCAGGAAACTGAAGTTAAGCGACCTAACTTTTAGGTAGATGTAGGCTACGGATCCGAAGGCGACGCCCTGGAAAAGTATAGTCGACAGGGCGAACATGGCTGCCGTCGTTGACATCAACTCCTTAGTTGCCGGAATAGCTCTTAGGCTGTTGGCAACTATCGCGAAGATGGCGAGTCCTAGACTGAACGCACCTACGGTTACTATGATGGAGGAGACCACCTTACCGAACCTTTCCCGTGTCGAGAGAAATACTCCACCGACGCCACCGAGAACGATCGGATACGCCACACCCACTACGGGAATAGAATAAACCGGTGGTGCAGGAACGGATGTCACCGAGTACAATGCATAAGCCACAACTGTAGTCAGTATAAAACCCGGGACGATCGATGCTCCCCGGAGTCCTCCCGAAATACCTATAGACGCGTTTTCACGTTCACCCGATAACTGGGGTTCGTTTTCCGGCTCCTTCGGATTAGCAACAGTCTCGTCATGTTCTACCGTTTCTTGATCCTGGAAACTCTCGTTTTTTCCCTCTGTACTCCCGGGCCTATCTAATCTACGGTTCTCTTGTACGTCGCGCCGGTTTCTTTCTTTTAGGAATAGATACGAGGCGTTTACTGCACCTGCTATAAAAGCGAGTACGGGTGCGACCCCGAAAACCGTAGAAGATACTGCTGAGTCCAAGCCGTTACCCGGGACAAAACCGTATAACCCCCAGACGATGAAACCCGCAATACCCCCCACCACAAAGCCGGTTACGAGGGCATCGCGTGATATAATCAGATCTGGGTTTACATCCAAACTCTTAGACATTCGAATGAAGATAGCGTTGGAGCCTTTTTAAAAAATTGGATGTAGTTCGAGATCACCTCGTGAACGGCCATCTATCGGTTGAGATGGTTTAACTGATACTGAGTTAGTAAATGTTATTCCGGGATACTGAGTTAACAAATGTTATCTACGATGCAGATAGTTAATTTGCGGTGTAGATGGTTAATTCACGTAGATAGTTAATCTATGGTGTAGATGGTTAATTCACGTAGATAGTTAATTTGCGGCGTAGATAGTTAATTCACGCAGATAGTTAATCTATGGTGTAGATAGTTAATTTTCGCCATATACTGTTAATCCACGACGTAGATTGAGTCTCCGTAACTGTCAATTAATTCATTCTCGCCACCGTATCCCTCTTTTCCGAGGGCACCGTACATAGCTTCCTTTCCATCCTCTACACCTGGCTGGTTGAAGGTATTCAGTTCCAGGAGTTCCCCCATAAGGGCGGTCGTGAACATGTAGACGTAGAGAACCTCACCAAGTGATTCCTCGTCCACGCGATCTATTGATACAGTCAGGTTGGGCTTACCATTGTATACGAGTGATGACGCAGTCGCCTTCAGCTCCACCTCTCTCAGCCGCGACAGCGATACGCCTTCCAGGTATGGATACAGGTCCGAGCTTCCGGACTTAAATTCATCGTCGGTGTTCTCAACCTCCATGAAGTTGACTAGCTTGTCGTCGGGTCCGTCGACGAGAAGCTGTAGGAGGGAGTGCTGATCCGTAACTCCAAGTGCGTCAACCGGAGTCAAACCCACCCGATTCGGATCCTGGTCCGAGATATCGCGGGAACGTTTCTTACCCAGGGATTCCGCCCAAAGTTGACAGAACCACTCGGAGAAGAGTTCCAGTCTCTCTGCATAAGGCATCATTACCGTAACGTCTACGTCTTCCTCGTCGAACAGTAGGTAGCTCACTGCGGCAAGAGATGCAGCGGGGTTTTCGTCTACGTCGTTTTTTAGACATCTCTCCTGGGCATGAATCCCCCCCTCAAGTATAGCTGAAACGTCCGCTCCCGCGAAAGCCGCCGAAACCAGACCTACGGGTGAGAGGGCGCTAAACCTCCCGGGTACGTTTTCCGGAACTCGGAAGGACGCTCTAACTTCTTCCTCTATCTTGTGGAGAGGTCCTTCTTTCCCGGTGGTAACCACGACGTGGTTCCGCCAGTCGGCGACACGTTCCTCCAGCATCTCCTTCAGTATCACGAAGTTAATCGCAGTCTCCGCAGTAGAGCCGCTCTTGGAGACGACGTTAAAGACTGTGTCTTCGAACTCTATTTCCTCAACGATCCGGGACATGTATTCGGGGTCGACGTTGTCGAGAAAGTATGTATTGGAGTCCGGATGCAGGCCACGCGTCAGAGTGGCGGCACCCAGGGAACTTCCCCCTATACCGACGTTGACGAAGTAGTCGAACTCGTCGCTCAATCTGTCTCCCACGTCCTGTATCTCCCTTGCGTCTACCTCACCGGGGAGACGCGTAAACCTGAAACGGTCCTCCTCGTATACCTCCGGTTCAAAGAAACGGTTTTCGAGAAGTTTACCTACCTCCTCGATACGGTGACGGGACAGTCCTCCGTCTCCCACCCTTTCTTCGAGTACGTTAGAAAGATCGACCTTCATTAACTACATACATTACCGCCCGGGTAGTAAAATGGATGGGCTTTTCAATACTGTTCTTTCTACTCATGGAGGTGTTTCTCTACTCCTGAGTATACTTCCGGATGTTCTTTCGGTTGTTTTTCCCTACTCCTGCCTGTCCTCCCTTAACTCTAGACTGATTTTTCTAACTGTTGTTCCTGTAGACCGCGACCAGGTCGCTCATTAGTGCGCTCGCGGTCTCGCTCTTACCTGCTCCTCTGCCGACGACGGTGGCTTCGCCTGCGTACCTGGTCTGGAACGCCACGACGTTCAACGTCCCCGAGACGTCGAGAGAATGACCCTCTGGTACCAGTCTGCATCCCACGGTTAGTTCGTCACGGCTGACCTCCCCAACGAGACGTACCACCTTACCCGAATCGTTCGCGAGACGTAAGGCGTCTGGCGTGATCTCGGTGATTCCCGAAACCTTGACGTCGTCCAGCGTCTTTGTTTCGTCGAAGATCACGTTGTAGAGTATCACACATTTCAGCGCCGTATCGATCCCCTCGACGTCGAACGTTGGATCCGTTTCTGCTATACCCATGTCCTGAGCCTCGCTCAGTACATGTTCGTAGGTTAGCCCTTCCTCAAGCATCCGTGTAAGTATGAAGTTACATGTGCCGTTCAGGATGCCTCGAGCCTCGTAAACATCGTCGCCAGCCAGGGACTCCTGGACAGTATTAATTACGGGCATCGCTCCTCCAACCGCGGCTTCCATACGGATAACGGATCCGTTCTCCTCGGCTGCCTCGATGACCTCGTCGTATCTCATCGCGATCGGACCCTTGTTGGAGGTGACGACGTCTGCCTGATTCTCGAAAGCGTCTATCATATGTCCGAACGCCGGCTCAGCGTCGCCGAGAGTGGTCGGACTCGCTTCGACCAGCACGTCGTAATCCCTGGATCGTAGCTCTTCATCCAGATCACCATCGTTTCCCACGACTCCCTCCTCGTTCTTTCTTTCTAAGAGGCTTTCCAGGTCCAGGCCGTCGGGGTCGTACGCCGTCGTACTGGAGTCACCTACCAAAACGATGTCTATATCCACGGGTGGATCGTCGAGCGCGAGTTCAGCGAAACCCTTACCTACTGCACCGAATCCGGCGAGTGCAACTTTCACGGACATCTAGCTCACCCCTATAGGGCCTATGTCAACCAGTTCCTTGTCTTCACACAGCTCCTTTATAGAGTCTACTGCTTCCTGTAAAGTGTCCTCGCCCGTCGCGTTTATTACGAGGCGAGCGCTCGAGGTTTCTCCGGACTCGTCGGGCATAGCTAGAGAGAAATCCACTATCTTTACGCCCGGCGACTCTATCTCTTCAATGGTATCAGTTACGCCGCTTTCGACTATATGTCCTACCAGAACCACTGTGACGGACTCGTGGAACCGTTCCTCGCCGAGTTTCGCCACCCTGATTCCCTGATCATGTATGTCATCCACCAGGGTTTCTAACCGTTCTTCGAGTATCTCGAACGTTATTTCGACGGGAAGGGTTCCCCGGGGTGTAACGTCACCCCTCTGGTGTCTAACGCTCACTATGTTGCCGTTGTGGTCCGCTATCGGCCGGAGTGCATCCAGAAGCTGCCCTGGTTTGTCGCTCAACTCCAGGGTCATGGTTGCGATCATTGTTCCTTGGTTCTGGATACAGGCGAATACATATATCGTTTTATAATTGACTGAAATCCCTACTGACGTAGTTACGTATGTCAAGCTGAACTTCTTCCTTGGAAAGTCGGCGGTCAAAAGATCTGTTTTAGTTAAAATTCGGATATTAACAAAGTTCTTATTTACCCTGTTTTCGATAAAAACATATGGGCTCACTTAGGGATCAACTCCGGAAAATACTGGAGTTGCCTTTCGATACCACATCCCAAAAGATAGCTCTTTTCTACGCAATCGGCAGCGTTATTGAGGCCTTCCGTCTCACCATGATGATGGCAGGCGACCTGGATAAGAAGCTTTTCTCAGAACTGTTCACCGCCGCAATAATGAACGTCGCAACCGTTCCTGCTTCGTTTGTGACAAAAAGCTTCGACTTCCCGTGGTGGGTTTGGCTCAACCTCGTCGTCATGTGGACCGGGATACTGTACATGGTTACGAAGGCATACAGCTACCGTTCTCACAGTCTGGATGACGGTGAAGAGAAAGTGATAGACGTGATGTTCCACAACCGTCTCCGTAGCTTCTACTTCCTCGCCGCCGTAATACCGATTGCTTTCTACTTCCATCTACCATTCGTAGACGCCATCAAGCTCTGGTGGCTCATAGACTTCTGGTTCTTCGCCATACCAGCAATCCTCTTCACCAACCTGTTCGACTTCGCTGGCGTCTACATATGGGGATTCATAGGGCTGATGTGGCTGGGTAGAATGCTGGAGAAAAGGATTACGGTAAAGTTAGAGATCGACGACTGATGCTGGTTTTCGTTGACTATTGATTGATGTGGGATTTTGTTGGTTAATGAGATGCTGGTTTTCGTTACTTCACTAATTTCGGTTCTTCACTATATACCGTAGAGGGATCTGTACTTGTCGTCCACGTAATCGAGGAAGGGTTCCACGGTTAACTCCTCACCCGTTGCTTTCTCGACAAGTTCGTCCGTTCTGTACCTGCATCCGTACCTATGCACGTTTTCCTCGAGCCAGTTCCTCAGGGGTGCGAACTCACCCTTCTTGACGTTCTCATCGACCTCTATGTCGGACTCCATAGCATCGAACATCTGTGCCGCCATCACGCTTCCGAGGCTGTAGGTGGGGAAGTATCCAAATGATCCGTGGCTCCAGTGGATGTCCTGGAGGCAGCCTTCGTCGTCTCCATTGGGTAACACATCGAGGTACTCCTCCATCCTGGAGTTCCAGACCTGGGGTACCTCCTCAACGTCGAGTTCGTCCTCGATAAGCATCTTCTCTATCTCGAAACGCAGGACTATATGCATATGGTAGGTCAGTTCGTCGGCCTCGACACGTATCGGGTTGTCTACGTGGACGTGGTTTAAGGATTCGTAGGCTTCCTGTATACCGATGTCACAGTCGAACTTGTCGTTGAACTTTGGAAGTAGGAACTCCAGAAACGGTCTGGAACGGCCGACATGGTTCTCCCAGAGTCGGGACTGGCTCTCATGAACAGAAAGGTCCCGTGATTCGCCCAGTGGGTTGCCGTACTCGCTCTTTGGGAGCCCGAGTGTGTAGAGGGAATGACCGAACTCGTGGACTGTGCTCGTGAGAGCGTCCATGGGATTGTCCTCGAACCTCGTAACTATACGTGAGTCGAACTGGTTTCCTGTCGAGAAGGGATGCGGTCCGGTGTCGAGACGTCCTCGGCTCCAGTCGTATCCAAGTGAATCCAGAACCTCCTTGACCAGTTCCCTCTGTTTCTCCTTGGGGAACTCACCGTCGAACGTATCGCTATTGACGCCGTTGGAACTGTTTATCTCGTCGATTAACGGATTGAGGTGGTCTCCGAGCTGTTCGAGTATTTTCTCTGTTTTCTCGATGCTGAGATAGGGTTCGTAGTCCTCGAAAAGGACCTCGTAGGCAGGTCTGTCCGGATCTATCTCTCGGGCGTAATCCTTCTTGAGCTCTATCATCTCCTCCAGTATGGGGGCGAACTCCTCGAATTCGTCCGTCTCCTTAGCTTTCTTCCATTTTGGTAGTGCATCGGAGCTTTTTCTGGATATTTCCTCCACGAGCTCGTTTGGCACTTCGGCTGCCCTCCTGTAGTCGCGCTCCATCTCCCTGTAGGCGCTTTTCTGGGGGTCGTCGAGGTTTTCGGTATCCACAGTTTCTATCAAGTCCCGGGTTTCATCCGCCGTTAACATGTCGTGGGATATAGATGAAAGGGTAGAAAGCTGTCTGCTTCTCGCTGGGGTGCCGTCTTCGGGCATCATCACTTCCTGGTCCCACCTCAGAACTGCCTCGGCTTCACCGACATTCGTGATCTTCTCCATTCTGTCTAAAAGTGTATCGTAACTATCTGACATATATAGAGTTCATCCATTCGAGTCATTAAGCGTCATCGATAATGCATTTATTCGAGTCGTTAAGCGTCATCGATAATGCATCTATTCGAGTCGTTAAGCGTCATCGATAACGGATTGTTTCAGTTTTGACTGGATTTGATGAAGTCTTTCAAACCCGGACCAGTTTTATAGGTCTTATTAACAGGAGGATAAAAGTATATTAACCAGTAATTCTTTTTTTACAGGGAGTTCAGTGTAAATACTTACACCACTGAATAATAGGTATTAAAACATGACAGGAAAGAAATCAGACGACAGCGACTACACGAGGAGACGCGTAATCCAGGTCGGAGCGATCGGTATGACGGGGTTAATCGCGGGATGTATGGATGACGGCGGTGGGGGAGATACTGGAGGCGGCGAAAACCAAACAGGTAGTGGAGATCACAACAAGACGAAGGGTAACCAAACTGAAGGTAATGAGACGGAGGGCAAAGAGAAGGAAGGCGGTGATGAGCCCACAATGACGATGACTGGTGGTATGGACGGAAGCTGTATCGACGCTAAACCGGGAACCAGGATCAAGATCAATCTACAGTCAAACCAAACCACCGGATTCAAATGGTTCTTCACAAAGATGGACGGTCTAAAAAAGATAAGCAGTAAATACAAGGAGTCGTCTGGCGATCTTATGGGGGCACCTGGTACCCGTGAGTTGGTCGTCGAAGTCGAAGGTAAAGGCGAACTCAAGGCAAAGTACGCCAGGAAGGAGGGTGCCGACGCTGACACGACGTTCAAACTGGAGTTCAGCGGCGGCGACTCCTGTCCTACGCCTGACTGGTCCGCCGACCACAAGATAGGAATGGATCAGAAAGGGGGCTGTGTCTCAGTCAAGAAGGGAGATACGGTTCTCGTGTCCCTGCCTAACAACCCGGCATCGACGGGATACCAGTGGAACGTCGATCTAATGGAGACTCAAGGCGTCAAGATCATGGAAAACGCATTCGTGCCACCCAAGGATGGAATGTCCAGCGGTAACAAGACCGGTGGAAATGAGAGTATGGGTGGTCAGATGGTGGGGGGTAAAGGCACCAGCAATATCAAGCTCAAGGTCACCAAGAAGAAATCCGAACTAAACGCCGGTTCTCCACGGTTAAAACTCTCCAAGTACAGAGGTTCCAACATAAATGACTCCGTGGACGACTACATGGTACAGTTCGCGGTAGGCCAGACATGTGAAGAAGCGGGACTTTCAGAAAACGAAACTGAGTCGTCGGGTAAGATGTCTGGAAATGAAACTGAGTCCTCTGGTAACATGACCGGAAACGAGACGAACGGTAACATGACGAAGGAGATGGACGGGAACGAAACTAAAGATAACAAGTCATCCGGTGAAATGACGACGTCCGGCGGATACTGAACTCAGTATTCTTTCGTAAGATCCCGACAGACTCCGGTTTTCTTTAGAGGTTTTCCAGCTGGATTACATTTTGGTGTAGTATACAACTGTCTCTACTGTTTGAGTAACAATGGTGGTATACAACTGTCTCTACTGTCTGTGTATTAACTCTGTTTTGTCACTGTTTCAATTTCTTTACAGTAACTTTCAGTTTCTTTACTCTAACCGTCTTAACACTTAACTTGTTGGCGGTAGATTTTAATAATCATCTGGCCGTTAGAGGTAATAGTGAAACATGCAAGATAACGAGATCATCTGGCGAATAGCGGGAGGGTCAGGCGACGGTATAGACTCGACGGGGACTGCGTTCTCAAGATACATGATGCGTCACGGACTGAACGTGACGACACACCGGCATTACCCGTCACGGATTCGCGGCGGACATACGTTCTTCGAGGTCCGTGCGACTAACCAGGATAAAGCCGCACGTGCCGACGACTACAACGTACTCCTTTCCCTCGGAGACAGTTTCGCCCGTGCACCTGATGGCGAAGCCATATACGGTAACGAGGAGGTAAAGCCACTGACCGAGAACCTTGACGGTCTCAAGGATGGTGGTGTAGTTATTTACGATACCGGCGTACTGGACGCCGACGACATCCCCGGGTTCGAGGAGAAGGTCGAGGAAAAGAACCTGTATGTCTATCCCGTCGATCTCAGGGGTATAGCCAAGGAGATGGGTAGAGAGGTCATGCGTAACACCGCTGGTGTCGGTGCAACCGCAGCAGTTATCGACATGGATCTTGACCCCATGGTGGAGATCATGTCCGAAAACATGGGTGGGGATATACTCGAACAGAACGAGGAAATCCTCCGACATACCCATGATAAGGTCAAGGAGGAGTTCGACGAGTTCCCAGACGATGTCACTCTACCGGATGGCGAACTCGAAGATGAGGACAGGGTTCTCCTTTCGGGAAGCCATGGAATTGCCTATGGAGCGATAGACTCGGGATGCAGGTTTATTTCCGGATATCCGATGACTCCGTGGACCGACGTCTTCTCCATAATGTCTTCCAACATGCCTGATCTCGATGGAATAGCGGAGCAGGTGGAGGACGAGATAGCGGCGGCATCACTGGCAATAGGTGCAAGCCACGCAGGGGCGAAGGCTATGAGTGGTTCGTCCGGTGGTGGATTTGCGTTAATGAGCGAGCCTCTTGGCCTTGCTGGCATGACGGAGACTCCCCTGGTGCTGGTGGAGGCCATGCGTGGTGGTCCCTCCACGGGGCTTCCGACGAAGACTGAACAGTCCGACCTCGAACATGTGCTGTACACCAGCCACGGTGATTCTATGCGTGTCGTATTCGCACCTGGCAACGTCGAGGAGGCGTACGAACAGACGAGGCAGGCGTTCGATATCGCCTACAGCCACAACATTCCGTGTATAGTTCTGTACGACAAGTCTCTCTCGGGTGGTTTGGAAACTGTACCAGCCGAGGTGTTCGACAACGAAGTAAACTACGAACTTCCGACGGTTCTCGACGAGGACGAGATCGGGGAGTACAAACGAGAGGACGACCAGGATCTCCCCAGGTTCAAGTACGACGCTGAAGACGGTGTGTCGATGAGGACTATTCCGGGACAGAAGGACGGCCGTTTCAAGACTACTGGTAACGAACACGACGAGTACGGATACATAAGTGAGGATCCTGTCAACCGTGTAAAACAGATGGACCGTAGGATGGAGAGGTTCGACTCTATAAAACACAGTCTCCACCAGGAAGACAGGTCCGAAAGTAACCAGTCCTACGAGGGACCCGAGGATGCGAAGTATGGACTGATATGTTTCGGCAGCAACAAAGGTCCAGTAGAGGCAGCCGTCGGGCGTCTTGTTGACGATGGATACAGCGTCAAGTCGCTGAAGGTAAGTGACATGATTCCGTTCCCTGTAAAGGAGGTTAAGGAGTTCCTCGACAGCGTGGAACACGTCGTTGTAGTAGAGAACAACGCGACAGCACAGTTCCGACACCACGTACAGAGAGAACTTGGAAGCTACGGTGTCGAGATGGACAGCTTACTCAAGTACGACGGTACGCCGTTCCGTCCGGAGATAGTGGAGAACGGCTTCAAGGCCACTATCGGTGAGGGCACGCTCGATCCTGAGTTCAACACCAGGATTCAAGAACAGCCGTCACGTAAAAGTATACAACATAAAGTTTCGGAATAACAAAAACAGTTTAACAAAAGGAGAAAAAACATGAGCACCTTCAACGCGATAAGTGAGGACCGTGAGATCGATAAGGAAGAGTTTACACCAAAGCTGGAACCACAGCCTACGTGGTGTCCCGGATGTGGTGACTTCAGCGTACTGAAAGCGCTGAAACAGGCGCTGGCGGAAGTAGGACGTTCGCCAGACGAGGTTCTTCTTGCAACTGGTATAGGATGTTCAGGGAAACTATCGTCGTACTTCGATAGTTACGGCTTCCATACTATACATGGAAGGTCTCTACCGGTTGCGAGAGCAGCTAAGCTCGCAAATCCTGAGACTGAGGTTATAGCTGCGGGTGGTGACGGAGATGGATACGGAATCGGTGGAAACCACTTCATACATACGGCGAGGGAGAACCACGACATGGTTTACATCGTCTTCAACAACGAGGTGTTCGGACTCACCAAGGGTCAGCCCTCCCCGACATCGCCAAAGGGACATAAAAGTAAGATGACTCCCCACGGCAACGCAAAGGCCCCCATCCGACCTCTATCGACCGGTCTCTCGGCGGGAGCCACGTATGTAGCCCGGACGGCAGCGGTGAATCCGAGACAGGCTAAGGAGATCTTAGTGGAAGCTATCGAACACGACGGTTTCTCCCACGTGGACTTCCTGACACAGTGTCCTACCTGGAACAAGGACGCCAAACAGTACGTTCCCTATATAGACATACAACAGAGCGAAGAGTACGACGACTTCGACACGGGAGACATGAGGGAAGCATGGGAGATGATGAGGGTAACGGAAGAAGATCTTTACGAAGGTAAGGTTTTGACGGGACGTTATTACGAGGACAAACGACGACCATCCTACGAGCAAGAGAAACTGGAAAGAGGTGAGATTCCGGAACAACCCCTTGCGGAACATTACCACGACGAAGACAGGGAATGGAACCGGTCGTACGACCTCCTCGACAAACACCGCTGATACACATAGTTATCAGGGAGACTCAGTTTTTTTACCGGATGTAGATTTATTGTTGTTAGGTTTGGTTGAGTTGTTTGGCTTTTGATGGTGTTTTTATTGACGTTAGATTTGGTTGGTATGTCGGGGGGTTGAATTAACGGTTAACGGATGTTGCATTAGCCCATATTATTATCAAATTTGATAAAATTACTTATATAATCTTATGGTTCACCCTAAAGATATAGCTATAAGTACTGCAGGAGTATATGTTTAGATGGTTACAGGCCACGGAATAAGGCTGTAACCAAAAAACGCCGATTTAACGGCGAAAATGTTGCTTCCCAGCTTATTTTTTCTGCTAACATAAAACATCCTTAATGGAACTGCTGGTGGTGGAACAGAAACAAGAATGGACCAGAAAACACATTAAAATTATCAAGGTTGATAACAACGGTTTGTTGTCGTTGATTATACCGGGGGAATGAGGTAGTTAGATATCTGTGTTCGTCGAAAATTTATTATACCATAATTTGTAATTTACATCATCTCTAATGAATAGATCCAAAAGCACCCAGATAGAAGTCGAACCCGACGAGGTTACGGGGTTCAGTCGGTGTGTCGAAGACGTATTTTTAGAAACTGCTTCGGAGCAGCTAAAAATAGAGCTGGTTCAGGCGACAGCGATGTCTATAGTCGATAACATAGAAGAGGAAGATCAGGCCGACGAACTCATAAAGGAAGTCGGCTACCTCATAAGTGACCAGCTACAGGGAGAGCAGGCAGAAGTGGTAATGAAGGACGTAGGTGACAACGTCGTGGAGATGATGAAGGGGGAGCCAGCGGACGAACTCGTACATGACGTGACGGACGTAGTTCTTTCACATCTTCCGGTTTTCAGCAAGATCGGTCCCGTAAAGTCTGGTCTAAAGATAATTTCCAAGAAGCTCGTGGGTCAACGTGCGGACAGAATCGTCGAGGAGATCGGTGACGAGATCGTATACAAACTAATACGTGACGGGTACTCCGACGAACTTGTCCGCCAATCGGTCCAGGCGGCGATGGATACGTTGATAGATGAGGGAGAGTCGTACGAGTTGGTGGAGGACACTGTCTACTACTCATGTAAAAAGATAGTCGACTCAGGACAGTCGGAGGAACTGATCGAGTCTAGTCTGGACGAGGCAGTTGATAAACTCGACGAGGACGAGGTACTATGGGAGAAAGTGGGTGAGGACGGAATCATAATTGATCTGGGTGAGGACCGGTCGGACCAGGTAGCTGAAGAGACCGAGGAGTTCCTTTGTACAGAGCTATCCGGTGAACGTGCTGACTTTATAGTCCGCAGGATCGGTAACGTCATCGTGGTAAACATCCGGGAAGCAGAAATGACGGAGGAGGTCGTCGAGAACATAGGTGAGTTGATCGGTATGAAGCTCGAAGGTAGGGGAGCGGACGCGGTTATCGACGACGTTGGCGATATTGTAAAAGAGAGGCTCAAGGGGAGGAACTCGGATGAACTCGTGAACGACGTGGCAAAGCAGGTTCTTGAACAGATGCCGGTGACGGGAAGGTTCGGTACTGTCAGGAAGGCTCTCGAACGTATCACAAACAAGCTACTCGGAGAACGTGCCGACCGAGTGGTGGACGATGTAGGGGATGTAGTGGTTGACAAGATCGTCGAACGTGGCTACGCCGACCAGTTGGTATCCGAGTCGGTGGATATAGCTATCGAGGAGGTAAACGAATCCGGCTCCCCAGACGTCCTTTTCGACGACACACTCGATACGTTAACCAACTCGATGGTGGACGAGGGATACTCGGAAGATTTCGTTGCTGACGTTGTTAACTCAAGTATAAAGCTATCCAAGAAAGATGGTGCCGTCCAGGAAGTATCGGAAAGTCTTGTGTCGATGGATGCTGAAGGGGAAAGCTGGAATCAACTGCGTTGAGAAACCGGTAACTGTAGAAGGGTCCCTGACAAATTCTGTTTCCGCTGAACCTCGGAGGTTATAAACATCTTCGGGATTATCCCGAAGATCTGTTACAGGAAAATGCCAGACTGTTCGGGATGGAACTGTTACCGACGTAATCGGTACGCCAGTGCGGCTATTCCGGATACAGCGATGATCAGGTAATGTGCATCGAGGGGCTGACCCTGAGAATTCTCATTTTCGCTGAGGTTCGAACCCCGGTCACTCTGGTTTTCGTCCAGGTTGGGCTGGACGGGCTCGGAGTTTTTCTTGTCGGATTCGTCGCTCCCTGACCGGCTGTTTTCCCCTAACTCCTCGCCAGTTTCCGAACTATGGTTCTCCTCAGTGACTGTTCCGTTTCGGGTTTCCGGCGGTTGCTGTTCCTCTGTACCGTTCTGCCCCGGTAGTTCCCCGGTTTCATTGGTTTCCTTCCGTTCCTCCCCGGTGGTGTTTTCCGTGGTGTTTTCCTCAACCGGCTTTCCCGGCAGAGGTAGTTCTTCTTCTTGTTGTTGTTCCTGTTGTTGTTCCTCCTCTTCCTCGTTGCCGTCGTCCTCATTACTGGATGTTACCTGGATGTTGGAGGAATCCGACAGCCCCAGAACCTGGTTTTTTCCGTCGACCACGACGTCGTTCTGGGCTACTGCGTAGACCAGGTAGTTACCCTCGGGTAGACCGGAAGTATCTACCTTGGCGGTATAGCTTCCGTCGGAGTTTTCCGTGGCTATGGCGCTGGTCTCATGGGTCTCATCTCCGATTATAGCTTTTACCTGATGTGGGCTACCTGAACTCGAGGTCGGGGTAACATCAACCTGTATTTCAGGTTCGTCGCTCTGGTTCACAGAACTTGGTGCATCCATGGAGACGCTGTAGCCTTCAACTACGACTGGATATATAGCTGAGAACTTACCCTGGGTTGGATTGACGACTATAGAGTAAGGCCCGGGATCGTAGTCGGAGGTAAGCTCGATAGTACCTGATCCACTCCCCCGGTCAAAATCCACGATAGTTCTCTCGTCGTTTCCTTTACGTAACGTCGCTTCGTATTCCTCATCATCCGGTGCCTGCAGGCCCGCTTTGATATCCTCTCCCTTACTTACTTTAATTATGCCTGATACGTCGAAGTCCTGACCTTCCAGCGTAACCGTACGTGTCGGCGTGTCGACGGTAGGGTTCTTGGGATCAAGGCTCCACGAATCCGCGGAAACCACCGAGGCGCTACCCGTTACTGCCAAGAGACTTACCACTAATATAACAGACAGTTTTTTGGATTCCATCGGATCATAAGAAATGCTAATATGATATAAAGCCTGAGATAACTGAAAGACTTAGTTTAGTAAAGACGTCAGTAAAGACGTCAGTAAAAACGTGAGTAAAAACGTCAACGTTTACCGACACGTTCCGTTCCACAGTCTCCAGTAGTGACGGTTTTTTTCATGAAAATCCGGGACAGTTCTTTATTTATGCGGATATAACTTTGGAGTAATGGCAAATCTAACAGCCAGGAAAATAGCGTTGGTTCTCGCATCATTAACCGTACTTGCCACTTTTTCCGTTGGTGTCTCTATGGCATCACCGGAGGAGAGGTTAAACTCAAACCTCGACAGTATTCAGAAAGCCGCCAACCAGAACACTGATCTGGTTCCTGAAAAACTCGAATGGCTCGTAAGTATCGACGGAAAAGCCAACGCCTACCTGGAACTAAGTGACGGTGAAACACTTGAGTACAAGGTAGATCTCGAGAATGAGAAGATACGGGAAATAACTCCCGGGGAGTACCGTAACCCCCAGGTTGTGGTCGAAACCGACGAGACCACAGTTCGCCGTATATACTCGGCAAACGACCGGAAGGCTACAATTAAGGAAGCTTACAGTTCTGGTGATATAGATGTCGAGGGCAGGGGAATAAATAGAATCACTGTTGGTGTAGCAAAAGCCGTTTCAGGTTTTTTGAGATAACTAATACCCTTCCTTAACCCCCGAAAACCTGGTCTCCAGCTATCTTAATCTCCCGGGTTTCGTCTATCTTCTTCCTCTGATTCACCGATGTTTTTCAGTTTCACTGAAACTTGCTTAACAATTTCTTCCGCAAGGTTCAGGGCCTCCTCGGCGTCTCCCTTGCTTATCTTTTCTGGCGAGTACTCGGATTTTTCGTAGTACTCCGTCAGTGTCTCGAACTCCGACTTCACCATTCCTTCCTTGTCCAACTTTTCTATCTCTGTGTAAATCTCCCGATGGGTCGATGGTGAATCCACCGGGTACAGGGATCTCAGTTTACGGTTTACAGCACGGTGTGAAAGTTCGACTGCCTCTTTCTGATTTCCTTCTCTTATAGCTGTTATAGCTTCATTAAGGCGTTCCTCGTCTGCCCTATCTTCACCTACTACATCCCCCACCGAACCGGATACAGGCTCCGAAGCCTCGGGATACAACTCTGGACTCTCGTCATCTTCGAAGTACTCCTCCTTCCTGAGATAGATAAAGAGGGATATAGCCACCAGAATAAACAACCCCATTAAAATATACAGGGTCCTGGATTCAGTAACTGCGGAAACTATGGACTTGATAATACCTGCCCCGGAACCGGTTTCAGATTTGCTGTAGCTTAGGTTCCGGGTGATCGAGTCACCCATCAGGTTTCCTTTACCTGAAAACACCGCGGTCACGTTCAAACTTTCCGATACGTTATCGTAGGGATCCACGTATCCTTCACTCGTGACTTCGAAGGCCTCACCTTCCCTTAGCCTGGCTACGTATCCTCCGTTCCCGTCGGTAGAAACCTTATTTACAGTTGTGCCGTTGACGAGGAACTTTACCCGGGCACCAGGAACGGTTCTGTAACTCAGGTTCAGCCCCACTACAGCAAGTAGTCCACCAGCCACAGTCACCGAATCACCGGTCTGGTTCAACTCCATAGTCAGGATAGTTGGCGTTTCGTGTATCTCTACGCTCCGTGACATCGACTCCGCGGTAACAGCCCTGTCTTCGTATCTCGGAGAAACAGTGAGAGTTCTGTCACCGAGTGGAACACCGGCAGGGAGGCTACCGTTCAGGTTGTAGCCTGATTCACCAGCGAACCCACCGTCTATATACTGATCTGAAACCTCCAACTTCACTGGGAAATCAGTAATAGTCTTTCCACCGTATGAAAAATCCCCTGCCACCTTCAGTATATCCCCGTACCTGAGTTCCTCTTCTGGATACCTGTCGATTGTTAGGTTAGCTTCAGTTTCTACCACATACACCTCGACAGTCCTTTTCGAGTATCCGAACATTGTCGTGTTGCTGGGGACGTACTGAAGGCTCCAGTTCCTTTCGCCGGACCTCTCAACCGTCGGTTTAACATCGAACCTAACGGATCTACCTGACATGTTCCTCAGAGATCTGTTAAATGTTCTTACCCCCGTATCTAACCTGAGTTCACCGGACTCAACCCTGCTACCGTTCTCACCGTTCACCGCCGCCTTTATTTCGAATGGATCGAAGTAGGAACCGGTTCTGCCGGATTCAAAAACCGATATATTTGTTTCTACGAGTTTCTCTGAAATCACATCACGAGTGGCATCACGTGTGGTATATGAGGTTTCGTTTCGGACGTTCTGTATTGACTTAACTGCCCTGGTCATGTTGAAGTCGGTTTCGTTTCCCAGGAACTCGAGATCATTTATGACTTCGTTGCTTGTCCTGGATATACTACGGTTGAGTTTACGGATATCCCTGGAAAGACGTTCCGCCCTGTCCTCGTTGCCTTGGTTTCTCGCTTCCCTGTATTCATCCAACTTCTTCCGGTGTTTTTCCACCTCGTCCGTGAGCTTTTTCTGTCCTTCAGAGCTGCTTTTGAAGGTATTTATTACTTTGTTGGTGCCGTCCTCTACTTCCACTATCTTCCCGAGATATGAGTCGTAGTCATCCCCAAGAAGATCTTTTGCCTTCTCGTATCGGCTTCGGTTGATTCCTATTGCCGACTTCTCTAATCTTTCATCCATCCTGTTCGATAGCCAGCTAACCAGGCTCTCCACCTTTCCGGGACGTTTTCTGTCAGGAGGCCGGTGAAAAGGTGGAGGATCAGTGACCTGGCCGTGTTTCAATGGGGAATCACGGGTGGGGTTTATTCCGTCGGACGGACTGTTGGCTGTAACTGTTACTGACGCCAGAGAGACGGATAGAAATAGAACCAAACCAAAGGTTAAGACAGATACAGGTGAAGGAGGTTCCGTATTTTCGGCTATCAAGCGAGGTAGATCCAGCACTCTGGATTACTTTACGTTTTCACCAATCTATATATTTGACGACTTTAAACCAAACTTCATATTGGTGTAGACTTCTGTTTATTCATAAATAGAATGGAGTCGGAAAGCAGGGTGTCGGAGGAAGTAGAATGAAGTTCGGCGATAGATACCGGCGTGCGGCGGTACTCGCTGTTACCCTCCTGGTGTTATCGGTTGTACTTCAACAGGCTGCTTTGCTTTTCGCCGCTACAGGTATAGCTTCTGTTCTCTTGGTTCGGGAGGCGAACTTCGCCTACCTGATATGGGGGGTTTACACTGACCTCAATCCCCGGCTTTCGGTGGAACAGGAGACTGTACATCCCGACACGTCTATCAAGGGGGAGTTCAGCGCGGAACTGGAGGGCACGGAACTCCCAAAAGATACTGAACTGTCGGTCGAGTTTATTCCGCCGATATCCTTCGGTTTAGAGGACAGTATCGAGATTGATGCCGGAGTATCCAGTGAGTCAACTGCCGGGTTCAGACTCGAACCGAGTTTCCTGGGGAACTACGACATCGGTGACGTCGTTTTCGAAATCATCGATGAAGACGGATACTTCAGTACACGAAGGGAAACATCCGTAGATGACAGGATCAAGGTAACAGTACAGGACAGAGTCACAGGCGGAATCTCCCTGGTAAGGGGCGGTGAGGAGGTAGCCACCGTGGGTGGAAACGAAATGAGGTTACGGGGTTCGGGAAATACCGCGGCTTCCACCCGAAAGTACACCACGAGTGATCCGGCGAGGTTGATAGACTGGAAAGCCACCTCCCGTCTCAATGAGGTATACACAAGGGAGAGGGAGGCAACCACCAGCAAGAACTTCATATATATCCTCGACCATGGAGCTTCCACCGCAAAGGGTGAGCCGGGTGAGAGAAAGATAGAGGTTTTGAGGGAAACAGCGTACAGCTTTTTCGAGCACTCGGTGGGGGTCCGTGACCCCGTAGGTTTCTATAGCTACACCGAGGAAACAGTAACTGACGCATATCCACCGACGGACCAGTACGACCGCTACAGGAAGATAAGAAAAAGGATACTAAACGTCGAAGCCGAACAGAAAGACGGTCAAATCCAGGAAAACGGCTCAGTCTCCGGATACCACCGGAACCTAACCAACACTGCCGGACTAAACCGGGGAAGCGGCGACGGTTTCGACAGGAAGATAGGTGCCTACCTCGTAAATCCGGGGACATCAGGAGGATCTCATGTCGGATTTTCCGGTGAAACAGGGCTTTCGACGGTGCTGGGGAGACATTCCGGGCGGTGGGACCGTAACTCCTGGGTACAGGTTTTTACGGACGCCTCGAACCGCGAGGAACTGGAGGATGCGGTTAAACGTCTCGCAACCACCGTCGACAGGATAACTGTATTCATAGCACCAGACGTTCTGTTCGGTCCTGTTGTTGCCAGTGACATAGAGGAAAGATACCAGAATTACATCGAACTCCAGAGATTTATGAAGACCCTGGGTTCTATACGGGGTGTAGACGTGTTTTCCGTTAGCCCCAGAGAGCGAAGATACAGCATCGTCAAAAAACTCCAAGATAGGTTAAACAGAGAGACCGAAGCATGAAGGACTACGGTAACAGGGATGGTTCAGATGGATCTAACTTTCCGAAACCTGATCCGGGTTCTACAAAGTTGGACTCTGTACTGCGGTCGATCTCACGTGGATCTAAATCTGTCAACCTAAACTACCTCGGCATAGTGGCGTCCTCGGTACTGGTATATATTCTTGGGGGGACTGCAGAAACTCAGACAACCCTCGGATATGCAGTACAGAGCCTAACTTTCTTTGTATTACTTTCTGTCACGTATCTG
Source organism: Halobacteria archaeon (assembly GCA_042218125.1). Classification (GTDB taxonomy): domain Archaea; phylum Halobacteriota; class Halobacteria; order Halobacteriales; family Halorutilaceae; genus JBDGRN01. The sequence continues at coordinate 543 of JBDGRN010000024.1, read as the reverse complement.
GTAGTTTCCGAGCTTTATACATTCGGTGTTTCACAGGTTTTGGTGGTTTACTTCCTTGGTTCCGCAGGTATAACGGAGATACTTCTTCTGGAGGCTTCTCTTATGTTTCTGTTTATGACGGATCTGGAGTCTCAGGTTCGTCCCGGATATACAGTTCTGGCGATCTTCGCGGTATTCGGTGTTCTCACAACCTCCCTCATTTATATACTAAGCTACGGATATCTGGCGGCGGGTGTATTTCTCTCAGTAGTATCTGTCTTGGCAGCATACCTTATATACAGGACTGAGTTCGTTGCATTGGCGGAAACCGGTGTATATAATGAACCTAAGCAGGCAACAGAACCGGATGATGTGGGGATGAAACATGGTTAACAGGGTGTCCGGAAAACTGTCAACGCATCAACGGTGGCCGGAACCGGAGTTAAGGACGGTTATGGGATCATCAGTAAACTGTCAACCGTTTAGGGAAAAACATTATCTAAACAGCCGGGAGTTAATACCGAACAGGGAGTTAATACCGAACAGGGAGTTAATACCGAACAG
>JBDGRN010000069.1:2252-47350 GCA_042218125.1 Halobacteria archaeon | reverse complement strand
GCCTATTCCTTACGAAGGAATCGCTCTAGCCAGTCTGAGCTACACCGGCGCGTATCCTACCTGTTAGCCGCGTTTTGATTTAATATTTGCGGAACTAACCTCGGAACAACCTTCTATACTCCGAACAACCGGAGGCGGAAATGTTTTTGTCCCAGCGATTAAGAAGGGGGTAAGGTTAAAAAGTATTTTACCGGAAGAAAACGGTGCTATACTGGATAGGAAACAGTGCTATACTGGATAGGAAACAGTGCTATACAGAGGAGAAACGGAGTATTAGATTCTTCTTCCTAATACTGGTGTTCCGGTGTGATTTTTAAGTTTGGTTAGTTCTAACTTAGATTAATCTATGTCTCTCAGAGAGAGTGCTATCACGGCCGTAGAGGACTGTATGGACGTACGTCAAAATGAGTCCGTCGTCGTCGTTACCGACGAGAGAAAGATCAGTATAGGTAGAGCTATTCACGAGGTGGCAGGCGAATACGCCGAAGATTCGGTTCTGATCGAGACGGAGGCACACGAGCAACACGGAAAGGAGCCACCGTCAACTGTCGCGGCGGCGATGAAGGAGGCTGACGTGATCTTTATCCCGACTACTGCGAGTTGCACCCACACAAACGCCCGGCTTGATGCGTGTGAGAACGGTACCAGATGTGCGAGTATGCCCGGCATTACCGAGGAGATGATGCTCGGAGCGGTAAACGCCGACTACATTGAGGTACAGGAGATGGCCGAACGGTATCTCGAAGTTCTGGACGGCAAGGAAACCATGAGACTGGTGTCCGAGGCAGGAACTGATCTTACACTCGACGTCGGGGGCAGGGAATGGATACCAGACACCGGGATATGCCACGAACCGGGTGAAAACACCAATCTACCGGCGGGTGAAGTCTTCATATCCCCCGTATCCGGAGACGGCGTTCTGGTGATTGACGGATCGATGGCGGGATCCGGAGTGGTCGAGGAACCCATCGAGATAGAGTTCGAGGACGGAAGAGCGGTCGACATATCGAACCCTGAGCTGGCAAAACTAGTCGACGAAGCAGGGGATTGCGGACGTAACTTGGCAGAGCTTGGTATAGGTTTGAACCCAGAAGCGGAACTGGTCGGAGACGTATTGCAAGACGAGAAGGTATTTGGAACCATACACGTCGCAATAGGAGACAGTTCGGGTTTCGGGGGAGACGTGGAATGCAGCATCCATCTCGACGGTATAGTTAAGAACCCTACGGTAGAGGTCGACGGACGTCCGATAGAGATCGGATCGAGTTAAGAAAACCAGCCACTAACACGTGATATCGGGTTTTACGGAAACCGAAGATGAAAACTGACCATGCTCACTTTCTTACTAAATATTAGCTAACAGTTTCTAGTCACCTGTTCCATTTTTCTTACTGGATTTAGTCTTGGACATTGTACTCGATACTTTCTTCCCGTCATGTGACACCGAGACTTTCTTCGGTAGTTTACCCTCGAAACTGACCTGGGCTTCGTAGTCGAGGTTCATTACCACCATTGCACACGCCTTATGTGGGGTTGGGTTTATGGTTTCTATTGAGACGTTTAGTTGGTCTTTAGCCTTGTTGTAGCTAACTTTCTTGAGTACAGGAGTCATGCAGGAGTTGTTGCCCGCGACGGTGCCGTCTATTTCTATCTTGTTGTCTTCAGTGTTGCGTTCGATATAAGGTCCGTCTTTTTCCTTTCCGCTCCCCGTTCCGTCCCCCGTATCGTACTCGAACATAGCTCCCTTGATTCTGTCCGACTTTACGGCGTCGGATTCGACACCCTTGTTGTATACCCTGACGTTTTCAGGTAGACCTCCCTCCATTTGGAGGTGGAGCTGGTAGTCGATATCCGTCAGACACTGTACACCCATACCTCCGCCGGACTTGTCCTCCGTATCGACGGCTACCAACACGGTATCCGTCGATGGGTTGTAGTTGGCGTGCTTCAGCTTCGCTGTTTTCGTCCCGTCCTCCGCGGACACCGTGCCGTTCACCGTCAGTTTTGATCCGGCTCCGTCCCTCTTTACCTCCGCCGTATTCGTGTATCCGCCGCAGGCCGTATCCCTGACTTCGAAGTTCCTGTTGACTATCTTCCTCTTGCCTGTCTTTCCGTCCTTATCGCCCTGTTTTTCATCCGTCTGGTTCTGTTTTTCATCCGTCTGGTTCTGTTTTTCATCCGTCTCGTTCTGTTTCTGATCCGTCTGGTTCTTTCTTCCGTTCCTGGACTTATTTTCATCTGTTCCGTTGCCGGCACCCGAACCGTTTCCAGTCTGTCCTCCGTTTCCGTTCTCGTCTTTCGACATGCAGCCTGCGAAACCCGTAGCTGTCAACGCTGACGCTTTTATGAAGTTCCTTCTTTCCATACTTGCTCTTTGGAAAGCCGACTTTAAAGTCCTTTTTTAAGGTCAAATTATCTTTTCAGTCTTCAGGAAAACTTGGCGACAGTTTAGAATGGGTTCAAAACCAGCTTATTCTTCCGGCATCCCTTACGTTACTTTCCCAGCAGGCGTCCTAACTGTAAAGTATTCGGCAGACATAGTTGGGTTCTAATGATCGATGCCCGCGGGTTAAAGAAGATTTACGGGGGGTTTACCGCCGTCGACGACATCTCTTTCTCGGTTGAAGACGGCGAGATATTTGGTGTGATCGGCCCCAACGGAGCGGGTAAAACTACGACTTTGAAGATGCTGGCTGGATTGATCGAACCGACAGAGGGAGAGGCTGACGTAGCTGGATTCAGTTCCCTCGACAAGGAGATGAGGAAGTACCTAGGATACCTTCCCGAAGAGTCGCCGCTGTACGAGGATATGACAGGAGTAAACTACCTACGTTTCTTCGCGGATCTCTACGACGTCGACAGGGAGACGGCGGACGAGCGGATACATTCCACACTCGACCGTCTCGAACTCACGCACCGCGACCGGAAGATAGGTGATATGTCGAAGGGTATGAAGAGGAAGGTGGCGATCACCCGTTCCCTTGTAAACGATCCCGATGTTCTACTCTACGACGAACCCGCAAGCGGACTGGATCCCCTGACTACCAACTACATTATAGAGTTTACAAGGGAACTCAGCGAACAGGGTAAGACAGTCGTTTTCAGTGCTCACAACCTTTATCACGTCGAAAGCATCTGTGACAGACTAGTTATCCTCAACGAGGGAGAGGTGGTTGCCCGAGGTACTCTAAAGGAGATAAGAAGTAACCACGGCGGTATAGAGTACAGGGTCTATACCGACGTCGAGATTACGGACGTCGAACAGGAACAGACGGACGAAGGATACGTAGCCACGTTCAGTTCGATGGGTGACGTCGACTCCATGACCTCACAGGTAAAGGAAAGGGGTGGCGAAGTAATAGACATCAGATCCGTCGAACCCAGCCTCGAGGATATATTCCTAGACGTTGCTGACGGCGGTAATGGAGAGGGGTGGAGATGTCCCGGGAAGTAGTCAAGAGACAGGGTGTAGACTGGGGCAGGAACAGTAAAAAGTTAGCACTCGGAAAGACGTCAATATCCAGCAACAACACTGGTATAACGTCGGTAAGGAGTGGATCCTTTTGAGGTGGAGGAAGATACTTCGTATAGCCCGGTGGGAGGTTTCGGGTGTCGGTTTCGAACTCGACAGGAAAACAGTTCTTGCTGTCCTGATGATAGGGTTGGTGTTCGTCGGATCGGTACCTCTGTTTCTGACTTCAGGTGTATCTATCGACGAGGGAATCTACAGAATAGGTGTCGACGAGGACAGCAAGTACTATTCAGCGGTGAAGGATTACAGCTCGCTCACCCCCGTAAACGGCGACGCCGACAACAGGAATGTGGACGTCCTTATTAAGGGAGACAGCGAGTTCCAGTACGAAACAACGCCAAAGGGTAAAGCAGCGTTATCTGAACTGCGGGAGGCGGTATCGAGGTATAACGAGAGATTGATGCAGAGTGAAAGCGCGAACGGTTCGGAAACCGCCGCGTTTCCCGTAGAGGTTGAACTGATATACAAACCACAGGAGACGGGGATAGATGTGGGTGATGCGGCCGGTGCTGGTGGTGGTAGTGGAGGTTCAGGAGGCGGTTCAGGTGGAGGGAATACTGACGATAACGTGGATTCCGGTGGAACGGGAGGGGGTATCCCCGGCCTCGGGAGTAGTTTCCTGGGTACCAAGGAGAGTTACGGTAACCCCGGAGGAATTACGCCCCCGTTTCCTTTCGAGGCATTGATCCTCGCTTTCCTGTTCCTGATACCGATGAACTTCGTAATTCAGGCGTACTCGAGCAGCGTTATCGAAGAAAGGATCAACAGAAGAGGTGAACTCATGCTCGTGTCTCCGGTAACTCGTTTAGAGATCATTATGGGAAAAACCCTTCCTTACTTCACTGCCGTGATGCTGGTTTCTGCAGTGATCGCCGTCGCGATAGGTGCCGGACCTGTCTCAGTCGCCGTCATGGCGCCCGTGGCACTCGTCTTTCTAGCCGCCGCATTTGTTGGTTCTATGTTTGCACGTTCCTTCAAGGAGCTAACCTTCGTTACCGTTACGATATCCGTCCTCCTGACCTCATATGTCTTCGTTCCCGCTATATTCACGCAGGTAACCCCTATAGCATCGATATCACCGATAACCATCGTGGTTCTCGAACTGAAGAACCGTCCCATCGAACTCGGACGGTTTCTGTTTGCCTCCGTCCCCCTGCTTTTCTCGAGCTTGGTGTTGTTCGGTCTTGGTGCAGGGGTCTACAGGTCGGAGGATATGTTTAACCAGAAGAAGCTTAGAGCGAAGGCTCTGGACTCGATGGTCGCATGGCTATATGGCGTACGTAGCGCAGCCAAGATGAGTTTCGTCTTCATACCCTTCGTGTTCGCCGTCGAACTCATGGTTCTCGCACTCCTCTTTGTGTTCCCGTACATATTTTCGCTGCCCCTCCTTCTGATAGTGATAGCCTTTGTGGAGGAGTACGCCAAGTCTATAGCGATCTACGCAGGATACCGTCACGGTGTTTTCAACTCACGGCCTTTCACGGCTCTGAAGCTAGGTTTCTTTAGCGGACTCGGGTTCTTTATAGGTGAAAAGCTAACTCTGCTTACTCAGCTCGTAGGAATCCCTGAGCTCGAACTCGGGAAGTTCGCTTTCGCCAGCACCGATGCTTTGAATGCAGGACCCGAAGTCGCCCTAATACTGCTTTTGATGCCTCTGGCACTCCACTCCAGCACCGCAGCTATATCGAGTCTCGGCGCAAGGCGGGGTAAAACCAGCTACTACCTGTCTCTCGGTCTCGCTAGCGTAATCCATGCGGCCTACAACTACGGGGTGGTGTCGCTTGCTGCGTGACGGCGTCAGAAAGAGGTGGCGTGTCGCCCGTAGAGAGATATCGTCTCTGTCCACCGAGAAAACCATTGTCCTGGCACTGATGATACAGCTCTTCATCGCCGGATTTTCTTCCTTCCTGGTTGTCGGGCTGGTTTCGATGTACAGCCCCGACTCCGTCTCTTCCTCGGCAGTCTCCCTCGCAATAACAGGCGACGCCGGCGATGAGGTTATCGGGGTGGCGGGTGATTCGGGCGTGGATATAGAACGTGTGAGAAGCTACAGTGAGGGAGTTAGGCAGTTCGAGAACGGACGGGTGGACGGAGTGGTCTCAGCGAACAGGACTTCCGAGGGGGGAGTGTCCGTGAAAGCGGTAGTTCCGGAGGGTGGGATCAAGACAACTCTGGTGGTGGTTACCGTAAAGAACGTTCTGGTGGACCTGGAGAGAAATATTCGGGATCAGCTTTCAAGTCGCCTCAACCGTCTACCTATAGATCTGCCCCCGGAGAACAGTTCCAGCCCCTACTTCAGCTTTACCTACACGGTACTTATACCACTGCTTATGTTTCTACCCGTCTTCATCAGCGGCAGCGTCGTAGCTGACTCCATAACCGAAGAGTTCGAAAGAGGTACTCTGGATCTTCTCCGGGTGACGCCGCTCTCCCTGAGGGAAATAATGGAGGGTAAGATGGTTGCGATGGTGGTTATAGCACCCCTGCAGGCGGCTCTCTGGTTGGGTCTTCTGATGCTCAACGGTACCTGGATATACCATCCATTCATCCTTCTCGGTTTCGTTTCCGTTATCTCGGTGCTGGTAGTAGGGTTTGGTGCATACGTGTCACTGAGTTTCAAGGATAGGCAGAAAAGCCAGTTCGTCTACTCACTCGGCGTTATAGCTGGTTTCGGTGCCGCCTCGGTACTCCCGGAGTCACTTCCCAACACTGTGGCAAAACTCGCTATAGGATCAGCTTCCTTATACAGCTACGTCTCACTGCTCTTCTACCTGGTGTTCGCCGCCGTAGTCTGGACCCTGGTTACACGCAGGGTCGATAGATAGGTCCGTGAACCTTTCCCGGGTCAGTGGTACATAGACAAGTATCCATTTCCGGAGATCTGTCACGCAAAGATCCAAGGCTCGAGATTAGCTGCGAAAAAATCCTCCCTAAAAGATCTATAGTCAAATGCTTGTCCAGTTTACCGTAGAAAAGTGTTATGCCTTTGAAAATTTTCTTTTTTCCTTAGGCTTGTGCAGGTTCATTTAATGGAAACGGCCAGCAGCTTTATAGCCTCTCAACACTATAAAAAACTGATGGATCCTGCCTGGATCAATCTTTACTGTAGTGAATGTAACGAAGAGTGGCAGCGTGAGATATCGAAGATTCCGACGGACAGCTACGAATGTAAGGAATGTGATAGAGAAGCAGCGACAAAAGAGTTTCTACGTAGCGAGAAGGACCTGGAGATCTACAAGAGCTTGAAACCTTAAATACCCACCGGCGTCAATAATCTAGCCGGATGACGAGGATACGTCTAGCTGGTAAACCGGATTACAATCTTCGGTACGAGCTGTTTTCCAGCGAAACGTCCAAGAAAGCCCTCTCCACCTACGAGTTCCTAGAAACAGAGATAGAGAACACGATGGAGCTCGAAACCGGCTCGATAGGGAGTGCGCTGGCGTTGTTAAACGACCTGGGATGGTATTTAAGACGTTACACCAGGTTCGTGGACCTCCAGGACTCCAGCGTCAGCGACGAGGAATGGATATCCCGTCAGCTGGCGTCCGAGATATACGGCCGAGAGGTGGAGAAGGACGATACCGACCGGTTTTACAGAGTAATAGGTGTAGAAGACGGCAAACTCCTGGAGCCGCTTTACGTAAGGGACTCACCCACCGACTACGACCTCCATGAAAAGGATTTCCAGGTTGTAACCAGGATATCCGAGGAGGAGTTTTGACCGAGACAAAGCTTCATCGGAGGGAAAAGTGTGATAGAGAACGTCCAGGTATAGATGGCAATGCATACAGAACACATCCCAAATAGACAGTAATCAACAACAAACCAGATAGTCAGTACCCAGCAACAAAACAACAAGAAACCGTGTCTTCTTTATCCGTTACGAGTGAAAAAATTGATAGAAAATTTTTCCCACTACCGGAACATCTTGGGTTTATTTCCTACTCGGCTTTTTCCCATGGACCCCATTCCTGGGTTCCGGGTTCGTCGCCCTGAGTCCACCACTGAGCCTCCCAGGTAAAGCCGTCGTGACTCACCTTATCTCCCTGCACGTACGTCTCACTCGAACTCCATTCCTCGACGGTACCGCCGTCAGAACCGTCATCCGAGTTTCCTACTTCTTTCCAAGGACCCCATTCCTGGGTTCCGGGTTCGTCGCCCTGAGTCCACCACTGAGCCTCCCATGTCTTACCGTTATGTTTGACGCGATCTCCCTGCACGTAGGTCCTGCTGGAGTTCCATTGCTCTACTGAACCATTATCCGAGCCATCGTCGGAGTCACTTATGACCTCAACGGTTGCAGTGCCCGTCGAGGTGGCTCCCCCATCGTCCATAACAGTTAGGGTCGCGGTATAGGTTCCATTGTTCGTGTAGGTATGTGTAACCGTGTTCTTGCCCGCCGCATCGATCATGGTACCGTCACCCGTTTCGACGGATGCCGACGAAACGAAACCATCGGAATCGCTGGAAGATATGGTGAAGCTCATCTGGTTACCTACAGTAACCGTTGAGCTGTCTGCCGATATTGAGGCATTAGGTACCTCGTTCGACGTATCGTTACTCATTACCTGGATGGTCGAGCTATCGGTGGCGGTGGCACCGTCGTCGTCCGTGACTGTCACCTCAGCCGTGTACGTTCCCGCCGTCGAGTATGTATAGGTAACGGAGTCCTGTCCGGTTGCGTCTAACGTCTTACCGTCACCCGTAGTGATAGAGGCCGACGAGACGGTGCCGTCCGAGTCGTTACTCGATACTGAGAAGGTCACGGAGTCTCCCTCCGTTACTGTCGAACTGTCCGCCGTTACCGAGGCTGAAGGCGCCTGGTTCGATGTGTTGCCGCCGTCATCAGCTACCTTGTCCCATGGACCCCAGTTTTGGGTTCCGGGTTCGTCGCCCTGAGTCCACCACTGAGCCTCCCACGTAAAGCCGTCGTGACTTACCCTATCTCCTTCAACGTAAGTCTCGGTCGAACTCCATTCCTCGACGGTTCCGTTATCCGAGCCGTCGTCGGAGTCGCTGGTTACATCAACAGTTGCGGTGTCGGTGGCGGTAGCTCCATCGTCATCCGTGACTGTAAGCTCCGCGGTATACGTTCCTGCGGTGGCGTAGGTATACGAGACGGAGTCCTGTCCGGTAGCGTCGATACTGCCACCGTCACCCGTCGTAACTTTGGAGGATGAAACCGTTCCGTCCGAATCACTCGCTGACACGGAGAACCTCACAGAACTTCCTGCGGTAACCGTCGTGTTATCCGCCGTTAACGAAGCCGTAGGTGCCTCGTTGGCTGTGCCGTTACCGTCGTCGGGTTCGCCGCTGGGGTCGTCGGAGGTTACGCCGACGTAGTTGTTGAATATCCTGGAGAACTCGAAGTCCTCCTGGTCTATCCCGCTCTTGGTGGGTGAAACCTCTCCAGAGCCGTTTCCGTTATCCCTACCGATCGACCAGAACGAAACCATACCAAGGTCCTTCTTCTGAGCGTAGTCGGTTAGGTTCCAGGCGTCCCTGGGGTAGAAACTGCCACCCGCGTTATTGACTCCTATCATCGGGGTAACCCCTATCATACCGTATATCTCGGCGTCCGTCTTGCCGGGATACCTCTGCGACAGCTGGTCGTGGAGTCCCTCTACGCTGCTGATTGCGTTTTCAGCGGAGGGCCGGACCCATCCATAGTTCATGGTCATGATGTTGACGTTATGTATATCCACTCCGCTGTCGATAGCGTCATCTATTACGTTGAGTCCCGTGGAGGTCAGTCCCTGAGTCGATGTCGGGAGCGTGTAACTGACCTTCACGTTGGGTCTCTCCTGCTGTAGCAGGGCGAGGGCGTCGTTCCTGCGTTCGACGGTCGAAGTCGTGAAGGTTTCCTCGTCCACGTCTATATGATCGACGCCGTAGGTGTCGACCACTTCAATGAGGTCGTTCTTGATCTCCTCGGGCGGCACGTCCTTGCTCGCAAGGTAAGGACCCTGAGCGCCTCCGAGCGCGATGCTAACCTCTTCGCCGTTGTCCTGGAACTTCTGGATCTCGGTCTCGTAACCCGCCTGGCCTACCGGTGCGCTGCCACCCCATGCGGGTCCACCGTTTGGTCCTTTGAGTATGAAAGCGAGGTTGAATCCATTGTTTCCAGCGTTGGAGGCGTAAGTTGACAACGTCTTCCTGTCGCTACGCACCATGTTGATGTAGGGTGCGAAAACTCTGTCGTGAGACGTCACGTTGTCGTCGACGCCGTCGTCTGTCGACTGGACGTCCACCGTGGTCGAGGCCCTGTCTGTCTGTCCCGCCGTGTCGGTTACGGTTAACGTTACGTTGTATGTTCCCGACGTGGAGTAACTGTTAGTTGTGTTGACCCCCGTCGCGGATGAGCCGTCGCCGAAGTTCCAGCTGTAGCTATCGATCCCGGAGTCGTCACTCGAACTCGAACCGTCGAAGTTCGCGGTCTCTGAGACGTTGACCGATGAAGGCCCGGTAACCGATGCAACAGGTGGATTGTCCGTGCCGTTTTCCGCCGATTTCACTTCCACAGTCGCAGTTGCCTCGTCCGTCTGTCCCGCGGCGTCAGTTACCGTTAACGTAACGTTGTATGTGCCTGCCGTGGAGTAGCTGTGTGATGCGGTTACACCCGTACCGGAGGATCCGTCGCCGAAACTCCAGCTGTAACTCTCTATACCTACGTCGTCACTCGAACTCGAACCGTCGAACCCAACCGACTCGGAGACGTTAGCGTTCGACGAACTCGAGATTGATGCAGTCGGGACTGAGTCAGAGTCGCCGTCGTCGGGTGAGCCGTTTATGTCCTCCCCAATAACGCCGTCGACGTTACTGAGTGCCGCGTCGAGAAGTACATCGTTTTTATCGTCGCTCGTCTCCCAGAACATCAGTCCCCCGAGTCCCTGTTGCTCGGCATAATCGGTTTTTGCGGCGATCGATCTAGGGTTGTCGAAGGATATCATTACGTCCTTCTGGTCGGAGTATAGCCACGGTACTTTGGCTTGGTCGTCCCAGTGGTAGCTGTAGCTGTTGCCGGATACGTTGAAGTTTGCGGCTACGTCCCAGTAGTCCTTGACCCCATTGTTTCCCCAGGTTCCATCAGGCGACCCGGAGAAGTCCTGGTACAGACCGTTCCCGCCGTCCGAAACGGACGCGAAGCTTCTACCGTAGAAAGGTAGCCCGAGGCTGAGTTTCTCACTTGAGATTGGCTGGTTCTTCCACCAGGTGATAGAATGGTTTACGTTGAAAGTATCAGCGTTGGGGGACGGATCGTTGGACTTCTGGTATACCGGAGCATTATGGTTGGACTTCGAGTCGAACGCTCCGTGGTAGTCGTAGGTCATTACGTTGATAAAGTCGACCGTGTTGCTGAGTTTACCTATCTCGAGGCTGCTCGCGGTATCGGTGTTGGCAGACGCAGCCATTGTGAGAAGGTAATCCTCTCCATCCTTGCTTTCTGCCCGGTCGAGAGCATTCCTGGTTTCCTGCATCAGAAGTGTGAAGTTGTGTCCGTCGTTGCCTCTTACGGTGTTACCGGACTTACCCCCGCCGCCGGGATACTCCCAGTCTACATCGATTCCGTCGAAGTTGTACTTTCTCATCAGCTCTACAGACGTGTTCGCGAACCGCTCACGTCTCTCCTGAGTCAAAGCAGCGTCACTGAAGTCGTCCGATAATGTCCATCCTCCAATAGACAACAGAAACTTTGTGTCGGGATGCTGCTTCTTCAGGTCCCTGAAGGTCTCCAGGTTTTCTTTGTCGCCCCATTTATCGTAAAGAACCACTTCTCCGTTGGAGTTGACGTCAAGAAAAGCGTAGTTGAGATGTGTGACTTTATCCAGCGGTGCGTCACTGGGCATATGTCCCCTCTCGTACCTGGACCAGGACGTGTAGTATCCCACTACCCTGTCGACACTACTGTTTCCTGAATCTACGGACGTAGTCGATTCCTCTGCCGATACAACACCTGCTACCGAAAACATCGCCGTTATCAACACCAACGATACTGTTACTGCTGTTATTGCTTTCCCCATTTCCATTTTTTATTTTTTTATTTCGTTTAACGCCTAATTTGTTTGACTAGCTAACCCGAACTTCGATGATGAAACAGTTGAACCCAACAAGGAACCGCCTGTATTACACTTCTTATGGATAGTATCCCCAACCATTTTTCTGAAATTTTGTTTATTACTTAACTTTTGTTTATTACTTGGTTATAACGTGTTTTGTTTCTACGTAAGTCCTGTGATTATACATTAGTTTTTAAACTGCCTTATACTATTAAACCACCAAGCTTAATACCATGAATGGTTTGAGTAGGTGTCTTTTATTAACCCTCACTCTAGTATCCATAAACACCATAAACACTTTTAACCAATCAAGCATAGAAAATTTAGAGTTAAAAAGACATCCTACCAAACTAAATTATAACCCACCAAAGTTTTTGCTATACCGGTACACTCCTCCGAAAAGACCTTAAGTTACGTGAGTCTATGACCACTGATGGGTACTACGGTTGTCCTGGGTTGGGATGGTCTGGACTACGAGTTAACTGAGGAGTACGGACTCAGTGACGAATTCGCACCGTACAACAAAAGCATCGAGACATTCAACAACGCGACGACCGGCGAACCAGCGACGTACGAATTATGGCCCAGCATTATCACGGGTGTGCCCCCCGCTGAACACGGAATCCATTTGATGTCCGAAAACAAGTCGGCCAAGATGTTCGACGGCACAAAAGGCACGATCACAGGTTTTCTACATAGAATTCTTTCCGACGAAATGCGGATACGTATCGGTCTGGCTCTAAGAAACAGGGGAATAAGCCTCAACCAGGAAACCCCTGAGTACTACAGACGTAAAGGTATATCCACGGTCTTTGACGGTAGAAGATCGCGCCCAATAGGTATACCAAACTACAGGACAAAGGCAGACCAGGAACTTGGAACCGTTTCTGGTTGGGGTAGAGGTATGGCGAAGTTCCTCGACATCGAGATACAGAGAGATAAAGAAAGCATATACTACAAACCCAAGGTTCCTATGGAGAGGTTCGTCGAATGGCTTATCGAAGAGGCGAACAGAAAGATAGGTCTCGTTAAGCTATGTATCCAGAGGGACTACGACCTGGTTTTCGTCTGGCTTCCTTTCCTCGACAACATAGGACATACATTACCAGCGATGGATCCCGAGAACTGGCAGGAACGTGGATACATGCACGCTCTGGAGATGACCAATGAAATAAAGACGGAGATGGGAGACGACGACAGTCTGGTCTTAGTTTCCGACCATGGACACCAGGATGCACACCACACGGAAACACCCTACTACGGTTCAACGGAGGAAAAGGCACTAGATGAAGTGGAATCAGTACTGGACGTCAGAGAAGGTATAGATCGGGTAGCACCTCGGAACACCGACACCTTCGGACCCGATCTTGAGCTGGAGAGCCGTCCGGAGGAAAAGATAAATATAGACATCTCCGACGGCCTGGAAGAGAGTCTCAGAGAGTCGGAGTCGGAGGACGAATAGACGGTTTACGTTCCGTGCTGACATCCGTTACAAACCTCTCAGACCCCTTCAAACCCCTCAACCTCGTTACACACCTTTCAAACCGCGGCAACCCCGGCTAAATCCCTTACCAAAGAACGCCGGTACACATAATCCCAGAGCTAATTATTCAACACGTTTTTAACTTATGTAAACTGCATTTGAATTATGGAAGATATCCTGGGTGATAAGAAGATGGCTACGAGATACCGCGTCCTCCTAGAGGTTGCGGACAGGCAGCCTACAGTCAGCCAGAAGGAGATAGCGGACGAGTTAAACGTCACCGTCCAGTCTGTAAGCGAACATCTGAGGGGAATGTCGAGAAAGGGTTACATAGTCAAGGAGGGTCGTAGCAGATACCAGGTAACGAACGAAGGGGTCGACTGGCTTATATCAAAGACCGAAGACCTAGAGGAGCTCACTGACTACGTAAACCGAAAAGTGATTGACAAGGTCGATACAGAGCTAGTTCTCGCAAACGACGTCTTCGAAGAAGGTGAGAAGGTTGCACTCACGATGGAGGACGGAGTTCTAAACGCCGAAATGCCCCCCGATAGTACAGATCCGTCTGCAACTGCTGTTACGGTATCGAGTGCCCGTCCGGGAGAAGTGGCTACAGTCACCGACTTCGAGGGTATACTCGACTACGAACCCGGGGAGGTTAGTATACTGACTTTATCCAACTCCGACGAGGCGGAAGTCGGAAGTTCGGAGCTGGTGGAAAGGTTCCACGATGGTCAGCTAACCGCCGTATCGGGTCTGAGGTCCCTGGTTGCTGTCAGAAACTCCTCTGTAGAGGTTAACGTGAGGTACGGAACCGAAGGGGCTGTCAAGGAGGCCGCAAACAGGGGAGTGGACGTGTTACTGGTTACTGTCGAGGACAGTCTCTCCGGACACACCGACGTTCTCCGGGAAGCCGGTATAAGCTATAGAGTCCTGGATTAACTGCGTGAGTTTCCGTCAAAACATTCAGATAGATTATCCTGAAATCCGTCACCCCTTCTTAAATAGTCAGGGCTACTCCGTCAGGTTCTCGTTTATCTCGGACGCTATCTCGGAAACCGCCTCCTCAGCCCTGTCTATCACGGAGTCCATGGTGAGAAATCCATGGATCATACCTTCGTATTCTGTGTAGCTGACATCAACCCCCTCTTCTTCGAGACGGTCGGCATAACATCTACCTTCGTCTCTCAACGGGTCGTATCCAGCCGTCACCACATGTGCCGGAGGGAGGTTTTCGAGTGACCGGGCCTGCAACGGAAATGCGTAGGGATGCTGAGGATCCGTCTCCCGTTCGAAGTACCTATTAAAGAACCATGCCAGATCGTCGACGGTGAGGAAGTATCCCTCCCGGAACTCGTACCGGGAATCTAGCTGGTTGTCCAGGGCGGTGGAGGGGTACAGCAACGCCTGATGCCCTATATCCGGTAGCCCCCGATCTCTCGCCATCAGGGAAACCACGGCCGAAAGGTTTCCCCCCGCACTGTCCCCCGCGACTCCAAGCCGAGACACGTCTATCTCCCCTGGAACTTCGTCCGCGTTGTTCCGTATCCACAGTACAGAGTAGTAAGAGTCCAGAACCGGATCAGGGAACGGATTTTCGGGAGCCAGACCGTAACCCACGGAAACCACCGTACATTCCGACTTATCGGCAATCATCCTGCATAACACGTCGTGGGTTTCGATGTTTCCTATCACGAATCCGCCACCATGAAAGAAAACAACTACAGGTGTCTCACGTTCGACGGGGTCGTAAACCCTTGCGTCGATACCGCCACGGACGGATATCTCAATATCTTCGACGTTATGTAGTTCGGGACCCGTACCGCTGGCGAGTTCCGAAAGCTGCTCCATCATCGATCTCGCTCCCGCGGTGGACATTTCACTCATATCGTAATCGTACTGTTCGAGCATCTCGATAACGACCCGTGCGTCGGGGTCCAGAGACATTACATTAGTCTTGGGAGCCATAAACATCAAGCTATCTACAAAGGTAACTACGGATATCGAGACATACTACGTAGCGATAATAGATTAACGATCCAATCAACGCCAAAGATAATTATAAATTTCGAGTCAATACTACAGGCACCAGTAAACAAACCGAATCAATATACAGCAACCAGTATACAGGATTCAATATAAAGTAACCAGTATAATAGATTACAACAAATCAAAACACGTAGAGATGTAGGAGAACCGCAGATCCGGCGCCACCCGCACATGACAGAAGGTTCACCGTTCCGTTGTCGAGCCACCTGTTCTCGGCTGTAGCACCCAGAACGGAGTCCAGATGTACCCCCACCAGTCCGCCTAATGCCACAGATATGGCGGCCTGTAAGCCAGCAAGCCCGAGAACAAGTATGGATACGCCAAAACCTATGGAGGCAACGAATGCCATGACCTCCCCAACCAATGAAACTGCTCCATCAGTCCCCGGTTGGACCTCCTTCCACGACCATAGGAGGCGGGGGTTTCCGGAAACTGAGCCGATCTCGCTCGAAGCCGTATCTGCTGCGGCGGACGCTAGACCTGCGGCGAACACAAGTCCGCCGACCTTGTGTAATCCGTAGCCGAAAATTAAGGCACCTATACCTGCAACAATACCGTTTGCGAGAACGTTCGAGAATCCCCTGGTTTCCGTCAATGTGCTCCTCAACCCCATACCGTGTTTTCTCTCCCTCCGGTACCTCGTGGTGGCAGCACCAACAACCACGAAAAGACCTAGAAGAAGAAACCACCTGAAACCCATCAGGTTTAGTGACAGAGCTGCAAGTAAGAAACCTAACATACTACCCTCGAGATCGGTAACACCTTCACGGTAGGCGGAAAAGGTAAACAGTCCGGACACTGCAACCACCGCCACGACGGGAAGACCATGGCCGACCTGAAGTTGACGGAACGCCACCGTCGGGAGATAGACGACGGGTAGCCCCCACCAGTATCCCGGGACTCTGCCTCTAATTATTGTGAGGATCGCCGCCCCTACCACAGCCCCCATTGCCAGGGATGGTGTACTCTCAGTCGCAGTACTGGTAATCATATATAATGTACCGAAAAAAGTCGGCACAAAAACCGCAGCATATGGATATATCTCCACGTCCCTACGCCACGAATCCGAGACACGCGAGAACGTTTCGGCGAAAACAACTGTCAGTAAAGCAAGAACTACTGGTAGATAACTATCGCCGAACAGATATACGACTATAGCAAGCGTAGTCGTGGTAGTAAAGAGATACGCCGACTCCCTCGTTAGTAGATCCCCGTTACCGTAGACAACCCCACCCATCTTGTTATATCCTCCACCTATTCAACTGAAGTTCCAGCAACATACTGTTTACCATAAAACGCGGTAGTTATAAGAAGAAAACGCAAACAATCATAGCTGCATCCCCATACATCGACAGCAATCTCGGTATAGCTTGGAAGCGATACCATCTACTTTAGATACGTTTTTACACGGCCGCCGAGAACAGGACGATAGATGTACGACTGGTTGCTGGAGAGAAAAATCACCGACGGAAACACACCCAACTACGTTGTCGTAGTTATAACCGAAACCGACTTACTGATGGAGGGGGGCGGCGAGACACTCGAAAAATTCCTCGACTGGTCCGCCGAATGGAATATAGAAAGGGTGAACGTACACATCAGCCTCCTCGACACCGTTTCAGAAAACCAAGAGTCCATAGTAGAAGAAGTTAGCGAGAGGCTTTCTAATTTAAAATACAGTTTCACGGAAACCACCGGTAACGAACCAAGGTTCGAGTCGGATGAGCACAGATTCCAGATATGTATAGGGATTGAGGGCCGCAACGAGTTCGTCAACGCCTTACAGAAAATCGGCGATAAGGTAAAGGATGGTGATATATCGGCGGAAGACATCGACGAATCAGACGTCGAAGACCACCTCGTTCTCGACGGTGAACCCGACGTCATAATAAAGACTGGGGGAGAACATCTGACGAACTTCATGATATGGCAGTCGGTTTACAGCGAACTCTACTTTGCTGACTTCAACTGGCAGAACCTCAGGCGAAGGGACTTTTTACGGTGCATCAGGGACTTCCAGGAACGTGAAAGGAGATTCGGAGAGTAAGAATAGAATTTTTTACACACAGAACTTCTTTACCCGGTTTAAAGGCATTAATTAGCGTTTTCAACATATTATAACGAGTTAACTCAGTAACACCAACGCAATCAATTACAACAAGTCAACTCAATAACACCAACCCAATCAATTATAGCTCTGAGACTACGCCGTCGAGTATCTCGTAGACGTCGTCCGTTATGCACTCCAGGTCCTCGTTTTCCGTAACGTCAATAATCGTCCTTGGGTCGAGCGCACTGACAACGACATCCCCCTCGTCGGTTTCGTATACCAGTACGTTACATGGAAGTAGAACCCCTAGATCTATCTCCTCGGCTAGACCGGTTCGTGCATATCCCGGGTTACATGCACCAAGTATACGGTAACGACGGAACTCTATATCCAGTTTCTTCTTGAAAGTCTCTTTAACGTCTATGTCACACAGAACCCCGAACCCCTCTTCCTTCAGGTCCTCCTGTACTTTGTCTACGGCTTCGTTGAATCCGTAATCTACCGTTTTCTTGATAGTGTAAGACATAGTAGCCGTTGGTTCTCCAGTGACTTAATCCTCTTCTTCGTATTGAAAATACAGCGTAATTACCGTTCGTCTTCACCTTCGCTAACGCCTTCACCCTTATCCCCCTCCACGATAGCTTTCGCAGGCGGTTCCGTATCCGAACGGAGACTCCGGCCGAAGTAGAACAACGGCACACCAACTGCTACTGTCAGGAAAGTAGTAATCGTCAACAGCATACGTGAAAGCCCTGGACCGGCTACACCACCTTCAGCCCCATTCTGCCCGGTTGCTGTAAGTGAGAAATACATGAACAGGGTTCCGATACCAGCTATGATCAAGATCTCTGTTCTTTTAGAATCGGCAACTCCAAAAGGAACAATGAACCCCAGAACCAACGAAGATACAGGAAGGTATCCGTTTCTAAACGCCATCAGAAATACTTCGGATAAACCTAAGGCAGGATTTTCCGCCATGATACCCTGGATCTCAAGACCGAAAACCAGGACTACGAATCCGACCCCAACGGCTACCGCTTGCCAGAACTCCGTTTTACGTTTCCAGAAAAACCGGGGAACTCCGAGAAAAACACCGAACAGAAGATAGGCAAGCCCTATATACCGCATAATACGTCCTGCATCGGGAAAAAACAGGCTTAGAACTGTAACTGCCCAGCCAATAACCAGGACGATCACGATCCAGTATCTGGGTCGGAGTAAATCAGATTTGGACTTCACAGATCAGGTAAGTTCACGGGCATTAAAATTCCTTATCAACTCACGATTCTATTTTAGTTACGGTACAGAAATTAAAAAACAACCTGTGTATAGAGGTAGTCGTACCGAAACGTTACTACTCACTCAATACGGGGAAGTTCTACCTTCGCTACCGTTCCTTTCGGTTCATTGTCCTCCAGCCAAACCTCTCCCCCGTACCGGTCAACCATCACCTTGACCAGAGCGAGACCGACCCCGAGACCGATGTCGGAACCCGAGAGTTCATCCCAATCGAAATCCGGTTTCTTGACGCTCTCCGGGACACCTTCGCCGGTATCCGAGACCGATACCAATACAGAAACTCCCTCTACAGCCATTGAAACACGAATCTCTTTTCCTCCACCGTGTTCGATAGCGTTTGTGAGGAGATGTTCGAAGATCCGCGGAAGAAATCTATCACCAGATACGTAAACTTCCTCCTCGATATCACAGTTAATCTCGACGTCGTAACCTCTCTCTATCGCCGTCGTCGTTTCTTTTATCACCTTTGAAAGATCCTTTCTTACTATATCGAGGTCCCTCTTTCTGCGAGAGGACTCCATAAAAACCTCTGTCACCATACGGACGTCTTCGACGTAATCAACGATTTCGCTGCATTTACTCTCGATTACCTTGGTCTCCTCCCTGATCTCCGGTTCCTCCGTACTCTGTCTCACCATACTTAACTTACCCTTTACCACCGTGAGACCGTTTAGAACATGATGTCGTAACTCCCTATGAAGGAACTCGTACTTCATTTTCTCCCGGTTGACCTGGTTGTAGTACATATGGCTTCTTGCATTGTACGTTCCAACCACAAAGCCCAACAGGGCACCAGCTATGACGGTGTCCACAATCAAAAAAGTTGGATGGTGAATCTCCCCTCCACTCAGGTACTCCTGGACCCAGATCCAGAGGAAGAAAAGTGTCATAGAAGCCATTCCAACGAAGCTCCAACCAACTATTCTTGGTACGTCTCTGTCCCGATATCCAAACCATTTATTGAACACCAAATAGCCCGCTATCATCAGACCAACAGCCCCTCCGGACGGAAGAACGGATCCCAGAACCAACCCTGATAGGTTTGGCACCCTCGATATGTGGATTATTTTCATCACACAAAGGATGAAGCCAGAGATAACCAAAAGTAAAGAAAAATGCCGTGGGTTAAACCTGGATCCATTATCAAGCGCCATATCTATATTAAACAACCGTGACACATATATAAGATACAGCTATTTTCGAGTGTCATACCAGTACACTCGTCTTATTCTAATACATAACCACGTCACACTGCAGATATTCACAAACATACTCTAAATTTAGGTTAAAAAACTATGATACTTATCGAACTCCACAGATAACTAAAGTTATGCGTCCACTTAAATCTCCGACCTATGGACGACATTACAGTTGCCGACACGGTTACAAATACGTCCTACTTGGCGTTTTCTCGCTCATGATACTCACTCACTGCGTGGGACCGGATTCGAACTAGATGCCAGACGTTCCTGCTTACAAGTTCCGCGGGCTGCGACTGGAAGAGTCACTCGACTACGCTTGGTTCCCTGTTTAGAATCCGTGCCTACTCGTTATTTTTCACTCAATACGCTCGTTCAAAATGACTGCGTGGGACCGGATTTGAACCGGCGGACCTCTACAGGACAGCGCCCTCAACGCTGCGCCGTTGGCCATGCTTGGCTACCCACGCTCATGTATAAGCCCGCTTATCACAGGCAAATCAACTATAAACACACCGACAACTTAGCTGTTTCTATAGTAAACGGATGATATCAGACAGAAGACGTAGAGAGCCTGGATCTCCGATGGAACTCAGTCCGCACCGACCTTGTTTTCGACGCGTTTCAGATCTCGGCCACATATCTCGCCCTCTATTTCGAGCGGATAACTTTCCGTGACGCACCCCGTACACAGGTCGCTCCTGGGAATACCGAGAGCCTGGGAAACCTCATCGACTGTCAGGTATTCGAGGCTGTCAGCACCGATCTTCTCACGTATCTCCTCCACCGATCGGTTGCTGGCTATGAGTTCATCCCTGTTTGCCATATCGATCCCCAGGTAGCACGGCGATATAATTGGCGGAGAGCCGATACGCATATGTATCTCCTCCGCACCCTTCTCCCGAAGCAGATCGATCAACTGGGTTGACGTAGTACCTCTTACGACGCTGTCGTCGATCAATGTAACCGACTTACCCTCGATGTTTGACTTTACGGTATTGAGCTTAAGTCGGACTGCTGTCTCCCGCTCTTCCTGGGTCGGCATGATGAAGGTCCTTCCCACGTATCTGTTCTTCATCAGTCCCTCGGCGTACTCGATACCACCCGCTTCGGCGTATCCGCTCGCGAACGCCCGTCCGCTGTCGGGTACGGGAGAAACGATGTCGGTTTCTGCACCATGGTTTTCATACAGAACCCTGCCCAGTTCCCTCCTGACATCGTAAACCAGCCTGTCGTCGATTTCACTGTCGGGTCTACTGAAGTAAACGTACTCGAAGAAACAGTGTGCTGGCCGCCAGTCAAAGAGTTCGAAACTTTCCAGACCTCCGTCTGGTGTAAGAACCACGACTTCTCCCGGCTTTACGTCCCTGACTAGTTCACCGCCGAGAACGTCAAAAGCTACGGATTCGCTTGCAAGCATATAACCGCCGTTAACTTTCCCGATGCAGAGAGGTCGGACGCCAAGGGGGTCGCGTACTCCGACGACGCGGTCGTCGTGCATCAAGGTTAGGCTGTATGCACCACGCACCCGTTTCATCATCCGTCTGATAGACTCCAGAAGTCCGTTGTTTATAAGGTTCGCTGCGAGGTCGTGAACCATTACTTCCGTGTCGGTGTCGCTGGTGAATGTATGTCCCTTGTCCTCGAACTTGCTCCTGATCACGTCAGTATTTACCAGTGTTCCATTGTGCCCCAGGGCGATAGAGCCTCTTTTGGAGTTCACGGTGTAAGGATGACAGCTTTCTTCGTCTATTTCACCAGAGGTGGGGTAACGTAGATGCCCTATACCGGCTTTCCCTTTAAGAACCTCGACGTCACCCTCCTCAAAAACTTCAGACACCAGACCCAGACCTTTCTTGCTGTGTTGCTGGAAACCGTCATTGGTGACTATACCCGCACCCGCCTGTCCCCTATGCTGGAGTGCAAATAACGCGTAATAAATAGATAATGCGGCGGATTCGTCCGGAAACTGAGCCCCCACCACGCCGCATTTATGTTTCATTTTATGTCGGTTCAGTTATCTCCGGTTTTTTCCTGCCATTCGTAGCTTCTTTTCTCCGAACTTTTACCGAACCCACAGTTCGAACATCGTTTTTTCTTCAGATGATAGCTTGTCTCTCCGCATCGCCTGCATTTTCCATGAGTTTTCTTCTGCTTTTTCCCTTGACTCGGAGTACCTGAACCCATTGTTTCTCGGATAGAGAAAGAGTTTCTTCGTTCTTAACCATTGCGTCTTCCACCCTGACGTCAGTCTTTTATAAAGACAGGGTTTGGAAAGTATTTTCATAAAAGGAGGTCTTGAAGAAAAGGGCTCGCTTATATACCTGATACTCGGTTTTAACTCTTGTACCTGGTTTCGTATCTCGGCGTGATTAAGTATGGACGGCTATTTAAGGATGGGTTTTTAAGGTTGATTTATGGATATAAGATCCCGTCACCACCTCCGCGACGACGAGGAGGAAAAGATCGTGGAAGAACTTAGGGAAAAGATCGGTGCCGATCTTGGAAGCTATAGCTTGGAGGAGGTGGAACTCGATGAGGACTACGACCTGGTTTTAGCGGACGGAGAACCCCTGCTGATCAGGTTCGAGGGAGAGATATTCGTCACTGTACAGGGAGCCCTCGAAACTAACCCCTCATCCGAGATTGTGACTGTAGACCAGGGAGCGGTAGGTTTCCTGACCAACGGTGCCGACGTTATGCGCCCCGGTATAGTGGATGCCGATCCCGGCATTGATCCCGGCGACTTAGTCGTGGTGGTCGAGGAGAACCACGGAAAGGCAATCGGTGTGGGTAGGGCGCTGACCGATGGGAAGGACATGATGGGTGACGAAGGAAGGGTCGTGGAAAACCTACTACACGTCGACGATGAACTATGGGAGTTCGAGACCTGAAGTCACCAGTCTAAACCTAAACATACTAATCCAAACCTAAACACACCGATCCTGTCAAATATCTAAATCCCGCTACCTCGGCGTGGTCTTGCGTTCGTCTGACAAAAAGTTATAGTGATGGACGTTAACTTTAAGTCACTATGAGTTTAGTTGACAAACTCCTAGGCCAAGAAACCGGGCCACGTTCACCAAACGAGTACGAAGAACTTGACCTCCGGCAGTACGAGGACGATATAGACGACAGAAACGTAGACACCAAGGTCCACATTGCTGAGCTTCGGGGTCAGGACGGAATAATGGAAGTCAAAGACAAAGTATACGACGGCGATCTCGTGATCGCGGACGTCTCACATTTCAAAAGCAGTCAGTCGAGACTCGAAAACCTGATCGAGAACTTCCGCGAGATAACAGAGGAGGCGGGAGGCGACATCGTCCAGAAGGGCGAGGACCAGATAATTATCGCGCCTTCGGGAGTAAGGATCAGCCGGGAAAAGATCTCGAGTTAAAGATTATCCGCAGTTCCGGGTATAAAAGGTCCGAGCGGCCTACTTGAGCCACCCATACCTTTTATTTTACTCTATTCTAATCTTTACCCGGTGACATAATTTTGCAATGTGAGATGTGCGGTACTGAAACCGGCGAACTTACCGTTATTCAAACGGAGGGCTCGAAGCTCGAAGTATGTGGCAACTGCACCGACTTCGGCACCGTTTTACACGACGAGACACCCTCGAGACAGGAGAAAGAGGAAGAGAAAAAAGACCAAGGGGCTGGGAAGAAACAGCCCACGACAACTAAATCGCCGCCCTCCGGAGGAGGTGGTGGTAAAAGCTCCTTCGACGAGATGGAGACGCTTGCACCCGACTACGACGAGAGGGTACGGCAGGCGCGCGAAAACAACGATCTCACTCAGAAGGAACTCTCTGACAGACTCAACGAAAAGGTCAGTCTCATTAGGAAGATCGAACTCGGCGACATGAGACCCAGCGAGGAGGTAAGAGAGGAACTAGAACACGAGCTCGGCGTATCACTTACCGAAGAGGTGGAAGCCGAGGAGTGGGAGACCGAGGATGGAAGCGATGGTTACACCCTGGGAGACATCATCGAGAGGAAGGACTGATTTAGACGGCATCTACCGATATATGATTCTGATAGTAAATCTCAAGACCTACGGGAAAGGAACGGGGTCCGGCGCTGTTGAGGTTGCTCGGCAGGCACGTGATGTCGAGGAAGAAACGGGTGTCGATGTCGTGGTTTCGCCACAGCCTGCAGATCTCTCCGCCGTGGCGGAGACGGGATGCAGTACGTACGCCCAGCATATCGACAGCGTCGAACCGGGAAGTAATACAGGGAGTATACTTGCGGAGTCCGCAGAGGATGCTGGTGCTATCGGCACCTTGCTCAACCACAGCGAGAACAGGCTTAAGCTCGCGGATATAGACGGTTCCCTAAAAGCGGCGCGGCGCGTGGGTTTCGAGACGGTAGTGTGCGCCAACAACCCTAAGCAGTCAGGTGCGGCGGCGAACCTGGAACCGGACTACGTTGCGGTGGAACCACCGGAACTGATAGGTACCGGTACGCCCGTTAGCCAGGCCGACCCCGATATAGTAACCGACACGGTGGAGGAGGTTAGAGATGTATCGGACTCGGGAGTCCTCTGTGGTGCCGGGATCAGCAACGGAGACGACGTCGAGGCGGCAGTCGAGTTAGGGGCCGAAGGCGTCCTTGTGGCGAGCGGCGTTGTGAAGGCAGAATCGCCAAAGGAAGCAATGCTGGATCTGGTTACCGCCGTGTAAATCTGGTTAACGGATGGAGTACGTAGAATCCACCTACACCTAAATGCTTCTGGGGAGTATGCAGAATCCGTCAGGTTGGAGATTCCGTCAGGTAACACAAATCTCCAGGTAACACAAAGCTCCGGGTACTCGGAACCGTAACTGCGTTAACACTGATGGGTTTTTCTGTAACCATGGTTTTTCAGGTAACTCATGGTTTTTTCTATAACTCCAGGGTTTGCATGTAACTGCGAACTTTTTTGTTCCTTCCGGGGTTTGGTAAATCCGATGAACGACATCGTCAGCACGCGCGAGATGTCGGCGGGAGAGATACGGGATATTCTCGATAGGGCGGGGAAGATAGAAAGCGAAGCAGAAAGCTATCCCTCGAAAGAGTACTCCGACAAGGTTCTTGCGCTGCTTTTTTTCGAACCTTCCACGCGGACCAGGATGAGTTTTGACACCGCGATGAAACGGCTCGGGGGTCGGACTGTCGACATGGGTAGCGTGGAGTCCAGTAGCGTCAAGAAAGGTGAAACCTTAGCGGATACGGTACGCGTGGTGGAAGGCTACTGCGACGCCATCGTGATGAGGCATCCGAAGGAGGGTTCCGCCCGTCTGGCAGCCGACTACGTGGATAAACCGGTTATTAACGCAGGCGACGGCGCGGGGCACCATCCGACCCAGACGTTGCTGGACCTATATACGATCAGGGAAAATCAGGGAAAAAAGTTCTCCGAACTGGATATAGGAATAATGGGGGACCTAAAGTACGGAAGAACCGTCCACTCCCTCGCGCTCGCGCTGTCGGAGCTAGACGCGGGTATTGATTTCATCTCCCCAGAGGACCTCCGTATCCCCGACAGCGTACGTTACGAACTGGGTAACGATAGATACACCGAACACCGTAACCTGGATGATGTCGTCGAAGACCTGGACGTCCTGTACGTGACCAGGATCCAGGAGGAGAGGTTCGCGGAGGAGAAGGAGTACCAGAAGGTGGCGGCGAGTTTTCGGGTCACTCCGGAGGACCTTGAGGGAGCGAGGGAGAGTCTGACTTTGATGCATCCCCTTCCACGCGTCGACGAGATAGCACCGGAGGTAGACAGTCTCAGTTCTGCGAGCTACTTCGAACAGGCACATAACGGCGTACCCGTGAGGATGGCTATACTCGACATGGTTTTCGATGAGGTGAGTTAGATATGGAAGAGCTACGTATTAGACCGATTGAGAACGGAACCGTAATCGACCACATAAGGGGCGGCCAGGCGTTAAACGTTCTCAAGATACTGGGCGTCGACCAGGAAACCGAGGAGACGGTGAGTGTCGCGATGAACGTAATGAGCAGTAAGTTAGGAAAGAAGGACATAGTCAAGGTTGAAGGCCGTGAGATAAGGTCGACCGAGGCCGACATCATAGCATTAATCGCGCCCGACGCCACGGTAAACGTCGTCAGGGAGTTCGACGTCCAGGAGAAACACGAGGTCAAGATGCCGGACGAGATATCCCGTGTTATACGGTGCCCGAACAGGAACTGTATCACCAACACAGACGAACCCGTCGACACGAGGTTCGACGTCTCGGACTCGGGACTCAGGTGTATGTACTGCGAGGACGTTATACGTGGTGACATACCCGAGTACCTGGTCTGAAAAAAACCGGTCACATTTAGAACGTCCCGAACCGGTTCTTTGACTTCAAGAACTATAAATTCGAGCCGTTTTCCGAACTGCAGAACCCGTATTTTCGGAGTTTCCATCACGGTTTATCGCCAGTATTTAGGTATTTTGTTGTTTACAAGTCAACAAGTTGGCCGTTTATCGACACAACTTTATACCACTAAGGTATATGTTGTCTTAGTGAGGTCAGAATAAGGATGCCAGAATGTAATAGATGCGGATCATACGTAAGTGAGAGATATACGAGAGTATTCGGAAACAACAACAACCAGGTCTTCGCCTGTCCAAGCTGTAACCACAGCAGAGGTATGGACACTTCCCAAAGCAGCCAGTCCAACACCGCTTGAACTCTGACAGTCATTACAATCGTTGACCAAACAAGCTCAAGATCCGCACAACACGGCACCCTTCCGGACGTAACTGAACATTCAGGACAAGTTTACTCCGTACCCATGGTTAAAACCGGATTATAGCTGATCCTTAGCATTGATTTATAGCCCAACCCTTAGCAGTAGTTTATAGCCTAATACTTAGCAGTAGATCCTTGGCAGTGATTTGAACCCCAACCCTTAGCAATAGTTTATAGCCCAACCCTTAGCAGTAGATCCTTGGCAGTGATTTGAATCCCAACCCTTAGGAGTTAATCAAAACTATCAACAGTAAGGAGTCTATCAGTAAAGTTCTAAGATTCAGAACAGTGTCTCTAATCTTTGAACGATACCCCTAATCTTCGTCGCTGTCCTCAGTCTCCACCTCGTGTCCCCCGAACTCGTTTCTCAACATTGCTAGAAGCTTGTCCGAGAAGGAGCCCTCTCCACCCGTCCTTGAACGGTATCTGGCGAAGAGTGAATGAGCTATCGTGGTCGCGGGTACGTCCTCCGTTATCGCGGTTTCGACCGTCCAACGTCCCTCACCGCTGTCTGGAACGTGGCCAACCACGCCCTCCATATCCGGGTTTCGTTCGAAGGCGTTACCCGAAAGACGGACCAACTTCGACTCGATCACGCTTCCGTTGTCCCAGACGTCACATACTTTCTCCAGATCCAGGTCGTCGTACGGACCTTCGTCCAGTATCTGGAAGCCTTCGCCGAGAGACTGCATCATCGCGTACTCAATGCCGTTATGTACCATCTTGACGTAATGACCTGCACCCGACGGTCCGAAGTAGCCGTAACCACCTTCAACACTCAGATCGTCGAATAGCCCCTCGTGTTTTTCGAACGCCTCTTTTTCTCCACCCACCATGATAGACATACCGTGTAACGCACCCGAAGGTCCGCCGCTGCAACCCGCATCCAGAAGCACTACACCATCGTCACGTAACTGCCGGGAACGGCGACGGGTGTTCTCGAAGTTCGAGTTCCCCGCATCTATCACGACGTCACCCTCGTCTAAGTGCTGGAGAAGTCCCTCCAGTACATCGTCTACCGGGTCGCCGCAGGGAACCGACATCCAGATCGTCCTGGATTCATCGAGACTCCCAGCAAGATCCTCTAAGTCGTACGCCGGATCCGGCGAAACCTTGTCACCGCCCTTAACGTCGTCGAGTTCCCGTAGGTTCTCCACTGCATCTTCGTCTACGTCGTATCCGGTTACGTCGTATCCCCGAGACTCCAGGTTTCTCACGAGATTGCTTCCCATCTTACCGAGGCCGATCACACCTATCTCCATGTCCAGTCACCTAGCTCCATGATTATACTGTAAAGCAAAAGGGACGCAGTTAAATACTATCCGGATGTCGGCCGTGAGTTATTCGGGAAAGCCGGAGAAGATCAAACAGAGGAGACATAAACCCAGGCCAAATTTATCAAGGAACTCTAAACGCTGGTAGAGTCTACTGCATCCCTAACGAACTCCTGGATCTCCTCCTCGTCACGTACAGGTTCACTGATATCGACCTGGTCATTGAACATCCAGACGGGTTCGTACATACGTCGCACCAGCTCCTCCGGCTTTGTGTCGTACTCTCCCTCCGCAGCTAGTTCCAGATCCTGGATGAGAAGTTTGTACGGAATCGGTCCCTCCGGATACTTCTGGTCGACTACCTCGCCGTCCTCTATCCAACGCCACTCACCCCTGTAGTCACTCCTGAACTCCCTTTCAGAGTCGGCGTACAGGAAATCTACGTGTGCGTGAGGATCCGACTCGGAAAAAACCAGACGAAGCACCTTACGGTTCGACTGTTCGAAACCCTTCCCCACACGTATCCGTGCACGTGCGTCGTCCTCGAAGTACTCTCCCTCAACCTTGAAATCACCGTAGGCAGCCGTCATGTATTCGTCGGTATATCTGTCGGACACTAGATAGGGCTTTCCTTCAACCAGATCCACAAACATGGCTCCGCAACTCGACGCAAGAACCTCTATCGGATGGATCCAGTCGAGGAAAACGCCGCCGTTGCTGGGGCTGAACAGCCAGCTTCTACGTCGATCTTCCTCGCTATACTGCTCTATAAACGTCGCCTCCGCACGTTCGATGCCCCCGTACCGTTCCCTCATACGGGACAGAACATCCGGCATCTGTATCGTCAGAAGCTTCTTAAGGTAATGTAGATGGAGGTAGCTCGAACCCCATTTTCCCCTGTCGCTAAGGTAATCCAGAACCTCCTCGAATTTATCTCTGTTGGCGGCATAGCTTTTCTCGGTAATCGTAAAAACGTCGTGCTCCAGAGCCTCGACGGTCTGGTTCCTGTGGTACTCCACGGGACTCGCGATCTGAACTATGTCAAGGTCCTCGTAGAACTCGTCTGAAATCGACTCCGCCTCCTCGATCGTGTAGTGGTTGTCTCTAGAGATATCGAGTGCGGTAAGAAGTTCCTTCTTCTCCTCGTAGGTTTGGACGTCGACGGTCTTGTCGATAGAAAACGGTGTACCCTTTTTTATTCCTTTGTTGAGTCTTTTTGACCAGTGGCCCGCCCCGACTATACCTATTCGGTAAACCATCTTTCGGATATACCTATCTACGCACCCGTATTAATTCCCCCGTCTTGAGTTCGAAGAAAGAGAAGCGTAGAAACTGTTACTCCTGCAAATATGGCTGTTTACCGGGGTTTCGACCTGTATACCTGTGGAATACGCTATCTAATCCTCGAGAGATTCGGCTATACGTTCCAGAGTCTCCCTGATCTGGCGCGTCTCGTTCCGGAGAGCCTCGAGTTCCTTGGCGACGCGGGCATCGTTTCCTCCGCCACCGCCTCCACGACCCTGACCCATACCAGGACCGCCGCCACCCATCATGGACATGAGACCACCCATCGGGTTACCGCCGCCACCGGGACCGCCACCCATCATGGGGTTACGTCTCTCGCGTCTTTCTTCCTCACCCTCTTCTTCACCTTCAGGTTCACTCCTGCCCTGTTCCATCATCTTCTTCATCCGTTCACGTGGACTGAGCTCCTCCTCGTTCTCTTCCTGGTTCGCGTCACCTTTTTCGGATTCGTCTTCTGCTGTCATGTCCTGGATTTTAGGTTGAAGGTGGTTAAAGTTGGTTAAATCCTATTATCACTAATCAACCGTGACTCAGTATATAACCATAGTATAGAAGAACCGTGGTTCAGTATATACTCATAGTATAGAAGAACCGTGACTCAGTTAATACTCATAGTATAGATGACATCCATAGTATAGTTGACATCCTCACCGCCCCGAAGGGCGGGGTTTTGCCCTTGACACATACATAAAATCCTGTTACGGCAAGGAGGCAAGACCGTCATCCACTATCTCGAACCTTGCCTCCTCGCCCGCCGGTTTCGACTGGTGTTTTTCGAGAACCGCTTTTCTCAAACCTTGATCCTGTTTCACGAGTTCGGTTATCGTGTTTGACCAGTGCTCTACGACGTTACCACCCAGTGGGCGAAAGCTCTCCTCGATTGTCTCCACCTCTGTATATACCTGGTTTGTGACGATTACGGCAACGTCGTACCGTCGCGCGAGGGACGCCAGATGTGTGATCTGTCTCGAAAGACGTTTCAGCGCTGTCTCCCCATTATCGGCGTCGGCTTCAACCCTGTAAAGACCCGTAGCGCTGTCCAGCACCACAAGATCCACCTCAGACACCAGGTTCTCGACGTCCTTCACCGCCTCGACCTGTTCATCGAAGCTGTACACTTCCTTCACTATGAACTCCTTAGCCACCTCCTCGTACTTCTCACCCGCTATCTGTTTGAACCTCTCGAGACTCAGGCCCTCGTTATCGACGTAGACTACGCTTCCTCCCTCCTCAATAGCCTCAACAGCGGTCTGTAGAGCCAGATTGGTTTTACCGCTCGCCGCCGGACCGTAGACCTGGTTAACGGAACCCCGTTTGAAACCGCCCCCGAGGAGTTCGTCGAGTGACCCACATCCGGTGGAGAGATACCTGTCTTCCGTGGCGTCTCCGTTCATCTATCTGACATCCATTACAACCATAAATACTGGTTCAGTCCACCCTCACTACGTGTATGAGGGATCCTACCTTGACCCCGTTGAACACCTGTTTCTCGGTCTTGTTCGCAACCACCGCCGCGGTCAATGGATTTCCACCGTTGTCGTCCACGAACTTTATCGCCTCCTTCATCGTCGTACCGGTTGTTACCACGTCGTCAACGATCACGACATCCCTGTCCTCGACGTCGGAAAAGTTCCTGCTCAGCGATCCGGAGAGGTCGTCCATATCCTCGTCCCCGTCGCTCCATTTCTGTTTCCTGGGCGTGTACTCGATCAGGTCCGACTCGAACTCCTGAGCCACCAAGGTGGCTATCGGGACTCCCGCCTTTGCTATACCAACGACGGCGTCCGGTTCCCTCGTACATTCTTCGTGGAGAAGGTCAGCCAGTGCCTTCGATATGTAAGTAAGCCGCCTGGAGCTACTGCCGACGGGAGACCAGTCGAGATGTATGTCGCCGGGTGGCGTGCCTTTCCTTTCCTCCGTATGCGTCAGCAGCCAGTTCGCGGTAGCCCTGGATATGTTTAGTTCGTCGGCTATCTCGCCGCTTTCGAGTCCACGCTCCTTTAGCTGACGGGCGCTCTCTTTCAGATCCTCGATATTCTTCATTTACTGTCAGTACCGCACCCCGAAGTTAGAATCTTATGGCTCGGGTCCGTTGCTATCCGGATTTCTCGAATAACCCCCCCTATTCAGTTACTATAACCAATGAAACCACAGACGTATCCACCACGACTTACTAACCAATGAAACCACAGACGTATCCACCACGACTTACTAACCAATGAAACCACAGACGTATCCACCACGGCAGTTTAACTCCAGTTCATTTATTCAACCGTCTTCACAAGGTTGAACCATATGGATCTGGGGGAACTCGCCAGAACTCGACGTTCTCTACATAGTTACACCGACGACGAGTTAACGAAAGACGCTATCATGGGTCTCTTCGAAACTGTAAGAACCGCTCCGAGTAGCTTTAACCTCCAGCCCTGGGAGTTTCTGACCGTACGTTCGGAGTCTGGTAAGGAGAGGTTGAAGGACTGCGCGTACGGACAGCAACACGTCACCGATGCCTCCGCCGTCGTCGTAGTCCTCGGCCACCTCAACAGATCCAGTTTCGCGGAAAGAACCCTTGAGGATCAGGTCGAGAAAGGCTACCGTTCGAGAGAAAACGCAGATGAACTACTGGATATGTTCGAGCACGAGGAGTTACAGGATAACGTCGAATGGACCGTTCAGAGCTGTACTATAGCCGCCACCTACCTAATGTTGGCGGCATGGAACAACGGTATCGCGAGTTGCCCTATGGCGGGTTTCGATCCCAGGTCGGTGGAAAACGAGTTTGACGTACCCGAAAACCTACATCCGGTACTGATGGTTACGCTCGGATACCCTGATCTATCCTCCAGGGAGTGGAACAGGGAAAGGAAATGGAGGAGGGACGTCGAAGATATGGTAAATTTTGAGGAACTCAGCTTTTCCTGAATGCTTTTTTACCAGAACCGGGTTTGATTAGTTTCGTTTAGGGTTGTTCCATGGTTTGAGTCGCATCATTATCTGTAGTATAACCAATAAACCGGTAATTAAGGCCGGTAAATTCCCCATCCTTCATCCATAATTAAAGCCGGTGCATTCGGCATCCCTCATGGGTGCAACCGTGGTTCCGGTTCCATTGAAAATATTGAAAATTCAAGGATCAATAATCCCCCTCCGTAAAATATAAACTTAATATTAAAGTATTTATAATTATGTTGGAGATAGTGATTTTTGCGGGGGTTGCGGCGATTTACGCCGTGGTTTTCTGGGGTTACTGGATATCGAAGTTCGGAAACAGCAACGAGGTTTCCGTAGGTTTCCTTCACGACTTAGTTGTCGCGGTTCTTCCGTTCATCGGGCTATACTGGACCGGCGATGCCCTGGGTATCTCAGTAGTAAATGGGTTATCTATCTCCCTCGGTATGTTCCTGTTTACGCTCGTCCTTGCGGCCATCTACCTAAAGATATCTGGCACCGACGATAAAAGCTATCCAAAGCAAACAGAGGAACCTGAACTATTTGGCGATATCGGAGCAGTCTCCCAAAAGACCGAGTCTAGTAACAAAAGAAAAAGGGAAAAGAACAAGGTGTCAGGTAGGTCAACCGATGCCCGTGGCTTCGTGGAGGATAGTGACGAGACAGATATCGATATAAAGGAACGTCTGGATATAGATTAAAAACCGGAAATAGCCAAAATTTCCTTGAGCAGACAAAGTTTCTCTGTAGTTGACAAAGTTACCTTGCTACTGTGTAGCTAAACTGGATAAACAGTCTGGTGGACGGGAGTAAGCCCCTTTCTGTTTTCGAACGGCATTTGGCTGAACTCCTAAGGAGTCTCTTGACCTCTTACGAAGCCATGAAGCACCGTTACGTGCCGTGAACTACCTTATCGTGACGGCTTGCACCAGCCGGGTTGGTCGTTCCATCGGTACCCCCGGTTCTTACCTCGGCGTATCCGCGCCTCACAGGTCGCCGGAGGACGTGTCGTTTCTGTTCCAGTGCCATCCCTTTCGGGACCATGGTTTGCACCACGCGGCCCGTTCACGGGTGAGGGGACTTTCCTCGTTATTTGACGGGGGCCGTTCTCCATCCACCATTTTTAATCTAAATGCTCCGCGTACTAACGGCTTACGGCCTCATTCAACCCCTGACTGGCGCAGGTTTTATGTTAATATAAAGTAGTATTTATTATTGCGAAAGTTTTCTTTTCTTTGACTGGTTTTGGAATAAATTTAGCGTCGTAAAAAATATCATTTATGTGTGATAAACTATAATAAGACATATATGGGAACTGTTCTACCCCCTAAACGTCAGGAAGAAGCGATGAAGTTGGCACGCGAGTCTATGAAGTCCTATGTCAAAAGCGGAAGACGGAACCGGCCTGGATGTATGGAGGACGAGTTCTACAACCGCACAGGCGTGCTGGTGAAGCTACAGAGTGTACGGGGAAGAAACAGTGTAAGGGGAAGCGCTGCCTGTTACAAACGAGGGAAACAGATGTCGGATGCTATCGTCGACGCGATTATAGAAGCGAGTGGAGGAAAAGGTGGGCTTTCGGAGGTAACTGAAAGAGAGGTTGGTTCTATATCGATTACGCTCTGTCTACTTAATGAACTGAAAGAGGTCCATGAAGACCACGACAGCGAGATAGATATAGGTACCCATGGAGTTATAATCGAAAACGATCGTGACCAGGGATGGATTCTTCCCACAATGCCGGTGGAGTACGGATGGGAGGTACCGGAGTTTCTTGACCGCGTCTGCTGTAAAGCCGGTATGAACAAGGGCGAATGGCAACACGACCACGTAACGACCTACGCCTTCAGCGGTCAGATCCTGCGCGAGTCGGAACCCGCCGGTCAGGTAGACGAACTGGATCTTCAGACGCAGATGGCCGAGCCTTAACTTTTCTGAGTTTCAGCCGTTAACGAGTTCGAGATCGTCTTTCTGCATTAGTGCCTCCTTTGACTTCAGCACCCGCTCACGCGCATCATCAATGGAGAAATCCATGACTATTTCACCGTCTTCGACCACTGGCTCTATCAGTCCCTCGCCCTCCAAGTCGGCGTCTGCAGGGGCGACTGTGTCTTCGAAGCCCCGGCGGTAAACCTGTTTCCTACCGCTCTTCTCTCCTCTCTTGGCGGCGTAATCACCTTCGACCTCCACAATGTTGAGAGAGAAATCGACAGGGTTGGCGTTCGCGACGTAGCCACCCACCCCGAATCCGTCGGCTACGTCCCTGAGTTCAATGACGTCTTCCGGTGTTACTCCACCGCTGACGAAGATCTTGACGTCTTCGTAGCCCCTTACTTCCAGTTCCCACCTTACCTCCTCGATGATCTCTCTGAAATCCCCTTTCCTGCTCGACGTAGTGTCGAGCCTCACACCGTCTATGTCGTCGCCGAGAAGTTCCGCCGCTCGGACGGTTTCATCCCGCTCATCGTCGTAGGTATCACAGAGCATGATCCTCGGAACCTCGGGGTCGAGTACTCGGTTATAGGCATCCCAGGCTGCCTCCTGTGGGTGTTCGGGGTCCCTGGCGTTCATCGATATAACGAGGGCGTGTGGCATCGTCCCTCCTGCCTGCCGACCGATAACCTCGCCGCCCGCGACGTTGGAGATACCGTCCATCCCACCTATCAGGGCGGACCGTTCTATCATTGCAGCAGTTGCAGGGTGTTGTCTTCTGCTTCCGAAACTTAGGACGTCTGTATCACCGGATGCCGCCGATACTCGCATAGCGTTCGTCGCTATACCTGATGACTGACAGATAAACCCCAGTATCGCAGTCTCCAACCGGCAGAAGTCGAGGTAGTTCCCCTCTATATACATTACCGGGTTTTTCTTGAACAACGTCCCTTCGGGGATCGAGTAGAGGCTAACCGGTTTTCCCTCCAAGAGTTTCGCGACGTCTTTCAGACCAGTAAAAACGTGCCATCTTTCGAGCGAATCTCCAACGTCGGCGATCACGTGGGGATTGACTTCTTCTGCCTCTAAGATCTCCTCCGTCCGTAGAAAGTAGGCGTCGGTTAACCGTCCCTGGTCGATGTCCTCCTGTGTTACGAAGTCGTACTTTCTATCTTCAGGATCTTCGGCCATAACCGATAGTAGGTTTCGACATTCAAAATACACAGGGTCCGGTTTCTCGGGTCGTAGCTTACACTGACAGTTCAGATGCTCCAGATAGTCAGGGTCAAACCATCAACCAAACATAACCTAGATCGAGCATCGTACCTACATAATCAAAACCA
This sequence comes from Halobacteria archaeon, assembly GCA_042218125.1. GTDB lineage: Archaea > Halobacteriota > Halobacteria > Halobacteriales > Halorutilaceae > JBDGRN01. The sequence continues at coordinate 12,118 of JBDGRN010000069.1, read as the reverse complement.
AACATCAACCCAACATAATCAAAACCAAACATAACCAAGTCGACCATCGGTCCTACATAATCAAAACCAAACATCAACCCAACATAATCAAAACCAAACATAACCAAGTCGACCATCGGTCCTACATAATCAAAACCAAACATCAACCCAACATAACCAAGATGCAGCCTTCATAAACTGATGAAATATCCATAAACTACTGAAACGTTCGTAAGGTTTCATGTGTCGCCGTCGTATATTTCAGTGAAATGCTAACTTTCGTTGGACTTGGACTATACGACGAGCGTGACATCAGTATAAAGGGGAGGAATGTTGTTGAGGAAGCAGATCGGGTCTTCGCGGAGTTTTACACCAGCGCCCTACCCGGTGCGACGGAGGAAGATCTGGAAGACCTATACGGTAGAGAGGTGGAGGTTCTGTCTCGCCAGGACGTCGAGGAGGACGCCGACGAGATACTAAGTTCTGCCGAGGATGGCGACGCCGTCTTCCTTTCGGGTGGCGACGCGATGGTCAGCACCACACACGCCGACCTCCGTTTGAGAGCGACGGAAAGGAGGATCGAGACGGATGTCGTGCACGCCTCGAGCGTATCGAGCGCGGTATCCGGCGCTACTGGCCTCCAGAACTACAGGTTCGGGGCTTCGACAACTCTTCCGTTTCCCAAGGGAGATTGGAAGCCAGAGTCACCACTCGATACGGTTTACCAAAACCTCGACCGTGACCTGCACACACTCGTCTATCTCGACATCGAGGACGAGGGATCGGAGGACAGGTTCATGAGGGTGGAACAGGCAGCCGAAATACTTGCCGAGATGGACTCAGGTAAACGTATAGGCTCCGGAGTCGGCGTTGCAAGGATGGGGAGCGGTTCGACAGAGGTCGCATGGGGTAGCTTGAACGAACTCGCCGAAACCGATCTCGGTCCACCCTTACATACATTGGTTATTCCCGGAACGCTCCACGAAATAGAGAGGGAGTACCTCGGTTCTGTCCACAGTCTCCGGGAAGAAAAGTCTTAACGGAGAAGATAGTTGTAGGCTTTCCCTGAAGGTTCCTCAACACGTAACTTTATGTATCTGTTTTTTCAAAGTTTTCGACCGTGCGAAATATATAATTAAGTTTAAAGTTTATATTCGATAATGAATTTTGTAATCGCAGTGGACGGTTCGGAAGAATCGAAAGAAGCGGTGAACTACGCCGTCGAGTTAGTTCCCGAGAGTTCGAGGTTGACGGTGGTCCATGCCGTAACACCCGAGATTTACACGCAGGACAACGATGTTCTGATCGAAGACATGTCGGACGCCGAAGCAAGAGCAGAGGACGTGCTCGAAGACGCTGTCGAAACCGCCTCCGACACTGGTAAGGACCTTTCTGTAGAGTACGAGATGCTGTACGGCGATCCAGTGGAGTCCATCGTGGATTACGCCGAGTCAGGAGAGTACGACGGTATCTTCGTGGGACACAAGGGTATTTCCCAGAAACACCAGGATATGGTCGGTAGCGTGACACAAAACCTCGTGAGAAAAGCAACCCTTCCCGTAACAGTAGTGAGGTAAACCATGTCAGTTGAACTTCCGTTCGCTCCGGTTGACAGTTTGATACGTGAAGCCGATCCCGATATCAGAGTTAGTTCGAGTGCTGCCGAAAGACTCGCCGCAAGAATACAGGATAGAGGTAGCAGTCTGGCGGTAGAGGCTTCCGAAAAAGCGAACATGGACAGGAGAAAAACCATTATGGCAGAGGACTTCGGATTCGAAGCCGAAGCCGAAAGCCGGGACGAACTCATACTTCCGATCGCACCCGTGGACAGGATCGCAAGGCTCGACATAGAGGACTACCGGATGAGTGAGGACGCTCGGGTTGCCCTTACGGAGCACCTGGAGGAATGGGCGGTTGACGTCGCCCGCCGCGCGGTAAAGCTCGCGAGACATTCCGGCAGAAAAACCGTTCAGGGTAAAGACGTTGACGCTTATTTCGAGATCTGTCGTTCGGGGGACGATCCCTGAACATGTCCCTTAGAACCGACTGTATCCACGAACTTTTTATCGTATAATAGATTTACTTGGCGTAGGTCTGAAGTCCTTAGCGTAAGTATGAAGTCCTTGCCGTAGGTCCGAGATCCTTTCGTAGGCTTGAGGGGCGGAGTAACCAGAAACCGTTATGGACTTTTATTCTCAAGCTAGGAACAGATGGAATGGATAGAGGAGTTGCGGGACCGCAGATCGCTGGATGCCGACATCACAAGGAAGATCCTCGAAAGACATGGAGAAAGGGGTAAACGTGGCATCGACGCCGTGTCGGAGCAACGCGTAAAGAAGTACATGGACTTCGTTGTCGTGGTGGGAAGACACGACGAATACGTTATAGAGGATGACAGCTGTACATGTGAGGACTTCCGTTACAACCTGGGCGGCGAGGGGCTCTGCTGGCACGTCATCGCCAAGAAGATAGCTTTCGCAACTGACAGCGTAGACGAACACGACATGTGGTACTCTGAAGTCAGGGACTTTCTATAGTAGTACTCCTCAACCTCAGACAATCCATTAACACAGACAACCCACAACCTCAGACAATCCATTAACACAGACAACCCACAACCTCAGACAATCCCCAGTGATACTTTCTACGTAACTTGCTTTGGCGGAGTTTGGAAGACACTGAAAGCCTCACGATCCATAGGTTACTTGGAATTTTCACAAGAATTAAACCAGGGATACCGAATTATACATCGTGAGACGTCGGACCGTAGTACAGTTGATCCTGCTTTCGTTCCTTGTTTTGACGCCAGCAACGTCAGTTCAAACCGTATCCGGGGAGTTCGTCGATAAACTTTCTTCACCTGAAGACCAGGCTAACACCGTCGCCTTTACCGATAGTAGCTATCATAACCTAAACGGTGTAGAGTTGGCACCAGCTGATATCAGCGACCAAAACCTCGGAAACAGAGATATTATGGATCCGGTATTCGTTGGTGGATTCGTACTGCTTATGATATTCATCCTGATCATACTGATTCTCCGCCGCGTTAACTAAGAAAATATTTGTTTAAACCGCATATATTTCGATATTCTTCACCACACTCCACTCCAAGGTATACTTTTTTCAGCCGTGTTGGTAACCCCGTTTCTCCAGGTCTCTCCCGTCTAACGAAACCTCCTCACCTGAACATTCACCGATAACGGTGAAACCCGTTTTTGGATTTAGCTCCTCCTCCATTTCGGTGGGTACTGTGAAAAGAAGTTCGTAGTCTCCACCGAAATACACAGCCTCCTCGAAGTCTACGCCGTCGACGTAAGGTACTCTATCCGACTCGACCTCGAAGCCGTTACCAGATGCTTCCTTTAGCTGATGTAGTGAGACGGCAAGTCCATCGCTAATGTCCATCATCGAAGTCGCGACCTCACCTATCTGTTTTCCCTGTTCCGTCCGGGGTTCAAACCTGAAAAGCTCGTTCGCTCTCTCAGTCTCACCGTGTTCGAACAGTTTGAGCGCGCAACAGGTTCTACCGAGTTCTCCGGTAACACAGACCAACTCTCCCCTGGAGCTTCCGCTGCGGTATGTGGGATCTTCCGTCGTCCCAAAAACTGTACTTACCAGCGTGGCTTCGTCGTGCTGGTCGAGATCGCCCCCTACGTAGTTGGCTCCAGAGTTCATGCATACCTCACGCGCTCCATCGGTCATCTTCAGTAGTTCGTCGTCGAAACCTGGGACGCCGATAGCCAGAACTCCGGAATGGGGGTCCGCGCCCATCGCCGCTATGTCGCTGAGGGATACAGCCATCGCCCGCCAGCCCGCGGTCTTCGGAGATACGCCGTCCGGAAGATCCGTTTTTCGATGTATCATATCCGTTGTTACCGCGAAAGCCTGGGCTCCAGCCTCGATAATACCACAGTCGTCCCCGACCCCGAGACTCTTTTCCAGCTGACGTACTACATTCCATTCCTTCATGGCGCGTTTTCGGTGTGTTTAAAGGTTCATCGTTCTACATAGGTATAAAGAATGGTTACTGCACTAGACGTTCCGGCCGACGACCTTATAGAGCTTGTTAGAGAGGATTTGGAGGGGAAGGAAGATATTGAACCGCCCGAATGGAGCCGTTACTCCAAGACAGGGACGGACAGAGAGCTACCTCCCGAGGACGCCGACTGGTGGTACCGACGTACCGCAGCGATCTTTAGGAAGGTTTACAAGAAAGGACCTGTAGGTGTTTCCAAGTTGAAGAAGATGTATGGAGGAAAAAACAGGGACGGCATGAGTCCGTCACACCACGAAGACGGAAGCGGAAGTGTTGTACGGACAGTTCTCCAGCAGTTAGAAGACGCGGACCTCGTCGAGACGAAAGGCAAGGAAGGACGCGTAGTAAGTCCAGAAGGTCAGAGATACCTCGACAGTAAAGCCGATGAAGTAGCCCAGGATATCCCTGAACTGGAACGGTATTAGAGTTTTTATAAAGGTCGAGCAGTTATATCTTCTAAACAATGGATGAAGACGAGTTAGAGAAAATCCGTGAGAAAAAGAAGAAGGAGATGCAGGACAAAGGAGACGCCGAGCAACAGGAGGAGATGAAACAGCAGGCGGAGGCACAGAAGAAAGCTATACTCAGAAAGACACTCGAACCGGAAGCGCGGGAACGTCTCAACGCCATCAAGATGGCTAAACCCCAGTTTGCCGAACAGGTAGAGCAACAGATAATTATGCTCGCAAGGTCAGGCCGTGTCCAGGGAAAGATCGGGGAGGATGAGATAAAGAAGATACTCAAGGAACTCAAGCCCGAAGAAAACGACTACGACATAAAGAGACGGTAAAAAGTAGACAGACGGTGAGAAAATACATGATTATCCCCTGTTCGAGTGAAACGGGTTAAGGGCCGGTAGAATGGGGGGACTCTATTTGCTCTTAAAAAATAATTTTTCAACATTGGTTTAAACATCCACGGGTCAGGAGACCCGTGGAACTCTCGCAGTTTTTCTTTTTAGATAGAATGTGGTTATCTGATCCGTATCCTGAGAAAGTCATCTACCGTCCAGGAAAACACACGTTTTAAACTACCTGTTTTCGAATCTTTTCCCATGGATTACGAGAGCCTGAAGGGATTCAGGGATTTCTATCCCAGAGAAATGAGGTCGAGGCAACGGGTTTTCTCCGAAATCGCCGAAACGGCGCGGCGTCACGGTTTTCGTGAAATCGGAACTCCGGCGCTCGAACCTCTGGAGCTGTTCGAGGTTAAGAGCGGTGCGGAGATAGTGGAGGAAACCTACAGCTTCCAGGATAAGGGCGGTAGGGACGTGACGCTTGTACCCGAACTCACGCCTAGCGTGGTACGGATGTTTGTTGCTAAAAAACAGGAGTTATCGAAGCCCGTCCGATGGTTCTCTATGCCACGGCTCTGGAGGTACGAACAGCCACAGAGCGGGAGGTTAAGGGAGTTCTTCCAGCCGAACTTCGATATATTCGGTGTTTCCGGTATCGAGGCGGACGCTGAAGTAATAGCTTTCGCCCACAAGGTTCTCTCGAACCTAGGTCTTGAGGACGACTACGTTTTTAGAGTCAGCCACAGGGACGTGATTCAGGGTGTGGTTGGAGAGTTCGACGTGACGGAAAGCCAGGAAGACGAGATATACAGGGTTGTGGACAAGAGCGAAAGACTCGACCACTCCGAGCTCCGCAAAAGACTCGAAGAGTCGGGGCTGAGTATCGAGGAAGCTGAGCAGCTTATATCCGTCACCGAGAGGAAAGGCGGGACGGACGAGCTTGACACACTCAGGTACAACACTGGGAGCGAGCTGGCTCACGAGGGACTCGAGGAGCTTCGTAAACTATGGGATGTTTTGGATGACTACGGCGTATCCGACGTCTGCATCTTCGACCCGTCTATCGTCAGGGGTTTCGACTACTACACCGGCACTGTCTTCGAATGTTTCGACCCCGACGGCGATCTACGCGCGATATTTGGAGGAGGTCGGTACGACGACCTCGTAGAAACCTTCGGCGGGCAGTCGACGCCGGCAGTAGGTTTCGGTATAGGTGACGCGACACTCGAACTCCTGATGAAACAGAGCGACGTCTGGCCCGCAGAGGAGCACCGGACGGATTACTACGTCGCAGTCATAGGTGACGTCCGAGATACAGCCATAGTGGTTGCGGATTCGCTCAGGGATGATGGATACGTCGTGGAGATGGACGTAACATCCCGCGGATTCTCGGGGCAGTTAGAGAGAGCGGACAGGATGAACGCCGAAAATACAGTTATCGTTGGGGAACGGGATCTTGCGGACGGAGTTGTGACAGTGAAGGACATGGAGTCGGGAGACCAGGAACAGGTTCCGGTAGAGGAGTTCGTGGGATGACGTTTCACGATCGCCTCGAGTCTGAGATTGAAATAAAGGACAGTCACGTCTGTGTGGGACTCGACCCCGTCGAAAGCCGTCTCCCCGACGACGTCGGTTTCCTGGAGTTCAACAGGAAGATTATCGACGCAACCAGCGAAGTTGCGGTTGCATACAAACCTAATGCCGCGTTCTACGAGTCTAAGGAGGGATGGGAGGCGTTGATCGAGACCATGGAGTACGCTTCTGATGAAGCGTTGGTGGTGCTCGACGCGAAACGGGGTGACATCGGTAACTCCAGCAGAAGGTACGCCGACTTGCTGGAGCACTGCGACTCGATCACCGCTAACCCCTACATGGGGAGAGACAGCCTCCAGCCTTTTTTCCAGAACGAGGACAAGGGCGTATGGGTGTTATGTAAGACGTCGAACTCGGGTAGTAGCGACTTCCAGGACTTGATCGTGGAACCCGGATCCGTGGGGACCGAGGGTGCTGAACTCCAGGGAAAAGAAGACGGTTCCAATGATGGTGGAAACGACGAGTTCAGTAGGCTTTACGAAGTAGTTGCCGAGAAAGTCGAAGACTGGAGCAACGGAAACGCGGGCCTCGTCGTCGGCGCCACCCATCCGGAAGAGATGGAGTCCCTGAGGGAACGTTCCGGTGAACTGCCTTTCCTGGTTCCCGGTGTCGGTGCCCAGGGAGGTAGCGTCGAGGCGGCGGTAAAGTACGGCTTCAACTCTGACGGAGTCGGTCTTGTGAACTCCACTCGTTCGATAATCTATGCGGGTGAGAGGTCGGGAAGGTACTACCGTGGCGCGGAGAAGGCTGCGAAGGACCTTAAACGTGAGATCCACCGGTACGTCTAAAAACCAAGTTACGTCTGAAAACGAAACACGGCACGGTTTTCCCTACATTATTTATTTGGCACATCACTTTATTTGGCACATCACAGTTTTGACACGATAATTTTTGCCACCATACAGTTTCGTCACGTCACATTTTACCACCATACAGTTTCGTCACGTCACATTTTACCACCATACAGTTTCGTCATCGTACCAGGAAGTACTACACGCCACAAATCCATCACTCAAGGACACAAATTCACCAGGAAAATCTGTATAAAATTTTGTTATTCGGACGTAATCCAGTCCACAACTTCATCGGCGTCTGCGACGGATACCCCGACGTCTCGTAGTTCCTCCAGGCCGCGAGAATAAGTGCCTGATGTAGCGTCCCGTGCCATGACGACTCTGTAGTTCCGCGAGGTGGCGTCGTATACCGTGGTTCTTGGGCAGTTGGGAAAGTTACATCCACATAATACCAGGGTATCGATCGACTGACGGGTTAGAAAGTCGTCGAGACCCGTCCGGTAGAAACCGCTCCATCGGGGCTTGTAAACTATCCATTCGTTTGGACATAATTGCTCGTACTCACCGTCCAGTAGTTTCGAGTGATCGGTTTCGGGCCATCCTTCGAACTTGAGTTCGTCCACTAGTTCGGCACCCCTGGTATCTGGCTCTACGGGGTTCCATCCTTCCTCCACAGAGTTCCTCCGGCAGAGATCCACGTTTGAACCATCTGTCATGTAGAGACGTACCAGGTGAACTACGGGCCGTTCTTCTTCCCGGTAGGCATCCACTAGCTCCTTTACCTTGGGGAGTACTTCGCGTGTCCCGGGAACTTCCGCGGGTGCATCCCGTAGACAGAAATCGTTCTGGAAATCGACGGTAATTAAAGCCGAGGAGGATGGATTGGGTTTACTGTAGCTATCCGTGCTCCACATATCGTTAGTCGTCGCCGTATTCATCGTGGAACTCCTTGTCGAGTGCCTCCTCGACGTCGTCAGAGAACCCCTTTATAGTTAATTTGTACTCCTGTTCGTCGTTTTCCTCCACACCTACGGCCTGTTTGACCTTTTCGCCGATAGAGGATGCTTTTTCTAGCGTGGCGTTGAAGTCCTTTGTATCGAAGTAGAGTGGATTGACCTTGGTTATCTTCCTGTAGACCCAGTCCTCGACCTTCCGGGCGACGTCCCTCCCCGCGTCCTCGACGGGTTTATCGTCCTCTTTCTCTATCTCTTCCTTCGCTTCGTCGTCGATCTTTCCGTTTTCGTCTAACTGTTGTTCCTTCTTCCTGGTTTCTGTATCCTCCATCTTTGCCTTCTCTACCGTCTTCTCGATCATTTCGTCGTCTTCCTCGTGTTTCCGCGGCCTCCACGTCTCCCATTCGTGGCGTGTCTCCATGTTGACGTTTCCGCGGTTAAGGGCGTCGGCAACCGCCTCACCGAACTCCACCACCTGTCCCCATTCCCCCTTAACTGAATAGCCAAAGCTATCTTGCTGTGTTTTTTCACGAGTTTCCTCCCTCTCGTCGTCGCCGAGTTGGTTTTCGTACGAAACCGTTTCGTCCTTTTCCTCATCCTCTTCCGAGTTCGACTCCCCAGAGTCCGCATTATCCCCTGAAGTCATTGGGTATGTAGAGTAAACTACGGGTCGGAGCATAAAAGCTTAACCGTGACTCGGTAAACCCCTAGACCATGACCCACCTGGAAGACGAAGTTACGGCGGGGGTACTCGATGGAGTCCCCTTGATTACTCCGGAAGAAGGGATCGTGGAGGTACTTGGTGAGGTTATGGAAGGCAACGCCAACCCCGATATCCAAGAGATCGGCCTTCTGGTGGTGGCTAGCACCGTGGTGTCGAAGGCTGAGGGGCGTATCACGGAGCTTTCGGAGTACGAAGTTTCGGACCGCGCACGGGATATAATCGGTAAGATAGAACGTGATACCGGCGAAAAAAGGGATCCGAGGTTTGTCGAGGCAGTACTTGGGGAGTCCCAAGAACTCCTTATAGAATCTCCCTTTCTTCTTTCTGTAACGCGTTTCGGTCACGTCGCACCTAACGCTGGCATCGACCGATCGAACATCCAGGGAGACGGTACCGTACTGCTTCTACCGGAGGATCCCTCGAAGTCTGCCGAAAAGATCTCGTCTTCTCTCGGTGTACCCGTAGTGGTGACAGACACCTGTGGAAGACCGTTCCGGAAAGGGCAACGGGGTGTAGCTCTTGGCTGGAGCGGTTTCGATGCGATAGACGTCTGGAGCGGCGACCAGGACCTGTTCGGTTACGAGCTCGAGGTAACAGAGGAGGCTGTTGCAGACGAGATAGCTGCATTCGCCAACCTCCTAATGGGGGAAGCGGGCGACGGCACACCTGCAGCTTACTTCATTGATGTGGAAGGTTTTCTACCGGAGAACGGAAAGAACGAGGGAGACGACGAAATTTTCAGAGAAAGAGATGACGACCTCGTGAGAGAGGCGCTCGCAGACTGGAGTTTCCGATAGCTTGAGATATGGTCAATATGCCGGAACTGGAAACTATCGTGCATCATAGTGTATATTCACGGCAAACCACAGCCACAGAAAATAAACACAGAACCTAATTCACCACAGAAAATAAACATAGAACTACAGACTCAACATTCTACAGACTCAACATTCTACAGACTCAACATTCTACAGACTCAACATTCTACAGA
>JBDGRN010000069.1:0-2152 GCA_042218125.1 Halobacteria archaeon | reverse complement strand
CTCAACATAATCACGGCAAGGACGGCACATACTATTCCAAATATTCCTCTCCAGGAGATCTTTTCGTTCAGAATAACTACGCCGAGAAGCGTGCTCACGACGAAGTACATTCCGGTTATAGTGGCGGCTATAGCGACGGCACCCGCATCTATCGCGAGATAGTATCCGACGCTACCCAGACCCGCGAACAATCCCCCCGTTACCGTGTACTTCAGGACGGTGTTGTCGACGGTGGCAAAAAGATCGTCAGCCCCGTTTACCGCGTATATCAATATGGCGAAGGTGGCTACAACGTAAGACAGGAGTAAAACCGGCTCCGAGGATGCGTCCCTTAAAGCAAGCTTCACGAAGAACGCCCAGAACCCCCAGAGCACCATAGCAGAGACAGCAAGCCAGTCACCCGGTAAACCTTTGAGAGCCTCCATTCGAATGAACCATTTAAATCCAGTAAGATAATATTTACCCTCGGAACTGAAGGGGGTTAGAGCTACAGTGAGGAATACCGGATAGCCAACAACCATAGGGTGGTAAAACCGGCGACAAACCGGTTACTCCAGATCAACCCAGATCTAAAACTGAGAATCCGTTTCCTACTGGTCAACCATGTTTTCATAGTTTATCAGGTATACAGACTATAAATAACGGTGATATAACAGTTCAGCACTTCAACAGAATCGCATTTTCAAAAACCCGCCAATACAGTTCAGCACTTCAACAGTATTACAGTTTAACAAGCCTCCAATACAGTTCAGCAGAAGCCAATATAGTTCAGCAGAACCCAATACAGTTCAGCAGAAGCCTCAACCATCTATCCACTCAGAAGGAAGACGGCAAGTACAGCGAGTGCAATCCCTGTAACCTCCTTGAGAGTGATAGATTCGCCCAGAATTATGATACCGAGGAGTGTCGCTACCACGAAGTACATACCAGTTATCGTTGCGGCAGACGATACATCTCCGTTCTCTATAGCTACGTAGTAACAGACTGTTCCAAAACCCGCAGCCAGACCTGCCGCTATAGTCAGGGATAAGGTACCGCCGGTAAGCACCGAGAAACCGCCATCCATGCCGGATAAGGCATAGATCCCCGTCACTACAGTAGCGATGGAGTAGGAAATTAAAAGAATAGGTTCGGACGCACCGTCGTCTAGAGCCAGTTTGATCAGGAACGCCCAGAACCCCCAGAGCACCATCGCAAGTATGGCGAGTAAAGCCCCCGCTGACATCACAGCCATCAATAAATTCCAGAAATATAAGGTTTACTACAGATATATGTCCTTCGGGTTTGGTAGACCTTGGTGTCTTCGTGGGATGGTTGGCACATGAAAGGAGTTGCCAGGTAGTTCTATCCAGTTAATGTAAAGATCCACGTGTCAGGTGACCCGTGGCTTTTAGATGTGCTCAGTATTCCGGGAGTGATTTAGTAGATGCATCCATATCCGTATCTATGACAGAGGGAAGCGAGGATATGTGGGGGAGGATCATGAGCGAGTTTTCAGGTTCGCCGGGACAGAAGAAGGTTATCAAGCTGTTGCTGGAACGTGGTTTTTCGGTGAACGACGACGGCAGGGTCGTATCCGGCGAAATTGAACTACCGGACGCAGGTATCGCAAGAGAGGTTGGTGTCGACCGCCGCGTCGTCGACGCAACCACTGAAGCCATACTAAACGATCCCGAACTGAGGGAGATATTCGAAAACATTTCATCGATACCGAGTTTACGTGACGTCGCCCCCGTTCTCGACTTAGGAGTCCTGATCATTGCGGTTGAGGACGCTTCTGAGGAGGGTGTGATAGCCGGTATATCTGAACTGATTGCCGAGCACGGCGTCTCCATCAGACAGGCGATCAGCGACGACCCGTACTTTACGGACGAACCGACGTTCACAGTAATCACTAACGGCGAGGTTCCGGGTGAGTTGGTGGCAGATATAAAGAAGCTAGATTACGTCGAAAAGGTCGATTTTCGATAAAAAATTTCGGTTTCGGTAGCTAAACCTACCACTTTATACTTCACACCGTTTACCCACCATATAATCCACACCATAAACCTACCACTTTATACTTCACACCGTTTACCCACCATATAATCCACACCATAAACCTACCACTTTATACTTCACACCGTTTACCCACCATATAATCCACACCATA
>JBDGRN010000060.1:0-49852 GCA_042218125.1 Halobacteria archaeon | reverse complement strand
CCTACGGCTGTATCCCCACCCTAAAGGGCGGGGTTTTAGCCTGTAAACTACATAACTGACTCTACTTTACAGCCATCAACCGATACTCCGAATCCAGCATAATTAACCGTCGATCAGGTTGCCGTGTCTGTCGATCTCTCCCTGCCATATCCGCGTGGAGGATATAGGTTCGTCGTCCTCAGCCAGAACGTGTGGTACCTCGATTAGCTCCAAAGGCTCATATCCGCGTTCCTCACGTAACTCGTTTATCTTTACCCCTCCCTCACGGGTCTCGGGGGAGACGACGAGGCCGTCAAAAGCCGGGTCCTCGCTCGCGACACCCAGCGGATCCGTTAGTTTCCGGACGTCGAAGTCACGCCCCCATTCGTCAAGCTCCTCCATCTCCTCTAGAAGATTCTCCCTCCTTTCCTCGAACGGACGTATATCACGGGAGATATCCCGGGTTTGTGGAGCAAGATCGTCGCTCGTCAGACCGACCACCACGCCTTCTTCTCCGATCTCGAGAGCCTTTCTCAGAAGATGGTAGTGCCCGTCGTGGACTGGATCGAACGTACCGCCGACAGCAACCAGCATCTATATAGAAAATTTAAGACGCCTACAACTTTACTCCTCGTCTTTCCGTCCCAATCATCACTCCAACACAAACATCCCGCAATTCCACCCCAATCATCTACCAACCCCAATCATCTCTCCAACACAAACATCTCTCCAACCCCAATCATCCCCCAATTCCTGTAACAATGGTATGTTTCCAGTAGGGGATAAATCGGTGGTTAGATACAAAAAATAGGGCATTTTTAAACTCGGAGTATTTGAGGTAAGTTCGGTATCGATAACACAGACTCATTATTATCCTAACTATCTCAAAACCGGATAAATTGTGCGTTTAAAAATGCCCAAAAATAGTAACGATTCCGGATAACTGAAACCGGGTTTAAACCAAAAAACAGATGACCTCCTCCGCCCGGAGATATCCTCAAGATTTACTCTTCGTCTTCACTCTTGATGACGATCTCGTAGGGGTCGAGTTCGGAAGCGAGTTCCCGTGTCTTGCTTTTCTCGCTTCCCAGGTAGGAGTCGAGGTTAAACAGGGTGTTGAGTCTGTCCTCGACACGGTCGCTGAACCTCTTTGCCAGGTCTGACGGCGGTACAGCGGTGTAGATGTAGGGATTGTTGCCCGCGCCACCCGTCTGTTTCTTCCTTCTCTCGACAACTCCCTCCTGGTAGAGGTCGCTGAGAGTTTCCCTCACGGTGCTGGGGTAAAGACCTGTGTCTTCTGCGATCTCCTCGCTCGTTGCCTCTCCACGTTTCCTGAGGTAGAGGTATGCTTTGGCTCTGGTCTCGGTGTCGAGAAATCCGGAAAGCAGGTCTATGAGTCCCTTATCGAAAGACTCGACGCCCTGCTGAACCTTCTCGTCAAGAGTATTCTTGGCGTCACCTGTTGCGGTATCAACCTTTTCCTTGGCTTCGTTCCTGACACTTCCTACGACATCCTCTACCTGTTCGCGTGCTGTATCTATAGTCTCGTTCTTCTGAAGAATCTCCTCGTTCTTAATAATACGTACACGCGAATCCGAGTCCTCTGTATCCTCCGCTTCCTCGGTATCCTTGTCTTCTTTAGTTGGCATCTCGGTTGAAAATATCAATCTCAGGTTTAAAATACTGTTGTTTAAAATCGAACAAAATAATTTCCTATGTTTTAAAAATGTTGACGGAATAAAGAAAGCAAATACCATTAAGCCGAAAACTAAGTATTCGGTACGTTAATCTGCACCCATACATCCGGAATCTTCAGTTAAGACAAATGTCCAATAATTCTGTTTCATTGAGGAATTAAACCTAGCCAGGAGCTGATGAACTGATGATATAGGGGGTATGTTCCCGCTAGATAAATCAATGCTCAGAACGGCTGTCTACAGTTTAAGTCCTTCCAGTACGGACTCGAAACCTTCCTCTTCATGCAACTCGATCTGTGACATTGCCCCTGTACCGTCCAACAGCCTCTCTATCAGGGCTTCCCTTTCGTCTTCCTCCATATCCGCCTCAGACAGTGTCTCCTTGAGCATCTTCTCCACGGATACGGTTCCCTCGTCCGCGTCTAGCCTCAGAAACTCCGCGTCCATACCGTAACGTATAGCTGCCCAGTTGTTGTTGTCCAGGTACTCCTTCCTAATCTCCGGGAACCCTGAACCGGACTCGTACTTTTCGCCTAGCATCATCGAGAGGTGGTAAATCAGTGCAGTGAGGTCAAACGTCCTTTCGAGAGACGCCTGCGGATCCGGAGCCCGTACCTCCACAGTCCCACAACGTGAGTTGGGACGGACGTCCCACCATAGTTCACCCTCGTCTCCCGCGACGCCCTCGTCCACAATCCGTCTCTTGAACTCCTCGAACTCCTCGAACGAACCGAAATCCGTTGGAGTCCCTGTGTTAGGCTGATTCTCGTATATAACGGTTCTTGCGCTCGCCAGACCGGTTTCGCTGCCCTTCCAGAAAGGAGAGTTGGCGCCCAGGGCACGTATAAGCGGGATGTAACGACGCATTTCGTTACATACCCATACGGCTTTGTCAGGATCATCCATCCCGACGTGGACGTGGAGACCAGTGACTATGTTCCTGCGTTCGGCGTACTGGAGTCGGTCTATCTGATCCAGGTAACGAGGCTTGCTTTTCGGTTCGTATTCGCTCCACTCAACTGTGGGATGCATCCCCGTCGCCAGTAGTTCGTATCCATGTTCCTCGGCGTGGTCCTTCAGTAGCCGTCTCTTCTCCGCTATCTCGTCGTATATCTCGTCGAGACTGTACGCCTTGTCGGTCTTGGTCTCCATCATGAAGCTGAAGAGTTCGCCACTGATCCAGGGTTCCAGTTTCGAGGGAGGGTTCTCCAGAAGTTCCTCGCTCGCTTCCACCGGCATCAAAGTCCCGGGATCCACTATATAGAACTCCTCCTCGACACCCAACGTGCCAAGATCCTGGAAGGAATCAGACATTATAGCCTCAATAAAACCTGAGGTAATAAGAAACCTTGTCCAGCAATAACGACGGTATAAAGCTACCCTTCGGAGACAGAAACCATTCGGTTCAGAGACGTAGAACCTCACACGCCTCCTTCAGACCATCCGACTCGTAAGCCTTGATCTGGAGTTCGGCGTCGCTCACGCCGCCGAAACAGTCACCCACCAGTACGACCTCTTCCCCTGTAAGCCCCCCGAACTCGATAGCTTCGTCGAGGAACTCGTCCACGTCCACCACACCGTACTCCGGGTCGAAGAACGATGCGCCGTATCCGTACCGAAGCGCCCGCCATTTGTTCTGGTCGAGCGCCTCCCGCTGCATCCCGGTCTCCTCAACGCCTCTCTCGTACATATCCGCCAGCTGCATCGCGATCCTGTAAATCAAGACGACGAAGGCGTAGGTCGATTCGGCGTCCACCTGGGAGTCAGGAGACCGTACCTCGACAGTGCCATGGGTTGTGTTTGGACGTACATCCCACCACAGTTCACCCGGGTCCTCTACGAAACCCTCCTCCACCATTCTTTCCTCGAACTTCCGGTAGTTACTCCAGCTTCCCCACCGTGACGGCATACCCGTGTTGGGTAGATTCTCGAAGACCAACGCCCGTCCACTTTTCAACCCGGTGTCGAACCCGCACCAGAAAGGAGAGTTCGAGCTTAACGCAAGAAAGAGTGGTAGATACCGACGTATTTCGTCACAGACCCAGACAGCCTTCTCGGCGTCATCCATCCCGACGTGAACATGTAGACCGCAGGTGATGTTGCGCTGCTGGGGGTACTGGAGACGTTCGAGCTGGTCTACATACCGGGGCTTCTCTATGTGGTTATACTCCATCCATTCGGCGGCGGGATGGAGTCCGGCACCAAGGACCTCGTATCCGTAGCTCCGAGAATAGCTCTTGAGTTCGTTGCGTTTCTCGTATATCTCGCTCCTCGCCTCCTTGAGGCTCCAGCATTTCTCCGACATCACCTCCATCACGAACTTGAAGAGCTCGGTTCCGATATGATCGTCCAGATGTCCGGGTGGGTCGTCCAGCATGTCGTCGGAGGCGTCCACGGGAAGCAGAGTCTCGCTGTCGACTACGTAGAACTCCTCCTCGATCCCGATAGTCCCGAGGGTATCGAACACGTCAGTCATCTACCACGTAATGCGTATCCGTTACCTAAAACAGTTAGTGTAGCTGGAACAGTTAAATCAATACCAAAAACAAGTTCAACCGGCTACCTCTTTACTAATTTCTTTGTCCCAGCCGAAAAACCACTGTTTTACGCCGCCGCCTCTTCCTTGACCCAGTCGTATCCCTCGTCTTCGAGCTTGTGGGCGAGGTCCGCACCGCCCTTCTTGGCTATCTCGCCGTCGATCATGACTGCGACCTTGTCGGGCTCTACGTAGTCGAGTATACGCTGGTAATGTGTAATGAGTAACGTACCCATGTCGTCGTCCGTGAGTTCGTTGAGTCCCTTTGCGACGATCTTGAGGGCATCGATGTCTAGACCCGAGTCTACCTCGTCGACGAGTGCGATTTCGGGTTCGAGTACTGCGAGCTGGAGAACCTCCATCCTTTTCTTCTCGCCGCCGCTGAATCCCTCGTTGACGAACCTGTTGGCGAACTCGGGTTCGATGTCGAGTATATCCATCTTTTCCTCGAGCGTCTGCTGGAACTCGACGGGATCGACCCCCGCTTCCTCGTCGTCATCGCCGTCATCATCGATACGGGCGTTTAGCGCCGTCCTGAGGAGGTTGCTTACAGTTACTCCCGTTATCTCTTTGGGGTACTGGAACGCGAGGAAAAGTCCGAGCCGTGCACGTTCGTCGGGCTCCATCTCCAGGACGTTTTCGCCCCTGAAGTAAGCCTCACCCCCGGTGACTTCGTAGGCTGGGTGGCCCATCAGGACCTTGGCAAGCGTGGACTTCCCGCTGCCGTTTGGCCCCATCATCGCCACGATTTCGCCCTTCTCGACGTCCAGGTTTACTCCGTTCAGTATCTTTTCGTCCTCAACTTCTACGTGAAGATCTCTGATCTCTAGCGTTTTTTCTGACATGTTAACTTAAACTACTTCTTCGGTCTTTGATTAACCTTCTTTTTTATACTCGATACCTCTATTCTTGGGTTCCTAGTAACGGGATTTAACCAGCTAAACCTCACTGAGTTCGTCACTTACGTCGCCTTCGCTGACATCCTCGCCCTTGTACTTGAGTACGCCGCCCTCCAGCACCTTCATACCCAGGACCGCGCATTTGACACGCATTGGTGAGAGCTCGATACCCAGCATCTCCTTCATGTCCTCGGTAGTGAGGTCCTCGACTTCCTCAAGGGACATGCCCTCGACTTCCTCCGTCAGCATCGAGGCACTCGCCTGACTTATCGCGCATCCCTGTCCGCTGAACTTCACGTCCTCTACTTCTCCGTCATCGACGACAGCGAACATCTCTATCTCGTCTCCACATGACGGGTTAGCATCGCCGAAATGTACATCCGGCTCCTCTATCTCCCCGAAATTACGTGGATTCCTGTAATGCTCCAGTATCCGTTCCCTGTATAGATCCTTTCCCATCAGTAGTCACCTCGCGAAAATCTCTTTAACGACTTCCACTGCCTCGGTAAGCCTCTCTACCTCCTCGTGTGTGTTGTAGAGGTAGAAAGAGGCCCTAGCCGTCGACGGAACACCCATCATATCCATCAAAGGCTGGGCACAGTGGTGTCCGCTCCTGATCGCGACGCCCTCGCTGTCCAGCAGGTCGGCTGTGTCGTGTGCATGGGCGTCAGCGACGTTAAACGAAACAACTCCGCCCCGGTTCCCGAACTCCGGATCGGGACCGTAGACATCGACTTCCGGGTCGTCCTCAAGGAGTTCTGCTGCGTGTCTCCCTAGACGTTTTTCGTGTTTGTGTATGTTCTCCATCCCGATACCGTCCAGGTAGTCGACTGCGGCGGCGAGACCGATACCCTGTGCGATGTTTGGTGTACCAGCCTCGAACTTCCACGGCAGGTCCGCCCAGTTTGAGTCCTGGTACGTCACCTTCTTTATCATCTCTCCGCCGAAACGGAACGGCTCCATCTCCTGCAGAACCGCCTTCTTCCCGTACAGCACTCCGCTGCCGGTTGGTCCACACATCTTGTGTCCGCTGAAGGCGAAGAAGTCACAGCCGATCTCGTCGACGTCGACCGGTATATGTGGCGCGCTCTGTGCGCCGTCCACCAGTACACATGCACCGTGTTTATGTGCCCTCTCCGTTATCTCTGCTACTGGAGTCACTGTTCCGAAGACGTTGGACATATGGACGACAGAAACGAAGGCGGTATCCTCGTCTATCTTCTCCTCTATCTCGCCCTCACGTATTACGCCGTCCTCACACTCCAGGAACCGGAGTTCGGCACCGGTACGTTGAACCACCTGTTGCCAGGGAACGAGTGAGGAGTGGTGCTCCATCTGTGTCAGAACGACGTTGTCGCCCTCCCCGATCTCGTTAACTCCGCATCCGAACGCCACGGCGTTTATGCTGTCGGTCGTGTTGCCGGTGAAGATGATCTCCTCCATCCCGTCGGCACCTATGAACTCCGCGACACGTTCGTGTGCGTCCTCGTACGCCACCGACGCCTCCTGGCTTAGCTTGTGCATGCCCCGGTGGACGTTGGCCTTGTACTCCCTGTAGTAGTCGCTAACCGCGTCTATCACTTCGTCTGGTTTCTGTGACGTCGCGGCGTTATCGAGGTAGACGAGCGGTTTTCCGTGTACCTCCCTGTCGAGGACCGGGAAGTCCTCACGGACGGCTTCGACGTTGTAGGGGGCGGCCTGTTCAACACTCATTGTCGGAAACCATTTTTTAATCCATCTTCTCCTGGATTACTTCCCTGAACGAGTCCTCGAGGGCGTCGAACGGGAGTTCACCGAAGACGGGTTCGAAGAACCCTTCAACAATCTGTCTCCGTGCGATCTCCTCGTCCAGACCTCGGCTCTTCATGTAGAACAGTTCCTCGGAGTCAACCTGACCCATCGTGGCGGCGTGTGAGCACCGGACATCGTGGTTGTCTATCTCTAGCTGCGGCGAGGCATCGGCTTCGGCCTCGTCGCTGACGAGAAGTACGTTCTCTGTCTGGTATGCGTCGACGTTGAACGCCGGCTCCTCGACCTTGATGGTTCCCTCGTACGCCGCGACCGCCTGGTCGTCGAGTACACCGCGAGTGAACATGTCGCAGGTCGTGTTGGGTGCGTTGTGCTGGGTCCAGGTCTCGACGTCGAAATGTTGGCTGTCGGTGCCGAAAAAGACGCCGTAGTTTGTGGTCTCGGCTCCCTCACCCTCAATTATAGTGCTGACGACGCTCTTCGTGACGGCGGTTCCGAAACAGCCGTCTATCCAGTTGACCTCGGCATCACGTCCCGCGACACCACGTTTGACGGTGAACTGGGTACTCTCCTGGTCGAGATCCTGGAGTGCTCCGTAGTTGACCTCGCTGGCGTCGTCTGCGAGAACCTCCACTACGCCGCTGAAGAACGAACTGTCTCCACCCGAGATCCTCTCGGCCACTGTTACCTTCGCCTGTTCCTCGGCGATGATCAACGTGTTGTTGAAACGGGACTTCTCTCCGATTTCGTGTTTGATGTCGACTGTTCCATCGACCTCGACACCCTCGGGGACGTACACCAGTGTTCCGCCACGCATCGCTGCGGCGTGTACTGCGGTGTACTTGTTCTCGTCCCACCGTACTGCCACGTTCATCAGTTTCTCGTTCAGGAGTTCGTCGTGTTCGTCCTGTGCCGTCGAGAAGTCCTCGACTATCACGTCGTCGGGTACGTCGGCTGAAATCTCCTTAGTCGACTCTCCCTCGGTATCCGACGCCGCGGAGAAGACGTCGAGAGCCTCCAGGTCAGTCCACCGTTTGCCCGGAGTCTTGATTATGTTGGGATCCGGCAGGTTCCCGAAGCTCTCTCGTGCGTTCATCCTTCTTTCCTTCAGCCACTCGGGTTCGTCACGTTCGTCCGACAGCTCCTCCACGAAATCTCTATCTATCTCTGTTTTTAATGTCATGTGTTTAGTACTGACTGGAGATACGGTAAGGCAGATTTAAAGCCTGGTTATTTTAGGTCGGTTATCCGTGGATGGCGGTAAACAGATGCCGGCCACACGGATACCACCCACGCGCCGTATCCGTCTTTCTTCGTTCTTCCTCGTCCTCTATCCGAGCGAACCTTCCATCTCTAGCTCGACGAGTCTGTTGAGTTCTACTGCGTACTCTAGAGGTAGTTCCTCTGTCAGTGGCTCTATGAATCCGCTGACTACCATCTGCATCGCCTCGTCCTCCTCTATTCCTCGGCTCTGGAGGTAGAATATGTCCTCGTCTCCGATCGATCCTACGGTGGCTTCGTGTGCCATATCGACTTCGCTCTCGTTTATCTCCTCGTAGGGCATGGTGTCGCTGACGCTTTCGTCGTCGAGCATCAGTGCATCGCAGTCGACGCTGGACTTGACGCCCTTCGCACCCTGGGAGACGCGTACGAGTCCACGGTAGTTTGTCCGTCCACCGTCCATCGATACGCTCTTGCTCTCGATTGTGCTGGAGGTGTTGGGTGCGAGATGGGATACCTTCGCGCCCGTGTCGATGTCCTGTCCCTCTCCAGCGAAACCTATCGTAATATGTCGGTCGCTCGCACCTTCACCCTTGAGAACCGTCATTGGGTAGAGCATCGTCTTCTTGCTACCCATCGATCCGGATATCCAGTCCATGCTTCCGCCGGATTCGACGAGTGCTCTCTTTGTGTTGAGGTTGTAGGTGTTCTTACTCCAGTTCTGTACCGTGGAGTACTGACACCGTGCGTCCTCGCCGACGAAAACCTCGACACATCCCGCGTGTAGGTTGTGTTTCGTGTACATCGGGGCGCTACATCCCTCTATGTAGTGGACGTCGGCGCCGTCCTCGACGATGATAAGTGTGTGTTCGAACTGGCCCATCCCTTCCGTGTTCATACGGAAGTAAGCCTGTATCGGCATCTCGACGGTGACGCCCTCGGGGACGTATACGAAGCTGCCGCCGGAGTGGATGGCGCCGTGAAGCGCCGCGAACTTGTTGTCGCTTGGGGGTACCGACTTCGTCATGAAGTACTCCTTGACGAGATCCTCGTGTTCCTGTATCGCGGTGTCGATATCGGTGAAGACTACGCCCTTGGACTCCCAGGCTTCCTTCATGTTCTGGTAGACTACCTCGCTCTCGTACTGGGCTCCCACGCCTCCGAGAGCATCCCGCTCGGCTTCCGGTATTCCGAGCTTGTCGAAGGTGTCCTTGATGTCGTCGGGAACGTCCTCCCAGTCGTTCTGACTGGTTTCATCGTCCGCCTTTAGGTAAGGGACGATGGAGTCGATGTCGAGTCCATGCAGACTGGGACCCCAGTCCGGCATGGGTTTGTCCTTGAAATGCTTGAGGCTTTTTAACCTCCTTTCGAGCATCCAGTCTGGCTCATCCTTTTCCTCGGAGATGTTACGTATGACCTCCTCCGAGAGTCCCTCCTCGCTTTTAAATACAGATCTCTCGGGGTTGCGGTGGTCGAACCTTTCTTTTTGAGCTTCCTTCCATTCTTTAGTTTCAGTACTCATAGCTGTGTGTGAAGTAACGTATTTGGCTTCATTAAAGTTTCTGACTTACTACTTGAAATTTTATATTCGGTAATTATTTTACTGAACTACTCTTATTTCTTTTTTATTAAATAAGTATATTTTACAAATTGATAATATATTTTTAAGAAACATTCAGCGAAACAGTGGCGGATGAGTAACCGCGCGCTCATGATAGGTCCGCTTAAATACTTCAGCCAAAATACTGGGGTATACCAAAATACTGGAGTACACCCAAATACAGGAGTTTTCAATAGTATACGGTAACAAAAGTATACAAACTCGAGACCCAACACTGGAGCTGCAGAAAAATTTACCCCCGATGGGTTAATTTTCATAAACCGGCAGGAAATAACCAAAACATGGCGAAAAAAAGAGTCGGCGTCGACGTCGGCGGAACCTTCACCGACGTCGTACTGATCGACGAGGATACAATGGAGGTGAAGGTAACAAAGGTCCCCAGTACCCCGGAATCACCCGAGAAGGGGGTTCTCGAAGGTATAGAGAGGATACTGAAAGAGACGGAGAGTTCGGCAGACGGGATAGGTTTTCTCGCCCACGGAACCACGGTAGCGACGAACGCAGTTCTGGAGGGTAACTACCCGGAAACCGCACTGGTAACTACGGAGGGTTTCAGGGACATCCTGGAGATAGGACGACAGGACAGACCAGAACTTTACAAGTTAAACGCGGAGAAGCCAGAGCCTGTCATTAGCCGAGATAGGCGTTACGGCGTTCCAGAACGGTTAGACTCGAAGGGCGACGTCGTTCGTGAACTCGATACCGGCCGCGTGAAGGAACTTGCGGACATGATACGTGGTACCGACGTCGACTCGGTAGCTGTTTGCTACCTGTTCTCCTACGAAAACCCGAGGCATGAGGAAGAGACGAGAGAGATACTCCGTAGGGAGGGTTTGGACTGTTGCTTCAGCCTATCGAGCGAGATCCATCCCGAGATTAAGGAGTTCGAGAGGACCCAGACCACAGCCATAAACGCGGCACTTAAACCCGTTATGGAGTCCTATCTCAACAACCTCCGGACCGGAATACGTGGGTTGGGGGTGGATGTCGACCTTAAGGTTATGCAGTCGAACGGCGGAACAGTACCGGCTAAAAACGCCGCCGAGAAACCCGTGAAAACCCTGGTTTCGGGACCTGCGGCCGGGGTACTTGGAGCGAGTTTCGTCGGTGAACTCCTGGACCAACCTAACGTCGTTACACTCGACATGGGAGGTACGTCGACCGACATCTCCCTCGTATCGGACGGCAGGGCGGAGAAAAGCACAGAGACGACGGTGGCTGGACACGTAGTTTCAGTTCCGATGGTCGACGTACACACGATAGGTGCTGGTGGCGGCTCAGTCGCATACAGGGACGAGGGGGATGCTCTCCGCGTCGGACCCGAGTCTGCGGGGGCAGAGCCAGGACCTGTCTGTTACGGGAGGGGGGGAGAGAAACCCACCGTAACGGACGCACATGCCGTACTGGGGAGGATAGATCCCGGGGGATTTATCGAGGCATCCGCCTCACCGGAAAAGGTACGTGAAGCTATATCGGATCTCGGGGAGGACGGCGACGCCGTCGAGGCGGCGTCCGGTCTGCTGAGGGTTGCGAAAGCCAACATGGTTCGTGGACTTCGCGTTGTTTCGGTCGAGAGGGGACGGGACCCCAGGAACTTCTCCCTGGTGGCTTTCGGTGGCGCCGGTCCCCTACACGCCACCTCTCTCGCCTCCGAACTCGGAATGCCCGAGGTGATCGTACCCAGGACTGCTGGCGTACTTTCGGCGCTCGGTATGCTGTCAACCGACGTGGTACATGGATACAGCGTCTCCCGCGTCAGAAGCCTGGACGACCTGTCGCCGGGATACGTGAATTCGGTTTTCAAGGATCTTGTAGAAGAGGCGGTGGAAGAGATAAGATACGACGACGTCTTACTCGAGGGATGGATGGAACTGAGGTACGAGGGGCAGTCGTTCTCACTCAGAGTTCCGGTGAGGGACGTCACCGATGTCGACCTCGAAGCTGTCGAGGAGGATTTTCACGGTAAACACGAGGTCGAGTACGGTACGATGTATCCCGACGAGGATGTCGAACTGGTGACGCTTCGGCTGACCGCAGTAAAGGAACTGGAACCTCCGTCTCTTAGATACCGACCCCGTGCGGATCCCACAGTATCCCTCGACTCACGAGCACTGAAAGAGAGACGGGAGGTGTTTTTCGACAGTGGGTTCGTCGACACTGAGATCTTCGGGAGGAAGGATCTCGTGGATGGCGACGTACTCGAAGGTCCGGCAGTGGTGGAGGGAGAGGTTTCCACCATGGTACTCCGTCCCGGCGATAGATGTGAAGTCGATGAATACGGTAACCTGGTGGTGGAGGTGTAAGGATGGGAAACAGCTTCAGTATCATATATGAATACATCCGTATCCGGCAGGAGATGAATAATCAATGACTGACAGTTCAAAAGCTGACGGCGGAATAGATCCAGTGACCCTCGAAGTTGTGAGGAACGAGTCTGTGGCTGCGGCGGAGGAGATGAATGCCAAGCTGGTACGTTCGAGTTACAGCCCAAACATCAAGGACCGGCGGGACTGTAGCTGTGCCCTGTTCGACTCGCGGGGAGAGATGGCTTCACAGGCAGAGAACATACCCGTCCATCTGGGTGCGATGCCTTTCAGCGTGGAGGCGGCGATAAACGAGTTCGAGGACGACATGAATCCCGGGGACTCGGTCCTCCTCAACGACCCCTATATGGGTGGCGCCCATCTTCCCGACCTCACTCTCGTAACCCCGGTGCATCACGGAGAAGAACTCGTGGGTTACGTGGCGAACCGCGCCCATCACAGCGACGTGGGAGGCGTGACTGCGGGCAGCGTTTCTGCGGAACCGACAGAGATATACATGGAGGGTCTCCGGATACCGCCGGTAAAGTTTGTTGAGGGCGGCGATCTCTCGGGAGACGTGATGTCGTTTGTGCTCGCCAACTGCAGGGACGCCCGGGAAAGAAGAGGTGATCTTCGGGCGCAGAGGAACGCCAACCAGACGGGTGCGGAACGGTTGATGGAGATAGCGGAGAAACACGAAGAGGACATCGACGATCTATTCTACGCCGTACAGCGGTACAGCGAGAAACGGACGCGTTCGGAGATTGAGGAGATACCGGACGGGACCTACACAGCTTCCGACTACCTCGACGGCGATGGACACGGGGAGGACGACGTGGAGATTGCGGTGGAGGTCGAAATAGCGGGCGATGAAGTTAGGGTGGATTTCTCCGGAAGCGATAGCCAGGTGGAGGGTCCCGTCAACGCGGTCTTCGCGGTTACCGCTTCCGCGACCTACTACTGCCTGAGATGTATGACGGACCCCGATATTCCACCGAACTCCGGATGTTACCGCCCCGTCGAGGTTGTGGCGCCCGAGGGAACGGTAGTCAACGCGAGGGAACCCTCCGCTGTCGTGGGAGGAAACCTGGAGGTGTCGCAACGTGTCGTGGACGTCGTGCTTTCCGCTCTCGCCGATGCAGTACCTGGGAAGGCTGTGGCTGCTGGTCAGGGGACGATGAACAGCATCACCTTCGGTGGTGTGACAGACGACGGGGAGTTCGCTTTCTACGAAACCGAGGCAGGAGGTTACGGCGCACGCAGGGATATCGACGGAATGGACGGCGTCCACGTCCATATGAGTAACACACTCAACACCCCTGCGGAGGTCGTGGAGACCGAGTATCCGTTACGTGTAAACCGGTACGGATTCCGTCAGAACTCCGGCGGTGCGGGTAAACATCGAGGAGGCCTGGGTTTGAGGCGGGACATCGAGGCGCTCGAGGAATGTAAGTTTTCGTTGTTAGCCGACCGTCGCCGCAACCCACCCCCCGGTGTTTTTGGTGGGGAGAACGGCGCCAGAGGTATCGACGTGCTGAACCCCGTAGATGGTGAAGCTATGGAAAAGAAGGGCGTTGAAAAGAAGGATATGGAAGACGAGGATGTCGAAAACGAGGATGTCGAAAACCAGGATGTCGAAAACCAGGATATGGAAAACCAGGATATGGAAAACCAGGATATGGAAAACGAGGACGTACTAGATCCCAAATCCACAGTCGATCTCAAACCCGGTGACGTGGTAAGCGTCAATACGCCGGGTGGAGGCGGTTACGGACCGCCGGAGGACCGCGATCCGGAAGCAGTCTTACGTGACCTTCGTCTGGGAAAGATTTCAAGGGAGAAAGCCAGGAAAATCTACGGAGTCGAAAATCTAGAATCCCGTTAGCCCTGAACTAAGCTGGATAAAGCACTAATTAGAAACGAAAAGCTGGACGAAGCACTAGTTTTAGAGTTCTATATAGAAATGTTGTATATTTCTAAAGGTTAGAGGTTTCTAAAGGTTAGAGGCTCCGGCTCCACCGTCCACGGGTACCGCTACGCCGTTGACGTAGCTTGCTTTCTCCGAGGACAGAAAAGCAACGACCTCACCAAGTTCGCGGGGTTCACCCATCTCTCCCGTCGGGATTCCCTCGCTCCATTCTTCGTACCCCTCCTCGACGGAGTCGTACTCTCCGCGTTCGACGCCCTGGTCGACGAGTTCCTGTATACGTGAGGTATCGTGTGTACCAGGTAGTACGGCGTTCGCCCGAACTTCGGGAGCAAGTTCGGTAGAGAGGGTTTTCTCGAGCCCAATAACACTCATTCTGACGCTGTTGGAGAGAGCCAGTCCATCTAAAGCCTCCTTGACGCTCCTCGACGTTATGTTGACCACGGTTCCACCACCGTCCTTGAGGTGGGGTGCAGCGTTTTTGACGAGACGCACCACACTCATAACCAGGAGGTCGAAGCTTTTGTACCAGTCCTCCTCGGTCGTCTCCATGAAAGAGCCTGAGGGAACACCTCCTGCGCTCGTGACGAGGTGGTCGAGCCCCCCGAACTCCTCCACCGTCTCCTCCACCAGACGTTCAAGATCGTCGGCTTCAGTTAGGTCGGCCTGTACGCCGACAACTTCACCGTCACCTACAGACTCGAGTTCCTCCACCGTATCCTCGAGTTTTTCGGTGCCACGTCCGTTAACCACGACGTTCGCTCCTTCCCTGGCCATCACTTTCGCGCATCCTTTACCGAGTCCGCTGGTGGACGCCGTAACCAGTACGGCGTTGCCTTCTAGTCCAAGATCCATGGATAGAGATAGTTCAAGAGGGGGAAGTTTCCTTCGGTATACTACGGATCCAACCTAAGTTCAAAATAGACCGGGAAACCATTTATGTCGGAGTAAGAAGGAATCGGAGCAAGAAGCCGGTACGGGTTAAAGATAATCGGTACGGGTTAAAGATAATCGGTACGGGTTAAAGATATGATCTCGGGTCGAGTGCCCCAGGATCCACGCCGTCAACGAAGCCGGATACGTTCTTTTTTACATGTTTCTTGTTGGCTTCCATCCTCCTTTTGAAGTACGACATCCATCTCTCCCCAAACGGAGCATAAACCACGACCCTATTGTTTTCGACGAGTTCCTCCTGTAACTCGGGATTCACACCCTTCAACATCTGTATCTCTAGATCTCTGCCGTAAGTTTCGCTTAAACCCACGCAGGTTTCGATGAACTCCCTGTCATGGCTCTCCACCGCTATATCCGGTTCGAACTCCCGGAAAACGGTCTCCAGTATTTCCCTTCTCTTATCGTCTCCGAAGTACTCCGACGTCGTCCCCTCCTGGACCCAGCCGTGTACCTGTCGTACCAGCCTTACGGCTCCCGGATGGTCCTTCACGGAGTCTAACCGTTCCGACACCGGACCACCCTGGAGACGTACTGTGACGCCCAGATCCTCCCGCCTGATCTTTCTGAACTGTTCCAGAATACCGTCGTTCATGCTTTCCTCCTCCATATCCATCCAGATAAAGACACCTTTGTTCGCATCGAGAAGTTCGTTAAGAAACTCCTCAAAAACACTCATCCTGATCCCCAGACCTAGCTGGCTCGGTTTAACTGAGACCGAGGCGTTCAACCCCCTTTTAGATACTGCGTCCATCAGCCGGATGTAGTTCTTGGTGTCGTCTAGAATAGGTTGTACCGTACCGTAGTCCTCGCCGAGTTGGTTCACCGTAACTCCGAACCCTCTCTCATTCGCCTCCTCGACGTAGCCGATCGCTTCGTCGACAGTGCCGCCCGCGACGTATCTCTGAACTACAGATGGAATCATCGTTACCTGATTAAATACCATCTAAAAGATCGTCCTCCGTCTATACCTTCTTTGTGGCTACCTGGATGTCGTAGATATCTCCAACTCACCAGCCGGCACCGATTCTTACTTCCCTAACTCACCAAACAACATTCTCTACACTCCAGACACACCAACATCAGCAGCTAAAATCTATTAGTCCAACAAACAACAGTCTCTACACTCTATTAATCCAACAAACAACAGTCTCTACACTCCAAAAACACGAAACAGTCTCTATTCTCCCAGCTCTTCCTTAAGGTCGACCTCGGGTTCCCCCTCTTCTCCGTAATGTGTCGCCTCGATCAACGGATGGTGTGCGTAGTCAACTATCCTTACGTCCCTCAACGTCCTGAGACCGCTCTTCGCAGCCGTCTTTTCGAGACCGAGCTCCACGTCGTCTGGAACCACTATGACGTATGCATCCATCTCCTGTATGCCGAGGTTTTTTGCGGCGATGACACGGTGATGGCCGTCAACCAGGACCTTGGTATCCCCCTTATCTATCACGATCAAGGGCTCCGCCAACCCTCTCTTAAGTTCGTAGGTACGTCCCTCGAGTTCGTCGGCGTATACCTTCTCCTGTGTCGGAGTCAGCGAATGAATGGGAACAGTTCTTCTCTCCTGGTCCACCTCCACCTCATGTATCGATTCGAGCGTCTCCATGAGGCTCCAGACCTTGCTGGGAGTAACCCTTTCGATCTGTGACCTTACGACGTCGGAGTTAGATATGATTCCCACAAGGCTACCGTCCTCCTCAACTACCGGAAGTTTCTGAATACCGCTCCTGAGTATTACTCTTGCGGCGTCGTTCACCTTCATCTCGGGCTCCGCCACGATCAGGTCGGTGTTCATCAGCTCCTTGACCGGCATATCCATGGGCTTACCCAGCATTCTCTTGGCGCTCACGAACCCCTTGACCTTGCCGTCGTCGGTGACGGGAAATCCGGTGTGACCCTCGTTCCGGTTCACGAGGTTAATTATGTCCTCCACCGTGGTGTCCGGGGAGACGGAAACGACGTCCTCCGTCATGTACTCCTGAACCCGAGGTTTCGATCGAGATCCCTCCATTAACCCATTTTTAGGTCTGTAGATGTTTAACTGTTCACGACTTAAAACCGAGTTACGGTTCAGTAGGGGAGAGTGTCCGAACTATTTCGTCGAAATCCTCCACGTAAAACAGGTGGCTGTTACAGTCGCAGTCGCTGCATCCGAACCCATATACGCCGTCAAACCTCTCGTCTAGAATGGATGCCAGGCTACATTCTACGTCACCTTCGTAACACCATACCGTCCTCCAGACTGTTTCCGGAAAGCCGTTGAGGTAGTCGAGATGCCACATTCTTGTGTCGTTCCTCCCCATCGAAACATCCCTATGGCGTTCAATACGTTCGAGTCCCCCGGGCCCGAAAGCGCTACCGACGTAAAGATAGAACCCCGGATCGAACCCCAGTTTTCCGAGCGCACCTATCTCTATACAGGCCTCCTCTGTAAGTTCGATACATAGAACGTAACATCCGCCGTCTGACATCTTTAAAAAAAGAAATTCGGGGTATAACGCGGCTTTGTTCTACGCTAAGAGTCCGTCGGCAGCCTGTGTCGCAGTTTCGAGTATAGGGCTGAAGGCGAACATCAGGACAAACGTCGCGATAGCTGCCGCGAATATTGCTACGTATATCCCCACCGGCTTACGGTCGATCACCGGCTGAGTTTCGCTGGGTTCCTCCACCCACATGTACTTGAGCACCTTTGTGTAGTAGAACAACGACAGCGCCGAGTTTACAGCACCTATCGCCGCCAGCCACCAGAATCCGGAGTTCACCGCGCTGCCGAACAGCACCAGTTTGGATACGAATCCAGCACCCGTGGGTAGACCCGCGAGCGAGAACATGAACACCGCCATCGCGACACCCAGGAAAGGTACCTGTTTCGCGATACCGCTGTAGTCCTCGAAGGTGTAGCCGAACTCCCAGTAGTCGTCGATCAACGCCACTGTGAGGAACGCACCGGTGTTCATTATGGCGTATACGAACAGATGACTCATACCCGCACCAAGAGCGAAGACGGAGTCACCTGTAGCGGAGTTCGAAAACACCGCGAGCGCGATAAGCACGTATCCAGCCTGACCGATAGAGGAGTAGGCGAGCATACGTTTGACGCTTGACTGCACCGCTGCCGCGAAGTTTCCGAACGTCATCGTAACCACCGCCAGTATCTGTACAGCCAAGATCCAGTCCATGGATGGTGAGAAAGCCACCATGAATACCCGGAACAGAACGACGAAACCAGCTATCTTGGATGCGCTGGCGATGAACGCAGTTATCGGTGTCGGCGCACCCGTATAGGCGTCCGGCGCCCAGACCTGGAACGGTACAGCCGTTATCTTGAACGCGAACCCGAACAGAACAAACATTACTCCGAGACCGAAGATCGGTCCCACGCTACCCGACTGGAGAACTGAATGTATCTGGTCGAGCTTGAAAGTGCCCGTCGCACCGTATACCAGCGAGATACCGTACAGGAGTACCGCACTCGAAAGCGCTCCCAGAAGGAAGTACTTCATCCCACCCTCTATACTCGCCTCCCTTTCCTTGAGGAAAGCGACCAGGGCGTATGCCGGTAAAGAGGTGAGTTCGAGACCTATGAAGACAGTGACGAGGGAGTCGGAGCTCGCCATCACCATCATTCCGAGGGCGCTGAACAGTACGAGTACAACGTATTCGGTAAAGTTGTTGAACCCAGCGGGGTAGGACTTCTTTATGTACTCGTAGCTGGCTACTATCACCAGCCCCGTCACGATAAGTATCGCGAGGTTGAAGAACAGCGCGAAGTCATCGACCACGACCAGGCCGTGAAACAGCTTAACCGGGTCGTTTCCGAACTGGTTCGCTGTCAATGCGAACGCAACCGCAACCGAGATAAATCCAATGACCCCCGCCGTCAGACTGTGTTTGTCCGACGAGAACATGTCAATAACCAGGATTAACATCAAACCTACACCCATCGCCATCTCGGGAATGAATGCTGAAGCTCCCGCCATCTTAGACACCCCCCGCTAGCTCGACTACTGCTGTTGACGATTGCTGTATCATATCGAACACCACGTCTGGCTGTAAACCCAGAGCGATAATTACTATAAGCAGAACGAACAGTGGAACCGCTTCGGACAGCGATGCGTCACCCACCTCATCCTTGTACCTCTCCGGAGCGTCGTAGGTACCGAACATGGTTCTCTGCATCGCGAACAGGAGGTATCCTGCCACTAAGACGATACCGAACATCGCTACCGGAACCACTACCTGGGAACCCGCCATAACGTCGGAACTCATTCCGCCCAGGAAGACGAAGAGTTCGCCGGCGAAGCCGGACATTCCAGGGAGACCCATGTATCCGAAGGCGGTTACCACGAAGACTCCCGCTACCATCGGTGACTTCTTGACTATTCCGGACATCTCGTGGACGCTACGTGTATGGGTGTTGTGGTAGACTACACCCACCACCATGAACATGAGACCCGAGATGAGTCCGTGCGAGATCATCTGGAACGTCGCTCCCCCCACCCCGAACTCGGTGTATGCGGCAAGACCTATCACCACGTAACCCATGCTGGATATCGAGGAGTACGCAACAATCCTCTTCAGGTCGGTCTGCGCCATCGCGAGGAGGGCACCGTATATCACGCTGGCGGCACCCGCTATAGCTATCAACGTCGAAAACTGGATAGCTACCTCGGACAGTATCGTGAAGTTAAACCTGAGTAACGCGTACGTCCCCATCTTTAGCAACACCCCCGCCAGTATCACGCTGACCGGTGTTGGTGCCTGAACGTGGGCGTCCGGCAGCCAGGTGTGGAAAGGCACCATCGGAACCTTAACCGCAAATCCTACGAAGAGGGCTACGAACGCCGCTATCTGGAAGACGTGGGCACTCAACCCGAAAGCACCCGCTAACTCCCCGGAATGGACTGCTTCTGTGAGTGCAACCATGCTGAGGTTCTTAACACCGGCGTTGAAGTACAGCGCCATGACTCCTATAAACATCAGGAGCGACGCTATATTTGTATAGACGAAGAACTTCATCGCGGCGTACTTCCTCTTGGGTCCGCCCCAGACGGCGACCAGGAAGTACATAGGTATCAGCACCATCTCCCAGAAGACGTAGAACAGCAGGAAGTCGAGGCTGGTGAAAACCCCTATTAGCCCGCCCTCCAGGAGAAGCACCAGGCCGTAGAACTGGTTCCTTCGTTCATCGATTGCGGGCCACGCCGACATTATCGCCACTGTAATCAGCAGCGTTGTGAGGAGTACCAGGGGCATCGATATACCATCCATCCCCACGAAGTACTGTATCTTGTATCCCATCGCCTCTATCCAGGTTACCTTCTCCTCGAGCTGGATTGCTCCACCCGTCAGGGCGTTGCCCGCCTGTTCGAAAGGCACGAACCAGACGTATACGCTGATTGCAAGGGGAACGAGTGACGCTACGAAGGCGAAGTAGCCGGCGTTCTCCTCACCCAGGAACCTGGGTGTAAGCCACGTCAGTATACCGGCGATCATCGGAATCGCGATCAACAGGCTGATCTCAGTCATCTAGAACCACCCCCCTGCTACTCCAACGACGAAAAGTAACGACACGACGCCGAAGGTTATTATGGCGGCGTAATGCGCCACTACTCCGTCCTGTACTCTGCGCAACGCACCACCGGTCCCCAACGAAACATCAGACACCGCGTTCACTGTACCATCGATAATCTCGAGATCGAACTCGTTTGACCATATAGATATCTGCAACGTGAAACCCTCCGCCAGCCATACCTGGAAGTCGTTGAAGTAGTACCGTTTCTCCAAGAGCGTTCCGACGAAACCCCATCCCTCCTTCCTCTTTCTGGGTTCACCACGGTAGGCGAGGTATCCACCTATCGTACCGACGAAAGCGAGTACGAGTGCGCTACCCGTCACCAGGTAGTTTACGTCTGCCTCGGTGTATGTAACGGACTCCTCGAGCCTATGCATGAACCTTCCGTCCGGCACCAGGAAATGCTCTATCGTATGTATCCCGAGTGGCTTGGCTCCCACGAATCCAGCGAGAACCGCGAGTATCGCCAGAACTATGAGCGGGAACTTGACGGTCCAACCGTTCTCCGAGGCGGTGCGGGCGTGGTCGCTTCTCGGTTCCCCTGTGAAGGTCAGAGTCACCATACGGAATGTATAGAACCCCGTGAACAGTACACCCAACATACCCATGGCGAAAGGAATCCAGAGAAGCGGTTCAGCGTGGGTTGCATTGGCATACGCCGAAGCAAGGATTTCGTCCTTACTCCAGAATCCCGCGAACGGTATAATTCCGGCGAGAGAGAATGAACCCGCCAGGAAGGTGGCGTACGTCACCTTCATCCTTCTGCTGAGTCCCCCCAGTTTCCACATGTTCTTGGTGTGATGGGTCGCAATTATCACGCTACCTGCACCCAGGAAAAGCAGCGCCTTGAAGAAGGCGTGGTTCATGAGATGGAAGATCGCTGATGCGTATCCGCCGGCACCGAGAGCCAGCATCATGTAGCCGTACTGTGATATAGTCGAGTAAGCCAGAACACCTTTCAGGTCGTCCTGTACCGTTCCGAGTGAAGCAGCGTAGAGTGCAGTAAAACCACCCATGAACAGTAGAGCACCCCCCGAGAGACTGAAGAAATGGTACATTCTGGCTATCAGCGAGACACCTGCTGCAACCATCGTTGCCGCATGTATCAACGCCGAGACAGGTGTCGGACCCTCCATTGCCTCCGGAAGCCAGGTCTGTAGAGGGAACTGGGCGCTTTTACCTATAACTCCACCCAGAACCAGTACACCGATAAGCGTTATTCCATGTGCCGGTGAAAGACCCAGTATCGTGTCTCCGCGGTGCATCATCTTCTCTGCCACGCCCGCGAATCCGTCGGGTCCGAACTCGAAGGTTCCGAAGGCGGCGAAGATTCCGACGACACCCACCAGGAAGAAGTAGTCACCGAAACGGGTGACGAGGAAAGCCTTCTTTGCTGCACTCGCGGCACTCGGTGTCTCGTACCAGAAACCTATGAGTAGGTAGGAAGCGAGACCGACGAGTTCGAAGAATATGAACGCCATCAAGACGTTGTTTGCGAGTACGAAGAACAGCATCGAGGCGGTGAAGAACGAGAGTTCGGCGTAGTAACGCGGAAGCCCTGTTTCGCCCTCCTTGTTCATGTAGCTGTAGGAGAATACGTGGACGAGGAATGACACCAACGTCACTACCACGATCATGACGACGCTGAGTGGGTCGACGAGCAACCCGATCTTTAGATGAGGTATATTTTGTCCCGTAACCCAGACTAGCTCTGTTACGACCTCTCTGTTGAGGCCGTGGGTGAAGAATTCGTCGTACAAAACCTGTATACTCAGAAGGAGAGAGACTCCAGTAGCTATTACACCTATACCGACGCTCGACTTACGTCCTAATCCCTTCTTCTTGGGAAACATCCCACCCAACAGCAGTATCACAAACGACACGAGCGGTATAACCGGTATCAGCCTGATTATGGTTTCGTCAGCCATAGATTTACCACCTCATAAAGCTTGGTTTCGTTATGTCTACGGAGTTGAACTCCCGGTACATGATGATGAATATACCTAGTCCTATACCCACCTCAGCCGCCGCTATCGACAGCGAAAACAGCGTCATTACCTGACCCTCGATAGATCCGAGGTGGCGTGAGAAAGCGACGAGGTTGATGTTTGCGGCGTTTAACATCAGCTCTACCGACATCAGTATCACTATCGCGTTGGTTCTCGTTAGAACTCCGTAGGCACCGATCGAGAATACGACGGCGCTCAGTAGTACGTAGTAGCTAGTTGGAACCATCTTCTTTCACCTCCATAGTGGCTTCCGCTTCTTGAGCCTCAAAACGTGGTTTCTTCTCCACGGCTTCCTCCATGGCGTTTCTCTTCGACTCCCCGCGTTGAGCCAGGTAGACACCTCCGACCAGTGCTGCGACAAGTACGAGACCTACTACCTCGAAGGCAAGTACGTACTCAGTCATCAGCGATACTCCGAGACGGTCCGTTACCGCACCGGACATCCCTTCTCCGGCAGTACCGACCATCGAGTCGGCGAAGTTTAGGGAAACCATCATGGTCAGCATCGAGCCAACCAGTACGAATGGTATGAACTTCGGTCGGTTCAGCTTCATCCGGCACCACCTCCGGGCGATTCGTCCTCGCCCTCGATCGTGCTACGCATGAACATTATCGCGAACACTATCAGTATCAGTACGCCACCGACGTACACGAGAATCTGCATCGCCGCTACGAACTCCGCCTGTAGCATTATGAAATGCACAGCTACCGATACTAACGCGAGCCCCAGGAACAGGGCATCGTAGAAAACGTCCTTAACCAGCACTACGCCCAGGCTTGCCCCCACAGTAACGAAGGCGAACAGGACGTAGACACCGAACTCTACAGCTGACATAAGTTATTACTCCAAAGGTTGAGGTAATACGGGTTTTTGTTTTCGGTTTCGGTCTCCGATACTTCGGTATACGAACGGGTCTTAGTCGCAGTCATATCTCTATCAGTTCCGGTAGTTCTCCAAGTTCTGAAAACGGTTCAGTCGGCTTCCTTCCAGACGTTTTCTTCCTCTCCTGTCCCTATCCATCCCCCACGGTCAGGTTCACGTGCCTCCAGGGGATCGATCCCCTTGTACCAAGGAACGTCCATCAGGTCCTCCTTCGAGTACTCTAACTCCATCTTTGTACCAGCGTTTAACTCGAAGTTCTGTGTCAGTATGATGGCGTCCACAGGACATACCTCTTCACATAAACGACAGTATATGCACTGACCGAGGTTGAGGTTGTACTCCTCTATGTCCCGTTTCTTGGTCGTCTTTATCTCTATAGTATTGTTGGGACATACCTCTTCGCAGAGCCTACACGAGATACACCGCGAGAGACTGAACTTGTGTGTCCCGCGAAATCTCGGTGAGACGTCTGGTTCTTCTTCCGGGTACTCTACCGTGAACGTGTCTCCTTTTATGGCGTGTCTCATCGTCACGCCGAGTGCTTTGATTACTCCTCTCATTTTTTATATCACCCAGATTACTGCCGTCGTGAACAGCAGGTTAAGGAACGTAAGTTCGAGTAGCCTCTTCCATCCTATTGCGAGTAGCTGGTCGATCCTTACCCGTGGTATCGTACCACGGAGCCACTGAACGAAGACGTAGATAAGGAATACTTTTATGATGAACCAGACAGCCGAAGGGAGGATTATTCCTGCGCCTCCACCCAGGAACAGCGTCGTGAAGATAGCTGCGCCGATGTATATATGTGCGAACTCAGCGAGAAACATCAGCATGAAGTTGGCTCCTCCGTACTCCGTCAGGTATCCCGCTACGAGTTCACTACCCGCTTCGGGTAGGTCGAATGGGTTTCTGGCGAACTCGGCGAGGAACGATATGAAAACCAGTATAGCGGCGAAAGGCTGTGCGAATATGAACCAGTTAGGAATCGGGAACCCCTCGATACCGTACAGAGGACCCTGCTGAGCCGCCACGATATTCGATAGCTGTAATGCGCTGCCCCCATCCGTGAAGTATCCGACCAGGGGTATAACGGCTGCTGCTCCGATAACCAGAGGTATCTCGTATGCGATCGTCTGGGCTACCTCCCTTTCGAAACCCAGGAAGGTGTACTTGTTGTTCGCTCCGTAACCACCCATCGTGATACCTATAGCGGGTATACTGACGAGAGCGAACATTAAAACCAGTCCAGCCTCGGGGTCTGATACCTGTAGACCGTTCCCCCAGGGTACGAAGCCGAACGCCAGTATTATTGGCGCGACACTGATTACTGGTGCGAACTTGTACGCGAACCTATCGACGTCGTCGGGGATAACTATCTCTTTCCCTAGCAGTTTGAGTGCGTCCGCTACCAGTATCGACAGGCCAAACGGACCCACCCTGTTGACGGCTATCCTGTCTCCGAGTCTGGCGTTCCATTTCCTCTTGAACCACACCAGTGAGAACGCTATCAAGGTCAGCATGATCGCCGACCAGATCGCGGCTCCGATAAAGGATAAAAGGAACACTAGCCCGGGACCGGGGTTCTTTACTCCGAACAGGTTCGAAATTGCTTCAGCAAATATAGCCATATCTTGGTAAACACCTCGTTAACGATCTACCTCTCCAAACACCAGGTCGAGGCTGCCGAGCGTCGCAACCATGTCGGCGAGGTACTCTCCCTCCGCCATCTCGCTGAACGCCGAAAGGTTGCAGAAACACGGAGACCTGATCTTGAATCTGTGGGGCTGTTCCGTTCCGTCGCTAACTATATGGATGCCGAGTTCGCCCTTCGCACCCTCCACTGCGGTATAGTTCTCCGTATCGTCGGGTGGTGTGACGGAACGCGGCACCTTGCTCTGTATCTTCTCCTCGCCGTCCCAGTCCTCGAGTATACGGACGCACTGGTCGACGATACGTGCACACTGCTCCACCTCTCCGATACGTACCATGAGGCGGGACCAGTTGTCGCAACCGTCCTCCGTGACTACGTCCCAGTCGAGTTCGTCGTAGTAGCCGTAGGGATCCACATCACGGACGTCGTATCCTACGCCGCTTCCCCTGAGTACGGGTCCGGTGCATCCGTACTCCTTGGCTTCCTCCGGTGGAAGCATACCGACGCCCTTGGTTCGTTTCTCGAAAAGTTCGTTGTCGCTCAGCAGTGTGTAGTACTCATCGAGCTTGTGGGGCAGGTCGTCCAAGAAGTCCCATATCTTGTCGAACCACTCCTCTCTCGGTTCCGGTAGGTTGTAGGCGACGCCGCCGAGACGGAAGTAGTTGAACATCAGACGTTGACCGGTCAGGTCTTCCAGGATGTCCTCTATTATCTCACGATCCTTGAAAGCGTACATGAACGTCACCGAGAGTTCGCCGTACAGGTCGAGTGCGTACGTTCCGACCGCCAGCATATGTGCCGCCATACGTGAAAGCTCCATTCCGAGAGTCCGGAGGACCTGTGCGTACTCCGGAACCTCTATATCCGCCAGGTCCTCGATACACCGCGCGTAACTCATCTCGTTGAGTAGTCCCGCGGATACGTAGTCCCATCTGTCGGGATACGGCATTATCTGGTACTTGTAGTCGAGTCGTTCACACAGGTACTCCTCGCACCTGTGGAGGTATCCGATGTCTGGGTCGACGTCGACGACTACCTCGCCGTCCAGAACCGTCTTGAGATGCAGTACACCATGTGTCGCCGGGTGGTGTGGACCGATGTTGACGAACATAGTGTCGAGTTCGTCGTCCAACTCTACCCTGTACCTCTCCTCTATCGGGTTCTTGTAGCTTTCGAGAGAGGTGTACTGTGGCTGATCCACGTCGTACTCCTCCCTCAACGGGTGGCCCTCCCAGGTTTCCGGGAGGAGGATACGGCGCATGTCGGGATGCTGGTCGTACCTGATACCCATAAGGTCGTATGCTTCCCTTTCGTGCCAGTTCGCGCCCTTGAAGACGTGGCTGACCGTCTTGACCTCCGGGTCGTCCTTGTCCGTCATAGCGACCACGTTGATCTCGTCGTAGTCCTCCCTGTCGTCCGTGATACGCCGTAGATGGTAAACGCTCTCGAACCTGTTCTCGTACTCGACGGCGCTGATGTTCGACAGGTGGTTGTATCCGTTGTTCTTCAGAGTAGCGACAACTTCGTCTACACGGGACGGGTTGACGACGAGTGAAGGTGCGTTGTGTTCCTGTCTTACCTCAAGTATCGCGTCGGGGTACTCGGTCTCAATCGTCTCCCCGATCTCCTCGTGTCTCCTTTCGAGAGTGCTCATTCTACACCGACCTCCGTCACTCCCTCTGACCTGTCTGTCATCTCATCTTTCGTCATTACTGACGTCCCCCTTCGGAGTCCATGACTTCCTTCTCCGTCGTAACGTTCTCGCCCTGATCGTGTTCGACCGTGTCATGTAGTTCGGGCGAATGGGTGTACTTCATCACGAGGTCTTCCTCGTTTATGTTCTCGTGGAAGTAGTCAGCTATCTCGTCCCTGTCCCAGTTCCGAAGCTCCTTGATCTCGAAGGGCTTGACCGTAACGGGCGACGAGTCGCCACGGGCGGTCTTTTCCTGCATCTTCATGACGCCGTAAAGCAACGCCTCGGGACGGGGCGGACATCCGGGTACGTGTATGTCGACGGGTGCGAAGGTTTCGAGCCCCTTCACTACGTTATATCCCTCCTGGAACGGTCCCCCCGATATGGTGCAGGAACCCATCGAAACCACGAACTTCGGTTCGGGTATCTGTTCGTAGAGCCGTTTGACACGTGGCGCGAGTTTTGCGTTGATTGTTCCCGGCACGATCATGAGGTCGGCCTGCCGCGGCGAGTTACGGAAGACGCCTGCTCCAAACCTGTCCATGTCGTGCTTTATCGCCACTGTATGCATCATCTCTATAGAACAGCACGCTATACCGAACTGGAACGGGAACATGCTCGATGCACGTGCCCAGTTCATCACGTCGTCTAGCTTCGTCGTAACTACGGGGAGAGAACCGAACATCTCCCTGAGTTTCGAGTTCATACGGGGGTCGACTTCCCCTTCGCGTTTCTCGGCTATCTTGGTTCTGCTCGTGTCTAACATTATTTCTGTGCCTCCTGACGAACCGGTTTAATCCATTCCATGGCGCCGTTCTTCCACGCCCATCCGAGACCGACGGTTAGCTCCACGATGAAGACGAAAGCTACCAAATAGGTTCCGGTGTTCTCGGCAAAAATAGTGACCCAGGGATATATCAAAACAGTTTCAACGTCAAAAATAACGAACATCAAAGCCAAGAGATAGTACTGGATGTTGAAGTTTATCCTCGTGTCGCCCGTTGGTTGTTCTCCGCTTTCGTACGTTACGCTTTTCTGTTTCTCGGGAACCGACGGGCGGAGGGCCTTACTCGCTAAAACCAGAGAGAACGGTATTAAGATGGCTACTATCGCCATCGCTGACAGAGCTATCCAGTCGTTGAGCATCAGTCGGATATTGTACCTGTAGTAGACTTAAACCTTGTTTAATCGGTTACCGTAGAGCGTTTTCCCCCCACAGATAAACAGATTAAGATTTTAATACCATGTAAAAAGATCGCATAAATCTTTACTTATTCAAAAAGCATTCCAAGATTACTTGCCTCCAGGACCCTTCCTCGAAACGTGAGAATCCGGACGGATATCAAACACCGGATATACAGAGTTTATTCAATAGATATACAGAGTTTATTTTATACATCTTCCTAACGCATCTGAATGATGGATATTTTATATTGGATCGGTGCTTATAGCTTAACCGGATGACCGAGTTAAAGGACCGGATAGAGAAGTTCGCCGAAGTCGCCAACGACGGATGTTTATTCGAAAGAATAAGTCGCCGCGTCCTCGACGACAAGGAGATACTCGAACTCATGGCGAAGGTACCGGAGAACCAGCCGCCGGCACCCATGGTTCTGACAGCCGTACATTACATGCTGCTGCGGGGGAAACGCCATCCTCTACGCCAGTACTTCGTGGAACACCCCCGGGAAGTGGATGACGACGAGATGTACCGGGAGTTCCGGGATTTCTGTCTCGAATACGAGTCCGAGATCTTAGACGTTATAGACGGCAGGTACGTGCAGTACAACTCCGTCAGGCGATCTACCGGACTTTACCCCTGTTTCGGTTACGTAGAGAAACTAACCGGGGGAAAGCCGACAGCCTACATAGAGATAGGATGTAGCACCGGCGTCAACCTGCTCTGGAACAGATACAGGTACTGTTACGAACGATCGCACTCCGACGAAGACCCAAACACCGGGAACAACGTCGACACAGTATCCGAGACATCCACCGACGTAACCCACGGTATAACCGCCGACGATAACCCCGACACATTCCGGGACGGTGCCGGAGAGGTAGACAGTACCGTTATTGGGAATCCGGAGGGCGTGATTACCGTGGAGTCCAAAGCCAGAAACGAAGTTCCCGTGCCGAGGGAGCACCCCGAAGTATACTCTATACAGGGTATAGATATCAACCCCATCGACCTCTACGACGACACCGAAGTCCTGTGGGTGCTCGGGAACTACAGCCCGGATATGGTTGAGGACGCCGAGATGTACCGCGAAGCCGTCGAACTGGCGCGTGAAGACCCACCTGTAGTTCACGAGGGAGACGCGGTCGAAAAACTCCCCGAGGTAGTCGAAGAGATACCGGATGACGTACCGATCTGTATCTATAACACTGTAGCTGTCTACGAGTTTCCCGAGGAAAGCAAGAAACAGCTAAACAGTTACGTTTCCGGACTCATGGATTCCCGCGACGACGTACACTGGCTCTACGGAGAGGAGATAGAGACCGATCCCGTTTACGGAGACGAGGGTTTCACTATCGAGCTGCGTAACTCGTCGGGAACCGAGGACCTAGTGCTGTTCCACGGCGACGGATACTGGGTAAGATGGCTCGATCCCCCGGAACCCTAAAAACACGGGTAACGAAAAATACCTCTACTCCGTCTTTTTCCTGAACTCCATCGAACCGCCGTCGTGCATCTCCTTCGATACCTCCCCGACGCCGTCCCTCAGTCTCTCGTGGTACTCCTCCAGCCTTTCCTTGAGTTCTGGGTGGCGTGTCGCCAGAATCTGTGCCGACGTCAGTGAGGCGTTGAATGACTTTCCTGCGTCGACCGCGGTTAACGGAGCACCCTGCGGCATTCCGATAACGGATGGAACAGACTTCTCCTGTACCGGTACGCCGATAACAGGGATGGGATACGCTACAGACGCCGTCATGTTCGGTAGATCCGCGCTTTTCCCCCCGGCTCCGGCGATTATGACGTCGATTCCTCTCTCCTCCGCAGTCTCGCCGTAGGCGTACATCAGATCGGGGGTGCGGTGCGCCGAAACGACGTAGGTCTCGAACGTGAACTCGGCGTCCGGAGGATTTTCGTAATCCGTGACCTCCTCGAATCCGAGTTCCATGAAGGCGTCGAGCGCTCCGCCGCGTCCTTCGCCGCTACCCATCATTACGTCGAAGTCGCTGTCGCTGCCCATCACGACACCTACGTCTGGCGTATCCCCCTCGGGTACGTCTGTTTCCGATTCCTTCTCCAGCCTCTCTATCAGGGATTCGACTTCCTTGGAACTTGACATAACCCGAATAATGCGGTTTCACAACTTAAACCCGACGCGGCGACCGTATCCAGAAAAGTTTGGTACCGTAAAACTCCGCCCATGAAAATATTCTTGATACGGTCTGCGTACTCTTTCTCGCCAATCCCCTGTATTGATTACCCCTACTTTTTATGGCGGTTCACCCTAATTCACGGACAGGAATACGTTACCGTACCGGACCATACTCGACCGTACTGGATCATACCCGGCCGTACCGAACCATACTCGGGTAAAAACCTGTTGTGAATTGAGATTTATTCGAAAGAAATCCTCGACCTGATTCCCTTAGCTTCTTCCAACAGTTCGTCGGTCGATGCACCCTCGTCTCCGGTTAACGTGTAATGCCCCATCTTTCTCAACGGCCTCTCCTCCTTCTTACCGTACCAGTGTAGATGTGCCCTCGGTGTATCCAGGATCGCTTCGACGTTCCCCAGATTCACTCGACATGGACCCCCGCTCCCCAGTATGTTGTGGCTCACGTTTGGAGAACGGAGTTCGGTTGAACCGATGGGTTTCCCGGTTACGGCACGAACGTGCTGTTCAAACTGTCCCGAAACGGCTCCCTCTATCGACCAGTGACCGGAGTTGTGCGGCCTGGGCGCTATCTCGTTGACGAGTACCTCGCCGTCGACCTCGAACATCTCTATTCCGTAGACTCCACGTCCCTCCATCGCCTCCAGGACCTGTCCAGCGACCTCCCTTGCCTCCTCCTCTACCTCATCAGAAGTCCGTGCGGGAGTTACGGTTCTCCTGAGTATCTGTTCCTCGTGTATAGTCTCAGTGAGGGGGAGTGAATCTATCTCGCCGTCGCCCTGTATCGCGATCACCGAGAGTTCCCGGCTGTAGTCCAGGAACTCCTCCACCATCACTTTCTCCGGCAGATTTTCTAAAGCCTCCTCGAACTCGTCCCTCGACTCCACCCTAACGTTCCCACGTCCGTCGTACCCTCCCTCCCGTGCTTTCAACATCAGTGGCAGACCGAGTTCGTCCGCCGCCTCGTGGAGGTCGTCGACGTCCTCCACGTTTCTATACCGGGGTACGGGAACCCCGCGTTCGACGAGGGCCTCTTTCTGTACGTACTTGTCCTGTATCGTTCTCAACGTCTCTGGGTCGGGATAAACGGGTACGTCGCCCGCCTCTACTTCGACGACATCGGGTGACGCTAGCTCTATATCGTAGGTCAGGTAGTCCGACTTTTCGACGAGTTCACTCACGGGGTCGAAGTCGTCGAAATCCCCAACGATCTGTTCATCCGCCACGGGCTTCGCTGGAGCATCCGGAGTGGGATCGAGGAACACTACCTCGACCCCAAGTGGGGATGCTGCCTCACAGATCATCCTGCATAGCTGACCTCCACCTATCACGCCAAGTGTTTCGGGTTCGGATTCGAGATTCATGTCTGGTTAAGGTAGATGTCGTAGGGTGACCCCAAAACATTGATTATTCCGATCGGTATACCTCAGGGCTAAACTACCGAAAACTCCGGTAACTTCTTAGGTAGGGTTAGCCACGGGTTTTAAAATCATACAGGGCTTTCCGGATATTCTACGGGATATGGGTTGACTCCTGACACGAAACTGTGTATGTCTGTGCATATGTTTTATGTTCACCGAATTACAAAAATCACTATAATGAGTAATCCACCCGACGGGCATAGTTCCCTGGTCGTGAAACTCGTCTTGATTTTTCTGGTATGTCCTGGTTTCGCTGGCGTCGCTGCGGCTCAGGATGCTATCGGGAGCCCGGAGATAAGTCTCGCTTCTAACGACAACCTTTTTGAGCCGAACACCGAAACCGCGCTCAATATAACGGTGATCAATCAGGGTAAAGTCGTTCAGGACATAGACGGCAAGTTCGGCAAAAAACTCACC
This sequence comes from Halobacteria archaeon, assembly GCA_042218125.1. Lineage (GTDB taxonomy): Archaea > Halobacteriota > Halobacteria > Halobacteriales > Halorutilaceae > JBDGRN01. Next base: position 17,967 of record JBDGRN010000060.1, on the reverse strand, counting down.
ACGGCCAGGAACGTCCGTCTCGAGGTTAACGACGAGGAAATAATGTACATCAATCCGGGGGAAGGCGGCTACGACCCGCCAATCGAGGTGAAGTCGGGAGAGAAGGGTCTCGGTGCTGTACCCGTCGGTCAAGAGGGTCCCGTACCATTCATTATCGAAATAGGTGATGCGAAACCCGGAAAGTACAGGATACCGTTCCAGGTGAGATACGATGCAACTGAGGAAGTTAACGTAGGAGGCGGACCCATCGAGGACATAGAAGGGTCCGAGAAAGTGTTCTACAGGAACACCGAGGTTACTAAAGGCAAGACAGTAACCATAAGGATCGACGATAAACCAGGATTCAGTATCGTCTCAAGTGAAACAGAAGATCTTTTCGCAGGCGACGTCGGTGTCTTCAACTTCAGTTTAAAAAACACCGGAAGCCAGCCGGCAACCGATGTTACGACGGAACTCAAAACTGAGAACCCAGGCGTGTTCTTCGGTAGTCAGGAGAACCCCGAGAAAAAGACAAGCGTCTATATCCCCGAACTCCAGCCAGGGGATTCGGTGAACAAACAGGTCGACATTCTATCAAGTCCAGAAACGGACCCCGGAAAATACCCGATATCCGCGACCGTAGTCTACAAAGACTCCAAGGGTGTAACGAAGGATTCAACCCGTATACCGACTTCTGCTGAAGTCTCTCCGGGAGAAAAGGTAGAACTTGATCTAGAAGCGAAATCCCTCAGTGTAAACCAGAACAACGCGACCATTTCCGGAAACCTAACAAACCTCGGTAACTCGACAATGTACAATATCGACGTTATCGCGGAGACGAAGAGCACGGTCACTTTAACGAGTCCGGAGTCGAGTGCCGGAAACCTTTCCACCGGAGAATCGGCACCCGTCACCTTTCACGCCACCGTCCCTGACGGTATACAGAAAGGCGCAAGGGAGTTCCGGTTCGAGGTCGAGTACAACAACAAAAACGGCGAGGTCAGGAAGTTAGGTTCACCGATACGGAAGTCATTCATGGTGGGTGGCAAGACGGATGACTTCTCCGTCGAGGACGTATCCACGAACCTAAACTCCGGTGGATCTTCGGAGGTCAATGTCACCCTGAAAAACCGGCTGAACAGGCATATAGAGGACGTCACCGCCGAGATATTCGTCAACCATCCATTATCCAGCAGCGACAACCAGGTATTTCTGGGGTCAATGGATCCTGGAGAAACTAAGCAAGCGAAGTTCCTTGTTTCCGCGGGAAGTAACTCGATCAACAAAACCTATCCCGCCAAAATTACGGTGAAGTACAAGGAAAACGACGACCAGACGGCGTTCAGTAAAGGAATAGATCTTGGAATACCCGTACAAGAACAGGAGGGAGGGTTACCGATGGAGTACCTAGCCGGAATACTGGTGGTCGTCGTGGTTGCAGCCGGAATATATCTCTGGAAGAGGTAAACTGAAAACACAAATGACCGACAGTCCCGGCGATACAGACGGGAAAGAAGAGGACGGTTTAGACGTCAAGTTTTTCACTGTAGTTGGAAGAAAGATACGTGATCACCCCCTGATGGTGATAGCTATTTTTATATTTATGCTGTTCGTCGCCTACCAGGGCGCAGGCATGATAACCACCGTTACAGGGAAGCAAGCTTTTGCCTACGACAGCCCTGACCTGAAGCATTACGACGAAAACCTCGACAGATCCGTGATCGCTGTCGTGGTAAGGGGGGATGCCAACGATCCGGATACTGTAAGAGCGATAAAGAGGTTCGACGACAGGATGTCGGCGGAGAACCACGTTTTAACAGTAAAAAGCCTGTCGGACGAGGTTCTCAAGGAGTACGGCCGAATACCAGACCAAACCGTTAAGATAAAACCATTCGTGGGGAATGATGGCTACAGCATAATCGAGGTGGTGATGAAGGCTGGTTTGAGTCAGAAACAGAAACGTCCTGTTTACTCAGAAGCCGTAAGATCGAAAGAATGGGTAGAGTTTCCGACGGGAACCCAGGTTACGATAACCGGTTCACCGGTCTTCAGCACCGAGATATCAGATAAAATCACCAAGAGTACAACCAAGCTTCTGGCTGTCGCCGCCGCCCTGATAGTGGTTGCGCTTCTCTTCCTTTTCCGTGGCGTACCTCTCAGGCTTCTGCCTATGCTTTCCGTCGTAGTCGGTCTTTTCTACGCCTTCGGATCCCTCGGATACCTCGGAATACCGAACTCAACCTTAACCAGCGCCGCTTTTCCGATACTGATTGGCCTCGGAATCGACTACGCGGTACAGTTCCACAGCCGTTACACCAACGAGCTAAAGACGAGTACTCCGAAAGAGGCTCTACCAAAAGCTGTTGGAGCGAAAGGGCCTGCGGTGTTTCTCGCGATGTCTGCCTCCGCACTCGGTTTCGTTGCCACCGCAATATCCAACCCGTTCGTTCCCGCCCTCGTCTGGTTCACCAAGACTGCGGTGATCGGAGTGTTCCTGTCGTTCCTGACCGCGATGGCTCTCCTGACCAGTATTCTTTATATTTACACGAGCTGGAGACCCGGTTGGGGACCCGGTGATGAAACCCAAGACAACGACCATACAGAGGAATCACTGGACGAGGTTGATGAAGGAGACGCAGATGTCGTGGACGAAGGGGTTGAGGATGGCAGTAAAAAGAAATTGAAGGACAGCACCGATAAAGGGAAAGAGGATGACAAAGGAGTTAAGAAAGAGAGCATTGATCTCAGTGACTTCTCCTCTTACGAGCGGTTTATCGCTGGTTTAGCCCGTAAACTCGCCGAACACCCGGCGGCGATATTCCTGCTGGCTGGAATCTTGATGATGACGGGTTTTCATTTAGCGGACGAGGTTGGCGAGATGAAAGATACGAAAGATTTCGTTCCCCAGGATATCTCGGCTCTCGTGAACCTCAGGAACTTCCACGAACTCAGCGGGGGTGGCGCCAGTAACCGGTACAGCATCCTGGTCCAGGGTTCGGGCTTGAGCGAACCGAGTACGTTGAGGTGGATGGAGGAGTTCGAGGACGTAGCCCTCGCTATCCCGGAAGTCAAACGTGTAGAATCCCCGGCAGACGCCATCAAAAGATACAACGACGGAAAGCTACCCCAATCCGAGATAGAGGTCGAGGCAGCTATAGAGAAGATACCCCGTGAGGTTAAGGGTAAGTACTTCAGCCAGGACTTCGTTCAGATGGAGATTGAGACCAGCAAGACGCTGAAAACCGACGAGAAGATATCTCTAGAGAAATCCCTGGAGAAAGCAATCTCGTTTTCGGAGCCGCCACCAGGTATATCGGCGGGGGTTACCGACAGGTCTTTGATTACCGCAAGTAACCTCAACCAGGCACTCCTGAACGAGGGTAAGACGACATTCTACGGACTACTGTTCGTCTTCCTGCTGTTGCTGGTTTACAAGAGGGACTTCTTCCACTCACTCGCACCAGTCATACCCATGATGTTCGTGACGGGATGGCAGGGTGGATTGATGTTCCTTCTCGGGATACCGGACTCCCCCCTCACTGCATCCCTGGGTGCGATGGCTGTAGGTATTGGTGCCGAGTACACCATCATAATTACCGAGAGGTTCGAGCAGGAGAAAAAGAAGTACGCAAGCAGACTCGATGCAATCGAGGTCGCGACCGCAAGGGTGGGTAACGCTATCACCGTGTCCGGGGTTGCGACCGTCGCCGGCTTTTCGGCGTTAATAATATCCCCGTTCCCAATTCTGGCGGGGTTCGGGAAGTTAACCGTAGGCGTCATTACAATGGCTCTGATCGCCTCGTTAGTGACGTTACCACCCATCCTCTACTTCCTGGACGGAGTCTCCGAATCCATTCATTCAGGAGATAGTAAATAAACTCAATCCCCTAGATTTATTGAATTAAAAAAAGGATTTTGTGTTGGAATGGATTTCAACGAACGCAGGGGCTTTCTCCTTTTTATAACCTCGTTACTTGCGTTCATTGTCTTCCTTATGATCCAGAACCTCCTGAACTTCATTTTAGGAGGGATAATACTAGCTTTCTTCCTGTATCCGGCTCAGAAACGGTTACGTAAGTACGTAGGCGACGGAGTCTCGGCTTTAGTACTCCTCGTCACTAGCCTCGTCTTAATCATTATTCCCTTCATTTATGTCATTATCAAAGTTATAAACGGTCTCACAAACCTCCCGAACATGCTCCAGAACTCCAAGGTAATCGACATACCTCAGGTCAATCGGGAGATACAGGAGATTACTGGTATGGACATACATATCGTGGAGGCGTCCAAGGAGGCAGTTAAACATCTCCAGGATATGGCGGTTGGTAACATCGGCAACATCATTAACATCGGTGTAAACGTGGGTATAGGACTGGTCCTGATGAGTTTCGTTATATTCTACCTTCTCAAGGACGGCGAACAACTCATAGCTTACCTGAGAAAAAGAGCCCCACTACCCGACCACATCACGAATGAGCTGACGGAACAGGGTAAAAAGACTTGCTGGTCCGTCATACAGGGATTTATCATAATAGCAGTAATCCAGGGGATAGTCGGAGGAATAAGCCTCTGGATCGTGGGTATCCCCGCCGTAGTTCTCTGGACCTTCGTTATGGTACTGACCGGATTTATCCCTCTCGTGGGAACAGTCGTGGTCTGGATACCCGCAACCATCTTCCTCTTCATGACGGGTGACAGAAGCGGAGCCCTGTTCCTGGCTGCCTACAACATCATCATAGTGGGTGCGGTCGACCAGGTACTCCGTCCGTACGCGATGAAACGAGGCACCGATCTCAATGCACTCGTCGTCCTGATCGGAGTCATGGGCGGAACAGGACTGTTCGGGTTCTCCGGAATCTTCATAGGACCAATCATACTGGGTCTCCTCAAGGCATCCGTCGACGTATTAAGTGAGAACTGGTCTGAGATGTAACCGGAAGGTCAGAAACTAATCGGAAGGAACGGAGTAGTCAGTAAAATAAAAAAGCCGGGAGGAGAGGGAAAAGGTTTTGACTGTATTTCTACGATTTTCTAAAAAATAGAGAAAAATTGCCGTCAACAGAGCTTCTCAACGCCGTCGTCAATGGCGTCACCACAGGAAGCATCATCGCACTCGGAGCCATTGGTCTGGCTCTCGTCTACAGCATCGCCGAGGTACCCAACTTCGCCCATGGAGAACTCCTCACTTTCGGAGCATACTCCGCATTTCTCGTAAACACCCCCGCCGCTGTACCCGTGTTTGGAGTATGGGCGGAGTCCGGCCATACCGTCGCAACCGGTTCGACGCTCTTCCTCCTGACTTTTTCTCTCTATATGGGTTCCAGGTTCCTGCTCACGGGCCGGGAAGGCTTAACCTCGCTCCCTATACGGGGTTTACGTGATGGTTCAGTGGGACTCGTCGCCAACATCGTTCTCGCGGCTTTTTTAGGTGTAGTCGTTGCCTACGGTGCCCCATCCGTCTGGAGCGGAATGCTTCTCGCGGCACTGTCGGTCGGCTTACTTGGACTGTTTCTCGAAATACTGGTTTTCAGCAAGTTCAGGGAGAAGGGAACGGACCTCGCTACAACCCTAATAGTCGCTCTCGGCGTTGCTTTCTTCCTGCGTTTCAGCCTCCAGGGCGTCTTCGGGGGTGGAACTCGGAGTTACGCGGTCGCCGACACCGTCGAGGTGGGTGGATTTGAAACCTCTATCGCGAAAACGAAGTTCGTTGATATGTATCTTTCAAGGAAAGGAGGGGGTTTCGAACTGGTTTCGAGCGCCACCGGCTCCACCTTGTGGTCTGTGGGGTTCGGGATCGCGGCGGTGGTTCTGGTCGTCGGTGTTGCAGTTCTACTTCTCGGTTCCGCCTACGTCTTGAGTAAAAGAAGGGGTTACGGCCGGGGGACATGGACCATCTCAACCATCGGGATACTCGGAGCCCTGGTGGTCGCCGCACTTTTTTTCTCCACAGGTACCAGTACACGCGAGGGCTTCTACTCGACACGTATCAGGCTTTCGGTGCTGAGGATACTGATCGTTACTGTGGCGCTCAGCATGATGGCTCTACTCTACTACATCCTGTCCTACACCAGGCTGGGTAAAGCGATGAGGGCGGCGAGCGACAACCTGGAACTGGCGCAGGTCGCGGGAATCGACACACGTTACGTCATGAGAGCAACCTGGCTTATCGCCGGGGTATACGCGGGAGTCGGTGGCGTCCTCCTTGGCGTATTGATTCCTTCTGTTACCGTAACACTGGGTTTCGACCTCCTTCTACCGATGTTCGCCGCCGTCATACTGGGTGGAGTAGGTTCGATCTACGGAGCCATACTCGGTAGCTACCTCGTTGGGTTGACGATGGACGTCGGTGTCTACCTTATTCCGGGAATCGGGCCAGAGTACCGTGTCGCTCTCGCGTTCGCCGTCCTGTTCCTGGTCCTCCTCGTCAAACCGGAGGGTATCAGGGGAGGTGTAACCTAATGGCGATCTCGAGCAGCCTGGTGTCGCTCGGAATCCTTGTGGGTATATATGGCCTTTTGGCGTTGGGCCTCAACCTCAAGTACGGCTACACGGGACTGATAGAGATAGGCCACGTTGCGTTCTTCCTGATCGGTGCTTATGGAACCGCTCTCCTGATGCTGCCGCCTGCTAAGGGCGAATACGCTAGCTACGTCCTGGGTCTCGGGTTACCTTTCCCCGTCGCTCTCGCCGCCGCGGCCGTAGCGGCGGGGATACTGGGTGGACTCGTCTCCCTCCCCGCGATACGTCTACGTGACGACTACCTCGCGATAGTGCTGCTGGGACTTTCGATTATACTCCAGTTCGTGGTGAGGAACGAGGAATGGCTCGCAAACGGCGCAAACGGACTTCACGGCATCACGCGGCCGCTCGGTAATCTGTTCCCCCTCACCTTTTCCGGGGGAACGGCTACGGGTGAACAGGTGGTTTTCGTCGCTATAATCTTCTTCGTCTGGCTTACGGTATCCTACCTCAACCGCCACCATCTACCGGACGGGAGGTACGTTAGAATAGGTCTCGTCACGTCCTCACTTGGGTTCGGATATCTCTCTACCGTAATAGATGGCTGGAAAGGTTTGCTGACGTCAGCAGTTTCTGCTTCCGTCGCTGCGTACGGTGTTGCGGCAGCAGGAGTTAACCCCGTCCTGATCTTCATGGGGGCGTTCTCTATCTATACCTGGATATACGTACTGGCGAGTATACGGGACAGGTACGGTGATCGCGGCGTGAAGAACTGGCTGTACGGAGCCGTCTCCTCAGCAGCTCTGATACTGTGTTTCCTTCCCCTCGCCGAACTCGGGCCCACAGGTGTACCGGTCACCGCCGTCTGCCTCGGTATATACATATATCTTTTCCTGAAGTTCCGGGGCCACCTGGGTCTATCGGGAATCAGGGGGCTTGGAGTGATCGGTGTCTGGGTGTTCCTGCTACGTTACTTCGGCGTAGAGTTCGTAACCAGTAACACCCCGGCGGTGACTACGGCAAAGAACCTGCTCTGGATGGTAAAGTTCGACGGCTTCCACGCCTTACTCGGCTACCAGCGTTTCCTGTTCCTCGCGATCACGGGAACCGTCGCGGTATGTTACATATGGATGGAGCGCACCGTAAACTCACCTTTCGGCAGGGTCCTCAGATCCATCCGGGAGGACGAACGGGTTTCTATGGCTCTCGGCAAGAACGTCTTCAGCTACAAGGTCGAGAGCATGGTACTGGGTTCCAGTCTCGCGGGTATCGCGGGTGGCTTCTTCGCGATCTACATGAGGGCGTTCAGCTACGGTAGCTTCGGCAGCCAGGTAACGTTCTTTGTCCTCCTTGTAGTGGTTTTGGGTGGCACCGCCAACAACCGCGGCGTCCTGCTTGGAGCGGTTATATACTGGGGTTTCGAACGTGCGAGCCAGGACATCGCCTCCCTGTTTCCCGCTGCTTTTTCGTCACAGGTCGCGAGCTTCAGACGGGCAGCAATAGGTCTGCTGTTTATATTCGTGCTTTACTACAGACCCGAGGGCGTTCTTCCCGAAAGAAGAATCCGGAACTTGGGCGGCCGAAGCCATGGAACGGATGGTTCCAACCAAACATCGGGGAGAACCGGTGGCGGCGGTAGAGCAACCGAGGGAGGTGTCGAGAGTGACTGAAGAAACCGCAGATGGAGATGGTTCAGAAGTCACAGATACAGAAAATACGGAAACCCAAGCCACGGAACCTGAAGGTACGGATCCAGAAACCCCAGAACCCGAAGCCATGGATCCCCAAACCACGAATACCGAAGGTACGGATCCGGTCCTTAGTATCAGGGACGTCGAGAAGTCGTTCGGTGGGGTGGTGGCGGCAGACGACCTTAGTTTCGATGTCGAACGCGGCACAGTCACGGGCTTGATAGGTCCGAACGGGGCGGGGAAGACGACTCTGTTCGACATGGTCAGTGGTTTCCTGACGCCGGACTCGGGAAAGATCATCTACGACGGAACCCCGGTACGTGAATTAACCAGGCCAGACCGCGGTGAACAGGGTATATGGACGGGTTATTCGGCTCTCGCGTTCGGTGGTTTCGGCTACGGTGTGTCGGCGGCGGTCGAGGTTTCACCCATACTGACTCTGGCTGGTGCCGCTCTCGGCGTGGGGATCTACCACGGTCAAAGGCTGTTCAAGGAAAGGAGGTATACGTGGGAACGGCGTCCGTACCGGCTCTACCAGGAGGGACTGGTCCGTACGTTCCAGATTTCTCGGGAGTTGGACGAGATGACGGTTCTCGACAACATGGCTCTCGGACCCAAGAACCAGTACGGCGAAAACGTCTTCAACTCGTGGTTCCGTAGGGACGTCGTGGATAGACAGGAGAGGGGTCTGCGTCACAGGGCGGCCGAGATCCTCGAGTTCCTGGAGATAGATCACCTAAGTGACGAAACTGCGGGTAGTTTGAGCGGCGGGCAACGTAAACTCCTGGAGCTGGGTCGGGTTCTGATGACTGATCCTGAACTCATCCTTCTGGACGAACCCGTAGCAGGTGTGAATCCACGTCTGTCTGACAAGCTCGCCGACCGTATCCTGGAGCTCAAACAGGAAGGATACAGCTTCCTCGTAATAGAACACGACATCGACGTGATCACCAGGCTGAGCGACAAACTAGTCGTGATGGACCAGGGTAGCAAGGTCGTGGAGGGCGAACCCGAAAAGGTTCTAGAGGACGAAAGGGTGGTCGACGCCTACCTGGGAGGTGATCCCCAGGAATGACACGTGTGTTAGAGGTAAATGACCTCGTGTCAGGATACGGTGACGCTGAGGTCATACACGGGGTTTCGGTTCACGTCGACGATGAGGAGATCGTAACGGTGATCGGCCCCAACGGCGCGGGTAAGTCGACGGTGATGAAGTCGGTTTTCGGGCTTGTCGACGTTTGGGACGGAGAGCTCTGTTTCCGGGACACCGATCTCAGGGAGATGGAGCCCCACGAGGTTACGCGACAAGGTCTCTGTTACGTTCCGCAGACCGACAACGTCTTTCCCAACCTGTCGGTGCGCGAGAACCTGGAGATGGGTGCCTTCGTACTGGACGGTGTTCCAGAACACCTTCTTGACCGGGTTTACGAAATGTTCCCGGTTCTTAGCGATCGTTCTCGGCAACGTGCCGGAAGCCTCAGCGGAGGACAGCAACAGATGCTGGCGATGGCACGGGCGCTGATGGTGGACCCGGACCTACTGATGGTGGACGAACCCAGCGCCGGACTCGCACCTGATCTCGTCGACGACGTCTTCGAGAAGATAGTACAGGTAAACCGGAGCGGGGTCGCCGTTCTTATGGTGGAGCAGAACGCCCGGGATGCTTTACGGATCTCGGACCGCGGATACGTCCTGGAAGCCGGGGAGAACAGGTTCGAGGGGACGGGCGACGAACTACTCGAGGACGAGGAAGTTATCGACCTCTATCTCGCAAGATAGAAACCGTGGGGTGGAAAGAAGGATTTTGCAGACGGTTACCTGTTACAGCTTCCCTTCGAAGAAGTTCTGGGGTATCGTCTCTCTGACATTCTTCTCGCCTTCCTTTATCTCTATAATCGCGAACGGGTTGAGGGGTTCGAGTTTGTCGTTCAGGTTGACTGCACTCGATGCGCCCTGGTAGTTTATCTCTTTACCCTGGCTGAGGAGATCTTTCGCTTTTTCAAACTCTCCGACAGTAACTTTCTCTCCCGGAGGCCGGGACACGGACCTTATATTCCTGGCTATCGCGGTTCCCGAGACTTCTCCCGCCTTCTCCATCGCGAGAGCCATCAACATCATGGCGTCGTAGCTGTGTTCCGAGAACAGCGTGGCTTTACCTTTCGGAACCTTCTTTTCAAACTTCTTGGCTCCCGTCGTCGACTTGGGATCCGGGGAGGCTATATACATACCGTTTAGGACGTCGCCCAACGGTTCGATGAAGTCGGATTCACTGTTCAGTCCCTCACTCAAAACCCAGTCTCCGCCGTATCCGCCGTTGTTCCACTGCGTCATAATGGTTTTTCCATTGTCGGGGTATCCGACGAACCCCACCGCGTCGGGGTCGTTCTCGAACAGTTTGTCCAGCGTGGATCGGTAGTTTGTGGTGTCGGGGTTGTAGGCTACCTTACCCACGACTTCGCCGTCGTACGCTTCCTCCGCCTTCTTGGCAAGACCCTTTCCGTATGGGTTGTTGATATAGAGGAATGCGGCGGTTTCTGCACCAATAAAGTCGTCTTTGTTGAGTATTCTTCCCATTACGATGCCTTGCTGTCCATCGTTGGGTGCGGTACGGCCGAAGTACTTGACGCCGTCGATGTATCCCTTCTCAGCCAGTACGGGACTGGTGCTGGCTGGACTTACCTCCATAACTTGGTCTGACGCGACGTTTTCGGCGAGCGGGAGGGTGACGCCGCTGGACGCCGCACCAACGAATCCTACTACGTCGTCCTCGTTGACGAGGGAGTTGTACTTCTGGACCGCCTTGGTCGAGTTGGTTTCACTGTCCTTGTGTATGACGTTTAGCTCTCTTCCGGCAACCCCTCCGGCTCCGTTTACGTCCTCGGCAGCAAGGTCTACACCGGTCTTCATTCCTCCGCCGTAGGACTTCAGCTTACCCGTTACCGGCAGTATGGTCCCCACCGGCAGTTTACCCTTCTTCTCTTCTCCGGAGGATCCGGTGTTGTCCTTGGTGTCTCCACCTGACGTCTCGTTTTCGCCACCGGAGCTATCCATACATCCGGCGAGGGCTGTAACTCCTGCTGCTGCACCCGTCTTTTTCACGAATCTGCGTCTGTCGTAATCCATCAGTTTGTTTGGTGGAGAAATCCGCGTTTAAATCTACCGAGGTTAGCTCCGGGAGAAAGATATAAAAACTTATCCGAAACCGGCGTGTCGGGTAGGATCCAGAACCCGATCTCTGGATCCGCCGGAAGATAAGATAGAAGTATCTTACACCAAATAACCTATTTTAACCCGAATAACCTATTTTAACCCGAATAGCCTCGAGTTTAGTTAGGTTTCTGGAGTTACCTTTCAGATTAAATACCCCGAGTTACCACACCAACCCAGAAATCGAGGTTACCTTTTCTGTTCAGAAGTTCTCATTGACGGGTACGTGTTTGAGTTTCTCCAGATTTCCTTTCTCTATCTGGTATATTGCGAACGGACTTAATGGTTCAATATTGTCGTCCAGGTCTACCGCCCCCGAGGCACCCTGGTAGTTGACCTCCTTTTCGTCCCGGATTAGACGTCTAGCTTTGCCGTACTCACCGACAGTAATCTTCTCCCCTGGTGGCCTGGAGACGGACTTTATGTTCTTCGCAATACCTGTTCCCGTGTTTTCCCCCGCCTTCTCGGCCGCCATCGCCATCAAGACCAGGGCATCATAGCTTGCTTCCGAGAAAAGAGAAACCTCCCCACCCTCCACCCTCTCACGGAACTTCTTCGAACCCCTCGTTTTCTTCGGATCCGGAGACACCATGTAGCTGCCGTCGAGTTTCGAGCCAAGTGGGTTGAGGAAGTTCGAATCCGAATTCATACTTTCACTTAAAACAAGTCCTCCATCGTACCCCTCCATTGCGGAAGAGTCGATAAACTTTCTGCCGTTCTCCGGATAAGCCACTATCACCACGGCGTCAGGATTCCCCTCCAGAGTCTTTTTTACCACCTCGTCGTGGTTGACGGTTTTTGGGTCGTATCCCGTCATCGAGGTGGTTTCCCCGACGAATGTCTGGCTTGCTTCCTCGGCCAGCCCCTTTCCGTACGGGTTGTCTACGTATATGAATCCGGCTTTCGCTGCTCCGATGAACTTCCTCTTGTTGAGGACCTGACTCATTACCAAGCCCTGGAGTCCGTCGTTGGGCGCGGTACGGCCGAAATACTTGACGTCCCCGTTATATCCCATGTTTTCCAGCACCGGACTGGTGCTGGCTGGACTGACCTCCATTACTTTCTCCTCACCCGCCTTCTTCGCTAGCTCCGACGACACTCCACTCGAACCCGCACCCACGAAACCCGGAATACCTTCCTCCGAAACTAGTGAGTTAAACGCTTTCAAGCCCTTGTCGGCGTCGGTACCGCTGTCTTTGTACTCCACGGAGACCTTCTTTCCATTCATTCCACCGCCGTTGTTCACGTCCTCGACCGCCATCTCGATACCCGTCTTAATTCCGGGACCGTATGCCTTCATACCACCAGACATCGGCAGTATTGCACCAAGAGTTACGTCGCCGTCGAAACCCCCTCCACTCATACATCCCGACAGACCGACTGTAACACCTATACCAGCGACCCCCATCTTCTTCATGAACCGCCTCCTTCCCGAGTCTGTACCCATGAGTCAAGAATAAGTCACGGAGAATAAATATCTACTGCACACTGAGATATAAACTCAGCCGTATCTCCCCTGAAGAAGTCGAATAACTGTAGGAGTTCAGCAACGGTCTATGGCAAAGCTTCGGCCACACCCCGTTAACTGGGAGACAGAGCATCCGTAGTTATGTTCGAACGGAACGCTAAACTGATAAACCCAGACCTGGCGTTCGTTACCGAACCACCACCATGTTACCTGGCGTCCTCTATCTCGTCGAGTGCCTCTGGATTCTCTATACTACTCATGTCCCCGAGGTCCTCACCCACGTAGATCCCCTGTACTGCGCGGCGAATGATCTTGCCGCTCTGCGTTTTCGGGAACTCATCGACGAAGAGGACCTCCCGGGGCTTGAACGGCTTACCTAGCTCCTCTCCTACCTGGGACCTGAGTTCCTCACGTAGTTCGTCGGTTTCGTCTACCCCGGGCTCCAGGACGACGTAGGAAACTACGGCGGTACCCTTGGTGTCGTCGGGTGCACCGATAGCGGCTGCCTGGTTGACGCTCGGATGTTCTATCAAAGCACCTTCGACCTCTGCGGGCCCTACCTTACGTCCCGCGACGTTGAGGGCGTCGTCGGCACGTCCGTGAAGGAACCAGAACCCGTCCTCGTCCTTCTGGGCCCAGTCGCCGTGGTCCCACATATCTTCCCAGGTACTCCAGTACTCCTTGAGGTAGCGGTCGTCTCCGCTCCAGAGTGAGTTCGTCATCGACGGACAGGAGTCCCGCGCGACTAGATATCCACGTTCGTTGGTTTCCTTGATCGATAGACCCTCCTCATCGACGATATCGATATCCATGCCGAGACCGGGTCCACCGAGCGTGCAGGGCTTCAACGGCTCCGTCGGCATCGGCATAAGGAAACATCCGAACACCTCCGTGCCTCCGGAGATGTTTATGATCGGTGCCTGGCCTCCGCCGACGTTTTCGTAGAACCAGATCCAGGACTCAGGATCCCAGGGTTCGCCCGTGCTACCCAGGAGACGGAGGGAGGATAGGTCGTGTCCCTCCACCCATTCGTCGCCTTTCTTCCTCAGAGCACGGATAGCGGTGGGTGAGATGCCGAAGACGTTGAGTTCGTGTCTATCGATCATCTCCCAGAACCTGTCGGGTTCCGGATGGTCGGGTGCGCCCTCGTACATGAAAACGGTGCCCCCGAAGGCATGGTTCCCTATCAACATCCAAGGACCCATCATCCATCCGATGTCGCTGACCCAGAAGAACCGGTCGCTGGGTTTGTGATCGAAGCCGAAGTATATCTCCTTCGCCGACTGCATCAAGGAACCCGCGTGTGTCTGGACAATCCCTTTCGGCTCTCCCGTAGTACCGGAACTGTACAGAAGCATGCAGGGATGGCTTGACTCCACCGAAACGGTGTCGTATTCGTCGTCCTGGGTTTCGACGGCGTCGCTCCACCATTCGTCTCTATCGTCGTCCCACGGAATATCGGCTCCAAGCCTGTCGTAAACGATGGTGTTCTCGACGTATCCTGCCTCCTCTATAGCGTCGTCTGCCGCCTCCTTCAGAGTTATTTCGCCGCCGCGGCGGTAGAATCCGTCCCCGGTGAACAGTACGGAACATTCGCTGGCTTCGATACGTGTCGCGGTAGCGTCGACGCCAAAGCCCGAGAAGACCGGTACCGCGATGGCACCGACCTTGAAACAACCGTACAGTATAGACATTACCTCGGGAACCATCGGCATGTAGAGACCGACGGTGTCGCCCTTCCCCACGCCCCGTTCCTCTAAGGCGTTCGCGACCTTGCTGGACTGTCTGTCGAGTTCGTGGTATGTTATCTCCCGTATGTCGCCGGGTTCACCCTCCCAGATACACGCCACCTTGTTCCTGTCGGGACTGTCGCCCGCAGCGTGTCTGTCGACGGTGTTGTGTGCGACGTTGAGTTCACCGCCCTCGTACCACTCCGTGAACTGAGGTCCGTCGGCGTCGTCACGAATACCGTCGTACTCTTCGTAGAACTCGATCCCAAGGTGGTCGACGAGTTCATCCCAGAACCAGTCGACGTCCCCACACGTCTTCTCGATAAGTTCCTCGTAGTCGTCGATGCCGTGTTCCTGCATGAATTCGTAGACGTTGGTTGATTCGACGAACTCCTCGCTGGGTTCGTGAACCACCCTGTCCACTTCCTCAAGTTGATCCTGCTGCATAGTTGACTCTCCTTGCCAGAAAAAAGTAGGAACCCGGTAATCTTTCTTTCTCTTTACTGCGGAGGATGATAACACCACTACGCCACGGACGGCCCGGGATACGTTCCAGTTGAAGTCACCCGTGTGAGGAGAACGGCTCAGACACCGTATCTACGCCGACCCATCGGACACGTTGCCTTTCCCGTCGCTGAAACCGTCGATATTCAGGATGACATCGTCAGGTGTTACCTCACATTCGCCGAACAGACCCTCCTCTTCCGTGGAGTAGGATATCCTGACATCGACTGGCGCGTATGTCGTAATTATACTGTCGATCTTACTGCCGTTCACCGTCTTTCCAGACCCGGCTTCCGTGAACTTACCGGTAACCTCCGAACCCCCCTTGTCGTTAATTACCCTCTGGAACCCCCTGCACAGGCCATGCAGAACCTTCTCGAACCTGTCCTCCGACTTCCCACTGTCGGAAACGTCGACGGTGACGTTGACCGTGAACTCATATGACCGGTCCTCCTCGTCTACCCTCAGAACCGACTCCATACGTTCGGTGTCGTTCCTGTAGACGGCTGACGCGTCGAACTTAGCCGCCAGATCAGTGAGGTTGCGTTCGAACTCCCTACCTTTATCTTCCCCTCCGGGTGGCTTCACCCTCTCGATCGAGACGTTGTCGTCCGACCCGTTGTTTTGGGTAGAGACGTTGCCCGGACCGTCTCCGGCAACATCGTCTCCCCCGGCTTTACTGTCTCCACCGCCACCGTCCATACATCCCGCCGTAACCATCAGTAACACGGTCAGCAGCACGAGCAGTTCACGTTTCATATAAGTTCACGTGTCATTCTTCGTTTCCCGGTTCACTCCTCGTTTCTGGGGCTGGAGGGATGGTACTCCGTATCGTACTCCCCCACGTCGCCGTCCAGTCTGTCGGGGTTAACCCGTCCCGAGAGCATCATGAAGTCGACGAGAGTCAATGACACCATAGCTTCGACTACCGGAACCCCTCTCGGCGGCAGTACCGGGTCGTGTCGCCCTATCACCTGGACCTCCTTCTCCTCCCCTGTCTCCCAGTCTACAGTAGTCTGTTCGAGTGGAATGCTGGTCGGGGCGTGTAGAGTAACCTCTCCGTATATTGGTTCACCCGTCGTGATTCCACCCTGGAGTCCTCCGTGGTCGTTCTCCCGGGGTACAGGATCGCCTTCTTCGTCGAACTCCCACTCGTCGTTCCTATCGATCCCCGTGTACTCACGGGCATCCCTCCCGAGACCGAACTCGAACGCCGTAGACGCGGGTACGGACATCAACGCCTTACCGAGACGTGCCTCCACACTGTCGAAACGCGGCGCTCCGAGTCCACGGGGAACGCCCCTCACCTCGAAGTAGATGGATCCGCCGATAGAGTCACCCTCCTCCTGGTACTCGTCTATCGCTTCACGCATCTTCTCCGCCGTCTCCGGATGGGCGCACCGTACATCGTTGTCCTCTTTGTGCTCCTTTATTTCCTCAAAACCCACATCGGGTGACTCGATGTCTCCTATCTGGTTTACGTGAGCCTCGACCTCGATCCCGTTTTTCTCCAGGATCTTGTCCGCCACCGCACCCGCCGCGACCCAGTTGACGGTTTCACGGGCGCTGGATCTTCCGCCGCCACCCCAGTTACGTGTGCCGAACTTGGCGCTGTAGGTGAAGTCCCCGTGGCTCGGACGTGGCGCCGTCACGAACGGTTCGTACTTCCCCGACCTGGCGTCCTTGTTCTGTATAACCATACCTATCGGCGTCCCCGTAGTGTAGCCGTCCTGTAGACCGCTCTTGATCGATACCGAGTCCGGTTCGCTGCGGCTAGTCGTGATCTTGCTCTGCCCCGGTTTCCTCCTGTCCAGCTCCCTCTGGACGTCTTCCTCGCTGAGTTCGAGACCCGCGGGACATCCGGATACGGTTACGCCCATTGCCTTCCCGTGGCTCTCTCCGAAAGTGGTTACCTGGAAAAGCCTCCCAAAGCTGTTGCCATTCATTACATGATACTGAGTGCACGCGGTTTTATAAATGGAGATGCCGTGAAGCCGTTTGGCCGGTGTACCCAAACAAACCTATCCTGGTCGCCACGCCCTTTCAGCCTATCCTGGTCGCCACGCCCTTTGTCTGTAGGTAGTTAGAGTTCAGTATGGCCTCTAAGTTCGACACAAGTTCCTCCGAGACGCCATCCCGCCAGTCAAGGGGTTCCTCAATAGGCACCACCATGAAACCCATGCCACGTATATGTCTTCCGTGCAGGTCTCCGAGTGACCTATCCTCGAACCTGTGTGCCTGGTTGGTATAGTTCTGGAGAACCGTTCTCAGTGCCTTCTCACCAACCGGCATCAGGATATGTGCGTTTATAGCCCGGAGTTCGGCGTCGAAGAACCTCTCCGTCAAGGCGTAGTCGAGAAGCGCGGGTTCACCCCCACAGAAACAGCAGTTGACGTAGCTCATGTAGAAGTTGTCTACCGCGGGCCTCTCGCCGTACTCATCTTTCAGGAAACCGACCTCGTGCATCACCGACTGGAGCTTCCTACCTGAACGGGTTTCGGTGAAAGGTACACCAGTATCTACACCGCCGTGGCTTCCGGGATGGTCACCTATGAGGTGGAAGTCCGCGGAAGCGTCTCCATATCCATGTACAGTCGTACAGTCCTCCATACCCTCCGGAACACCGAGGTTGAAAGGATTTCTTACTCTGTCGGAAACGTGATCCACGGCGGTAGGTACGGCGTTTTGGTTAAAGAGGATAACGGGATTCTTTCACGTTTAAAGACCTGAGACTCGAGAAATAGAACAGCGAGGTCACCGGTATGCCGTCTACTCCGACATCTCCAGCTCTACCTTATGCCGTCTACTCCGACATCTCCAGCTCTACCCCGACCTTGTTTCCCCGCGGATGGTTCTCCTCGAACCGAACCACCACATTCGACCCCTCCACCATCCAGTGTACCATCCAGGGACCCAGGCCGCTTCCGTG
>JBDGRN010000008.1:45328-50609 GCA_042218125.1 Halobacteria archaeon | reverse complement strand
TCAAACCATTTCGGTCGCCAGGTCTATGAACTCCGCACCGAACAGGACAAGTATCAAGATGCTAACGTAGGTTACTATCTTCTCTAAGTTACTCACATGGCTATTCATTTTATCAACAAATACTGAGAAAAACAGGTACCACGAAACAGCTGCAGTGAAAAAACCTACCAAGATTATATATCCTCCAGAGGTGTGAAACTCAATGAACTCCATCGTTATATGCCGGGGCTCCATCATGGTCAAACCCACAGTCATCCACCACATCCAGCCGAAAGGATTGGTTGCACTCATCAAAAATCCGCTTACAACAGGTGAATCCGTCTTGAGTTCAGATTCATCAGGTGTTTTATAGGATTTATAGGTGCTGTATGCCATATAAAACATGAAAATTCCGCCAACTCCAGCAATTATTCCATGTATTTTGGTTACGTCTATTACATAAACAGCCCCAGTTATTGACAAGATAGCGAACAGGATATTGCTGATTATGGCACCTGAACCGCTTTTTAACCCCTTAAGCCAGCCATCGGTTACTGATATATCGGCCACGAGGACATTTACCGGCCCTAACGGTATAGTTAACGAGAAACCCATAAGAGCACCAACAATAAACGTAGAAACGTGGGTCATCTGTGCCAAAGTGTATCTTTTATATTATAATTTTTATGATCGAGTACCATGAACAGAAACTACAGACCTTTGTCGTCCACTATCTGTGTCTCCGCGTTTCCCTCTGAAAGCTTGTTGACCAGGTCGTAGTAGTCGTTCTGGAGTCCCGCCGGGAACTCTATCACTGCTATCCAGGAACCGTCCGCCTGCCATTCCTCCTTCTCGAGACTGCCAAAATCACGTAACTTACCCTGTGCCGCACCGGCGTATTCAGCGGGGATCTTTGTGGCGACCTTTACTTTCTCGAACCTGATCGGTATTACTGGACGTAATAGATCGACAGCATCGTCCACCTGGTCCTCCGCCGGCACCATGGGGTCGACCCTGAAGTCGGTTTCCTCCAAGGCACGTTCTATCCTGTCGGGGGGATGTGGCGTGTTGTTTTCCTGAGGATTGATGGCGTTTCTCGCGATAGTATTAATAATCTTTTTCCGTTTCTTCTCCTGCATCTCCCTTCGCTGTTCCGCCGTAATCTGTATCTCTCCCTCTTTCACGACCTCGGGGATGATCTCGAGGGGGTCGGTCGTGTCGAACACCTCCAGGAGTGCCTCCTCGGGTGGACGATCTCCCGTCGATGCGTCCTCGAAGATGTCTTCCGCCGCAATCACGTCCTCCAGACTGCCCTCGAACTCGCCCCGGTTGATTTCGAGTGCGGCATCCGGATCGATCAGGATTTCGAATCTCTGGCCGTGACTCTCCAGTCTCGCCGTCACAGCGTCGTCGAGTGGAATCATATCTAAGTATAGATTCGGAGTCTTCGGTTTATATGTGTTCGGCTATCTCGGACTGCGAAAGTTCACGGAACTCCTTGGTGTCCTCCTTTATAACGGCTGCCTCGAAGTTCTTGACATCGCTCTCCTCCTCAACCGTGTCCTTCATACAGTTGAATGCCATCCCGAGACCCTCCTCTATATCCATGTCTTCGGAGTACTCTTCCTCGAAGTTCTGCCTGATCTCCTTGCTGTTCGAACCTATCGCGGTTGCCTTCCATTCGTAGAAGGAGCCGCTGGGATCGGTTTCGAAGAGTCTCGCTCCGGTATCGTCTATTCCACCCACGATAAGGGATACACCGAAGGGACGCACCCCGCCGCGCTGGGTGAACTGCTGCATCTCGTCACATAGACTTCGGACCACGGTCTCCGCGCCTATAGGTTCCTGGTAAGTCGCGCGGTTCACCTGTGACTCACGACGCAGGATATCGATCAGTTTCCGTGCGTCGGTGACGTGTCCAGCGCTCGCCGCCCCGATATGGCTGTCTATCTTGAAGATCTTCTCTATGTTCTCCGACTCCATCAAAGGATGCGAGATACGTTTATAGGCCGCGAGAACCACGCCTTCGTCAGTAACGACGCCCGTGCTCGCCGTACCTCTCTTCACTGCCTCACGGGCGTACTCCACCTGGTAGAGTCGGCCGTCGGGGCTGAAGATAGTTATCGCTCTGTCGTATGCCTGTTGCTGAGAACCCTGAAGCAAAGTTAAAACCCTCCTCTAGTCATTCTTTAGATAAATCGTACACTGTTAGACCAATAAAGTTAGGTTTTCCCTCACTCCCAGACGAAGAAAACCGTCTTTCATCATCCCCTACGGGTAGATCGAGTCTTTCACCCCACCTGTACCCCTCACATCCGTCGACTACCACGGAGCCGGAGTTCCCGGAAGCTACGTGTTTCTCCCTCCCCGACTCTACCGTTCCGGAAACTCCGCGGACCACGGGCGCTACCTCGACGTCACCCACCTCTGTGACGCACGCGAGAGCAGCTCTGGCCTGATCCACCTTTTCCCTGGAGCACTTGAGTATCCCGAACCCCGGACCATCGACGGAACCACGACCGGGTTCTCCGTCACCATCGGGGTGTTCGTTAGGTTCCAAGCATCCTTGAGTACGGTATTCGATCAGCCTCAAACCAGCTTCGCTCGACACCATGTCGCCGTAGAGGTTCTGTGCCTCGAACCAGATCGTCCGCTGTAGATCTGACTCGCCTACCTCCTCCCCGGGTGGTGTTTCGAGGGAGAACACCAGGTACCTATAGCTTTCGCGGAGCGACTTGGGTAGCCCTTTCATCTAGACCTCGTCGAAACCGTCGATTTCTGTGGTGGCCTCGAAAACTCCGGCGACCTTACCCGTCCTTGTATATTCGATTTCGAAACCATCCTCACGGAACATAGAAAGCAGATCCCCGATCATGGCGGGGTCGTCGACCTCGGGGTCATAGTACCCGGCATCCACGTCCTCCGGTTCGTATACGACGACGTCACCCAAGATGAAACATCCTTCTCCGTCCAGGGTTTCCCTTACGGTACCGATTGCCTCCCTCTTGGCGTCGTCGTCCAGGTGGTGCATCGCGAAGTTAGAGATAACGGCATCGACCTCGTCGGCGTCATGATCCCTGAACCTCCCCTCCCTTAACTCGATGTTTTCCAGGCCGGAGTTAGCTATCTTTCCCTGCGCCTGCTCCAGCATTCCATCGCTGACATCGAAGCCTACGACTTCTTTGACGTGTGGAGCGACGTTCAGGGACTGCCTTCCGGTACCACACCCCAGATCGACTACCTTGCTTCCTTCATCCGTCCGGTTCAGGGTTTTTTCGATTACGAAGAACGAAGTTCTGGCTGCAACCTCGTCCTGGTACTCCTCGTCGTAACAGTCGCTGACCTCGTCGAACCTCTCGGCGGTCTCGTCTATCGACTTTATCATGTTGTTTACTCTATATTCCAGAACCTGTTAAGGATTACAAAGACGACTCGTGCACCAGGATTTATATATGACACCTGGAAATCCCCTATACAAAAACAGTATCCAATATCCAAACAAACAGTATCCAATATCCAAACAAACAAGCCCGGATATCCTCTACCCAAACAGTAATTTATTCGGATACTCCTCCATACCCATCTGTAGCTCGTCGTCCGAAAAACCGATAGATCTGCAGATAGCCTCCACCTCCCGTCTGCCCCGTATCTCAAGATGTCCGAATGGATCACACGATATGATAAAAGATGTCTCGTACTTCCTCACCAGTTCCAGCATCTTCCTTATGTTTTCCAGACTCCGTACCCTGGAACCACCCGACACCCTGATTACGGGACGTAGGTTGAACTCCACAGCGACGTCGTTCTCGGCGCAGTTTCGGATGAAGACGTGGTTGAACTCCTCCTTCATGCAGGGATGACACACCACGTCGACGTCGTCCGACTGCGACGCCGCGACGTTTATCTCCGCGTCGCCTCCGTGAACCATAACGACTTCGGCTTCCCCGGAAAAACTGTGAACCTGGGAGTTGAGGTCGTTCACCGAATCAGCTCTGACCTCAATACCCCTGTATATATCTACGTCGTCAAGGGCCGGTTCTTCGTCGTATATCTCCTGGACTCCATTACTACCTCCATCTGTGCCGCCGGTGGTATCCGTGTGGTTCCGTGAGACTACCGAACCGTAGCCGGCGTCACTCGCCGTCACCGCCATACGGGCAAGGCTGGAGTTCGATTCCGGTAGGTGATGAACGAACTCGTACACTAACCCTAAAATGACCTGGGATGCTAAAAAAGAGAGGGATACCGTAGAACAGTAGCTTCGTTTGACGTCAAACTGGTAACTAAGCCCGAGAACTAACCGAGATAGAGATAAACTAACCAAGATCGAATTAAGCCAAAACAACAAACAAACCAAGACAACAAACAAACCAAGACAACAAACAAACCAAGAGAGATATTTTACCGGAGATTAACGCAACCGCTTAGTTACCCCAGTAGATACCTCTAACAAATGAAGATTTCCGGTATAGACAAGAGAAGCTTCATATTCGGATTCATAGTCGCCGTTGCCCTGTTTTCGATACCTTCGTTCTGGGAACATTACAAGTTCTTCATAACCGGCCAGGTCGATCAGGTAGTTATACAGAACAGATGGGATATAGCTCTGCTAAACATACTCGGTTTCCTATTCTTCCTAATTCCGCTGACTTACAGACGTAAGGCGGACTGGAAATCCATGGGTGTATACGCCGCATTCATCGTCTCGCTCTTCGTCGAGATGTACGGTATCCCACTCACGATATACCTCTCGAGTGCAGCGATTACGCCGAGTTCCGTAAGGCAGACTCCGGACTACGTTGTCGACTTTCAGCTGATGGGGCAGACCTTCGGCATGGACTTCTGGACCGTGGTAGGTGCCGTCGTCACCATAGTAGGTATGTTGATCGTCGCAGTCGGATGGATCACGATTTACAGAGCCACCCAGAAGGACGAACTCGTGACCTCGGGTATCTACAGGTACTCTCGGCACCCCCAGTACGTCGGTATTACCTTGATCGCGGTCGGATGGTTCATCGGATGGCCCACGATACTCACGACCGCCATCCTGCCTGTACTGGTTTACTTCTACTACAAGGCAGCCAAGAACGAGGAAAAGGAGGTTATGAAGGAGTTGGGTGACAGCGAGAGATACATGGAGTACCGGCGCAGTACGCCGATGTTCGTCTGAACCCGGGGTATAGACATTCATTACATTTCAGGGTAAATTCGGGCATCTTCAAGATCAATCGGTGGAGACCTATATCCAGCAAAAGATATGAACCGTCAAGATAGATTTTCAAGAAAGATAGTATATAACCGT
>JBDGRN010000008.1:26912-45228 GCA_042218125.1 Halobacteria archaeon | reverse complement strand
TCAGATAAGACAGATAGTCAAGAAAGATAGTATATAACCGTTCAGATAAGACAGATAGTCAAGAAAGATAGTATATAACCGTTCAGATAAGACAGAGAAAGTACATGGACGTTGTGTATGGACGTTAGAAAACATCCAGAGGGATAATATATGGACGTTAGTGCCTTCACGGACTCCTACCTACCAAACGTCAATGGCGCCGCCTACACCGTCAACCTCTGGAAAGAGAAATGGAATACCGACGGTTACGGCAGGATGACTGTGACGTATCCCGGTCACGGAAACCACGAACCCGACGAGTACGAGTACCCCGTCAGGAGTGTACCGTTTCCGTTCTACGAGGGTATGAACCTCGGACTCCCGGTACCTGGATTCATATCGGGGGTCCTACGGGTTATCTATACGGACGAGGAGCTCTCACGGAAGAAGAAACGTATTTTGCAGGACTCCTACCTGGGCTATCTTCGTGCCGTCTACAGGGGAAAGGAAAGGGCGAAGAAGTTGAACTTCGGAGAAGGTTCCGTCGGAAACGGCAGCAACTCCAAAGACGTAGAGAAGGAGTTCAAAGATATCGGGACAAGTTCCGGCGATCTATCCGTATCTGACGAAATAGATGACGGAGATTTCAAAGGACCCAGCTTCCGGCTCTCACCACGTGTTACGGACGCCGACGTCGTACATGTCCATACCCCCTACTTTACGGGTCTCGCGGGAGTCAAGGTTGCAAGAAAAAAGAACATTCCGCTGGTGATCAACTACCACACCCCGACTAACGAGTACGTCGAGTACGTCACCGAACACGAGGGACTGCAGAACCGAATGAAACGTATGAACTCGTGGTGGGAGAGGGAGTACCTCAGTAAAGGCGACGCAGTCGTAACCCCAAGCGAGAGAACTGCAGAGATGGTGGTCGGTAAAGGCATAGATCCCGACAAAGTGAAGGTGATTAAAAACGGAGTCGATATCTCCTTCTTCAGACCACGCAACCCCGAGGAACTGATGACAGGTTGGGGAGTCGAACCACCTGTTGTGGGGTACTGTGGCCGACATGGATACGAGAAAAACCTGGATCTAATAATAGAACTCGCGGCCGAGCTAGACTTGTCGGATTCCAGGGAGTTCTCATTCGTTCTGGTAGGTGATGGTCCAGCGAGAGAGGACCTGATCGAGTCCTCAGAGGAAGCTGGTATAAGGGACAGATTCGTATTTCCCGGATTTCTTCCCAGAAAGGACCTACCAAAGTTCTACTCCTGTCTCGATGCCTTCGTCTTCCCAAGCGAGGTAGAGACCGAGGGACTCGTTGGACTCGAAGCCACGTCGTGCGGTACACCCGTGGTCGCAGCTGACGCGGAAGCACTGCAGGAGACGGTAAAAGAGGGAGTCAACGGCATGAGGTTCTCCCCCGGCAATGTCGAGGAGTTCGCGGAAACGACCGTCGAAGTTTGTTCGGATGCCGACTGGTTTGGGGAACGATGTCTTGGTATGAGAAACGATCTGGATATCGAGAGGACGCTCGAGGAGCTAGATAGACTCTACGAGAATCTGACCTAGTACCGACGTTGAGGTTCCGACTTCAACTAAGAAATACCTCTAATTTCTATTGTAACCCCCCCCCTATATGGAATTAAATGTAGAATTAAAGATACAGATAAAGAATTAGGAATTCCAACTACCCAGGAAATAACTACACAGATGTATACTTAGAACCGTTCTGAACTTCACCCGAAACGGTTTTTAATGATTGCAGTAGTTACCGTTTCTTTATATACGCGAGTTGATATTTAAACAGTCACTTTATATGGGGGAGGTTATTCTGGAAAATCACCCCCATATTATATATGGTTTGAGATTCCTCTAATTGGTATAAAATGTCAGATCCAGAAATTGTCCTAGTTTCAGACAGATCCCTGATGAGTAACTTCAGGGGCAACTACATTCTTGGCTTCCTTTCATGTGCACCCACCAGCGTGATACCCGACCTCGTGTACGACAAACTCTTCGCACCACCGGTTGAGGCTAACCCCGACGGTACATCACAGATAATGCCGATGGGTTTAAGAAGGCTGGAGAGCGGCCTTATCAACGACGGATACAGCCCGGACGACATAGCGATGGCACACCCCGACCACGTCGACAAGGTCGTTGGAGAAGGTACTGAGATAGTGGGTGTGAACGCCATGGACCCACTGGGGAAGGGTCCGGTAACGTCCTCGTTCACTCACGGTAACAAGAGGACGCCAATGAACGCCGTCAAGTTCCGTGAACTCCACGACAAGCTCCAGAGCCTCGACAGCGACCATAAAACTGTCCAGGGTGGCGGTGGGGCGTGGCAGATTGACTCGGAGGATATGCGGGACGAGTTCGATATCGACGTTATCGTCCACGGAGAGGCTGGATACCGGGCAGGGGAGATATTCGACGAGATAAAGGACGGGGGTAAGGACACCTACAACTGTGACAGCCCCAAGGATATGAGCAAGATCCCCGAGATACGGGGACCCACTATCAACGGACTCCTGGAGTCGATGCGTGGATGTGGACGTGGATGCGACTTCTGCGGACCCGACATGCGCCGCGACATCTACGCCGATCCCGAGCGGTTGAAACGGGAGGCGAAACTCAACGCCGAGGCTGGCTTCAATGCTATCTGGCTCCACAGCGAAGACATACTCCTCTATAAACGCGGGAAACATTTCGAACCAAACAGGGACGCGATACTCAAACTCTACGACACCCTCCTTGATGTCGACGGAATCAAGAAGGTTGGTTCGACACATATGAGCCTCGCCGCCGCTGCACGGGCGCCGGACCTGATTGAAGACATCGCAGACATCAACGACCTCGGACCCAACAACTGGACCGGAGTCCAGCCGGGCATCGAGACCGCGAGTCCACGCCTCATAGAGATGCATCTCGCCGGCAAGGTCGTGCCGTACGACGTCGAGGAGTGGCCCGAAGTCATCAAGGAGGGAGTTAGAGTCCTCAACAGTAACTACATGTACCCGGCGTGTACGCTTATCGTCGGACTACCGGGTGAGAAACGGGAGGATGTCCGCCGCACCATAGACGTCATCGAAGACCTGGACGACGCACACGCCATCTTCGCCCCACTGATGTACATGGACTACGGCACCGGAGACACGCTTACCGCGAGTGAACTATCCGACGCCCAGTGGGAACTATTCTACAAATGCTGGCAGCACAACAAGGACGAGTTCAAGGGCAAGTCCTGGAAGGCAACAAAGGGTTGGAACATCGCCTCTCGCGTCATTTCGAGAGGACTCGCCTGGGCGTTCTCGGCCGCCATCACCAGAAAACTTGACGATATCAAGGCGAACCGGGGAAGCATAAAGATGGATACGTTGGCGGATGAGGAAGGTGGCGGAGGAATGGATGCAGGACCCGAAACTTCGGGACAGGAAGCGGAAGCCGCTGACTAATAGATCGGGGGTTGTTTTCAACTCAAGAAAAAGGTTAAGAATATCGGTAGTGGAAGCTCAGGAACTCTTCTTTTAAACCCCCTTTATTTTTGGGATAAGGGTATTAGCCATAAACTATTTATTTCTGCAGTCATGTTCTATGTCAAATGTCATCACAACCCAAAGTAATGGCACTCAGGGGTGATCTAACAGACGCCCCCGAGGAGGTCGGCGACAACGACGTCGTGGAGATCTCCAAGAACGCCTATACCCCTGATTCAATAGAAAATGAAGATGACGCCCGTGAACTGGTTCATGAATTAGCATCCGACGCTGAAGTTGTAATTAAAGTTAGTTCAAGCCTCTGTCCCGACTGCGTGGAGGAGGGAAGGTACGACGACATGGTGGTACCCATGGTCGTCTACGAAAAGGACAACCAGATCCTCCTCAACAAGAAATGTCTAAGACACGGCACCCAGGACGACATCTACTGGGGCGACGCCGAGATGTACTACAGGGCAAAGAGCTGGGGGGACAACGAGAACCATATAAAGTCCTACCACCATCTGCCCGACGGTGACATAGTCTGCCCCACCGACTGTGGGCTCTGTCCGAAACACAAAAGCCACAGTGGACTCGGAAACATAGCTATCACTAACCGCTGTGACCGGTCGTGCTGGTACTGTTTCTTCTACGCCAAGGAGGACGAACCGCTATACGAACCGACGCACCAGCAGATCGAAGAGATGGCGAAGTCGATGGCGGAGGAGGAACCCGTCGGATGTAACGCCATACAGATTACGGGAGGTGAACCAACCGTACGTGAGGACCTCCCCGAAATAATCGACTTAGTCGACAACTACGTCGACCATATACAGCTTAACACACATGCCTCCAGGTTCATGGAGGAGCCCGAACTCGCAAAGCAGGTCAGGGACGCCGGCGCCAACATCATTTACACCAGCTTCGACGGCCTCGATCCACGCGTAGGTGCGAAGAACTACTGGGAGATGCCCTATGCCCTGGACGCATGCAGGGAAGCTAACCTGGGGGCAGTACTCGTTCCGACGATTATCGGCGGATGGAACGACGACCAGGTCGGCGACATCACTCGTTTCGCCGCCGCAAACAACGACATCGTCCGGGGTGTCAACTTCCAGCCCGTCTCACTCGTCGGACGTATGAGCGATCCGAAACGCAGGGAGCAGAGGATCACGATCCCCACCACCATCAACATGATCGAGGAGCAGACCGACGGTAAGATTCCGTCGTCCTCCTGGTTCCCGGTACCCGCCTGCCTCGCGGTCAGCGACTTCATCAAGACCTGGAAGGGCGAAGGTCTGTACGAACTCACCAACAACTTCGCGTGCGGCATGGCGACCTACGTCTTCATAGAGGACGGAGAACTCACGCCAATCACGGATGTCATGGATGTCAACTCCCTACTCACGGAACTCAGGGACATCTCGGAGGAGTACGACGAGGACCTTGGCAAACTCGACAAGGCGAGGGTTTCGTTACGCCTCTTCAAGAAACTACGTGGCATTATAGACGAGGACGCCGCACCAAGCGACGTCGATGTCGGCAAGGCCCTGTTCAAGGCGTTCACGAAGGGTGACTACGAGGGACTCGCCGAGTTCCACAAGAACTCGCTCTACCTCGGCATGATGCATTTCCAGGACGCATACAACTACGACCTCGACAGGATAGAGAAATGCGACATCCATTACGCGATGCCCGATGGACGCGTGATTCCGTTCTGCGCCTACAACGTAGTCCCCGAACTCTACAGGGACTGGAGCAAGGAGAAGTTCGCCATCAGCGAGGAAGAGTGGCTCGAACGTGACTACACAGCCCTCGAATCCAACCAGAAGGCGAACAGAACCAGCAGCAAGGACGAGTTAATCGACGCCAAGGGCGGTGCCGAATCCGGAGAGTTGGACAGGACGGGCGACGACGACCAGGGTATACTCGGACTCGACGTCAAACACCGCAGAAGACTGGAGGACAAACGCAGGGAGAAGGTTCAGGAAGCCTACGACAAGTCTGTCAACGAACTGAAACCCGTCTGGGACACGGTTTCGGTTAATTAGAGAAGACTACGTCGAACCAGGTTCAGGGGTTTTTATTTATACATTTTTCTACAGGTGAATACGTGATCAAGATTTATTCTATCGATAAATAGACAATCAGAATATACTATAGTGAAACAGAACGGTATGTAGTTAGTAAACAGAACGGTATGTAGTTAGTAAACAGAACGGTATGTAGTTAGACGTGTTATTCCAGTAGTTCGTCCAACGTACCTTCTAGCGGGTCACGTGCCGGAGTCTTCACCTCTATCTCCCTGTAGGTATCGAGTATCTGACTCGCATACGGATCCACTATCTCGGGTTCCTGGTCAACAACGTTAGATATACTGAGTGCGAGGTTCTTCGCTGACTCCTTTTCGCTTGGTTTCTCCGAGTTTATGATGTCCTCGAGTACGTCACAGATGTCCTCCAAGGCGTCCTCGAAACCTCTCGCGTCTAGCTGGGAAACAGTATGTAACGTCGCGGAGAGCCTCTTCCGGGACTTCTCCTCTGTATCTAGACTCGCGGCTATCTCCTCCGTGTAGGGAAGAATCTCCCTGTACCTGTCCTTGGCGAGTTTCCGTAGTATAAGGCCTATATAGGCCCTGATCTCGTTTGTGGCATCGTCGAGCAGGTCGACCATTTCCTCGATATCGAACACCTCGTCTTTCGGATACTCGTCAGCGATGTCGACGAGTGCCGCTGCTGCGTCCTCTTGTATGAAGCTTGATCGGTCGGTGAATGCCTCAAAAAGCAGGTCACTATGTTCGTTTATCTCGTCGGGAAACTCCGTCGTCGTCCTTTTTACGACGTCCATCGACTCGTTGACGACTTCCTCGTCGTCGTCCCTCAGGTGCCGTAGTATAGGGCCTATCGCCGGAGCAAGCATCGAGGGATGCCAGATGGAGATCCACTGCAGAGAGTGGGCGGAGTCCTTCCTCGCCTTCGTGTTTTCCGAGTCCATGAGTTCGGCTAGCTCCTCGATTAGTTCCGGTTCGGGTGGGTTCGGACCGTTTACCTCCAGAGCTTTCTTGCGGAGCCTGTAGCTCTTTTCCGTGATACCGCCTTCTTCCCTTTCGTTCTCTCGGTTTTTATAATCTTTCTCCCTCATAATTCACGTCGCCAGATTAATCGTATTTATTTCGTAGAGTTCCAGTTATTTAGTTATAACCATAAACCCCTCCAGCCTGGTTTAAAATACCCTGTATTTTTGGGAGCTTTGTTTAATTAACCATCTTTGTTTAACGACCATTATCTAACCATATTTTATGAATGTTAGATAAACAACCATTGCCTAACCAAATTTTAAGAATGTCAGTTAAACCAGCCGTTTTGGCAAGATAGATTACAGTTCAGGTCAAAAACAAAACAAGGAAGTGATCTAGGCTTGACTCAGGATACAGATATACAGGAACAGAGGGAGAAGGCATGGGATTTACTCGAACTTTCAAAAAAGGAACCCGAAACCGCTCTCGAATATCTACCGGAGATACGGGAGTTTCTAGATAACAGCGACGAAGACGTCCGGGCGGACGGAGCACTAGCTTTGAGACATATAGCTGAAGAACATCCGGAAAAAGTCACCAGGTTCACCGACAAACTCACAGACCTTATGGACGACGACGTCAGGATGCCCAAGTACAACGCAGTCCGTTGCGTCGCCGAACTTGCGGCGTCGTGTCCGGACGACGTCAGGGAGTTGAGACCCAAGATTGAGGAGATGAACGAGGACAAGGACCAGACGGTACGTAACCAGGCGGCTAAGGCACTGGCGAACCTCAAGAACAGCTAGAGAAACCATCACCTTCACAGAGTAACCGACCTACGTCGCTAATTCGAGTTCGCTCTTTCTCGCTCCACACCTGCGTCCGTCCTAGAACCTCTTGAAATAGTTTTTTCCACAGCCCCTCTCACGTCCAAAACGGAACTCACACCCGTGAGTGCGTCCTCGTCGGTGGCTCCGAAGTATGCATTATGGGTGTGTAAGCCGTCCCTGTTTCCGTGGTCCGACACCACGACGAGTTCGTCCTCATCACTCAACCATTCCCGGAGTTCCCGCGTCATCGTCGCTGCATGTCTGTAGTTCCGTCTCTGGTACTCCGGGTCCGCGTAAAACATCGTATGGCCCACTGTGTCGAGATAGCTTAGCCAGACGAAAACCAGGTCGTACTCACCCGAATGAACCGATCTCTTAACGACACCCAGTTTCTCCTGAGCCTTAGCTATCTGCCAGCTCTCCAGGTCGTCTATCGGAATCCTGGGTTTGTAAACCTCCAGATCCTTTTCTTCGTGTGTTGTGAACTTCATCACCTCAGCCATCTCTTCACACCAACCCGACATCAGATCCAGGCGTTCGTCGAGAGCGGTACGGTAGTTCGGAACACCGACGGGACGGGCATGTACTCCGTCAAAAAGGGTCGTAACCCCCTTCTCACGGTACCATTCGGGGGTTTTCTGTGTCTTATTATATCCCCTGTTACGGAGACCCATCGCTATGTACTTGCTCTTCTCATCGGAGATAGCGCTGTCGAACAGCTCTGATATCTTGCCTGCAATCCGTCCGGAAAACACGTTTGCGTCCCCCTCACCGTTGTATCTGAGTAGATAAACACCGTGGGTTTCCGGCATTACCCCCGTGAATATCGATGGCCATAGTTCGTATGTACCCGGATACTCGGTAACTTCGTTGTCAAACGTATCTATCTCCTTCGAGTGAGGGGCGAACTCACCCTCCAGGCCAAACTCCTCCACGATACGGTAGTCGAGTCCGTCCCAGCCGAGTACGACAGTAGTAGAAGACGAATTCATATACAGGATAGTTTTCAGTTACAGGTATATTGTTTTTTCTTAACCAGCGGCAGGGTTCGTGATATATGCCCCGACTTGGTTCAGCACCGGATCAGCATTCGCTGTATCCGCAGTTATTACATTTCACGCATCCCTCGGTGTAAACCAGCATCGAGTCACAGTCGGGACATTCGGGGTTCTTGCCCTCGTTGATGATCTTCTGTATATCCGAAGTACCACCCTTCGCCTCCGCGGGCTTTGCGAGGGACTCCGCCGCCTCACTCTTTATCGCCGCTGAGCCTCCGTCCGCCTCCTTCTTGAGTTCATCTTCCTCTGTATCGCCTCCATCAGTTCCGTCTGTGGGAAGCCTGCTCTGACGTGGCGCTATATCACCCTCGATATACCGCGTCATAGCCTTCGCTATCGCATCGGGGACGCTGTGGACCTGCTCTCCCCTGTCGAAAGTGACTTTCGGCGACCTTATACCCTCTAACTGATCTATGACTCGTTCGGCGGGTATGCCGGAACGGAGACAGAGAGAAGTTAGACGGGCTATCCCCTCCGTGAAAGAGGTTGTGTATCCTCCCGACTTGCCTATCTGGCTGAAAACCTCGAACAGACCGTTGTCGTCCTCGTTAATGGTGACGTACAGTCCACCGTAACCCGTCTCTATCTTCTGTGTCGCACCCCTGATGGTGTCGGGCCGGGAACGTGGCGCGAACTCGTCCGCGACCGCGGGCTCCGTAACCTCGTCTGTTTCGACCTCGGCTTTAATCTCTTCCTCGTACTCCTCGATACCCGCCGCTTCTGCGTCGTCCACGCCATCAACGAGATCCTGTATCTTCAGTTCCCCCTCGTTCAGGAGGTCCTGAACCTCGTCAACGACGTCGTCGCTACTCTCCTTGTTGTCGGCACGAGTCGTTAGAACCTGTTTGCTCCTTGTGCCGTCACGGTAGTACGTCACGCCCTTGCCGCCGTTCCTGTAGATGTACTCGTAGACCTCACGCGCGTCCCCTACTGTGGAGTCCTGGGGGGCGTTCACCGTCTTCGATATAGCGCTGTCGACGCCATCCTGGCACGCACACTGTACCGATGCGTGCTGTTTCGCCGTAAGGTCGCCTGTGGTTACGAACAACTCACCTATCTCGTCCGGCACGGTGTCGAGACCGTCGACACCGTCGAACCTGTTCTCCGCCATCTGACGTTTAGCCTCCTCCTTCACGGCATCGACATCGACTTGATTCGCCTTCAAGGTACGGAGGAAGTAGTCGTCGAACTCCACCAGCATCTCGTCGCCCTGTACGTCGTCGCTGACGTTCTTGTAGTACGCGACGTTATAGATCGGTTCACATCCACCGGTCGTGTCACCGATCATCGACGTAGTGTTGTGAGTGACGAAACCGTTTGCGATGTACGTGTTGTTCGATGGAACGCTGATGTCTTTCGTGTACGCTTTTTCGTCGTTGACAGAATCGACGGTAGCGACATAAAAGTCAGTAAGTCGGCGACCCTGGAGTTTGACGGTTTCGCCAGTCTCGTCCTCGACATCTTTTACCAGTTTCCGGGACACCGAGCCATTGATAGGTGATTGACTGACTCGGTGTTTGACGGACTTGCTGACGGAAACATACCCATCAACGTCCCGAATTGCGTCGACAACGGCGGGTGGATAAGTGTCGTTCTTGTATGACTGTGCGGTGAGGTCGAACTCCGTCGACTTCGTGACGAACCCTATTTCGTCTACGAACCGTTTGTCTTCACGGTAGTTTGCACCACGAACGCAGTGGCGCGGGCGTTCTCCGTAGTGGTCTTCTATCTCGCCAGTTTCCATCGTGTCTCGGATGAACACACAGCCAAGTGACAACAACAGCGTCTGGACCTGGTCCGCAAGGGTGGCCGAAACCGTCGATAGCTCGACTTTACGTGAGGCAGATCCGTCAGCCTCGAACAACCCACGTAGGAAGGCTTTCGCTACATCCTCGTCACTCCGCAGGATCTCGGTGGGAACGAAGGCGCTAGCGGCCCCTTTGCCCTTGTTTCCTTTGTCTTTCTTCCAGCCGTTGTCATCAAAGTAACGTGGAAGATGCCGACCACCGAACTGTAGGACGTGACGCGTTCCGCGGTCTTCTACAGTCGGCTTTACACCAAACAACGATTCCCCGAGGTCACGAAGATACTCGTCGAGTTCCTCAGCATCCGAACCGACAACGAGTTTGACAGCAACATCGTCGTGAACGTAACCATCCCCCATGAAGTAGCCAAGGAACTCTGCCAGCTCCGGAGTCATTTCCCCAGGAAGCTTGAGGTCTTCGTCTGTATTTCGGTAGTAGTTTTGCCGTTCACTCACGTCCAGTTCAACGCATGTTTCACCGTCGAAGGTGTTTCGCTGGAGGACGATGTAGTCGCCAGATTCGAAGTCGTCGGCCTCCTTCCATCTGTACTCACCGTCTTTGTTGATCGTTCGGAATCTGTGATTGGGCGTCGATGCAACACTGAATCCGCCTTCGGTTTCGATCTGGCGTACGTCAGCGAAGCCATTATCGTACACCGCGGTCGCTGTCTTCGTGCCACCATCGGTCAAAACACCGGTTTCGATCTCACCCCACTGTTCGAACTCCGCACCGGTGTTATCGAGGTCCTTTATCGGACGAAGCCCCTCGTCCGTCGAGACCAGTGAATTCTCGTCTACGCACCCTGTAGGCGCGATCGTCGTGGTGTTGTGGTTCCTTACGGGGTATCCCCCGCTCCAGTCGTCGGCGCTTTCGCCGGTCTGATGTTCGAACCAGTCTCTATACTCCAATGGATCCGCGTACTTGCTGTTCTCCCACTCGTCGAACGGTCCACGTTCGAGAGCGAGTTCGTGGCTCGCCGACTTCGACCCGTGGTTTATCTCCGTCATCAGCTGCCTAGCTATCTCGTTCGCCTCCTCGGTTCCGTAGCGGACTCCGAGCTGTATGTATAGCTGGGCGAGACCCATGATACCGAGACCTATCTTGCGCATCGAGGCGACCTTATCCTCTATCTCATCTATCGGGAAGTCACTCATCGTGACGACGTTCTCCAGGAAATGGGTGCCTACCTCGACCCTGTCGTCGAACTCCTCCCAGTCGATAGCCTCGTCCAGGAAGGCGTCGACCTTCTGCTCGAGAGAGCCTTTCTGCCTCTCGCTGAACTGTCGCCAGTCGGGAGCGTCCTTTGCCGCCAGGGTGGAGAGGTTGATGTGACCGAGGTTGCAGGCCTCGTACTCCTCGAGCGGCTGCTCCCCACAGTTGTGAACCACCAGTCCGTTGGCAACGAACGAGTTTGTGTCAGGTTCAGTCAGGTCGTATACGTACTCGCTGCCGTCGTGTTCCACCGAACTTACTGTCGCCTCGAAGGATTCGCTATATGGACCCCGATCGTAGTTGGAAAGACGTTTTTCCAACTCGTTGTTCTTGTAATCCAGGAGAAAACCTACCTCCTCTTCGAATCTCTGGACATTATCCTTTACAACCAGTAATTCGTGGAAACCATTCGTTTCGTATTCGGAACTGCCACCCTTCCCGTCTTGTAACTCCGTAGTCCCAGGTTCTTTTCTATCTTCGTATATCTTGCTCGCTACACCGAAGTTGAGCAGTAACCTCTGAACGTCCTTCAGTAAACCCTGTTTAGTACTCGCAAGCCTCACTGAAACGCCTTTATCGACACTGCCCTGCACAGTTCCATCGGCTGTAAACAAAGCCCTGAGGAAGCCACGAGCCATTTCTTCGCTGCCCTTCAGAATGGTTTCCGGGATCTGATGTTTGTCATCGGTTAAACCCGTTGTTTCGGCTATTTCGTAAAGCCTTGACGACCTAATTCTCTGTTCCATCGCCTGAGGTCCGCGGTAGCCGTCCGCCCTCTCGATTTCACTGACACCTATCTCATAATCAGCATTCCCACGAGGTTCACGTACGATCTGGTTAACATCCTCGGCAAATCTATCCGATATCTCAGTGTCTTCATCGTAGAAGTTTAGAACTGCACGTTCCTCATCATCCTTCAGGTGACCATCACCGACTAACCAGCCGAGGACACGGCCCTCCTCCGGCTTACCGTGTCGGCCAAACTCTCCTTTACGGTTTTGTATGTGGACAGAGTCACCGGGTTCTAGTTCGGACGTTTCCTTCCATCCATCCCCAGTCATAACCCTGTGATCTGCAGTCAGTTTTAGCTCGTATCCCTCCTCTGTAGTTAGTTCGTAGACCTCTTTCTCACCCGTACGGTATACGCTGCTTGCCTCCTTGACGCAGTCTTCACTGAGTCTGCCATCGACTACTACGTCCCGCGCAAAACCCTGTTCGTAAAGTTCCTCTGCGGTAACGAGTCCATCCTCCGTACTTATCAACGTATCACCCGTGACGCATGGATTTGTCGCGAGTATCCTGTGGTCAGGATTTTCCTCGACGTCGAAGCTGTGTTCCTTGTTTACGCGTTCTAGATAGATGACGCCGGGTTCACCGTTTTCGTGTGCTCCCTCGATTATACGTTCCCAGATCTCGTTGGCGGGAACCGATAACTCCTCACCCGCCTCTACGTACTCGCCGAGGTCGAACCTGTCGTACAGCTTCTTGGTTTCGGTAGTAGCGACGTGTGGCTCACCCGTACGGGGGTTGGTGAAGGTGTAGTCCTCGTCGTTCTCGACCGCCTCCATAAATCCATCTGTGACGCCGACCGAGATATTGAAGTTAGAGAGATGTCCCTCGGCGGCGTTACGGAGATGTTCCGGCACCCGTCCCTCGTCGTCGATCAACTCCCTCGCTTCGTCCAAGGCGTCGATGAAGTCCGTATGGGTATAGTCGTCGGGGTCGTTAAGCCTAAGACTGTGTGCGAGTGAGACGTCCTTGTTTTTCGCGTGAATGAACTGAATGACGTCCGGATGGGAGACACGCATGACACCCATCTGAGCGCCTCTCCGTGTACCCCCCTGGGCGATGGTTTCGCACATCTGGTCGTAGGTCCTCATAAATGTTATTGGCCCCGAAGCTATTCCACCCGTGGATCCAACGGGATCGCCGTACGGACGCAGACGCCAGAATGCGTACCCCATGCCGCCACCCGACTGAAAGACCTCTGCGGCTTCCTTAGCGGTCTCATGTATGTTCTCCATGTCGTCGTCTGGAGAGTCGACGAAACACGCGCTTAACTGCTGGAGTTCGCCTCCCGCGTTCATTATGGTGGGGCTGTTGGGGATGAACGACAGCCTCTCCATGATCTCCTGGAACTCCTTCCTCGTCTCACGTACATCCGCTGCAATCTCGTCGTCGAGTTCCGGAACCACGGTATCGTACGCGAACTTTTTGACGTTCTCCTCAGTTAGCTCCACCTCTACGTCGTCACCCACTTCTACGTCTTCGCCGAACACCTCATCCACGAGTTCGTCGCGGTTGGAGTGCCCGGGCTTTACCTGCTCGGGAGTTACCTCTATCGTCTTACCACGGTTTTCCGCGTAGTATACAGCGTCGGCGAGTGCGACGTTCTTCGCTATACGTTCGAATAGCTCCTCCTGCTCCTCCTTCACGTCGCCGTCCTCCCCTTTCTGGAGGTACCTGGCGGGTAGTATGCGCTGGTACGCGTTTTCGGTAAGTCGTTCTTCTATCGTTTCGCCTGTGACGCGTTTGATTGGTAGGTCGATTTCCTTTGTTTTGCTCAAACTTTTCCTCCGTTTGATCTACAGGTTAATTCTTTACTTGGATAATAAATCTTGGTATGACACTCGCAACATGTCGGGTCTATCGTAAAAAACCTCAACATGTTGTGGGTGCTATATATCGTGCGTGCAACGGAAAAAGCCTGTCGAGTACTTCGCAGTTCGGGTAATTCCCGTGTTACCTCACGGTTACCCCGTAGTTAAAAAAACCGATAAATTCTCCCTGGCTTATAGTTGGGAATCCACTGATAACAGATCACCAACAGTTTGACGATATCACCCCCGAAGTCTACCTTGTCACTATCGGAGTTTCATGTCCCCGAAGACCCACTCGTCCTTTCCTCCCTCATATCGAGTAGATCGTCGAACTTACCCGTCTGTTTCATCCGGAGTAATGCGGCGAGACAGAAGACGAACATCAGTACGTAGAACACCAGATATGCGGGTATAAACAGCAGAAAACTTCACCATCCCCCATAAAGTACCCTTCTCTAAATGGGTGTAAGGATCGCCATCCAGAAACCCCATCAGGTAATCACGGTAGAAATCTCTATAGTTAGAAGCATAAGCTTTACTTCCTGAATATTAACTTAAATTTAAATCAAATCCCCATCGACTCGTTAGTCGTCTCGACGCTCTCATCCCGGTCCATCTCTCCTGTCACGGCACGGATGGCGTCGACGTTCTCGGGCACGACGTCGCTCTCCTGGTGTATTGCCTGGAAGACGTATAGTTCGCCGTCCTCGACCGTCAGTGACTCCTTCCAAACCATGTTCTCCCAGGCGTCACCCCTCGGGCGACCAACGTCCAGCATCCATTCCTTGATCTCCGCGGTGCTCTCGATACCGTTCTCCTCGTCCAATAGACATACACGTGGCTCGTCTTCAAGGACCTCGAGTACCTCTTCCTCGGTTACATCCCCTATTTCGACGTTGACGCTGTGGACGTGCATCAGTGTCGCGGGTACCTTGAAGCCGATCGTGAATATACCTATCTCGGGATCTACGGTCTGGACGTCGGGACCGTGGTGGCTTGGTAAAGTTAGGGGGTTGGGTAGTATGTCGTTTATCGGTCCGCGGCCGTGCTGCGACGGATCTCCGCCGCGACGTACCAGCGTGGCGCGTACGTCGCCTATACCGTACTCGTTCTTCAGCGGACTCAATAGTCGGAGAAGACCTGTTGTGTTGCACGACACCACTCTCACGGAGTCGGCGTCGACGCAGTCCTCGTAGTTAGTTTCGGCGTTGAAGCTCTCCTCCGCTACTTCGGGATCCTCGCCGCCCTGGTATATCTGTTTGACGTCGTACTCGTCGTACATCTCCTTGTTCTGCTCCCCCACACCTGAGGGACAGGCGTCGACGACGACATCGCTATCCTCCAGCATCGATTCGACGTGTCCCTCTATCTCTATACCCGCCTCGCCGAAACGATCCATACGTTCCTCGACCGCGGCGTACAATGGATATCCGGCGTCGACGGCGTGTTTCGCCTCGAAGTTGGGTTTGGTCTTCGCCACCCCGACGACCACCATGTCGTCCTGGTGGGCGACGGCGTCCGCCACACGTTTCCCTATCGTTCCGTATCCGTTTATTCCGACTTTTATCATTTGCTACGAGATACAGAATCCACCGTTTATACTGTTTCGAAGACAAGCCGATATTCGAGTTAAAGGGAATGGGTCCAGGAAGTTGGTGGTCTTCAACTAATGATTATTGTTAACCAGGCCATGCTTCCTACTGAGTTACTTTACGGTTTTTCCGTAAAGTTGTCAGAAGATTCACCGTAAACCAGTGTAAAGTGCCGAAGTATTGCATCTGGGTCGTGCCACAATCCGTCTAAACCATGTACAGTTTCCGAGATGTATTCGGATGTTAGGTGTTGAAGAACTGGATATCACGCTATTATACCCAGTTATATAGCGTTATATAACTGGTTTAGAACAGTATAGTACCCTCGATGTACAATTTAGTAGATAAAGCCGAGATGTAGAACCAAGAAAATACGAGTTAGATGCGTCGGTACCGAACCGGCTAACAAAACCTGTTTCAGACGAATCCCTCTAAAACCGCGAGTCCGTCGTCCGAACCCAGGATTTCGTCGCTCGCCCTCTCGGGATGAGGCATCATCGCGGCAACGTTTCCGTTCCCGCCGATGACGCCAGCCACGTTTCCGTCACTGCCGTTGGGGTTGACGTCATCCGTCGGTTCTCCGTCCTCGTCCACGTATCTGAACAGGACACGGTCGTCCTCGTCTATATCTGCGTCCCGGACGACGTACCGACCCTCTGCGTGGGCGATAGGGACGTCGATGACTTCACCTTCCTCAAACGCGGCGGTAAAGGGCGAGTCGGTTGTTTCGACGCGTAACTTCGTCCACTCGCACTGGAACTTGCTGGATAGGTTGTCGGTGTATACTCCCTCGACCATCCCCGACTCACACAGTATCTGTGCACCGTTACATATACCGAGAACGGGTTTCCCGTCGGCGGCGAGCGACTCCACCTCCTCCATTACGGTGGAACGGGAGGCTATCGCGCCCGCACGTAGGTAGTCGCCGTAGGAGAATCCTCCCGGGAGGACGACGCCGTCGCATTCACGTATCCTCTCCCGGTTCTTGTACCAGATCAACTCGGTATCGACGTCGAGTTTCTCCAGGGCTTTGACTACGTCCCGGTCGCAGTTCGAACCCCCGAACTGTAGAACACCGATCATTTCGTCTAACTACCTCCATCTATTTCGGATACATCAACCGAATAGTCGTGTATCACGGGGTTCGCGAGCAGCTGTTCACACATATCCTCTACCTCAGTTTCCGCCTCGTCCTCGCTCTCGGCGTCGAGTTCGACGACGTACTCGTCGGCGGTCCTGAGATCCCTTAAATCGAACCCCAGCCTCTCTAGCGACCTCTGTATCGTCTTCGCTTCCGGATCCAGTACGCCTGACTTGAGACGGACGTTTACTGTAGCCTGGTACATCTGTGTTTGTTTTGAGAGTTACGTCGATGGTACATAGTGGTTTCTTTAACTCCGTTACCCTATAGACTGGATCTCTATCCCTCTATAGATCGAAAAGGATCTATCTTTACAAAGAACGTCGTCGGAACGTCGCCACTGTTTAGATCTTGTCCACCACTTCAGAGAGGTGCGGTGCGTCGAACCATTTCTCCCCGGTATACAGGTTTGCTCCCGCGGTGTAGAGCCTGCTGGCGGTGGTAGCTACGTCACCAGGCAGTGGCTTCGGATCCACCCCACACAGGGAACGCCAGTCCTCGACGCCCTGCTCCTCGGCTTCCTGCTTCGCGTCCTTCACGGATCCGACCCATTCGGAGTCGTACTCCCTGTAGTACTTCCTCAGGAACTCCTTCGATATCTGTTTCCGCGGCGCGTCGCTCGGCGGTTTATGCTGAGTGAACTGTACGAAGTCGTGTTTCTGCTCCGGACTGTAGAGGAAACGGTTCTCGTCGAAAGTCCCGACCACGTCTGCAACCAGGACGTCTCCCTGATGGTAGACGCATTCGATCTTGCCGTCGACGTGTACGAAACCAACGTCGTCGGAATGTTCGGTGACGACTTCGTTGACGTGGTGCGCAATATCCTCGACCTTTTTGAGTTCGTCTCCTAGCCCGCTGATACTCCGCGCCTCCTCCTCCGAGAGATACCTGTCTTTTTCCTCGAACTTGGTGGAGTACTCCACCACAGGATCCTGGAGCTCGTAGTTTCCGTCAGGCCATTCTTCGAGGTCTATGTTCAGGTCCTCCGGCGAGTACCTGTCCCGGAAGCTCGACTCGGGAGGTACGGCGTTCCGGAACACGATCTCGAGAGGTATCAGGTAGGTTTCACCAGCCTCCTGGTGGAAACTACCGTAGTCGTACTCGCTGCCCTCGTAGGACAGCTCGGGAACCTCCGCCAGGAAAACCGCCATCTCGTCGCTCGGTCCGTCGAGGTCGTCGAGGTATTTAACCTCACCGTCCTCCACGACGCCCCGGTAATGCGTCGGTATACTCGCGGCTTCCAAGAGTTCGAAGTTAAAGGCACCCATCGTGCATAGGCTCTTACCCTTGTTCTCTATCTCGTCGGGCATCCTCCCCCAGTCAAATACAGAGTAGGAATCCGTGAAATGGAACCGCCCCTTTCCGAGCTTGTCCTGCGTCGGATGAGTGTCGATTTTTAGATCCTTGACTGAACCCATAAACATGGTTTCAGTTTCCCCGATTAAATATAGTATGATTCAGGAACAGGATTGAGGGAGGTAAAATCTGTATCGATGAGAGATTTAGCCTGTTTAGAGAAGATATAGCCAATCAACACAAACCACAACCAATCAACACAAACCACAACCAATCAACACAAACCACAACCAATCAACACAAAC
>JBDGRN010000008.1:21078-26812 GCA_042218125.1 Halobacteria archaeon | reverse complement strand
CACAACCAATCAACACAAAATATAGCTGTAGAACAAACGGTTAACGTGGTTGACGGGTGGCAAATAGAGTAGGTCAGGGTTTGGAAAGGTGGTAATAATGAGGGAACTGTAACCAGCCACCATGGTAAGCGTTAACAAAAAATTTTTTTCTCAAATGAGAAATATTCTTTACATTTATATAACTCCAGATGATACCATTATACAGTGACAGAACATGAGAGCAACTACTCCCCCCGTATACAAACCGCTCGGGCACAACCACAAGGAAAAGAGTTCGGAAGATGAGTCCCTAGAAGAACGCTGGACTGACAGAAAGGACTCCAGCGAATGCTGGCATATCGTTATCTAACTATGCCAGTTACATTCACAGCGAAACGACATATTCTACTCAACCCTTTATGAACACTTACCAATAAAACAGAGACATATATCCCCCACACCAGTACTTACCGGGTAGTGGATTTATTACGTACGGGGGTTAATCCAGGATTTTCTGTCGGGCTATAGGTTTTCGACAAAATCACAGACTTTCTCGTTAAAATCACATGGATTTTCCAGCATACAAAGATGAGCAGCATCCTCGACCATTACGAGTCTACAGTCCGGTATCTCTTCAGAGAGGTATCTATGGTACTTCGGCGGCGTGAGTTGATCGTACTCGCCACCCACCACGAGGGTTGGAACCTCGATGGCTTCGAGTTCCCCCCGGACGTCGAACCGGTTGCATGCCCTGAAGTCACGCTCCGTCACCTCCCTACCAACCTTCCTCATCTCGCTCATCGAATCCTCCACGTATCTCTTGTCTACATCGTGGAACAGCATGTCGTCTCCGTGGAGAAACTCCACCGCCTTACCGAACTCCCCGGTGGACGAGAGCCAGTCCAACAGTTCCTCGAGAACAGCAAGCTTGGCACCAGTACCCGTCAACACCACCCCGTCAAGCTCGTGATTCCTCTCCACTAGGTATGTCTGTACCACGGCACCGCCGAGAGAGTTCCCCACCACGACGTCGGCACCCACATCCTTTACCACGGCGTCTAAGTCGTCGACGTAACAGTCCATCACATCGCCCTGATATGAACTGGAGAAGTCTTCGGATTCTCCGTGGCCTGAAAGGTCGAGAGCCGCAGATCTGAACGGCAGTCTCGCCAACTGGGACTTCCAGATTCCATGGGTCGCACCGCTACCGTGAACCCAGACCACAACAGGGACGGAGTCCTCTCCGGATGCTTTCTCGCTCCACTCGTACGCCGTCTCTCTACCGTCGTGGTTCACGTACCTCATTTCCTATTGAA
The DNA here is from genome assembly GCA_042218125.1 of Halobacteria archaeon. Taxonomy (GTDB): domain Archaea; phylum Halobacteriota; class Halobacteria; order Halobacteriales; family Halorutilaceae; genus JBDGRN01. Next base: position 25,517 of record JBDGRN010000008.1, on the reverse strand, counting down.
AAGAGATTTCGAGAACACCAACTATCCATCGGTGAACTGCCATCTTAGACTCAACACCAACAACCCAGACTCCGATATCCAAAACCAATCCTACAAAACCTTGAGTATCAACACCAATCCCTCAACATACAGACTTTCAACACATTGAGCTTCAGATCATGGGGCTTCCGTCTGATCCGGGACCCAGGTTTGGTCCATATGGTGGCTCGGAGACGTCGATTACGCGTTTCTCCCTGTAATCCGTGGTTCGTTCGACCGGTATACGGTCTATCGACTCAATCATCTCGACGTACTTTCCGAAAGAACGGTATTCACCGTGTTCACCCCCGGCTCTTCTGGTGATTTCCTCCGAAAGTATCGTCCCCATGAAGTCGTTTGCGCCGCAGTTCAGCATCCTCAAACCCAGTTCGTCGCCGTACTTCACCCAAGATGACTGTATGTTTTCGATGTTGTCGAGGAAAAGACGGGAAACCGCCACCATCAGTTCATCCTCACTTTTAGACGCACCGCCGTCAACCATCCCTTTACCGTAGAGGGGTGTGTTTTCGTGGATAAACGTGAGTGGTACGAACTCCGTTACGGCACCGGTCCTGTCCTGTAGTTCACGTATCCTTTCCAGATGTAACGCCCTGTGACGGGCGTTTTCGATATGTCCGTACATAACCGTCGCCGTTACGTCCAGACCAACCTCGGTTGCGGCCACCATAGCTTCCATCCATTCGTCCGCACCTATCTTGCCTGGACAGAGTACCTCACGAACCTCCTCCACCAGAATTTCGGCGGCAGTCCCCGGAACGCTGTCGAGTCCCGCGTCCTTCAGACGGCTGTAGACCTCCCGATAGCTCCAGTCCACACCCCTGGAGGCATGGTAAGCCTCCTCCGGAGTCATGGAGTGCACGTGAAGGCCGGGATCCGACATCGCCTTCACCTGATCCACGTAGCTTCCGGGGGAACTCTCGAACTCGGATTCCGGTAGGTAGTTCAACCCCCCGGAACCCGGGGAGGGTTCTTCCGGACCTCCGTCTACCACGTCCAGCGAAAGTTTACCCTCTACAGCGGATTCTCCTCCGGCCGAAGATTCGGCACGGTCGCCGTGGTTTCCGTTCCCATCAACCCCCTCCGACATAGATTCGAGTATCTCCCTGTGTTCGTCGTCCAGTACGAAGGTTGGGTGGAGACCGCTGACGGAACATATCTCGTATACACCGAGATCACGTGCGTCGCGGGCTATATCCCGGGACTCCCTCGGCGTCTTTGTGAATCCGTCGTTCTTATCTTCGTTTCCGACACGGAACTTACGGGCGGCGTCCTTAAAGTTGCAGAAAAGGCACCCCACGTTACAGGCAGTAGTTACGTTGTTGTTGAGGTTGGCGACGAACGTCACTTCGTCACCAACGACTTCACGTCTCCTGCGGTCGGCAGCCTCGAGAACCAGGTTTTTCCTCTCACGAACTATTCCATCGGTATCCGTTCCGGTCGTCAGGAGTTCGGTTGCATCGTCTACAGACAGCCGCTCACCGGAACGTGCCTTCTCGAGAGCGTTCTCGAAGTTCGACTTCGACTCGCCGGGTAGGAGTTCGAAACCGAACTCCGAGCCCCGTCGCTGTACCTCAACCATCTTGTCGGTCTAGACTCGGGTCCTCCACCTACAAGAAGTTTCGTGAACCATCCTCGGAACCCGTAAGAAGGAGGCGGCGAACAGGCCTCAGGGCCTGAATCTCTCGACAGCCAGATAACGGACTCCGTCACCTGCAAGAGCGAAAACCATGGTTTTCTTGACTCCATGAGCGAGACGTGCTGCCCGCGAAACCTCCTTCGGATCGAATACGTAGCTTTCCGGCAGAACCTGAACCAGAAAACTGCTGTGGGGTAGATCCTCGACGTCTTCCACAGTTTCGTAGACACGAAACTCGGCGCCGTACTTGAAACCCGTCTTCGGACATAGACCCCTGTCTCTCAGATCGGAGTACACCCCGAGTCTGAGTTCCAAATCCTGGCCGTCGTCCTCCTCAATACCCGTTTTTAAACCGGGGACTCCGGCACCGTTTCCGTCTTGATCCGAGGAGGATACAGTTACATCGATACCCGTACATCTATTGAGATACCTCACTTCCTCCGGCGAAAGAAACCAACCACCCGGCTCCTCAGCACCGTAGAAAAGTCGTTTGTGTAGATGTTCCGGATTCCCGCCCTCCTCGCCGTGATGAGTGACGAAATATCTTTTTCCAACCGGCTCCAGCTCCAGTTCTCCCCCACCCGGTTCCGGGGTATCTCCATACTGTAAGGTTCCGTCATCACTATCCCACCTGGATACCTCGAAATAGGTTACGTCGCCGCCGTCGTCCAGCACCCCAACGACGTCATCCAGTTCGTCACCACCCAGCAGACTGGCTTCACCTGCGGCACGGACTATGTACTCCGGATCCCCCTCCTGTGGCAGTACACCCCTCGGGTAGACCTCGATTTTACGTTGTGACGGAAGGTTTTGGAGATAAAGTCCCCGCTCCCTAAGATCCCTGTAAACCATGAATGTAAGATAGAACCCGTCCATTAGATCCGATGCGTAAGCCACGAACTCCCCAAGGTCCATTCCGTCAATTTCGTCTACGTCGCCATGGTACAGGAGATAGGCAGCCTCCACCAGGGACAGTGACAGTCCACCGTCCAGGGGTCTACCGTAACCACTCGAGTCGTAGAGACTTCTCGCATTATCCCCACCACGTACGGTATCCACGTCAAGTTCAAGATCCATCTAATTTCGTTTCCATTATAGAAAGACAGTTAATAGTTTTCGGCGAACTCCGCGAAGTTCTTGATCGTCTTGGGGGAGTTGGAGTCATCGAAAGAAAGTTCGTTCCTAGTCCAACCGTCGCCCTTGTGTTCCACCCTCTTCGTGAACTCCGGGTGGTACTGTACGCTCCATAGGGGCGCGTCCTCGTGTTTCGTCGCAAAGTTGTTGTAGTAACCGCTCTGTCCAATTACTTCGAGATCCTCACCTCTCTCGGTAACTCTATCGCTGTGCAGAACAGGTACGATGGGTTTCACGTCGCTGTGTATCGGGTCGGTTTCGAAATCCGCGTTAACGAGGTATGCTTTCCGAGTACCAGTATCCACTACCTCGCCTCCGAAAGCGGAGTTGACTATCTGATGTCCGAAACATATCCCCAGGGTTGGAATATCCCTTTCAGCGAGTTCACGTATCAAAGCTTTCTCCTCTTCAATCCAGTCGTACTTGTCGTTCTCGTACACCCCCGCCGTGCTTCCCCCTATGATCACGCCGTCGACATCCGTAACCTTAGGGTGACCCCCCTTTTGAGCGTAGTCGTAAACACGCGACTCAGGTAGAAACCTCCGTATTTCGTCCACAAGATAACGGTATTCCAGATCAACTTCGTTTTCAATAACGAGTATCATCCAGGTATCTCTACGGCGTCAAGCTAAAATAGATTTTGGATACCGATAACATCAGTATGAAAGCTAGATAGATAGAGAGTCGCCGCTGAAATGGAGAACGCTACAGTAACAGCGATGTAATCCCTTCTGTCGAGAGGAGGAAACTCGGGTGGATTTTCGCCACCGAAACACCGAGACGACATCGCGACTGCAGTATCGTCGGCCGCCTCTACGTTACGTCGGATCAGTGGAACGGTATATGCTGCTACCTTACGTAACACCCCTGCCTGGTCTATACCCCTGGACTTCGCCGCCATACGTATCTCACTCGACTCGTCCAGAATCATGGGTATAAACCGTACCGTCATCGCCGTCATCGTGGATGCGTATCCTGGATGGCTGCCGGGTAAAGGAGACAGGAAGTATCCCACCGTGTCGGAAATGCTTGTGGAGTCCGTGGACTGTACGAAAACCGCCGCGAAAGCAGTAACAAGTAAGAGACGCCAGGACACGATTATCCCTGTTAGTACCCCCTGAAAGGTAACCGTGAGATTATCGAACTGGAAAACAACGTCTCCAGGCGTGTCGAACGCTTTGAAGATGAAGATAAATAGAAGCAGGACGAGAAACGGCTTCACGGCCCTCAGTATCTTGGAAAGAGAGATCTTGCCGATACGGCTTGACGCCAGAAGGATGACGGACATAACTATCACGCCGGGATATCCCAGTCGGAGAACCGTAATCGTTAGAACCAATGTCGAGACGAGTTTGACCCGTGGATCAATGTTGTGTAGAGGGGTGTCCTTTGGCTCGAACCTGAAGGCCTCTACAGTCATACATTTTCACCCCCCAGGACGTCGGGTGCCGTCACCATCAAAACCTCGGCTAAACCGGATAAGACGATTTTCTCGGTACCCTCTTGTCCCGGTTTCCGTCTCAGATACGGGGTTATTCCATCCATGTTTTCACTCCATCCATGTTTTCACTCCACCCATGTTTTCACTCCACCCATGTTTTCACTCCACCCATGTTTTCACTCCACCCAT
>JBDGRN010000008.1:13998-20978 GCA_042218125.1 Halobacteria archaeon | reverse complement strand
GTTTCCCTCGTTCCTTCGACTGACTGGTAAGGTTTCCTCACGCCGTACCTCTCGAGTTCGACCTCATCGACCCCACCCCTGTCGGCTATTACGCCGTCCTCCATCACCAGGAGGGAGTCTATCTCTCCGTAAAGTTTGGAGAGGTCGTGGGTAATCACCAACACAGTCATTCCATCCCTGTTGAGTTCCCTGATCCTTGCCAGAACCTTCTTTACGGAGGGGTAGTCGAGGTTCGAGAAAGGTTCGTCGAGAATAATCGCCTCGGGTTTCATCGCGATCACTCCAGCGATGGCGAGTAGCTGTTTTTCGCCGCCTGAGAGGTTTCCCGGATGACGGTCTCTCTTTTCCTCCATACCCACTACTTCGAGGGCACCGGAGACTCTCTCCTCTATTTCTGCTGTTTCGAGACCCAGGTTTTTGGGTCCGAAAGCCACCTCGTTTCCGACTGTTTCCGCGATTATCTGGCTCTCCGGATTCTGGAAGACGTATCCGACGTCACGTCGAGCCCTTCCCTGATTTTCGCTCACTTTATAGCCGTTCACGAAGACCTCCCCCTCTGTCGGTTCCAGTAAACCGTTGAGGTGGCGAACGAGAGTGGTTTTACCGCAGCCGTTTCGACCCACCAGACCTATAAACTCACTTTTTTCTATTGAAAACGAGACGTCGTCTACCGCCACGTAGTCCCCGTATCGGTGAGTGAGATTTCTCGCCTTAATCATGTTACTCATGTATTCACGTCTCGCTGGCGTATGGTCCCGCCTTTATGGAGTACTTGATTTTCTCTGCCACCGTTACTGCCGCCACTGTCTTGATGACGGCACCCGGTAGGAAGACAGCGACACCCGTAACGAAGGCCTGGGTGAGAGTTAAACCCGTTATAACCATCAGCCACCATGCTCCGATGGTATAGATAACGGCGAATCCAGCCACCACCGATAAAAAGCTCCAGACACGGGTATCTATCTTCGGAGGTATCCTTTCCCTTAATACACCGATAACGTAAACACCAACCAGAAATCCGATAAGGAAACCCCCTGACGGACCCACAATGTGGGCGATTCCTCCGGTCATTCCAGAAAAAACGGGTAAACCGGCAAAACCCACGAGAAGATAGACCATGATAGTCACCGCCCCCCAGTACCCACCTAACATCAACCCCGTAAGAGCGACGAAAAAGGTCTGAAGGGTTATAGGTACGGGAGGTAAAGGTATCACGATAAACGCGCCAACCGAGATCATACTGGCAAAAAGGCTGCTGTAGACCAGCATCCGTATCTTTTCCAGTTCGAGTATTTCCTCGTACCCTTCCTCTACCGCCATTAACTCAAATTAAGTATTGGCGTGTATATCGGTTATGGTTGATTTAAAATCTTTTCGCTCGAAAATTTCTTAATTCAGCCGAAAAACACCGGTAAGGAAAACCGGTTAAATACAGGTCCAGCTTTGAAATGAGTTTATTAACCACCTAAAATAGGAAACAACCTGTTTTTATCCGGTAAGAAGAACCGTCCACGAAACGAACCAGAGGTCGAAGGTCATAAAGGCGACGTAGAGCCAGTCTTTTGCCCCCATCTCCTCCTTGCCAAGGTAAGGAAGAAACGGTTTCTGCACCGCAACCAATACAGCGAGAACGATTATTCCGTATTTCTGAGGATATCCCATAGAACTGGTTAGATACCAGGATATTATCCCCGCAAGTATCCCGGCGATTGACGAGAAAGCAGTTACCTTGACCCCACGGATATGGGCTTCCTTCTTCTCCTTTCCTGAAGCAGTCTCCATCAACAAGACAGTTTACAGCGACGGTTTTTAACACCTTTCTTTTAAAACGCGGTTTCCTGATAAACCCCCACCCCCACTCACGTTACCGTTGCCCTACGATTGGTTCCACCTGCAGATACTGTGGAATCAAGACTCCCAACTCCATCCGTCCCATCCGAGAAACTCCCTTTCATCCCTGTAATAATGGGAGAGATGAACGAAAACCGATCTATCCGCGTCGAGGTCTTCGACGAGGTTACATGCACCTTTGTAGGTCATATGTTTGTCTGCGAAGTCCGTGCCTTCATCGGATATTCTGTTCTCCACGAACTCCGGGAACTCCCCCTCGGCCGGGATAAAGGCGTCCGCCACCAGCAGGTCGGGGTTCCGCATCCTCTCGGTTGACTTTTCGGGGATGTCGAGCGCGGTATCCCCGGAAATCACCACCTTGGTGCCACCGTCAACCGTGGTGGTATCATCATCTCCGGCGCTACAATCATTTCCAGCACCGACATCCTCAGCACCAACATCTCCAGCACCAACATCTCCAGCACCAACATCTCCAGCACCAACATCTCCACCGTCCCGCACCACAACCCCGTACGAATCTATCGGAGGATGGCTCACCGTCACGAACTCGAACTCCAGGCCAGCAAACTCGAACGGTTCGTAGGGCTTAACCCCCCGGGTTTTAGGAAAAGGCAGGTAGCTATACCGTTCCTCTACGACGTTTTCGAGAACCTCGGGGGTACCGAAAACAGGGAGTTCGTGCCATATCACCCTGTAGAGACTCCCGAACCCACCGTAATGGTCGTAATGGGCGTGTGTGAAGATCACTGCGTCGAGATCCTCGATACCCTCACGTAGCATCTGAGTCCTCAGATCGGGTGAAGCATCAACAAGTATTTTCTTGCCGTCGTTCTCCAGAAGAACTGAGAAACGGGTTCTCTCCATCCCCTCTTCACCGTACCGTCGGCAGGTCGGGCAGTCGCAACCCACCTGTGGTACACCGGCAGAGTCCCCGGAACCAAGCACAGTTAGCTTCATTTACTACTCTCCCCCCAGGTCGAAAGCTGGTCAAAAAACGTATCAGTTCGGAGCAGTCCATCTACCAGCGGTACCGACCCATCCACCATCTTTCAGTCCGATAGCTTAACTTCGTCGTGGTCGTGAACGTGGCTGTGATCCTCGTCCTCGTGGTCCTTGATCGGTGACCCGCCCTCCATCATGTCGATCTCCTTCAGGTTCTTCCTCTTCTCGAAGCTCTCGACCGCATCCAGCAGGTCCTGTTGAGTCAGGTCCTTCCGGTCACCCGTCAACGCGTTGAGGACAGCCTCCCGGAGTATCAGACGTAAATCGCTGCCGGTGAGTCCATCGGTTCTTTCGGACAACTCCGCCGCGTTGAAGTTCTTTATATCTATATCCCTCGTGATTATCTCTATTATCTCGGCTCTCATATCCCCGTCGGGTGCCGGGAACTCGACTATCTCGTCGAACCGTCTCCACGCCGCGTGGTCGAGTAGCTTGGGATGGTTTGTCGCTCCGATCAGTAGTACGGAGTCCCTCACGAGACTGATGTTGTCGATGCTTTTTAGAAGTGTGTTTACGGCTCTTTTCAGAGCTGCGTGCTCGTCGCTGTCACGCGTTTTTGCGATCGAGTCGAACTCGTCGATAAATAGAATACATGGAGAGAGACGTTTCGCGAGCTCGAAAACCTTGTCGACGTTCTTCGCAGTTTCACCCAGGTACTGTGACGTGATCATCGAGAGCTTCACCTCGATAAAAGGCAGTTCAAGACGGCTGCTGAGAGCCTTCGCTGTACTCGTCTTTCCCGTCCCTGGCGGACCGACGAACAGAAGCTTACCTATCTCGCTGAGACCGACCTGTCTCAGGTAGTCCCTGTACTCTATCGCCTTCATGACCTTGTCAACCTCGTCCTTCTGCTCCTCAGTAAGTATGATTTCGTCGAGAGGCTGGTCTATCTCTTCGGGTGCAAATATGTCGACGAGCTCCAGCATCTCCTCCGCCTCCTCGCCGTCTCCAATAACCTCCTCTACCATCGAGTGAACCCATTCCGCATCGGCCTCCTTCGGACGGTTCATGTCAAGAGCCTCCTGGTAGTCGACATCGAACTCATCCCTGAACCTGTACGCCAGCGTAGGATTCTTTACAACCCGTTCCTCAGTACTCCTCTCGACGTACCAGTCCTCGGCGATGTCCTCGACCGTGAACTCGAAGACACCGTTGAGACCCTCCTTCTGTGTGAAAGGGAGGCCCTCAATTATCTCCCAGCTGTCCTCCACGTTAAAGACGTCGTCGACCATATCCTCCGTAACTTCCAGGGGTCGCTCTATCTCCTTGTCGCCGTTCCAAGCCGCTTTACGTATCTTGGGCGGCAGATCGTTTTCGTCGAGTTCGGGAGCCTCGTTGTAAATTTCGAAAGTCAACATCAGCTCGATGAGATCTATCTCCTTCATCCTCTAGCTTAACGGCTACGTGGCGCTGAAACATAACACCATCGCAATTAAAACGTCGCCTGGTTCGAAGCCCGACGACCCTGAGAAATATCCACCCTCTCCACGGTACCGTGGCACCCGCTCTACTTCGTCGTTACTTCGCAGCCGTTCTCCTCTACGATCACAGTATGCTCCTTCTGTGAAACGTACTTACCGTCATCCTCCTTCAGTACGGGATAACCCTCGATGACGTCGTTTGACTCGAGCCGCCTGAGATTCATGTCGAGTCTGTCCGACTCCAGCCACCGTTTAGCGAACGGCAACGTACTGTACTCCTCCTCTATCTCCTCCAGGAGGTCCCTTACCCTCCTGGACCGGACACGGGCACCCGGTTCGTTGAGGCTGTAGATCTGTTTCGAGCTACCCTGATCCACGTGTCCAGAGCCGTCTGTGGCGAAGGGCTCGATCGCGATCACCATGTCCTCCTCCAGCTCTACACCCTGATCGACGGCGCGGTTAGGTATCGATGGAGATGTATGTTGTTCGTACTCCCCGAGACCGTGCCCGGTCAGGTTGTAGACCGGGTTGAGTCCGTAACCCTCGATTGTTTCCTCTATCGCGGCACCGACATCCGCCGTACTTACACCCGCCTCCACAGTCTCCAACGCCGCATCGAGTGCCTCTGCGCTCGCCTCCTCTATCTCCGGATGTCCGCTGAGATCCACGGTCACGGCGGAGTCAGCAATCCAGCCGTCGACGTGTACCCCGATGTCGAGATTGATCATCTCCTCACCGAACGTCCCGTCGTCGCCCGGTTTGGGGGTGGCGTGGGCAGCCTCCTCGTCTATAGAGATATTCACTGGAAACGCAGGCGCCGCCCCCTCATCCCTGATGGTTTCCTCAACCGTCTCCGCCACCTCCAGATGTGAGACGCCTACGTCCACCATATCGACTGCCTCCGCCCGCACCTTCGAAAGTATACGCCCCGCCTCACGGTTTTTCTCGTGGTTCATGGGTTGTTGGTCGTTCCGCGAGACAAAAACTGTTGGGGGACTGAAGTACCGAGACTGTATTTCGGATCTAAGTACAAACGGTTTTTATCCGACCACGCCTTTATCTTTTCAACATGACACTCGAAACCCAGGAAGTCGAAGAGTTGATCGAGGAAGAGATTGAAGAAGCCGATGTATCCGCCAGGGAACAGTTCCATCCAGGGGAACAGGACGCGGGCCAGCATTTCGAACTAAGGGTTGTCTCTCCCGAGTTCGAGGATATGAGCAGGATACAGCAGCATAGACGCGTCCACGACGCCCTTGACGACTATATGGGTGGAGTGATACATTCGGTAGAGATAGATACTCGAACCCCCTAAATCGCTGGAATTTATAAAAACCCGTAGTTTTTGGGAAGTGTATTTTTATAAGGCAGATTATTTATAAAAACCCTTTTAGGTAGACGAAACCCATGTTTTATCCATGAGTATAAGCGAATTCCAAGATTCGATAGAGAACGCAACTGACATGGAGGAGATGAAGGAAGAGATAGAGAGGACGATAGACGATAACGACATAGTGATCTTCATGAAGGGCAACCAGATGATGCCCCAGTGCGGATACAGCGCCAAGGCGGTGGAGATCATGCAGATGTACGCAGACGAGTTCGAGACCATAAACATCCTGAACGATAGACGGATCAAGGAGGCTCTGAAGGAGGTAAGTGACTGGCCCACCAGTCCACAGGTATTCGTCGACGGCGAACTCCTGGGCGGGAGCGACATACTCGCTGAGATGCACGAGAACGGCGAACTTGAGGAGAAGGTCGAAGCCGTCAACTAAGAAAACGTTAACCAACAGATAAACCAACAAAAACCGGCATCAGTTCAAACCAAAAACCAGTACAACAAACCAATCTAACCAAAAACCAGCATCAGTACAAACCAAAAACCGCAACATCAAACCAATCTAACCAGAAATACACGCATCAAACAAGTATCGACTCATCTCTTTTCCAGGATAGCACCCTCAGTAAACGACGTGCCCAGTTTAACTTCTGCTTTTTTATTCGGGAGACAGTTGGGTCGCCGAAATCCCATCCCACAAGTTCGATGCTCGACGCCCCGAGTTCGTCCGCCAGAAATGCACCTCGGTCACCGTCGGTAAAACCTCCAAAGTTAACCAGGTTACCGTACTCGGAGGGATCCGTCTGGGTGGATCCCACGACGTTCGTGAGGTCAAACTCCGGAAGCCATCTCTCTAAAGCCTCTTCGTTGTCTCCATGTGCATGGACAACAACGGATACGTCCCTACGTGAAAGTTCCGCCGCCGTCCCCGGAGAGCCGTCGAGATCCGTAACCACGAGGTCAGGCTTAACGTCCTCCTCTATAAGAACCACGGCAGCGCCGTCAGCCGCAACGACGTATCCGGAGATGTCTCTAACTCTGATATCCCTGGCGAGACAAGGAGCGTTACCTGCAACTACAGCCTCCTTTTCCTCAAGGTCAGGGAAAGATTCCTCGTAGTAGGGTTTCCGGTCAGTAGGTGGTTCCTCAGAGAAAGGCTTCCCGTCAGACGAGGATTCCTCGGATATGTTTTTTCGTCCCGGTGATGGTTTCCGGTCGGATAACGTCTCATCAAGATACCTCGCGGTCCGTCTGTCGTCCTTTTCCGCGTATCCGAAATCTTCCCTAATAGAGTCGTACCACCTACTCCACTCCCGGTAGTTCATGGACCAAAGGGACTGTCTCCCTCATCCTCCCACTCGTCT
>JBDGRN010000008.1:0-13988 GCA_042218125.1 Halobacteria archaeon | reverse complement strand
CCAGGGTCACGACGTCACCGCGGGACCCGTGGTGGCCGGCGGCGCGGTCGAGGATCTCCCACTCGTCTTCCTCCTCTTCCGGGTCCTCTTCTTCGTCCTCGAGATCGATTATGTTCTCCCTACCAAGCCGCATCTTGGATATGAGGCCTTCGTCCTCCATCTCACTCAAAACCATGCTGACCTTGCTCTTTGACCAACCGGTCTCTTCCACTATATCCACCTGTTTCATCCTGCCACCCTCCCTCTCAAGCATCCTTACGACACGGTCCTCGTCCGTCAGCAGCTCTTCGTCAAGGCTCGAAACATCCCCATCATCTGTTTCCTCAGACTCGACCGACCCGCCCTCTTGGATATCTGTATCCGGAGGGGTAGCTTCCTCGGCGTTCACGTCACTGCGATGCTTCGCCCCCGCTGGCGATTTCCCTTCCTCCAGTTCATCTTCATCCTTCACCCTGTGTCGAAGCACCACGAAACCCACAACAACCAGTATCAGCAATCCTATGCTCACGATCGGTACGATGGGGACCATCGAACCGACGTCAGTACCGGGTTTACTGTATCCCTTCCGGGTGAAGGTCACGGATGGTTTGCCGTCACCAAAGGCACGTCGACCAGCCCAGGTCAGTTCACCGTCGGATCTTCCGTCGGGGACCGGGTTAGTTTGGTTGACGGACATGTTTCCACCGTAGGTTACAGCCAGGGTGGTGCCGTTCGTAAGGAAAAGTCCGCCTTCTGAAAATACGTCACCGATCTCAACTTTGTAGTTCTCGATGTCCGCGAAGTTACTCCATTCGAACGAGGCCGAGACTACACCCAGATTGCCATTGCTGGATTTCTCTCTATATACGTCTCTGCTGAAGTTACTGATCTTCATCTCTCGACCCGTTTTTGTAGAGGACTCGTTCACGAGCGGAGTTATCCGTTCCTGCAGTTTATCGAAAACAGAAACGTTTCCTTCCTTCCAGTTCCTCTGGAAATCCCTGAAACCTGCTGTGTTGTATGATTCGTCCAACCTCCACACCATCTTTATCTGCCATGTCGCATCCCCGTCGGGGTGAACGTCTATTACGTACTTGATGTTTTTCGGCTCCGTATCGACTATCGCGGCAGACGCGGAGACGGAGGAAAACAGAATAAGCACTAACACAAGCGCCGAAATAAACCTGATTTTCCTCAGTTCAACCATGGTTCTGGATTAGTACTCTTTACACTTAACTCAGTTACGCCGTATGTACTTCACATTTCTATACCCAGTTAAATATGTCAGCGTTAGATACATCTTCGCCCACCTCCCATATAGGAGTTTTCCTCCACGGCCGTAGCTTAAATCAAAGCCTTAACACAGAACTTAATAAGGATATTTTATAAATACTTAGTTTCGGTAGACGGCGTCTGAAGATTGCTATCAGGAAACGCCGGTTTTCTTTTTAGGTATTCCTCGACATGGAGTTAGCTCGACATGGAGTTAGTCTAAACCGAAATGTCAGGAGGTCGTCAAGCCTATCCTGACCTCTTCACCCTCGATCTCCCAGTCCTCTACCGAGTCGTACTCCGAACCCTCTACCTCGCCGAGCTCGAATCCGTCAGCCCTGGTTTCCTCCATTACGTACTCACGGTGTTCCCCCACGAGGCTTTCTGTTCGGCTTTCCTCAAAAGCCACGTCTACCTCGATTCTTTCCTCTACGTCAAGCTCCAGCTGTTTTCTCATCTCCTGGATACGTCTCACGACCTCCCGCGCGAACCCTTCCGCCTCTATCTCCTCGTCGATAGCCACGTCGACGTATACAGTTCCGTCCGAGAACTCCGCCGACTCGACCTCGTCCGGAACCTCCTCCCGGAACTCCACCATATCGTCCGTCACCTCGACCGACTCACCGTCCACCTCTATCCCGTCGAGTTCCTTCCGCGTCGCTCCCTTCACTGCCTCCATGACTTTCTGGCTATCGGCACCGAACTCCGGACCGATAACATCCATCTGGGGCTCAGCAACCTCCGTCAACCCACCATACGCTGACGCAACCTGGAGCTCCTTGGCGTTCGCCCTATCGAGAAGAAGATCGGTGTACCTCTTGACGGATTCTTTTACTTCATCGTACTCGCTCTCTACTATCACGCTTCGAACGGGCCAACGTAGCTTCCTCTCGGCTTTCTGACGTGCGTTCGCAGCCGCCTCCTCCACTTCACGGAGCACGTCGACGTCGTTCTCCAGTTCCTCGTCGATCAGTTCCTCCCTTACCTCCGGGAACTCGGTAGCATGTACGGTAACCGCCTCGGCACCGTCACTGTCTGTGGCGGAAAGATTCTGGTGCATCGACTCCGCAACGTGGGGAGCGAAAGGTGCCAGCATCCTGATGGATTCGTCAAGAACCCTGTACAACGTGGCGTATGCCGCCAGCTTATCGTTCGAATCCTCCTCCTGCCACATCCTGGGACGTATCACCTGTATGTAGTAACGTGATACGTCTTCTGTCACGAAGTCTAAGACAGCCTTCTGGGCGTCCTGCACCTCGAACTCCTCCATAGATTCCGTAACCTCTTGTTTGGTCGACTCCAGCCTCGACAGAACCCATCGGTCCGCCACCGAGAGATCCACGTCCTCCACCCCCACCTCGTTGGGGTTGAAGCCGTCGAGCTTCATGTAGGGTAGCGGGAACCGGTAGGTGTTCCAGAACACGTTGAGGGTCCGTTGTTTGTCCTCGATCTCCCCCCAAGAGAACCTCATGTCGTCGCCCTGCTGATTGTGGGACATCAGGAAACAACGCAAGGGATCGACGCCGTACCTCGAAATAGCTTCCTCGGGAGTAACTATGTTTCCGAGGCTCTTCGACATCTTCCTGCCGTCCTCATCCAATGCGTGTCCATGCATCACGACCTTGTCGTACGGCGCCTGATCCAGGGCGGATACACTCATCCCCAACTGGGTCCAGAACCATCCGCGCGTCTGGTCGTGTGCCTCGATTATCAGGTCGGCGGGCCAGATATCCTCGAACGGTTGGTCCTCGCCGGGATACCCGAGGGTTGCCCAGGATGCAACGCTGCTGTCGAGCCAGACGTCGAATATATCCTCAACCCTCTCTGCAGACTCTCCACATTCCCCACACTCTATCTCGACCGAATCTACGTCAGGCCTGTGGAGATCCAGATCCCCGTCTACGTCGCCTACCGCCCTCTCCAGGAGTTCGTCCTTTGTCCCCACACAGTTCTGGTGGCCGTTGGAACAGATCCAGATCGGCACAGGGATTCCCCAGTAACGTTGCCTGCTGACGTTCCAGTCTCTTGCGTCGGAGACCCAGTCCCTGAAACGTGAGTCCCGTGCCCATTCAGGATACCAGTCGGTTTCGTCGAGTTCTTCCAGAAGACGGTTCTTGACTTCCGTGACGTTGATGAACCACTGATCGGTTGCGGTAAAGATTATGGATGTGTCGCATCTCCAGCAGTGGCCGTACCTGTGGCTGGTTTCCCCCTCCGATAGTAGAACCCCCTCCTCACCTAGATCCTTGATTATATCCGGGTTGACGTCCCTAACGAACCCGCCCTCGTACTTTCCGGCATCACCTGTATAGACGCCGTCCTCCCCCACCGGAGAAAAGACCGGGAGCCCTAGATCCTGTCCTAGCTCAAAGTCGTCTACACCGTGTCCAGGCGCCGCATGAACCAGTCCGGTTCGGTCGGCGGTAACGAAGTCGCCGGCGTGTACCTCATGCACCCCATCGGAGTCGTCGTACTCCCTCTGTTCCGGCACCTGATCCTCCAGAGGGTGTCTGTATCTCTCACCCACTAGCTCCTCACCCTGTATCTCTTCGAGGACCTCGTAGTCCTGATATCTGCCCTCACGCAGAACGTCCTCGACACATTCGGAGGCGACGATCAGTTGCTCCGTATCGCCTTCCTTTTCGGCTTCAATCCTGCTGTACTCCAGATCGGAGTCGACCGCGACGTACAGGTTGGCGGGTAGGGTCCAGGGAGTCGTGGTCCAGATGACGAGTGATCCCTCTGAGTCGACGAGAGGGAACTTGACGTATATAGATGGAGAGTCTATCTCGTCGTACTCAACCTCGGCGTCCGCTATCGCCGTCTCACACCTCGGACACTGGTTAATTACCCGCTGGCCTTTCTCGACTAATCCACGTTCGTGTGCCTCGTTGAACGCCCACCAGGCACCCTCCATGTAGCTGTTGTCCAGGGTTCTGTAGGGGTCGCTCCAGTCCATCCAGACACCCATGGACCGGAAATCCTCGTTCATGTCCTCCAGATTTGTTTCGGCGAACTCCTTGCAGTCGTCGATGAAGTTCTCGACACCGTACTCCTTTATATCGCTCTTGTTTTCAAAACCCAGCTTCTCCTCGACCTTCACCTCGATCGGTAGTCCATGCATGTCATATCCCGGCTGGTCGTGGACGTCGTAGCCCTGCATCCTGAGGTAACGTATAACCACGTCCTTCAGAGTCTTGTTCCACGCAGTACCGAGATGCATCTGTCCGCTCGTGTAGGGTGGTCCGTCCAGAAAATAGTAGGTAGGGTCGTCGCTGTGCGCCTCCTTCGTAACCTCATACGCGTCGGTCTCATCCCAGTAGGTCTTTACCTCCGACTCGACCTCACCGGGATCGTACCTGTCGCTAACTTCTTCCATCTTACCAACCAGTTTGACCTCAGTACCTCAAGAACTTTTGCAAATACCAGTCGAACCGCGCCAAGCAGAATCCGTCAGCGCTCTTCCACTGATTCTCCTTCCACCGGTTCGTGTCCAACTAATTCGTCCCCCATAGATTCATCTCCAACTGATTCGTCCCCCACTGGATCATTCTCCACTGATTGATCCTCCACCGAACCACCCTCAACCAAATCATCCTCCACACCGTCTCGACCCTCATCCTCTGTATCTACTTCGGGTGGACGTTTGAACCGTAACACACCGCGTTCTTTGAGTTCAGCGAGGAAGACAGCAAGCGTCTCGTCAGGCGGATCCACCCGCTCCCCGAACTCGCCGTCTAACTTAACCGCGATCTCCTCAATAGTTTTTTCGCCATCTATCTCAAGCCATACCCACGAACCCACATCGTCGAGATCCATCGTCTTCTCCCTCGGAGTGCCGAAGAACCTGTATAACCATTCCTCAAAACGGTAGCTTGGGCTGTTGTCGATAACGAGAGTAACCTCCCCATCTTCCTCCCTATCGGGTTCGTGTTCCCAGTCGAGAGGATCACGGACAGGAATAACGTCGAGCTCCAGCTTGCTATCCATCCTTACTCCTCCATATTCGGTTATACAAAGTTAACTTCTCTCCAGTATTGGCTCCTCTCCATTATTAGCTCCTCTCCATTATTAGCTCCTCTCCATAAGTTATCCCCACCTGTCGAGGCTGCTCTGTGAAACCGAGGCGTCTATCCTTTCTAAAGCATCCTCCACCCTGTCTTCGGAGAACTCGTACTTATCACACAGTGTCTCGACGACTGCGTGGTGGTCGGGCGACTGCCACTCCAGTTCGTAGTCGTCGGTAACCTCTGGATCCATGAAGAGATCCTTGACTTTCTCCAGATCCACGCTGGATTCGTGGCCGTAATCCTCGAGGATCTCCCTGAAACTCATCTTCTTCATCTTCTTCAACCCGGTCTTCGCACCTATTCCGTGGACGCCGTCGTTGTAATCAGTGCCGACCAGTATACCCATCTCCACCAACTCCTCCCTCGTCAGGTCGTGGCGTTCCAGCACGTCATTGAGCCGTATGAGTTCTGGCTGGAGTTCCTCTCCTTTACGACCACTTATGGTGAGGTTGCGGACGAGATGCAGCGCTCCGAAAAGTAGGGCGTCGTAGTCCTGGCTGGCCACGTAGTCGATTTCACCCTCGACGCACATGTAGGAGGCCTGGGCTTCACCCTCACCTGGAGCCTCCATCCAGGGAACGTTTAGAGCGTTAAGGAGTTCGATACTCGACTCGACCTGTGCCGACTCTATCGACGTCGCCTGCTGAGCGTACTTTAGCATCTCAGCCTCGTCCCCCTTCTTCTTTGCTTCCTTGTAACTCTCCTCCGCCTCGCTCGTCCGTTCCCGGCGCTTCTCAACCGTGTCGCTCTTCAGATCCGGGGGTTTCCCGTCGAAGACGTAGAAAGGCTTGACACCATCCTCGTAGAGATTCGCCGTCTTGTAGAGAAGACCACTGAGATGACTGGTTACGCGGCCCTTCGAGTCCTGGAGCGGGGTTCCGTCCCTCTGACGGATGTTTGCGAGGAATCCATAGATCGCGTTGAAGGCGTCTATCCCGACCTTACCCGCCACGTCCTCGAACTCGACAGGTTCCGGCTCCAGGATATCGCCTATATCTGCACCCATAACTAACCAGATGTCGACCTCTTTCCTAAAACTTTTGTGTAAACTTATATGGCTGTCTCGAATAGGGAGGGCTAGATGTCTGTACAGAAACAGGATTACTCTGAAGACGCCGACTGGAACAAGCTCTACATAGGGGGAGACTGGATAACGCCGGACCGCGACACGCTTCCGGTGGAGAACCCCGCGACACAGGAGGTTTTCGCGGAGGTACCCGCCGGGGAGCCCGAGGACGTGGAGAAGGCCTACGAGGCAGCGGAGGAGGCCCAGGATGAATGGGCGGAACGGGACCACGAGGAACGCGTGGAAGTAGTACGTAAGGCGAAAAACCTCATAAACAAACGTATAAGCGAAGTTATGGATATGCTGGCGGTCGAGGCCGGTAGCTCGAAACCTAAGTCGATGGGTGAGTTCGAGTACAGCCGTGGAATCATGGACTGGGTTGCGGAGTACGAACCTGAGGAGATAGAGGAGGACTCCAGCTTCGAAGGCAAGACCAACCGCGTCAAACGCGTACCCGCGGGAACCATCGGAGTCATATGTCCCTGGAACTTCCCGTTCTACCTCGCGATACGTGCGGTCGCTCCCGCGGTCGCGTTCGGGAACTCTGTGGTACTGAAGCCGTCGAGCGAAACCCCGATAACGGGCGGTCTCCTAATCGCGAAGCTGTTCGAGGAAGCCGGTCTTCCAGAAGGCGTCCTCAACGTCGTGACAGGTAAGGGCAGCGATATAGGCGACGATGTCGTCTCCAACCCCACGGCAGAGGTCGTTTCCTTCACGGGTTCGACCGGCGTAGGTAGAAGAGTCGGACGTCTCGCGGGCGACAACCTCGCCGAAGTTACGCTCGAACTCGGCGGAAACGCACCCCACGTCGTCCTGGATGACGCCGACGTAGACTGGGCGGTAGAGGCTGGTCTCTACGGCACCTACATGCACCAGGGACAGATCTGTATATCGATCAACCGTCACCTCGTACACGAATCTATCTACGACGAGTACGTCGAGAAATTTGTCGAGAGGGTTGAAAACGAGGTCCATATGGGTGACCCGGGCAACGCAATGAACCTCATCGGCCCCATAATCAACGAGAGCCAGCGCGACCAGATAATCGACTTCATAGAGAGGTCGGTCGAAGCGGGAGCCACCCTCGAAACCGGCGGCGAGTCAGACGGACTGTTCGTCGAACCGACGGTGCTGTCGGACGCCACGAACGAGATGGCGGCGGCATGCAACGAACATTTCGGACCGGTAGCACCTATAATTCCGTTCTCCAGCGACGAGGAAGCTGTCGAGATAGCCAACGACACCGAATACGGACTGTCCAGCTCCGTCCACTCAGGAGACATCGAACACGCGAGAGAGGTGGCGGACCAGATAGAGGCAGGAATGTTGCATATCAACGACCAGCCGATCCACGACGAACCACATATGCCTTTCGGCGGCGTCAAGAACAGTGGTGTCGGCCGGTTCAACGGCGAATGGATCGTCGACGAGGTCACCGAGACGAAATGGATCTCGGAACAGTCCGAACCCAGGGACTACCTGATCTTCTAAAATCAATCCCAGGACCGGAATGTTACTGAAGGCACCGGATCTCCTAATTTAATTCATCTGTCTTCTACGGTAACTCAGTTTCCAGTCTATAGAGGTGTCGGGGAAACCACGGAAAACAGTAGAAAGGAGCTTACGCCGGAAAGTGTGGGTGTCAGAACCCAGAGACCCACCACACGCGCGGTGGATCTGGGGTCGAACAGTTCTATACTGTCTATCTTATCGAGTTTTTCCTCCTCGCCGATAGGTTTGACCTTACCCCCTTCCTCGTGTCGGGCTATCCTGTTAAGGCTGTTGAGTTCTGGATCCCGTCCCTCTACACCCGACATCGTCATTTCGGCTATAGTCGAAGTCCTCGTTGCTCTACCCCACCCCAAACCTATGATACAGCAGGTGGCGGTAACGGCGAGGCTTGCGGGTATTCCGTTCCACGAGAGAAACGTGATTATGCTGGCACTAATCGCTTCGATTATCAGTGCCGCCAGGATTGGAAGGTCTGTGAGATCGTTTCCGACGGTGTCGAGTGTACGTCTCGCTATCGTGAAGGCGCCGAGGCTTATCGCTCCTGCAGCCATCAGAATACCCAGATTCATGGATATCGCACCGTTCCCGTACAGGGGTGCTATCGCGTTCGCAACGTTGCTCGCGCCGGCACTGAAAGCCATATAGCATCCTATCGCCACCACTGTCATGCTACCCGCGATCTGGGTTCGGTTAACGTCTTCATGGAACTTCGGTAACGGGATCACCGAGTCTCGCGTAGTGAACAGTTCTCCAGTGTTCTTGCTCAGTTGGGTACGTGTCTCCAGATGTGGATAGATGTATCTCCCGACCACTGTGCAGAGCCAGAAAGCTATTACAGGTGAGATAATCCACCAGGAAACTATACGTCCGATGACGGGCCACTTGATGCTGCCGGTTGCTACCCCCAGTCCCGAGATAGCACCTACGGCAGTCATGCTGGTAGATGCAGGTACGCCGAACAGGTTGGAGATAAGAAGAGCTAGTCCGACGAAGAACAGGATCGCGACGCTAGCGAAAAGAGTAAAAAAGTTCTGCGGGACTATCTGTCCACCCATGGTTTCGACTACGTTCCTGCCGACGAACCATCCACCCAGTAGTACAAAGATAGACATGAGAATACCGGCAGTAACCTTGCTAATTACGTTGCTTCCCACCGAGGGACCGAAAGCTACGCCTGTAGAAGAACCACCTATATTGAAACCTACAAATACGGCGGTAATGAAACCAAACGCTAGTAGAAGGATATTAAACATACCGTTCCTTAATTGGTTTATCGCAAAATATAACCGTTGGGTTTTACATCCAGTAACTGGGTTTTACATCCAGTAAGGATCCCTCAGTCCTCCCACTGAAATCCTCCGTGACATATACCGATCGGGACGGGTTCAAAACAGTTTGATCCACTTCACGTACGGAAATTGATCCACTTCACGTACGGAAATTGATCCACTTCACGTACGGATGATCGGGATCCTCTGCCGTGAAGTTCGAAGTCATTCCGTGACGAAGAGTTTATACTTGAACCCAGTTTATATAACGGAGATACATCTCGAGTGATCGTATTATATGAAGCTACTAAGAGGTAAGAGAACCCAGTTCTACATCGATTTAGCGTTTGGTATTGTATTCGTTTTGGCTATCGTGGCTTACGTAGCCACGACCAACATGATCGTGGCGGGGTTCATCGGTGGATTGATGTTCGGATACATTTTCCACGTTTGGGAGAAGATGGCGACCTACGAACGTATTCTCCGTACAGAGGTTGCAAAGGAGGCCAAGAAACAGATATCCGACAGGATGGACGACACAGTCAAGGAGAAGACGGACGCCAAGATCCAGAAACATATGGATGAAACCGTCGAATCCGTCGGTGAAAAGGTCAGGGAAGAGGTGGGTCGCGAGGTCGAACGTGAACTCAAGAGCGTCGAGAAGGAGGTCAAAAGTGTAGGCGAGGAAGTAAGGAACGTCGAGAAGGGAGTCAAGGAGGAAGTGGACCAGGTCGTCGGCGAAACGGTGTCTGAAAAGCTGGACCAGGAGGTTGACGAGAAGCTTGACGAGGAGGTAGAGGACATAGTAGAAGAGAAAACCGGCGAGAAGGTTCAGGAGAGGGTGGACGAACAAGTCGAGGACATCGTCGAGGAGAAGACCGGCGAGAAAGTGGAGGAGAAAGTCGACGAAGAAGTAGAAGAGATCGTAGAAGAGAAAACCGGAGAAAAAGTCGAAGAAAAAGTCGAGGAAGTCACAGGGGATTTAGAAAAGGAGGAGTTAGATGAGGGCGGTGAAAGTAACGAAGACGGAACGGAGGACGGGAATAAGTAATGTGATCTGGGTAAAGAGTAACGGAAAGATGAGGAACTAAAAGAAACCGTAGTGGTCAACAAAAGAAACCGTAGTGGTCAACAAAAGAAACCGTAGTGGTCAACAAAAGAAAACGGAGTAATTAATGGTTTAATCGACACATATCTAAATTTTATATATAGATTATTCATTTGTTGTCTTTCCCGGTATCTTCGATAAATTCCCGCGTTTATCCAAATCATTAAACTCATTTTTTTAAATCACTAGCCTTCCTTGGTTTGCTTAACTATGTTCAGCAAAAACACAGATTAAGTAACCGGTGGTACTTTCGCTGTTTTTCATTTAGAAGGTTAGTGTAGTGGTGAAAATTAGTGTACTGTAGAAGACTCTATCCGTCTACAGTGGCTTTTCGTTACCACTGATCGGGACTCCATACTGATCCCTGTTATTCGCTCCCGCCTTCCTGGAGTAACGTGCTTTCGCTGGCGTAGATATTCAGGAGTTCGTCAATGAACTCGCTGTACGTCTCGCCTTCCTCTCTATGCTGATCGATTCTCTCGACCAGATCGTCCGGAAGCTCTATTTCAGTTGCCATCGTTTTGAGTTTCGGCTGATCTTTAAATAACCTTTTCCCCGTTATCGTTATCTGCGTCTGAACGACTACCTGGAACCACAGTTTCTGTGAATATGTGAGATGCTGTTGAAACCATATCTGGTTTGGACTCTCACTCGGACTGTTTCTGGTGGAGTTATATACCACCGGCTTCTAGACGTGAAATAAGAGTGAAATGTCCCAACTGCGAGACCGAGTCCTGCAGGGTCATCGACTCCCGCCCCACTGAAAACTCAACGACGGTGAGGAGACGTAGACAGTGCAGGAACTGTGACGTGAGGTTCACGACCTACGAACGTGCCGAATGGGACGGCGTCCAGATTAAGAAACGCAGCGGCGACCTCGAGGGATTTGACAAGGACAAGCTACTCGACGGAATAAAGAGGGCGACCGAGAAGAGACCGGTAAACCCCGAGGAGGCCGAGACCATAGCCGAGGAGGTGGAGACAATGGTTCACGAGATAGACGACGACGTGATCGACTCCCGCGTCCTGGGGGAACACGTCTCCAGTCGGCTAAAGGATCTCGACGAGGTCGCCTACCTCAGATTCGTATCTGTCTACAAGGAGTTCTCGGATCCAAGCCAGTTCGCCAGGGAAGTCGACAGGATCGAGGACGCGGGTTGACTAGATTTCCAGCTATCGGGCCACCATATTAGATATCCAGCCACCATATCACTGGTATTAACCTGAACCGGTCTATCTATACCTACCGACGGTCTATCTATACCCTAGTTATATTGATTCGTCCGGGGACTTCTCCTCCATCAGCCTACCTGCTTCCCTCTCGTATCTCTCCCTCATATCGACGTCCGGAACCTCAGAAAGACGTGACTCCTCCGCCTCTATCGAACACGGGATCGAGTCCGCGTCCTGTGGATTCGAGACCGCTTTCTCCTTCACAAGGTATCTCTCTCCGTCCTCCGTGGCGTAGGTTAGCCGGACGACGTTCCTGATATCACGTGAAAAAGTTCTTTCAACCATCCATAACCTTACTTCGTCTTCTGTCATGTCTTTACTGAGGATGCCGAACCGGATATAATTGACTCAGACCGCCATCCATACACGTTACGCATATAAATACTCGTCAGTTACACCACCCGAGGTTTTTATAACTCGTGTGGAAAAAAATATCCATGGAAATTACCGAGGTCACCCGGAACGCGGAAACATTCACCTGTAACGCCTACCTTGCAGTCGGAATCAGGAACTCTCTCGTCGACGTGGGTACTTCCCCAACGATATACGACGTCATCGACGAACACGTCGATACCGTCGACGACGTCTTCCTAACCCACAAACACGGCGACCACGTCGGCGAGCTAGACGAAGTGATAGAGAGATACGACCCGGATGTCTACATGTTCGACGTCGATGACCGCGCGACCTCCGGTCTCAGAGACGGAGACGAGGTGGATATCGGTGGAGAAACCCATCGCTGCCTTTCGACGCCGGGACACAGCGACGACCACATAGTTTTCTACAACGACGAACGGATTTTCAGCGGCGACGTCGTGGTCTACAATGACGACGCATACAGAGACGGAAGCTTCGGAAGGACGGATATGGCGAACCAGTCCCGCGACCTCTTGATCCAGAGCATAGAGAAGATAGAAAAGAACCTCCCGGAAACCGTCGAATCGATGTATCCCGGACACGGAGACGTTTTTCGTAGCACCGAAGAGGACTCGGTAAACGACGTCGTGGAAAGAGCGCTCGGGAGGGCGGAAGAGAGGCAGCCGAAGTATGGATAGCTTGGAGGTTTTACCAGTCGAGTAACGGAGATACCTCCAACTAAACCGTATATTAACACAAGCGTTTTTCTCCGCCGACCGTTAGAACAGTTAAGATGAACTTTAACGAAGACGACGTCAGGGAGAAACTCAAGAACGTCGACGACCCCGAGTTAGAGGAGGATATCGTCACTCTCGAGATGGTCGAGGAGATCGAGGTAGAGGACGGCGAGATAGAACTGGTTGTCGACTTCGCGAACGAGTCTCTACGTAGGGAGCTCGCGGAGGACGTAAAGAGAGAAGTCGCGAAGATGTCTGGCGTCGAAAGTCTCCGGATCGAGTGGGCTGGAGACGACGGTTCGAGCCAGGAAAGCGAGATGTTGCCCGACGTCGACAAGGTGATAGCGGTCTCGAGCGGAAAGGGCGGCGTCGGAAAGTCGACGGTAGCGGTAAACATGGCTTGCGCCCTCGCTAAGGAGGACGGCGTGAAAGCCGGGATTCTGGACGCCGATGTCTACGGACCCAACGTACCGAGGATGTTCGGACCGACGGAACAGCCCAAGGTCACCAAAGAAGAGGAGATAATTCCACCCGAGAAACATGACGTCAAGGTAATGTCTATGGGATACCTCACCGGAGAGGACAGCCCGGTCGTCTGGCGTGGAGCTATGGTCCACAAGGCGTTGACCCAGCTCCTTGGCGACGTCCGGTGGGGGGAGCTCGACTACCTGATCGTCGATCTTCCTCCCGGAACGGGTGACGCACAGCTAACGATAGCACAGACTATACCGGTCACCGGAGCCGTAATCGTAACCACGCCCCAGGACGTCTCGATAGACGACGCACGTAAGGGAGTGGAGATGTTCAACGAGGCGAACGTCGACGTCGCGGGGATAATAGAGAACATGAGCGACTTCATCTGTACTGAATGCGGAGAGAAACACGAAATCTTCGGGGAGGGCGGCGGTAAAGAGCTAGCCCATGAGTCCGACGTAGATTTCCTGGGATCTGTACCCCTCAACCCCGAAGTCAGGACGTCGTCCGACAAGGGCCTACCTGTCGTATACGTCGACGACTCCCAGGTAGGTGAGGCGTTCGAGGATGTAGCCGAAAACACAGGTTCGAAGATAGACGACCTCGACTCGAAGAAACTCCCGATGGTGTAGGGACTCCAGTTCTAATAAAGCCGCTAAACTTTTTTCTGGAGCTGAAAAACCCGTGGTAAAACGGATACGTCGTTTAAACCAGTACGTAAAAATTAAACGCCGTCGATACTCTTTTTAGATTAACCTTGGTTGAAGAACTGACCATTGGTCTGATAGCGACTGTTTCACTTCTGTCGATAGCTCTCGTCGTCCGTCTCGTAGCCAACCGGCATAAAGCCCTCTCCTACACCAGCGTCCTGATCGTGGTTGCCTTCGTTATATCTATAATTGACTGGGCGTT
>JBDGRN010000096.1:14947-53096 GCA_042218125.1 Halobacteria archaeon | reverse complement strand
AACTGAAAACGAGCTATATCAAGTGTTAAATCAATGTTTTTCAGACAGTCTCAATTAATATTTGTAAGTTAGTTCGTCTGTCTATGTCACTGTTGTGGCACACCATGGCTTCGTGCCAAAACCTAAAATGGCTTCATCTGGCATATCTTAATTAATGTAGCATAACTTAACCGTCTTACACGCATTTTGACTGTCACCAAACCTGCCAGGGAATATATCCAAGCCACAATAAACTCTATAATCCTTACATCCTTACGTCGTGCGCTTTGGAGTAGTTATTTAAACCTTAATACAATAGTTTTTGTTAATACATATAGTGTATATACCAGAAATCGGGTTTCCCCAGTTAGGGGTAGTTGGAGAGATCCAGAAACAGCAATGAAGACTCATGAATAAAGCTACCATTGCCCTACTCGTTGATCAGGACGAGGACCGGTGGATGCTTCGGAAATACCTCGAAAAAAAAAGAGTTCGAGGTAGTCGAATCCCTTGATACGGATTCGGTAAACCTACAGCACGGACCTGATCTTTGCCTCATAGATGTAGGAGGACTCGACAGATGGACCGACGACGTGAAGGATATAAAGAAAAAAGTTAAGCCCCATATCCCGATGATGTTGCTAACGGAGGCTGATAGCTTTCCAAGATTCTACCGTGAAGTCGGTGGCTGGGTAGACCAGTTAACCAGGATGCCGATACAGAAAGAATCACTCGAAGGACAGATTGAAAGCTTACTCCATACCAGGGAGCTTTCTATCGAGCTAGAAAAAGCCAGGAAGGAAGCCGAATCTACTCTCTATACATTACTCGATTCGAGCCCGGATCCCAGCCTCGTAATCAACGGGGAAGGAGAGATAAAAGAGATCAACAAAGCTTTCGAGGAGATGTTTTCGGTAGAGGATGACCTAGTTGGGAAACCAGTAAAGGAACTTTCGATACTGCCGGCGGAGGAGAAAGAACTTGTTTATGACCAGATAAGGGGGGCAATAGAGGATAGGGAACCCTCGATAAAGACGGTGTCCTTCGAACTCGATGATGAAACCAAATATGTAGAGGTTAAAAGCGACGCAGTTACGGATCAGGACAAGGTTATCGGAGCGATAGGTATCTTCCGAGACGTCACTGAAATCCGCAAGAGGCTGGAAGAACTCGAGATACTACGCGACCGACTCGACCTCGCCTTGGAAGAAACACAGACCGGTATCTGGGAATGGAACCTCGAAACAGACAAAGTCGCGTGGACCAAGAGTATCGAGAAGCTTTTCGACATCGAAATTGAGGACACGCCCGATAAATACGTCCTGCAAAAAAGTGATAAGAACCGGGAGTACAGGTTCGAGGAAGGAATGTCGGCTTTCGTCGAAAAAATCCACCAGGAAGACATGGAAGACGTAGAGAAGGGGATAGAGGAAGTCGTGGAAACGGGGGAAGCTAACTACGACTTCCGCATCGAAGGCGATGACGGGATTCGATGGGTGAACTGCCATGCCACTAAAACCACCAACCGTGAAGGCCAAGAAATAGTTCTGGGGGTAAACTCCGACATCACGGAGAGGAAAGAACAGTCGTTGATCCAGGAAACCGTGTTTAACCAGGCCTTCCAATTCAAGGGGTTGTTAGATCTCGACGGAAGACTCGTGAAAGCTAACGACCAGGCTCTGGAGTTCGCCGGAATCGACAGGGAGGACGTCATAGGTAAACTGTTCTGGGAAACCTACTGGTGGCAGGGTGACGAAGAAAGGCAGCAAAAGCTCAAGCAAGCAATCGAACGTGCCGCAGAAGGCGAGTTCGTACGTTATGAGGTAGAGGTGGAAGGTGAAGACGGTAGCTCGGTAATCGATTTCTCCCTCCGCCCGGTTAAGGATAGATCCGGGGTAACACGGTATATAGTTCCGGAGGGACGGGTAATCGATCAGCTAAAGGAACGGGAAAACGAACTCCGGCGGACCAAGGAAAAACTAAATCTAGCTATAGAAAACACTGGTACAGGTATCTGGGAGTGGGATCTGGAGTCGGATGAGATCGATCTCTTCGGTGGAACGGAATCGATCTTCGGTCTGGAGAAGGATGAGTTCGGTGGAAGTTTCCAGAACTTCCTGGATCTACTCCATCCGGACGACCTAACCGAGGTTAAAGAATCAATAGAGAGATACCTGGAAGATGAAAGAGGGATATACGAGTCAGAGATGAGGGTGGAGGTAGGAGAGGGCGACCACAACTGGATATACTGTGTGGGTGAGCTTAATGAAAGGGATGGCGGAAGCAGGTATCTTTCGGGAGTGGTGACCGAGATAGACGAGATCAAGAACAGGGAACAGGAACTCCGTCGTAAAACGAGGGCGATCGACGAAGCACCAGTCGGAGTTATAATCACTGACCCCGGTATGGAGGATAACCCCATAACGTATGTAAACGACGCCTTCCTTGAGTTAACAGGATGTTCCGAAGATCAGGTACTGGGGAGAAACTGTCGTTTCCTCCAGGGTGATGAAACCAGTGCCGGGAAAGTTGAGATGTTACGTCAAGCTATCGACAACGAGGAACCTGTAACCGTCGATATACGGAACTACCGGGATTCGGGCGAGATGTTCTGGAACAGGTTGTCGGTTTCACCGGTTTACGACTCCGAGGGGGAACTAATTAACTTCGTTGGGTTCCAGCAGGATATCACCAAACAGAAAAACAACCAGCGCAGGATAAAGGAGATAAAGAACCGGTTCGAAGCACTGTTCAAATCTACACCCAACGGCATCGCCATCGCGAACAGCGACGGAGAGTTCGTAATGTGGAACCAGGCGATGACCGAGATATTTGGATACGAAAAGGAAGAAATGGTGGGGAAACCGATCGTCGAAATTATACCCGAAAATATGCGGCAACAACACCTCGACAGCTTTAACGAGTATATAGATACTGGTGAAGGCAAAATAATGGGGGAAACGGTGGAGCTAGTCGGGGTGGATAGCGACGGAGACAGTTTTCCTATCGAGATCTCGCTTTCGGGTTGGGAAGTCGACGGCGAAAGATACAGTTCCGCGATAATACAGGATATATCGGAACGGAAGGAACGGGAACAGAAGATTAAGCAGAGGGAGCAGGAACTCGAAGCACGTAACAAGGACCTGAAGCTACTGAACCGGGTGATGCGCCACGATATCCGTAACGACATGCAGATCATACTCACTGTTGGTGAGTACTTGCTCGAAAAAGACACGGGTGAAAACAAACGAATTGAGGGATTGATTGAAAACGCCGTACACGTAGTGGAGTTGACGGAATCGGTCAGGGGAGTCATAGAGGCGATGAGTTACGAGAGGGATAACGATCTGGAACCGATAGATCTCTACTCGGCACTCCAGGAAGAGATAACGGAGATTGGAAGCCAGGAAGAAGTAGAGATACGTGCTGATGAGATACCTGATGTCAAGGTATCCGCAAACGTGATGCTTGGTTCGGTTTTCCGAAACCTGCTGAAGAACGCCGTAGTTCATAACGACAAAGATGTCGCGGAAATCGAGGTCGGATGTAACGTCGAGGACGACTATGTCGAGGTATCCATCGCTGACAACGGACCCGGTATAAACGATGAGATAAAAGAGGATATTTTCGGTAGGGGAGAGAAGGGGGATGAGAGTTGGGGTACAGGTATAGGTCTCTACCTCGTCAAAACACTCGTTGATCTGTACGGAGGAGAGGTTTCAGTGGAGGACAACGAACCGACGGGTGCGGTTTTCCGTGTTAAGTTAAATAAGGCAGTTCCCGAGCAAACCATATCGAACGAATAAAGGACATGAATCCCCGAACGGCATCTATACTTGCGGGGATAGTTTTTTATGCGTTTAATTATTCCTTACCTCCATGAGAACCAAGTTAATCGTGCTAGCCGTGGTTGCGGTCGTCGCGGTGGCGGGATGTATGAGTGGCGGCGGGACGGAAAACCAAACCCCTGAGATGAACGGTACCGACGGAGACAGTGGTTCGGGTGGAGACACGGGAGCGGTTAACGAATCCGGAGATAACGGGACTGAAGGAGAGTCGGGTTCCGAGCAGACAGCCGAGAGTGATTCCAAGTCGGAGCCCCAGGTGAAGGAGAACCAGACCGTACAGACAGAAGGTACGGATGGTTCGATGGTGAGTGCTATCAACGATCTGAAAAACGTCTCGGAGGACCAGATAGTCAAACAACGTACCACGGTACTAAATACGGGTAAGACCGGCGCCAGTGTTTCGGTGAAACCGGATCAGGTCGGCCAACTTTACTACAAGTTCCAGACCAAGGGAGATAGGCGAGTTAACCTGTATCTCAGTGATAGACCCAACCTGATCAAGTTCAAGGAGGGTAAGGAGTTCCAGTCGTTCTCCCCGGGAACTTTCAAGAACGCCACGAACGGTTCGGCAAACATCTCGGTAGGTGCCGGAACCGGATACTTCGTTATCTTACAGGCCGCTGACAACAAAACGGACGAACCCGCTAGACTGGAGTTCAGTTACGTGTTATACAGGGATTAAACCGAACTGAAGGGAAACCCCTCGGCTAACTGTATCTAATCTCCTGCAGTTATATTTTTTCTAATCTCCTGCAGCTATCTTTTCCGCTTTATTACAACCCTGTTATCATTTACTCCGGTGTTCAGGAGACGTCGTAGATGACATCGATAACTGCTTTAACCGTCACCGGACCCGATCTTAGTTCGGTTCCTGCGTCGCCCCCGGCTTTCGCCATATCCGTCTCGAACCTGAACGGACTGAATCCCACGTTTTGGGTGGTTACAGACCTAACCCCTTCAACGGAAAGATCCCCGGCATCACCGATACTGTCCGCCTGGCTTCTCGCGTTATCCATTGCGTCCTTGAGAGCCTGTGACTTCAGGTTCCTTCTTGTGGATTCCGAAAGTGTGAAGCTGATGTCTTCCACCGTTGACGCGCCGTTCTTAACTGCCACGTCGACCAGGTGACCTGCACCTTCCACGTCAATGGTTTCAATCCTGTATGTTTGGTCGGCCACGTAGACGGGTTCATCCCTCTCGGGTCGTTCTTTGGTGGGCCGGACGTGTCGTTTTACTTCACGTAGATCGAAGCCCTCTGTCGTGATGTTGTCCTTATCCACACCGGCGTTTTCCAACGCATCCGTCATCCGGGAGGCATTATTAGACACCATCCTCCTCGCTTCGCTCGGGTCATCAGACCTGGCACGGACGGAGACCCGTATCACCGCCTTGTCGGGTTCCGTCTCGGCCCCGCCTCCAGCCGATACCTGTATATGTCTATCCGTCTCGTCTTGGTCTACCGTCGTCTGTGCGCCGGCGTCGTCCGTCACTGCACCTGCTGCAACCAGCGTGACAACGAGTCCTGCCACCATCAGTGCAACAGATAAATTCTTGAGGTTGTCTTTTCTTCCTTTCATCAGATTACTTTATGTAAAGATTTCATTAGTAACTGGCGTAGAGTTAAAAAACTGTTTTAGCTACCCGTTTTTGTCCAGGACAAGAAAGTAAAAACTGGGTTTCACTGCAGTAATCAGACAAACAAAGGATGAAACTTAACTATGGGATAATCAATATACCAAACGATGAACAGAAGGGGCTTCATTTCAGTACTCGCAGGTGGTGTTGCATTCTCCTCTGGCTGTCTGGTGAAACAGCAACAGGAACAAGATATTGAGATTCATAGCCTGGGGGAGTCAGTGACTGCCGATGGTTTGAAGATCACCCCAATCGAGTACGACATTATAGGCCGCAAGTTCGCTGAGAAATCCGGTATATCCAACGAAAGCGGACACGAAGCGTTTCTCCTGGTCATGATTGAGCTTGAGTGCGTGGGTGATGAACCCGTGTCTCCACCGGACCAAGGACCAAGAGGTAAGGGTGACGTACACCTCATATACAAGGGTAAACAGATGTACGGAGAGTTTAAGGGCCAGGATTTAACGATTGATAACTTTACTTACAAAGAACTCGGCGACACGGGAGGTAAAAAAATCAAACCAGGGGAGAAGATACAGAGGTGGGCGATGTTCGAGATACCGAAGGGTTTCGACAGGACAAAGACATTTCTCAAGATAGAACTCCGCAATAACGGAAAACTCAAATCATACAACTGGAAGATGGGTTAAAGATGAAATACGAAATAGAATTTCTGGAACACCTAGACAGATACGACGGAGGTGTACTGTAAGATGGTCGATAGAAGTAGACGGAAGTTCCTTAGCTTAGCAGGGGCGGCCGGCTTGACAGGCCTCGCAGGATGTGCAGGAAACACCAACAGGTACAATATAAGCGACAAAACCAAGAAAAAACTGAGTAGCCCCGTAGGTGGAAGCGACCAAGGTAGACATGTTTCGCCGTCACAGATGAAGAGTGACAGCGAGTTCGCGGAAAGTAAAAACCTGGGTAGCCAGGAATGGCTGGAACTCCAGTATGACTCCCGCAACTCGGGACATACCAGAGACGTGGACGGACCGGTTAAGGAAGTGGAGGAAAGATGGCATTTCTACACTGGTTCCAAGGCGGAAGCCTCACCGATAGTTCATGACGGGGTGGTATACGCGGGAACCAGCGATAACAGCACTTTCTTCGCGCTTGACGCCGCAACCGGTAAGCCGAAATGGATCTATCCCTCCTACAAGAAAGGGAAGAGAACGAAGAACACTGACTGGTTCTTCACGGCACCGGCATTCAGTAAAGGCAAGGTTATTACAGGTAACGGCAACGGCAAGATATACGCCTTCGACGCCAAAACGGGTGATGTCGACTGGACCTTCAAAACAAAGGGAGGACGTATGTTCTGTAACGTCGCGGCGAAGGACGGCGTTACCTACGTCGGCGGCACAGATACAGTAATGTATGCCATAGACGTGGAATCGGGGACCAAAAAATGGAGTAACAAGACAGGTGGTTGGATATTCACCAAACCAGCGGTAGTCGGTGACCACGTTTACTACGGAAGCAACGATAAGAAGCTCTACAAGGTAAAGAAAGACTCAGGGGACGTGGTATGGACGTACAAGACTAAGAGCAAGATTCCGACAGGACCTACGGTCGTTGATGGATCGGTATATATAGGGACCGACCTGAGTTTCGTGGTGTCAGTCGACGCCGAGTCCGGTAAGAAAAACTGGAGGAAACAGACTGGTACAGCGAAGAAGAAATACCATTATCCGGATGGCCCAGGTGGGACTAAGGTTTACAACTCGCTTGCCGTCGCCGACGGCAAGGTATACTGCACTACCGATCGGTCTGGCATCCACGCCTTCGACGCAAAATCGGGGAAGCGTGTATGGAGCTATAAAGACAAGATTACGAAGAACGATGAGGCCGGGTTCCCACCCGCCATTGTGAACGACACCCTATACACGGGATGGCGTGGTCCCGGAACGGGTGGGGTCAATGGCAAGATATATGCACTCGACCCGAAGAACGGTGACGTGAAATGGACTTTCGACAAGGCGGGTGCGGGGGGACCGGGTATCGCGAACGGTTTGCTCTACTTCGGAAGCCGGAACGGCAACATATACGCCCTCGAAGAGAAGTAATTACCCCTCAAAAGTTTTCTCTTGAGGCAAAGAGAAGGTAAGTTCCAGTTCCTTTCGGGTTTTGTCGTGTTTTACTCGTATATTTTATAAGGAGTTCGACCAATTTGGACTAAAGATATGTCTGTCGTCGATTACGTTCTAGACGAGTTCCGGGAGATGAAGAACCTGGACCCCGAGACGGTGCACGAGGACTTCGGTGCCGTCGACTTCGCGCTGTTCTACCCTTTCTCTATCAGGTGGAGTCCGTTCCTAATAAGCGGCATTCTTTCGGCTATCTCTATAGTCGTTCCTGCGGCGTTCTTCGGCGAACACGGCGTCAGCGCCATACCATACGACTGGCGGACGGTCTTCATTATACCCGGTATACTGTTGATGGGGTTCATGTACCGTGTCGGGGAGAACTCCGCCAAGGAGAGGATGTTACCGAGGTACGGCGACTGGCTGAACTTAGCCGTAAGCGGACTGCATTTCACAATATTCATGCTGATCTTTTTCGGTATGGCGTGGACGTTGAGTCTCCCGAACTTCTACATACACGGTTTCGCGGGCCAGGGCCTGGCATTCGGCCTCAACGTCCTGTTCACCTACGTCTGGTTTCCGCTCGCCGGATACTACTTCTACACTGGAAGCATAACCCGGGCGTACACGTACGGATGGAAGAGGGCGTTCAGAACCGCCGTCACAAAGAAATATCTCAAAAGGACCCTGTACTTCGTGGCGCTTGTGATTCCCGAGGTCCTGATAATATACGTAATATCCCTTATCCCGGCGCCGTTCGGCGGTCCTGCAGCGGCTTTCTACAGCGCCTACCTGTTCCTGTTCCTGGTGGCGTACGCCGGTTACATACAGTACGACTCCCTGAAGGAACGCGGTAAACTCGGGGAAGTCGTCAACGGTGATAACGGGGATATATCGGCTGCGAAAAATATAGAGCAGTAGTTTCCGGATTACTGCAGCATTTATTTTTAAAATTGTTGCGAAAAAAACTAAATACCTACAGTTTTATTTAAAATTCAATGGAAAGAAGAAAATTCATTATAACGACGGGGGCGGTTGGTGCAACCGGTCTATCGGGCTGTATACTACAAGACGTGAAGGATGCTGGTTCTGGTGGTGAGAGGGAGGAAGTTACAGAGAAGAAAACCTACACAGTCGGCGAAAAGACCGAGTTAAACGTACAAAACGACGCGGGAACTATCGACATAGAGACACATTCCGGTGACAAGGTAGAGGCAGAGTACGAGTACAAGGCACCCTCGAAGGAGGATGCAAAGGCGTTGTCTGTCGAAAAATCCGGTGATAAAGGAAGTTTTACCCTCGAAGCAAAGTACCCTGACGGTGCCGAGAACCGTAGTATCGAAATGGACCTGAAGGTGCCCGATGATTACTCTCCCAACAGTATACGGAACAACGCAGGCGATATCGAGATAGAGATCCCGAACCTCAGGAACGACGCCAAGATCAAAACCGATGCTGGTGGGATCGATGCCAGTCTCGCTAAAAACCTTAACGCCAAGGTAACGGCATCAACCAATGCGGGTTCGATAGAGATCGATGACCTGGATATAAAACAAGGATCCGGGGTAGCGGGCGGCAGCGCCGAAGGCACGCTCGGTAACGGTGACAACAAACTTAAGTTAACCTCAGACGCAGGAACGATAGAGCTGGATGCATTGGATTAAACGGCTAAATACAGGTTTTCGTATTCAGCCTTAATCAGGTTCAGCCCTCCAACTTTTTTGAACAGAAAAAAATACAGGTCAGGAAAATAAAGGACAGTACTGGTCGGAAAATACTGGCCAGAAAATATAGAGCGATACGGTTTCCAAAAATACTAGCCAAAAATAATAATCGAAATAGTCAGGCCGGGACCGAGAATCGAACCCGGGTCTTGGCCTCCACAAGGCCAAAGGATAACCACTACCCCACCCCGGCCACATAAAGTGGTAACCCGGTGGAGACAAAAAGAGTATCGATTGAGAAACGTTAATTTCCCGTACAGTTCCCTCAAAACCATTACCTCCACCTCTGCCGAGTAAGGTTGTTCCGAACAAAGTTGTTCCAAAAACCGTTATGTGTCCTGAATCCCAAATTTTCCTGTAGGAATGTCAACGTCTATAACCGACCGTATATATCTCAAAAATCACCGGCAGATCTCGAACCAGATGGACCGGAACATGCCTCGTAACATCTTCAGTTCTCCCGCACTCGACGTACTCTATAACACGGGCGAGGTGGAGAAACTCGACGCCGCGAAACGTCAGCAACTCCTCGACTTCGTCACCGACTTCCTCGACTGCGACTGCCGGGACGCGCCGTACTGCGGATGTCCCGAACGTAAGTTCATACGTTACGTCATCGATCTGCGGCGGGAGGGCCGTTCGCCGAAAGGTATCGTGGAGGCGATGGAGAGGGAGTACGGTCTCTACGCCTACAAGGGCGACGTTCTCGACTTCCTCGATTCGGCGGCAAGGAACCTGGATGCGATAGAGGGTATCGCCGACACTCTGGCGGAGTACGAAATCAGGGACGACGCGGCGGCGATAAGGAACGACATGGTGGAGTGAGTGCGGAAATTCAGTACGGAACAGGATATAGTATCGAAAAACAATAAAATAGGTCAGCCAGCGTTATTCGGGATTTCCTCCTCTGATATGTTTAAAATATCATTTATGTTACCTTCTATATTCATATCGAAGTTTAAGTCAGATATTTGAGCTATTTCCAGCTTCTGTATAAACTCCTGGTTAATAGCTTGAACTTCACCCTCATCATTTAACGAGATTACATCTACACCATCAACTTTGTTGTCTACTTGTGATACTCTATGAATAACGTAAGCTACCGCTTTCATGGCTTTATCAACATCTAGGTTTGAAAAGTAATGATCTCGTAGAAAGATCTCCGCTATTGTTCCCCCCGTACCTATGGTAACGTAAGTATTTGAATAATCATAAGTTCCATTTGAAAATACAGTTGCAATTACTGGGATCTGACTTTGCCGTGTAATAGTGGCTAAAGCTAAGTTAGCATCAGGTATTTTTTGATGTTTGTTTTTATACTCCCTATAGAAAATAGGTATTTTTTTCCTCTACTATTTCATTTAAGTAAGTGGCAAATGATAAACCCCTAGCCCCGTCAACTTCTTCCGGATTTATACGGGATATCATTCTTTCGGCTACTGTCTGTTTTCCCGCATAACAACAGAGGGTTTTCAAGCCGGAGTGTTCAAAAATTTTATATTTCTTTATAGAATCCTGTACTTCTACCCCTTTGTTTTGTACAATTTTAGTATCGCACCCCATTACTATGCCGTGGTTACAACACAAAACTATACCCAACGTCATAGAAAATCATCTAAAACTAATCCTTCTGTTTTAATATACGCCTCATCTCGACATCCGGATCTATATCTTCCTTGGTTTCATCTTTCTTATCTACTTCGTTTCCCTCGGTCATATTTTGATTTATAACACCTGAATTATATTACGTTTTTGCCTAAAAACAGATAGCTCTAGTTTATTTACTTTCTCTTTTTTCAAGTCATAGTCACGGGATCCAACTTGAACCTATATTAACCTAAGGAACGAAAGTACTACTGTGAAGCGTTCCTCCAGAGACGCTCTCGACACGCTGGTTTTCGGCGTCGACGTTCAGAGCGGGGACGCACGTGGAGGGAACGCGTCCTACGCTTTCGTCGAGATCGACGATTCGGATGAGTTCGGTATAGAAAGAGACGTCGTTACGCGGAGAAAGCTTCTGAGGGAGGTGGAAAGCCGGAAGCCCGACTACCTCGCGACCGACAACGTATACGAGATCGCCGAGGACAAGCACTCCCTGGTTCTGCTCCTGAAGAACCTGCCGCCCGAAACCACGTTGGTACAGGTTACGGGGGACGAGAGGCCGGAACCCCTGTCACGTGTTGCAGGTAGACATGACGTGCCTTACGGAAAGAAACCTATCGAGGAGGCCGAGGCGAGCGCCCGTCTCGCGTACCGCAAGGTGGGATTCGCAGTAGAGGCGTTTGAGGACACCACTCAAGTCAAGGTTTCAAGGGGAAGATCCACGGGGAAGGGAGGATGGAGCGAAGACCGGTATACCCGGAGGATACACGGCAACGTCAAAAGTAAGGCCCGGGATGTCGAGAAAGAACTGGAGGCGGAGGGGTTCAGCTACGATAAGGACGTAACCAAAAAGTACGGGGGGTACAGCAGTGCGGTATACAAAGTAAAGGCCCCCGAGTCCGACCTGCCGTTCTCGGACGTACGTAACGGGGACGTCCGGGTGGAGGTCGAACCTGTACGTAAGGACGGGATCGAGTTCAGGCCTCTCATGCAGCGGAGGGACTACGTCCTGGTAGGTATCGATCCCGGCACCACCACTGCGGCGGCAGTCGTTGATCTCGACGGCAACGTCCTGGACGCCACCTCCACCCGAACCGGCGATCTCGGAGACGTGATCGAGTGGATCGTCGAGAACGGACGTCCCGTAGTGGTCGCCGCCGACGTCACTCCTATGCCGGATACGGTCGAGAAGATCAAGAGGAGTTTCGACGCCTACGGATGGGTTCCGGAACGTGATCTCAAGGTCAACAGCAAGAAACGTATCGTCTCGGAGAAGGAGTACGTACCGAAAGACGATCATCAGAGGGACGCCCTTGCTGCCGCTCTTACGTGTTACGGAGACATGGAGCCCCAGTTCAGTAAGGTGAGGGAAAAGGTACCGCGGGAACTGGAGTTCGGCATGGTGCTCAAGAAGGTGTTAACTGAGGAGTCCACCGTCGAATCCGTACTGAACGATTTGATAGAGGACGAGGAGTCGGAGGACAACGAGGAGGAAGGCGAAGAACGGGAGCTCACCGAGGAGGAGAAACGGATACACCGCCTCGAAAACCAGGTCGACAGGCTGAAGAGCTACGTCGACGACCTCGAGTCCGAGTTAGAAGAGAAGAAGGACGAGGTAAATGAGCTGGAGGGCAGACTCGCGGCGGCGAAACACGAGGGGACACGCCGCATCAGGGAGCAAAAAGAGGTAAAGAAGCTCGAAACAGCGAGAAAGGAGTTAAAAAGGGAGCTGCGGGAGGAGAAGGAAAGGCGAACAGATCTTGAGGAGAAGTTCGAGAGATTGAAGAAACTCTGGAAAGTGGAGCACAGCGACATCGCGGGTGCGGCGAAGGCGAAGAACTACACTGTCGTGAAGCCGATAGACAAGTTCACGAAGTCTGCGCTGAGGGAGGCGGATGAGGAGTTCGGGCTTGCTGAGGACGACGTGCTCTACCTCCGTGACGCAAGTGGAGCCGGACGGAGTACCGCCGAGCTGATGGCGGAGATAGATCCACGTCTGGTCTTGAAGAGCGGCGGAATGTCACGGCAAGCCGACGAGATTCTGTTCGAGAACGACATCCCTGTAGGAGATATAGAGGATGTGGCAATCAGAAACGTCGATAACCTCGCCATCACCAGGGATACCGATGTCGAGGACGTGATCGATGACTGGAGGAAGAAGGCGGAGGAGAGGCGTCTTGAGTCAAAACGGGAGATGGTGGATCAGTTAATAAACGAGTACCGGGTTAAGAGGAAGGACTCGGTATAATAATTCACCCCAACTTCTTCTACATCATACATACCCTCGAACCCCAACAACCCTAACTCAAGTCCAAAATCACAAACTATGGCGCCCCCCCCCAACCTCAAATCTCCATACCAGAGTCGCCTGATACAGTTCCATCTATACTCCGCCCATTATGATATAAATAAACATTTAAAACCCCGACGCATTACCCTACTTCGTGCAGTAAAATGAAGAGGAAACTCATCTTATCGGTTGTTTTGACAGTTCTATGTATTTCGGCTATTGGTGTTGTACAGGCAGATGATTCGGACAGCGACGGTTTCAACGATCATGACGAAGAGATGTGGGAACACCGGTCGGATTACGATAAGTACAGCTGGGCCTTCGACTCGGATAAAGATCCTACATACGAGGACGTGGACTCAGACAACGACAACTTGAGGGACGAAGACGAGACCGGTCAGAACGGTATATCCGGAATAAACTCAGATATCGACGACGACGGAATACCGAATCCCTACGACCCAGACTCCGACAACGACGGAATACGTGACGGAGTCGAAGAAAACGTGGACGACAAAGGTATACCCGAATATAAGGAACAAGGTGGAAACGAATCCCTACAGAACGACACCGACGTAAACAGCTTCAAGACATTCGACGAGGACAACGACGGCATGGCCGACAGGTTGGAGCCGGAAAGGGTGCCACCCAAACCCGAGACGGGCGAGAAAGTATATGGCCATCCAGGAGAGACGGTAACACTCAACGCCTCCAACTCCACGGATAACGGTAAGATAAAATCTTACAAATGGAAGTACGGGGCATGGTCCAGGAAAGACGAGGGGGAAACCGGGAACTTCAGTTTCAACACTGTAGGTACCAAGAAGGTCGACCTGGTAGTTACAGACCTTGCGGGGAACCAGAACTCGACGGAGGTATGGGTCGAGATAAAACCATACCAGTACTTCCAGACCTCGTCCGATAGACTCGTCTTCGATACCTCCGAGGTATCGGAAACTGGCGAGAGAACTATAACAGTTTCACAATCCCCGAACG
Source organism: Halobacteria archaeon (assembly GCA_042218125.1). Lineage (GTDB taxonomy): Archaea > Halobacteriota > Halobacteria > Halobacteriales > Halorutilaceae > JBDGRN01. Next base: position 38,935 of record JBDGRN010000096.1, on the reverse strand, counting down.
CATCCGGACCGGTAAAGATAGAGGAGATGAGTGTCACGGGACCGGACTCGAGGGAGTTCGAGTACATTATTGAAAAAAATCTTATACAACCCGGAGAGTCGGCTGACCTCAAGGTGAAACAGGTTCCCAAAACCCCGGGGGAGAAGAACGCAACAGTTGAGATCAAGACCAATTCGACCAACAGGGAGATAGGCCTCCATAGCAAAGTAGACGAAGCTACCGATGTAGAGGAAGCTGGATCGGATAGAGAAACCGAGACAAAGAAAAACAGTGATGCCGGCGGGAACGCCTCAGAGGGACCTGAAGACGGATCCTCCGGAGAAACGACGGGTGACAGGTCGGGTGGCGAGGGTCAGCCCGGATTCGGATTTGCCGCCACTATCTCGGCCCTAACAGGAACAGCCCTGCTGGCACGACGAAGACTCGGATAAAAAGACAGTCCAAGCTATATCCGAACCTACTCCCACCCCTTCACGATGGCAGTTTTCCGGTTTTACGTCTATAATCTGATTATACGTCTATATCCCGTCCCACGGCTCTATCTTGTCTTATAGATATATCAGGCCCTATGTCAAAACCCCGTCCAACGTCTATATCCGGATTATCCCATCCGGGCTTCAGAATCCTTCCTCACCCAGCATCTTGACGAAACGCACCGCGATACCCGAAGTTTTTTCGAGACCTTCCTCCGTCTTGTCAATCTTGTACAAACTCTGTCTTCCTCGACCCACGGGAACAACCATCCTTCCCCCCACCTTTAGCTGGTCGGCGAGAGGATCCGGAACTTCCGGTGCGGCGCAGGTCACGTATATCCGGTCATAGGGTGCGTACTCCTCCATCCCCAGAGAGCCGTCACCTACCTCGACATGCACACCCTGGTATCCCTGTTTCTCCAGGTTCCTCATCGCTTTCACCGCAAGTTCCTCATGTCTCTCGACGGTGTAGACATTACTTCCCCCCACGATCTCGGCGGTCAGCGCGGCGTGGTATCCCCGACCGGTACCTATCTCCAGAACTTCCTGACCCTCCTCGAGATCGAGTTCCTCCAGCATTATCGCCACCATGTGGGGTGCGCTGATCGTCTGTCCCTCACCTATACGTAGAGGTCTGTCGGCGTATGCACTCGATCTTACGCCGGGGGGTACGAACTCCTCCCTCTCCACGGTACGGATCGCACGTTCAACCTTATCCGACTCTATCGAGCCACGTTCAACGAGTTTCTCGACGAGGTCGTTCCGGCGTTGTCCTACGTCACGATCATCTTTCTTCGCCATAAACTCTCTTAGCGTTTTTAGCAATGACATCGTCGCCCTCGAGCCTGAATCTGTCTCCGGTATCTCTGTCGATAAACGCCGTTACCTCGAAATCCCTGCCGTCGACGGTTTCGGTCTCCCCCACCACGAACTCGTAGTCTCCGGGAACCCATAGATCGTGGGACTTCGCCTCTCCCTCGGACTTGTCCCTGTGGAGGGTGACCGGCACCTCGACGTTGTCTACTACACGTGTCCAGACTGTCTCGACGTCGTCAGCCTCTGCCCTCTCGATACGGTCGTTTTCCGTACCACATCCCGAATCCACTTCTATAGAGGTGAGTTCGACGCCGAATATCCCTTCGTCACAGTCGACCACGAACTCGTCCCCGACATTGAGTTTCTCGCTCGCGTTCATTGGAACCATGGCTGAGAACGATTCGTCTCCCTGCGACACTATCACGCGGCGCTCCACCTCCCTTTCACTCGTAACGTGTACCTTGTGGACGTGGCCACATTCCTCACATTTGACCGTTGCGTCCCCGTTGCTCTTCAGGACTTCGTGGGGTTGCCGGAAACTGCAGGATGGGCATTCGACCAGAACATCTTCTTTGGTTAAATCCTCGGACATACTCTAAAATAGTGTTTGGACCGAAATAAAACCGGGACGTAGGACGTCTGAACCGTTTTTTAGGAGGCACAGTTAAAATATTCCACGCCGTATACCTTTGGTAGACATTGAGCTATCTCGCCTGGGCGGTCGCCGCGCTCGTGCTTTACACGTTGGTACCCCCTCTAGTCAAGCTAACAACGAGAGACGCTCCAACGGACGTCGTGGCGTTCGCCACAAACCTCGTCCTCGTCGTCGCGGCGTTCGCCCTCGTCGTATACAACGGCCACTCGGTCACCGAACACCTTACGGGCAGGACTGGGATGTTTATGTTGCTCGCTGGTATAGGACTTGCCGGCGGGATACTCACGTACTACCACGCCCTCTCGCTCGGACCCGTAAGTGTCGTGACACCGATATTCGGCCTCTTCCTGGTGACCAGTTCCGTGGCTGGAGTGGTTTTCCTCGACGAGTCGGTAAACTACAGCAAGATAGCCGCCGTGATACTTGCACTTGCCGCGATCTATCTAGCACAGAGATAAGCTAAAAACCAGAGATCAGCAATAAACCAAAGATCGACAATAAACCAAAGATCAGCAATAAAGCAGAAATGAGTTATAAACAGTAGTTAGGTGAAGATGACGGTCGGAAAAGCTGAAGGGCACATTAGACAGTAGACCAAACTCCGGGATAACTTCCGGTGACGAAAGATAACAAACAGTAAATAAACAAACATGACGGAGATCCGGAACTACATACGTGAGGGAGTACCCCTGATCGAAACCACTGAACACGTTGACGAACTTCCATCCCACGAGAAGTTCGCTCTCGCCGTCGTAATCAGTCAGGGAGAGGTTCTGATGGTAAACAACGCCGAAAAGGGACGTGCGTGGGAGTATCCAGGTGGAAAACTGGAGGAAGGTGAGGAGTTCATCGACGCCGCCAGGCGGGAGTTTCGGGAAGAGACGGGTTACCGTCTTGTTAGACCGGTTCCGGCATGCGTCGTGAGTGAGACCTACGTGTCGGTTAACCGAGAGCACCACACCGACGGCGTTGTCTACACCGGCGAGTTGGGCGAACGGATCGGTGAGGGGGAGGAGAAGATAGAGGAACTGAGGTTTTTCAACGAACTTCCGGAGGAACTCACGCGGATAACCTTCGACCGTGATACCTTCGAGAAAATACGTCGTCGGGCGGAGGAGAAAACCAAAGAGTAAACTTCACGGTGAACATTAACTATAGGACATGGAGAATAAGTTCGATAGGATCGAGATCCCTAAGGAGGGGTCGCGTATCGGGGTCGAGGATGGAGAGCTCGACGTCCCGGACGACCCTATAATTCCGTATATAGTGGGGGACGGTATCGGACAGGACGTAACACCTGCGGCGCGGCAGGTGCTTGAAACCGCCGCTGAGAAGACGGGTCGGGAGATACACTGGACCGAGATATACGCAGGACAGTGCGCCGAAGAGGAGTACGGCGAACTACTCCCCAACGAGACACTGGAGGCGATACGTTACTTCAGGGCGGCGCTCAAAGGACCGCTGACGACGCCGGTCGGCAAGGGTTTCCGTTCTCTCAACGTCGCGATCCGTAAAAACCTCGACCTCTACGCCAACGTCCGTCCGGTCTACTACCTGGAGGGCGTACCATCACCGGTTACCTCGCCAGAGGATATGGACATGGTGATGTTCCGTGAAGCGACGGAGGACGTCTACAGCGGGATCGAGTGGGAGGCCGAAACGGATGAAGCGCTGGAAGTAAGGGATTTCCTGAACGACGAGATGGGTTGTGATGTTCCCGCCGACGCCGGTATTGGTGTGAAGCCGATAAGCGAACATAAGACGAAACGGCTGGTCCGTAAAGCTATCCAGTACGCCATAAAGTTCGACCGCGACACCGTCACTCTAGTTCACAAGGGTAATATAATGAAGTTCACGGAAGGAGCCTTCAAGGACTGGGGCTACGAACTCGCCGAGGAGGAGTTCCCCGAACAGACGATCACGGAGGACGAACTCTGGGAGGAGTACGACGGCGACCAACCCAGCGACGTTGTTGTGGTGAAGGACCGTATTGCCGACAACATGCTCCAGCAACTTCTGACGAGGACGGACCAGTACGACGTCTTAGCTCTACCTAACCTAAACGGCGACTACCTCAGTGACTCCGCCGCGGGACAGGTAGGTGGACTCGGAATCGCGCCCGGTAGCAACATCGGCGACGTCTTAGGTGTATTCGAACCCGTCCACGGGAGCGCTCCGAAATACGCTGGAAAGGACAAGGTAAACCCGACAGCTATGATCCTGACGGGAAGGATCATGTTCGAGCATTTCGGCTGGTTCGACGCCGGCAGGAAGATTAGGGATGCAGTCGAGGAAACGATCAAGGAGAGGAAGGTTACGTACGACATCGAGAGACAGATCGAGGGCGGCGAACGGGTTTCGACGAGCCGTTTCGCGGAGTTGGTGTCGGAGAAGATATAATTTCACGGATACAGCCTTAAGAACCAGGTATCCACGACTATTTTACAAGCGGTATTGGGTAACTACGACTATCACGACAACTCCGAATTCATTGAAACTCCATGAGGCTATCGTTTATAGGTTGATATAGAAGTATTAGAAGACCATAACTGTATAAGTATGAAAAAAGTATGAATTAATATGTCAGAACACAAACGAAAGGTCGGGGAACGGGGCCAAGTAACTATTCCTAAAGAGCTTCGTGAACGTTAGGGTATCGAAGGTGGAGATGAGGTGGTTTTCGTCGAGGTCGACGACGTGATCCGTATCAAACCACCGACGAACGAGGAACGGCTGGCTGAAGGATACCGAAAACGGGCCGACCGTTCCCGTCAGCTCGAAAACAAAATGAAAGCAGCGTCGTCCGAGGCGAACGATAGACTCGGCGACTCCCCGGAGCCGAGTGAATGACGGTTTGTGGTGTTGAGAAATGAAGGTGCGACGCGGTGACATCGTTACCGTAGATCTGACCCCCCACGAAGGGGCACGAAAAGCGCGGAACCAACAGACCCTGTGTCGTAATACAGAACGACGTCGGAAACCAGTACTCCCCGACGACGATCATCGCACCGTTCACGACGCAGTACGAACCGGATGACATCTATCCATTCGAAGTCGAACTACGTTCGTCGGACACATCTCTTAACAGTGATTCGGTGGCCGATCTTAGCCAGATATGGACGGTCGATATCGAAAACCGCATCGAGAGGAACATCGGATCGGTACCTGACGATAAAATGGAAGAAATTGATTCTGCCATCAAAGACAGTCTGGGCCTTTAGCCGACCCCGGAAGAACACATTATACAGTTAATACCCTTGTACTACGGCTAATACGTATCCCTCGAATGGATTCACCAAACCGTTAATGTTTCACCAGAAACAGTTTTTACCTATAAAACCGAGTTCACATAGATGAAAGACGTAAACTCCAATGCCCCGGACGACCCCGACGAACCTCCCGTTACGGATGCATTACGTGAGGGTGCCGGTCTCTTCAACGACGAGGAGTTCTGGGAGGCCCACGAGGTCTGGGAGGACGAATGGCACGGATCCGTCGGCGTCAACAAGAACTTCCTCCACGGCCTGATCCAGACTGCGGCGGTATACGTCCACCAGAAACGCGGCAACCCCCGCGGCGTCTACAGTTTGGCGGACACCGCGCTCGAATACCACGAGGACGTCCCCGACTTCTACAGGGGGATAGACGTGGCGGGGATCAGGGAGGTGAACCGTGAGGCACGCCGAAAAGGAAAGAAGGCGCTCGACTCCGATGGATATCCCGTGCTCAAGAAGTATGTACTGGAGATACAGGAGAGTTGACGAAAGAACGTCCCGGTTTCAGGTGACACATATTTAGACATCCTGGATTCCAGCGAGACAAAATATTCCCTGGTAGTTCATCGACCCCATTTTGCAGTAGAGATACCCCAGTCCTCCATTCTTTCGCCAACCTCCGGGTCATCTTCGGGTAGTTTTTCCTCGGCTGTCTTGCTGGACCGGGAAACACCAAGCTCTCTACAGACTGCGTCTACAGTCTTCTCAGCAACAAGACGTCCCGTCGTTAGTTTTCCTCCGACGACGGAGGTAAATCCCCTGAGTCCGTTCTCGTATTCATTTGAACCGTAGATCCTGAAGCCTCGTGTAGCCTCTCTTGGGCCGGGTTCGTCAGATCCGGCATCACCAGACCCGGATCCGTCTGTATCCGAACCGGTGACACAGAGTGGCCTTACGCCCCAGTAGGTATTCACGACTGTCGCCTCCTCAAGTCCTGGAACCATCTCTACCGCCTCCCGCGTAACTCTCTCGACCTCCCAGTCCTGCATCGGGTACTCCTCCGGATCGCTGACATCCTCGCTCGTGGTACCTGCCACCGTGAGATCTCCGTGAGGAACCAGTATGTCGCCGTCATCGGTAGGTCTACATCGGTTAACAACGGCGTCGAGGCTGTAGTCGAAACACACCATGACTCCACGTGAAGGGAGGACGGGAACCTGCACGTCGGCAAGTTCACCGACCTGGTCAACCCATGCGCCTGCACAGTTGACGACGTGATCCACTCCGACGCGTCTCACGCCGGACCCGTCATCTACAACCAGAGCCTCGACCTCCTCGTCCTCGGTTTCTACGTCAACCACCAGGGAGTCAGTTTCTATACTGCATCCGTGGCGTTCGGCGTCGAGTGCTGTCGCTGCCGCAATCCTTGGCGAATCCACGGCTGCATCGGGAACCATGAACCCCGACTCGGCTTCGGTTGATAAAACTTGAGGTAGTTCATCGGTGGACAGACTCGCGACAGGTATTCCACAGTCCCGACACGCCTGAATCTTTTTCTCGTAGTATTCACGGTCGTCTTCCTGGAACTTGATGAAATAGCCGCCGTCCTCCTTTATGCAGTTAGGGGCTATCTCGCGGTAGACACGGTTCTCACGTATACATTCCCTCGCGCTCTCCGGGTCGTTGACTGCGTACCGGGACCCACTATGGAGTAATCCGTGGTTGTTTCCCGTCGCACCCGCCGCGAGACCGTCCTTCTCGAACAACACGACGTCGAATCCACGGAGAGCGAGGTCCCGAGCGACAGAAAGTCCTACCGATCCGCCGCCTATGACGCCAACCTTCATTTTAGTCCCCCGGATATCGCCCCCATCATAACTCGAGACCTCCGGTTACTCCTGTATCCATAAATAAAGTATCCACACATCCGGTATCCACACATCCGGTATCCATATTTTTGGCACCCATGTATCCGTCACCCATGTATCCGTCACCCATATATACTCTATCCATATATACGGTATCCAGATTTACACCACCCATGTATCCGGCGTCCGGATTCTCCGACTTCATACATCCAGATCAACCTCCACCCGGATAATTTATACTCCCAACGTGAGATCAAGTAGCCGTGGGATACATCGGAGCGCTCGACCAGGGAACGACGGGTACCCGTTTCCTTACCTTCGACGGTGACGGTGACCCCGTTTCCGATAACTACGTTAAGCACAGACAGATATATCCCCAGCAGGGATGGGTGGAGCACGACCCGAGGGAGATATACCGTAACGTCCTGGAGACAGTCCGAAAAACCCCAAACAACGTGCTCGAAGAACTCGAAGCCGTCGGCGTCACGAACCAGCGAGAAACCACGATCGTCTGGGACCAGGACGGAGAACCGGTATACAACGGTGTGGTATGGCAGGACCGACGAACGACCGATAGGATAGATGACCTGGAGCCCGAACTCCGGAGCCGGATAAGAGACACCACCGGCTTGATTCCCAACAGCTACTTCTCGGGTACCAAGCTCGAATGGATACTCGAAAACTACGAGGAAGAAACAAACCACGAGGGAAAAAACGAAGTTTTGGATCTCAGCTTTGGCACCGTCGACAGCTACCTCGTCTACATGTTAACGGATGGTGAGAAACACGTAACAGACGTCACCAACGCATCAAGGACGATGCTGTACGACATCCACAATGATGAATGGAGTCCACCCCTACTCGAAGAGTTCTCCGTACCGCGAGAGATACTTCCGACCGTGGTACCCAGCTACGGCGAGATACACGGATACACCGACTTCGGCGGCGTACTCGATAAGGAGGTTCCGATCGGTTCGATTCTCGGTGACCAGCAGGCGTCGCTGTTCGGACACTGCTGTTTCGAGGAGGGTGACACCAAAAACACGTACGGCACCGGCTCCTTCCTACTCACAAACACAGGGTACCGAATCCACGAAGACGATCACGGCTTGCTACGCACCATCGGGTACCAATGCGCGGGAGAGCCGCCGATGTACGCACTGGAGGCTCCGGTGTTCATGACGGGTGGCGTCTTGGAGTGGCTCGTCGACCTGGGATTGATCCGGGATGCTGGAGAGACAGAGGAAATCGCCCGTGGCGCCGACACCGGCGAACTGTTTTTGGTTCCGGCGTTCACGGGTCTCGGTGCCCCTTACTGGGATGAGAAAGCCGCCGGAACCCTCATCGGTATCACGAGAGACACCGATCGTCGTAGCATCGTCCGGGCTGCTCTCGAATCGATCGCCTACCAGACACTCGACGTCGTCGAAACCCTCCGGGACAACACAGACCTCGAACTAGGGAAGCTTCGCGTCGATGGCGGCGTCTCCTCCAACGACCTCATGTGTGAGTTACAGGCCGACTACCTCGACCTGGAGGTCGAAAGGCCGGAGCACCAGGAAGTTACCGCTCTCGGTGCCGCGTACAGCGCCGGACTCACCACCGGTTTCTGGAGTTCACGGGAGGAGGTCTCACGACTACGATCGCCCAGCGGACGTTTCGAAGCCGGAGGTTACGGACACAGCTGTAACCACGAGGGATGGCGCCGTGCGGTATCGAGGTCGAAGGACTGGAGGTACAATGAAGCTTGAACCTCTAAACGCGGTCGTCGACCGGAGTTTCCCCGGCTACGATTTCACCGTCACGAGAGCAAGGCTCCGTAGAACGTATAACTTACTCGAAACAACCGATGAAGAAGTTCTAAACGTCAAGGCAAAAACACTTAGATGGAAAATCGATCTATCGGTAAAGAACAAGGAAGGCGAAGAACTCTGTAAAGTTAAACCCCTAAATTCACGTGATTCCAACAAAAGATACGGGGTCGTCGATGCAGAGACGGACGAAACGAAGGCGATCTACGTGGGGGAAAGCAGATACCCGTTCTGGTTATGGAGAGTTCTGGATACCCAAGAAAACACCGTCGGTAGGCTCGAAAGATCCAGTAATTCAAACAAACTCCTCAGATACATCAGTTTATACAACACGATACATGCCGACAGATACGACTTCTATGGACCCGGAGACGAGGTAGAGGGTAAGATCGAAAACAGATCCGGGCTGAAAGACAGATACGAAGTAAGCCTGGATCGGGAATCGGAGGTCCCTCCTCTCTACGTGGCCCTCTGCTTAATCCTGAACAACGCTGTCGAAGCAAGACAGAAACAGTGAACTAAACTCTGAGGTAAGTTCTGAGGTAAGCTCCGAAGTAAGTCCCGAATTAAGGCCTGAAGTAAGTCCCGAAGTAAGCTCGACGGTTCGTACACCTGAAATCAGAAACACCGGGAAATCAGAAACACCGGTATTCAGGTGAAGGAATCAAGTCCACCGGATCCTTCTTCAGATCCGTTGTCGTCTCCGCTCCGGTCCTCGCCGCCCTCGACGGTGAGCGTGCTGTTCCAGCCTATACTTCCCTCTACACCATCGTTCCATCCCTCCTTAATGTCGACACCCGTCATGTCGACGCTGTCACCCTCTCGTAGATCCCGTTCGGCATGATCTCCCCAGAGCGCAACCCTGAGTTCACCCGTGCTGTCCCTGAGACGTACGTTTCTCACGACGCCCTGGCTTCCGTCGTCCCTGTCGAAACGGCGTTTCTCGCCGACATCCGTGATTACACCGTCAAGGTCACAGGTCTCGCCGATCGATACATCCTCGATCGGTATCGGTTCTATCGAATAGTCGACGTCACGTTCGATCCGGTCGACGCCTCCCCTGTTTCCGACGTGGATCTCGACGTCTCCGTCACGAACCTTGCAGTATCCATCCCTCAGCAGTACCGAGTCTCCTGCTTCTAGCTCGTTCACGAGATCCGCTCTTTCGTCCCAGAGAGTAACACGTATCCAGCCAGTTTCGTCCGCGACGACCAGGTTCGAGACACGTCCCTCGGTGCCGTCGTCCCTTCCGAACGTATTGATCGACCCGACGTTTAAGACGTGGACCTCTAAGTTGACATCGCTCAACCCCTCCTCAACGTCTTCGATCGCTTCTGCGTCACCCATCTCCGACACGTCGACCTCCTCTTCGCTGGGTTCGACACGTTTGGCGCTGACCTCAACACCGCCCTGCCATCCTTCCTTCGGCGTCCCCTCGATCTGGAGGACGTCGCCTTTCTCCAACTCGTCGGCAGAGTCGGCGTACTCGTCCCACATCGACACCCTGATCTTGCCGGTCTCGTCCGCAACCTCGATGTTGACGACCTTACCGTCATCGTCGTCGCCGTCCCGTTCGAAGGTCCTGACCTCACCGATGCTGACGACCTTCGCGACGAAACCTACCTCGCTCTGGTGTTCCGTGATGTCGCCGACGTCGTACACCCTATCCTCGTCGAGTTCGTGGCTAACGAGTTTTGCCGCCGTTGCGGTATCACAGAGTCCACCCATCTGCTCCACCTTCTCCTCGACGCGTTTCTCGAACTCCTCGACAGAGATGTCTGGATTGAGATTAGAATGGAGTTCCTCGAGGTCGACATCGCCGCCCTCGGCGTCCGAACCGTTTCCTCCGGCTCCATCTGCTTCGTCGACGTCTCCTGTAGTCATGGCGAGAACTAGGAAACCGAGGCTCTAAAGGTTACCGTTACTTGAATACGGTGTACTTGAATACGGTGTCCGCCCCGGTATAAAAACAGGGTTTATTGAAACCAAATATTTACAAAAATTTGATATAATTTACTGATGTGAAAAATACAAATTTAATTTTAACGGTAACACTGGCAGTATTACTGACCCTTTCTTCGGGATGTCTTATCGCACAAACCGAAGAAGATGATAACCAGGAACCGACCGCGAACGAAATCCTGAATAAATCCAGCGAGGCGTTCGAGGATACCGAATCCCTCCGGTTTCGATTAAATATGGATATCTCTCCGGAAATTCACAACACCACCGTAGACCTCGGAGACACGTTGTTCGATTACGCATTTCTTCTGCGGGATATGCCATCCGACCACGTTAGTATAGAAGCCAAGGTCAACGAACAAAGGAAGGAAGCCAAATTAAGCATCAACGTGTCCAAGGCCGGGATACAGATTCCGTTTTCTGAGTTCTACGTCAAGGCAGACACGGGGTATATACATATCGAAGTACTGGATCTGTGGTTCAAAGTAACGGATATAGACGCTGGAGCCAGGACGGAAACAACGTCGCGAAGAGTGAAAAACCAGGTGACTCCGTGAACGTTTCAAACGAACCACGTATTATCGAGGACGGTACCGACGTCAAGAACGACTACGTAATTGGACTGAACTCCACAACCGGGGATTTCTCTGAAAGCCAGGTGGAAAGGATGCCGTTCCTCCGCCTCGCGAACAACATAACTGAGGAACGGTCAGATACCGAGATACGTTCCCTGGTATACAGAATGTGGATCGTCAGGGAAAGCTACCTCCCCAGAAAGATCAATATGAAGATAGACCTTGATATCGAGAACAGGACCAGGCTCGACGATGGGGGAGAACTTCAGGTAAACGCCGACATGGACGTCAACCTTACCGTCCGTTTCCTGGATTACGGAGAAGAGATAACCGTGGATCTGCCGGAGGGCACGAAAAATGCAGTTGATCTCGATGATGTCGAAAACCTGACTCAGGGGGACCTGTTCGACTCCTCTACGGCCAAACTTAAGGAAAACAAGGATATTGAGAACAAGAACAAAGATATTGAGAACAGGATAAATAGTCCGAATAAGATAGAGTAAATCCACGTTTCAGATGTTTGGCAAATCCCAAAAGAGCTTGTAAAAGCTATTGAGTCTGTTAGATTACGGGAAATGAAGAGGTATCTGAAACCGAGTTGAAACAGTAACAGACTAAACAGTAACAGACTAAACAGTTAGAATAGGTAAAGTTACGCCGCGTTTTCGGGTTCTACCTCTTTAGACTCCGGCACCGATGGCTTCGGCCTGTTCGTGGTACCTGTTACGGATGGTAACTTCGGTGACGTTCGCTGCCTCGGCGACCTCCTTCTGAGTCCTCTTGTCGTTACATAGTATCGACGCGAGATAGATCGCTGCCGCGGCGTATCCCGTCGGCGACTTTCCGCTGAGTAGACCTTTCTCGGCTGTTTCCTCGATTATTTTTATGGCTTTCTGTTTGACCTCCTCGCTGAGGTCGAGTTCGCTGGCGAACCGCGGTACGTACTCGGCGGGGTCGGTAGGACCGATCTCGAGGTCGAGCTGTCGTGCGATGTACCTGTACGTGCGTGCGACCTCCTGCTTGTCAACCCTCGATACCTCGCTTATTTCGTCGAGACTGCGGGGGATATTCTCCTGTCTGCATGACGCGTAGAGCGCGCTCGCACTAACCGCCTCGATGGACCGTCCGGGAAGGAGGTTCTCGTCGAGGGCGCGTCTGTAGATCATGGATGCGATCTCACGCGTGGACTCCGGAATGTTGAGGCTCGAAGCCATCCTGTCTATCTCTCCAAGCGCGAACTGTAGGTTACGTTCCTTTGAACCCGACGTCCTTATGCGGTTCTGCCACTTACGGAGCCGTTTCATCTGTGCCCGCCTGTCGGCGCTTAACGACTGTCCAAATGCGTCCTTGTCACGCCAGTCTATGTTCGTCGTCAGACCTTTGTCATGCATTCTTTTCGTCATGGGTGCCCCCACGCGGGACTTGGAGTCCCTTTCGTCGCTGTCGAACGCCCTCCATTCCGGTCCGCGGTCCACCTGGTCCTGTTCCACGACGAGGCCACAGTCGTTACAGACCAGTTCGGCTCTTTCGGTGTCCTCAATCAGGTTTTCCGAGTTACACTCCGGACAGGTTACCCTTTCCTCCTCCGTCGTCTCTTCCTCCTGTTCGGTTTCCTCCTTTTCGTAACTCTTGACATCGCGAGTCCTGACTCTCTCGTTATCTTTAACCATTATACTTATTTTAACTCGCCAATAGCACTTAAGTATTTCCCTAACTTTTGGTAACGGTTAACATGGGTTTATAAGTTCCGGAATGTTTTGAGATTAATATTCCGTAAACAATGACATCCGTGACTACCAATAGACTTTATTCCACCGAAATATACATAATATTATGCCAGTCGTAAGCGTCTCAATTCCCGACGAACTGCTATCCAGAATAGACGAGTTTTCTGGACGCCATGGTTATAGCGGAAGAAGCGAACTTATGAGGGAAGCCTCACGGAGTCTTCTCGACGAGTTCGAAAACCAGTCCCTTGAGGGCCGTCGCCTGGTCGCCACCGTAACGGCCGTATTCGACCAGACCGGAGTCGAAAAAACGATGATAGATCTCCGCCACCAGTACGAAGGTCTGATCCAGAGTAACGTACACAGCCATATAGCGGAACATTACTGCATGGAGCTGTTCGTTGTAGAGGCAAGCTATGCCGAGGTAAAGGACTTCGTCGCCGAACTCCGGTCCACCGGAGACGTCCTTGACATCAACTACACCGTTACACCCCTGGACAAGCTATCGAACTGACGGCCAACACTCCCAAACCACGGCATCTTCTGACAGATAAACAGGAAACAGGTGGAATCTTCACCGGAATCCATCGGCCTCAAAAACCTTGGATAACGGAATACGGTATAAAGGTAATACGGTAATCTACAGGCGGAATAGGCCGAGTGCCTCGGGGCTTGACCCCGAGGCGGTTCACTCGGTTCCAAGACCCCATCTCTCCCTGTCGTATCCCTTGTTCTCCCTGGTTCCCATAGTGGTTTCGAGTTCATCTATCAGACCCTTCTTCTGATCTACGGGTATACGGGCTAACTCGTCCGCCTTTGCCACACACCTGGGGACGCCGTCGTTGGCTACCTCCTTGAGAACCTGTTTCGTAATTTTCTCCCTTACAGTGGCATCCTCGACGAAGTAACGGAGGGCCTCCACCTTGAACAGACGGTCACGCCGCGGATCACGTATGAAGAAACAGCATGGTGATAGATCCATGGGTTCGAAGTCATCCCCCTCCAGGAGTTTCCCCCCGGATTCCGGGGCTTCCGTTCCGGTATCGAGAACCGATGGATCACCGTTCACCGGAGGGAGTCCGTCACGGAACCAGTTCGTGAAGAATAGATCGTCGTTATCCCCATGACCCTCACCGTCGAGCACCCGTCTGAGAAGCGCGTCGTCGTTCGACCATGGACAGGGAGCCATTCCGTCACTTTCGTTTATCCCTTTAACTAGGGTCCTCGAACCCACGTTCTTGACGAAACCCAGGAGAGGTATGTCGGATTCGACGCTACGTCGGGTTAACTCGAGGTAGTTGTCGAGAACTTTTTCTGTCAGGTTCGACCTTTCCAGTCGAGAGTTCTTGGTTTCGAGATGGTTCAGGAGGTTCTTTGGATAAAGGGGACCATCGAGGATCACGAGGTCCTCTGCTTTATCGAATGTCCTGAGGGCGTGTATGGACTCCGCCAGGTAGAGAGCATAACTGTGTACCGCATCACGGATTCGGCGCTTAAGGTCACCAGGTACCTGTACCACCCGACCCCTCGAACTGTTCATGTCGAAACTTATCCAGTCCTCGTCGAATATAGCGGTCGAGTCCCCCGAGTACACCGACGCTATCACGGTTCTCTGGCGGTGGAGGTCGAGATCCCCCGGCACGGATCCTGCGGCGGCGTGTGCAACGTCTATAATCAGGCCGTTGTCCATCACTCGAGGGTTAAGCGTACCGCTGTCGATTCCGTGTTGGGTGGGATACTGGTCACTAGATAGAGCGGAGTCCTCGGGATCGGCCCTGAGTCTCTTGAGGTCTTCGACCGGTTCGAATACCTTCTCCCCTTCTATCAAAAGAGGATCAAGGAGTTTCCAGAGCCTTTCGGCGTAGTCATTCTGCTCCGAGGTGTCGTAGTCGGAGTTTATCCTCGTGGAGAGGTGTTTTATTCCGTCAAAATGGACGGGGTCGAGCGCCATAACTGTAGATGGATAAGGTTAGCCCGTTAATAGGCCTGTCGTTAGAACGATATTTACATAATGGTTAATTCCTTTTCAGACACCGAAGATGGATTGAGAGGTCTTTGAACACTAGTTATCGACTGGCTAAGTACCTTATTCGTTGATATAGAACATTATTCGTTGATATAGAACAGTTTTCAAAAACCATTCAAAGTGTAATTGATGACCCTGGTCGTTATTGTGGAGTGTAACTGTCAATATCTGTCAACCCCGGTCGTTAATGCACAGTATAATTGTCAGTTCTTGTCAACCCCGGTCGTTAATCCATATCGTTAACCGGACGTTAGCCGCGTTCTGAACATCTGTATAATCCAATTGACGAAATTCGGCGGCAACATGATGGATCCTCCACATATGTAATTATCATTAGGGCGTTAATTATATTTTCTACATGTAAAATAATGAGAAAAGTTTATGTTGTGTAAGGCATAACACGTATTTGCGTTAAAATGATGATAGATGATGATGGTGCTCCGCTGGTCCCCGAAGTTACGCAGGAGACTAGAGAGCGAGCCAAAACAACCTGTGACAGTACCGCGATAAAGGAAGACTTCCATGCACTAAGGAAAGAAACTCCCTTCGTACCTTTGGTAGCAAAAGAAGGAAAGGGAAAAAACGCGGTACTATCCGGAAACGACTTCCCCAACACCGACTGAAACTCCGGTAACAGGTACAGTTACGCGAAACTATTATTTTTGTTTTTTTTTTAATGACCAACCAACATTCAAACCACAACCCCTGTTGAAACCATAAAAACCCTCAACAGCCATCTTTCAAAATACAACCACCGTAAACAACTCCGGTTTAAACCAATAAAGTTCTCAACAAACCTATTTTGAAACATAACAACACCCCCCAAACCATCCAACACCCCCCAAACCATCCTTCAAAACATAACGCTAATAATACCGGTTTAAAACATAAAATCATAAACAATACGGTTTAAAACATAAAACCCATATTCGAACCATGCCCACGGTTCAAAACCCATCTTAATACCGGCTAAGGAAGTACAAAAACATCATAACTTAAACGTTCTTGTCTAAAGTTTTTTAACTAGAAACTTCTTTCTTGTGTAATGAATCAACACCTCGGGCGGCGGTCATTTTTATCAGGGATAGCCGCCGTTACCGTTACCGCCGGCTGTATATTTGACAAGAACGTCAACCTCATCGGTACGACGGTGGAACGTAACGGTATGGAGATAACGGCGAAGAGGTTTCATACGTTGGAAAGTATAAACACCACCAACAAAGCTGGTGACGGCGGACAGGATAGGTTTCACTACGAAAAGAACAGTCCGTATCTAATTGTTCAGTTGAAGTTTAAGAACGATACTGATCGGAAAAAAGGACTACCAAAACCGGAGAACTTCGGTACTAACTACAAGGACAAGGGTAAAGATGCGCCTGTCCCCAAATCACCGGTTATAAAATATAGCCGCCTTGGAGACAGTTATCCAGCATATCAAAAAAAAGCAGAAGACAAGGGCTACAGTCTCAAACCTGGGGAGTCAGTACAGGGATGGCTACGGTTTTCCCTGATAAAAAACGTGGCCGTAAAGAAGCAGAACATCGTCATCTACCCTACAGATACGTTCCTCGAAGAAGAGTTAAAATGGAGGTTAGCGAGACAGAACGCATTTCTCGACTAAAGACCCCCGGACCTCTTGTAAAAATTACACAAAAATATTGGCTACAGTCAATATATCGAACAGAGGATACGTAGAATCAACTTAGAATACATCAAATCAATTTTTAGTTCTTAAACGGAATAAATCCTTTGTCAGTATTTTGGACGATTCCGGTTTGTTCACCACGACTACGGGGATATCGATATCCTCCGCTATAAGTTCAACCGTAGGCGTCTTTAGGAACCTCGAAGCTATACCCAGCCCTGACGATGCCCCGATTACCATCATGTCGTACTCCCTGCTCTCACGGACGATGAATTCCCGTGCGCTCGTGCCACTGACGCTGGCGACCCTCGTTTCGAACCTTCCTCTAAAGCTATTGGTGAGGTTAAAGAGTTCGTCCTGGACCGCGTTACGTTTCTCGTTTTTTCCTATGGCTCTGGAAACCGTCACGACCCCGTCCTCCCCCGCCAACCTCGTTCCTATATCCACGATCAGGAAAGCAAGACTGTTGACCTTCTTGACGGGCGTGACAACGCTGTCCCAACCCCTGTCGACGACTCCGCCGATATCGGTGATTTCGTCACCCGCAGGCCTGTATACAGCGACATCGAAATCAGCTTTGAACAGCTTCCTGATGTATGCCGAAAGCTGGATCATACCGTCGTTATCCTTACCACCCGCCTGAGACTCCTCAGCATGCCATGGCGCCACCACTATGTCGCAGTCGTAACGGTTCGCGGCGTTCCTCACGACCTCCGGATCCGACCTGTTACCCTCCACCACTGAAACCTCGAGAAACACGTCGAACTCCTGCCTCACCTGTTCGGATAACTCCTCCAGTTCATCCGAAACATCGAGGTCCGAATCCTCGACAACCTTAAGAAGCACGACCCTTCCTCCCTCGTGTGCCTCCGCTATCTTGCTACCTATCTCCACCAGGTCGTATTCGTACTCACCCACCATCGGCACCAGAACGTTGTCGTCGCTCCACGTACTCTCGTAAAGGTAGGACGCCCTCTTGTCGTAAACCTTCGTTTTCCATACGTAGAAACAGAAACCTATAATCGATGTTGCTACGAAAATACCGAAGACGTATTTGAAGGAGGCGTCCCCGGTTACCAGCGCGAGGTGTGCCGCCGTAAAGGCGGTTGGCTCAACCGTCTTCGTGACCCAGATCAGGCTACCGGTTAGCGCTAGAGCCATGAATGCCGTAGATCCCGCGGAACCGAGAATCAGCAGAGAAACATACCCCGAGAACGCACCAAGAGTCAATCCCCCTACGAACTTCCTGACGCTCGCGAACTCTCCCTCGGGGTTGTAGAAAAGTGTGAAGGTACCGGAGGCTAGAGGCGCCACGAGAAACATGTTGAAGTCAAAACTTCTACCCAGCTCTGTGACGAAACTCACCAGAATCAGGGCCGCCATCATTCCCGTGAACAGATGGAACTTATTGGGTCTGCTAAACCACTCCCTTATCCTGGTTACTAGAGATGTCATAGATAATTTCTAGAGTTAGCCGGAAAGTTAGACCTCAACGACAATATACCTTAATAAAATCCTTCCAGAACTTCGGGCGAAAACCACTGGAACCCTCGTTTCGGGGTTCTAAATGATCTATTGATCTATCTAACACAGAAAGGTATCAAACCGTGGTTTTGCGGTACGTGTAACGTTCGGTAGAAAATGATAGCAGCTACGGTTTCAGAGAGATGCCAGACCCGTCTCGATAATGTTGGACAACACCTCGCGGGGATGTCCGTCTGGGTCTACGTCTTCATAGAGTTCCTTAACCTCGCCGTCTGCAAGTACGTAGGTGACCCTGTCGGTGTAGCCTCCGGAGGCACCTACGTCGAACGCCTCGATAACCTCCTCGTCGGTGTCAGCGAGTAGTTCGAACTCCAGGTCATACTTGTCTATGAAGTTGCAGTGGCTTTCAGTGTCGTCGCTCGAAACCCCGTACACGTCAACGCCGGCATCCTGGTATGACTCGAGTTCCTTGTTGAACTGTTTTGCCTCTATCGTACATCCCGGAGTATCGTCCTTGGGATAGAAGTACAGGACCGTCGGGTCCTCAAAACTTAGATCGAGTTCTTCCCCGTCCTGGTTCGGTACGACGACGTTAGGTGCGTCTTCTCCTTCTTCGAGTGTCATACCGAGAAAATACCGGGGCTTAAAGATAAAATCTCTTATATGGAACGCCCGTGGCGTTAGAAGGATCGTATCTCCACGTCTAACGTCGATAGCTCCACTACCGCCGCGTAACCAACATCCGGCTCAATGTTGACGGCTTTCTGGTACGCAGTCTGGCTCTGCCACGCTCCGACGTTCACCATAGTCACCGAGTTATACCTGTCGACGCCGAGGGTGTGGACATGCCCGGTATGCAGTACGTCGGGTACCTCCTCCAGCACCATATGGTCCTCCTCCTCGGGAGCGAGACGGATGTCGCCGTACATCGGAGCTAGATGACGTTTCCTCAGTATCTGTGACATTATCTCGTCCGGAGACTCAACCTCTAGACCAGGAAGTTTCTCCACGAATGCGTTGAGAGAGACGCCGTGGTACATCAGGAAGTTCACGCCCTCGATATCAACCATGGCGGGGTTACCGACGAAACGGACGTTGGAGTCGAACGGTTCCCGGAAACTGTCCTGTAAAGCAGGCTGGGGTTCGGCGAGTCGAACCGAGTCGTGATTACCTGATATCGCTATGACCTCGATATCGTCGGGTATGTCCTTGAATATCTCGGCGCAGGCGCGGTACTGGTCGTGTATATCGACGATAGTGAGTTCCTCGTCCTGGTTGGGATATATACCTACACCCTCTACCAGGTCGCCACCCACAAGAAGATACTCTACGTCGTCCTGGTGAGAAAGCCAGTCCGTGAAGTTACGCCATTTCTCACCCACGAAAGCCTCCGAACCCACGTGGACATCGCTCACCATCACCGCCTTCACCTCCCTTTCGGCGGTGTTGTAATCACGTCTCGGAGGAACCTCCGGGTAGTAAAGTTCGTCTGCGAAAAGAATGCCGCCGTCGTCTGAAAGCCTGCCCTCGACCCCGATCACTTCGTCGTGGACGAGGTTTCGGGACTCCTGGATAAGGTCGTCGTCACTGAACAAAACCCTAATCGTTCCCGTGGTATCCTCGATCTCCACGAGGACGTTGTTCGAGTTAGTGGAACGGACGTCGTTCACCATTCCAATCAAGACGACGCTTTCCCTAACGTCTCTCCCTACCGCCGACTCGATGGTCCTGTGGTTGAGTCTCGATCCCAAGATCCGAGACAGTTTCTCGTACCTGTCCCTGAAGTAACCGACGAAGTCGTCGTACTCGCCTGTACAGGTTGACTCTCCCGTGATGTCTTTCGAGATATTGATTCCGGAACTGAGTGAAACTCGTCCCGACTCTCCGCCACGGTTATATGTCTCTTCATCACCCTGTTGGTCGCCTTCCTCGACAGATCTTTCTTCGGGGCGGTTATCAACGGTTTCCGCACCCGAATCAGCAGTAACCTGACCGGAGGTATTTCCTGGGGAGTTACTCACCCGAGTATTACCCGTGGGTGAACCGTTACTTCCCGCATCCACCGAACCCTCCGCTTTTCCTCGGTTTACTTCCTCTGCACCCACCGCCGATACGCCATCGGTCCGGGAGACGGATTCCTCGACCTCGTCCATAGTTACGACGACGGAGTTACCGTGGGTTTCAACGATCTTTTCCACCAGTCTTTTCGGCTCCTCGAACTTTGCTATCGCTGTAGCGGACTTCTTCGTGGCGTTCAGGCCGTTCTCGGAAAGCAGTTTTACTACCTTCCTAATCTCATCCTCCACTGATCCCTGCATACCTCTAAGTTCCCTGTTGAGTGTGGGTTATGACACTATTAAGCTTTCTACGTTGACCTGATAGGACAGTATACCCACCTTTTGGAATTTATGTCCAGTTTAAAGTTGTATTAAGTTTCAACCTATTAATACCACCCAATCAATCCATACCAATCAACCAATCATTACCAATCTATCACCCTATCCAAATCAATCAGGGTTTTCCATGCTGGGTGAGATTCTCATTAATAAAACGCCGTTCGAACGGATATGTACATCTGTCACAGTTCAATGACTCTAAAACTATTTATATTGAGGATGTAAAATTTGAATTCGATGTCAAGGGAGGATTCCGGTAACGATGAAGAGGAAATGGTGGGAGAGTTGCCTGACGAGGAAGGGGAGAGTTTGGGTAGGTTGGCTGAAGAGGACAAAAATGAAGAGGAGGAGGGTGATTCCTGGTTAGTCATCGTTCAAGATATAGTTATATCCCTCCTGATAGTGATTGGTATAGGTCTCGTTCTCTACGCTGTATCGGGGTTGTGGCCGCCAATGGTTGCCATAGAGACGGGTAGTATGGAGCCACATATGAACCCAGGGGATCTGGTCTTCGTGTCCTCACCTAACAACTTCGTGCCCGACGACGCCAACACAACCGACGGAATCGTAACTTACCAGCAGGGTAAGAAGACGGGTTACAAGAGGTTTGGTAACTACGGAGACGTAATCGTCTACCATCCGAATGGGAATCCGCAACGTCAGTCGATAATACATCGGGCCAGGAAGTACGTGGAGGAAGGTGAGAAGTACAAGGTTACCAACGACACACTCAAAGCACCCCACGCCGGTTTCGTCACCAAGGGTGACAACAACCATCTTTACGACCAGCAACAGACGGACGAACTCAGTGCAGTCGTCAAACCTGAATGGATCAGAGGTAAAGCGATCTACGCGATACCGTACCTCGGAAAGATAAGGTTGATATTCCCGGTTTCAACCGGTCAAGGCGATAAGGTGTCGGCAGGTGAAACTTATCGGAACAACAGTAACTCAACCCTAAATGTAGCGGGTACACACGCCGCTGGATAACAAAATATTCTCGGTATACCGTTTATTAACAGTAATCAACTAAATTACAGTAATCAATTAAATCACAGTATACCGTTAATTCACATTAATCAACTAAATTACAGTAATCAATTAAATTACAGTATCCAGTTTTAGCTTAATACCCATCCTGACTCGGTTAGCCTACAGATACTTGTCCCAGTTCTGGTCCTGTAGTTTACTGGTCCTGTAGACGTGACTGCACCGAGGAGTCGGTGCTGGATATCGAGTCGAAACGGGTTTCG
Organism: Halobacteria archaeon; assembly: GCA_042218125.1. Taxonomy (GTDB): domain Archaea; phylum Halobacteriota; class Halobacteria; order Halobacteriales; family Halorutilaceae; genus JBDGRN01. The sequence continues at coordinate 17,028 of JBDGRN010000096.1, read as the reverse complement.
TCGAGGATTACGGCTTTGGTTTCTTCTCTTGGTACGCTGAGTGATATCTCGCGTGTTCGTCCGTAACGTCCCTTGGATACGACGACAGAGTTCACTATACCCAGCATGTCGAGTTCGCTTATCAGATCTGTGACACGGCGTTGTGTGAGTACGTCCATGTTGACTTTCTGGCACTGCTGTTTGTACTTTTTATACACCTCGCCGGTATTCATCTTCTGAGAGATCTGTTCTGCGAGTTCTATTATGCTGAAAAGCACTATCTTGGACTGCGGCGGAAGTGAACGTACAACTTCGACTACGCGGTCCAGCTCGATCTTTTCCTGTGCCTCCCTTACGTGTTTTTCCTCCACCCGAGGAGACTGGGTTCTCTCGGCGAGTTCTCCCGAGGTTCTTAGAAGATCCAGCGCACGTCTCGCGTCACCATGCTCCTTGGCAGCGAATGCGCTACAGAGCGGGATGACGTCGTTGGTCAAAACGTCGTCCTCGTACGCTATATCTGCACGTTGTTCAAGTATATCACGTAGCTGGTTAGCGTCGTAGGGCGGGAAAACTATCTCGTCCTCCCCCAAGGACGATTTTACACGCGGGTCGAGAAGTTCCGTGAACTGAACGTCGTTGGATATACCGATAATCGACACACGTGAGTTCTCCAGATCGCTGTTCATCCTCGAGAGGTTGTACAGCGTCTGGTCCCCGCTCTTTTCTACGAGTTTGTCTATCTCGTCCAGCATTATAACTACGACGCGTTCCGTCGAATCGACCGCGTCGAAGAAAGCGTCGTACACCCTGTCGGTAGGCCATCCCGTCATGGGTACGTCCTCCCTACCGAACTCGTGCGCTAGGTTGGCAAGAACCCTGTACTGGGTGTCTATGACTTCACAGTTGATGTACTTGACGTGGCAGGGTACCTCGAACTTCTGGCTCGTTACCTCAAGTTCGTTTGCAACGAACTTTGCGCTTGCAGTTTTTCCGGTTCCTGTTTTACCGTATATAAGGATGTTGGACGGTGTCTCACCCCTTAGTGCAGATACGAGTATGGTTGCTATCTCCTCTATCTGATCCGACCGGTGTGGTAGTTTCTTCGGCGTGTATGACGGCCGCAACACCTCCTTGTTCTTGAATATCGGCTCCGCTTCTAGCAGGTCGTCAAAAAGTCCGTCATCCTCAGGTTCCTTATTCCTATCCGATAGGTCTACGTATTCAGTTAGTAATCCTTCTTCATCCATTTCGTTCATGCCTCCTGTTCTTCGTTCGACCAGTCTGCCTCAGGTCCGTCGACCCCATGGTTCGGCGTCCTCAACAGCTGAAACGTACCTGAGTACGGTGTTTTTGGTTGGTTTACCGTGTGATTCAGTCTGTCGAATGCACTCGAAATAAAGGTGAATACAGGTTATTAAATATTTTGATAGATTTCGAACCCTACGCCTTCGGGGAGTTTGACATTCGTCCAGTCTTACCCCCCACCATCCCCTTTGTTTCGTGTGGAGGACGTTAAAGGTAGGGTGGTTAATCCTACATTAAAAGATTCTACTTTGGAAAAAAACCATTTCCAGATATAACTGAAGGTTTAGAATTTTTTAATAAAAATTTTCTTACTGTTTTTTGGAGTAACTGGATTATTAACTTAATAAGCATCGTACTGAGGACGTGTTTACCGACGGAAATGATAAACCCACCGAGGTACTAATTAGTCGATTACTAATATTTAGATGATGTGACCTAGTTTGTAGCTGTATAAATTTTTACGACTTCGGTTCTCCAGTTACATATCTAATTCCCTCAGTTACATATCTAATTCCCTCAGTTACATATCTCTCAAGTATACTTTCTGTCTACCATTAGGTCGGATTAATTTACCTATTTTCACTTAAGTAGTTAACATAAAGAGTTATGTAAAGGATACCCTAACCTCCAGTCGAAACATAGGGGTGTCTTGCCGTCGTCTGACGGAGTTTTATAACTCTTCGAGAGGAGTTTTCTATTAATAGAATCCGTCGAACAGAGGGAAGAAGAAAATGGGAATACTAACAAAAGTAAGAAACAGCCTATCCGGTGCTGTCGACGGCCTTTTCACCGATCAA
>JBDGRN010000096.1:0-14937 GCA_042218125.1 Halobacteria archaeon | reverse complement strand
CAGAATAGCACGTGACTGGACTGGTGACGCCGTAGGAGCGGAGTCACAGATACCTCACGAAACAAGGAGAGCACACCGTAAAGAGGATATAGAGATAGAGAGGGACGGAAACTCGGTAACGATAGACGTCGTCGACACGCCGGGTGTTACGACGAAGGTCGATTACGAGGAGTTCGTCGACTTCGGTATGGCGAAGGACGACGCCGTTGAGAGAAGTCGGGAAGCCACGGAGGGTGTCGCCGAAGCCATGCACTGGCTAAAGGAGGACATAGACGGAGTTATCTACGTCCTCGACAGTTCACTGGATCCGTTTACACAGGTCAACACGATGCTTATCGGAATAATAGAGTCGAGAGACCTACCGGTGATAATTATCGCGAACAAAATCGACCTCGACGAGGCCAACCCGAGCCGAATCAACCAGGCTTTCCCGCAACACGAAACGGTTCCTCTCAGCGGCCTCGAGGGCGAGAACATAAACGAGCTTTACAACAAGATAGCGTCAAAGTTCGGGTGATCCAGTATGCCTGAACAGATCGAGCCCGATAACGAGGACGGCATACAGATCGACATGATCGCCAAGGACAGGATGGAGAGCATGACGCAGATGGAGAAGATCCATTACATCTTGGACAGCGTAAGAGAAGGAAAGATCGTTATCCTTGAGTCTGGTCTCACCCCAGACGAGGAGTCAAAGCTGATAGAGGTCACCATGTCCGAGATATCACCGGACGGCTTCTCCGGAATAGAGATAGAGTCGTATCCCAAGAACGACGATAAGGGGGGCCTGCTTAACAAGATTCTAGGTGGAGATCCGTCGAAACTTACCGTAATCGGTCCCGCAAACCAGATACAGACCCTCCACAAAGACAACGACCTCATCAGTGCACTGGTGTCGGCACAGTGAGGTGAACAGTTTATGCCTCATAAATGTGTTAGCTGTGGAAACGTCTTCAAGGACGGTTCGGACGAGATATTTGACGGATGTCCGGACTGCGATGGCAGTAAGTTCATGTTCGCAAAAGACGTTGAGGATGATAAAGAGGAAAAACCGGATAAAATAGAGGATAAAATAAAAACCGAGACCGAAGAAATCAGTCCCGAGAGTGAGAGGAATACCGGTGAAATAATCGAAGCAGGTCCGGACGAGGATAGGAAAGACCGGTTCGGTGGAAAGTTTACGATTTCGGAGGTTGATGGAAAAGAAGACAAAGATCCTCCAGCAGATAAAACAGTAAACGAAGACTCAGCAAACCAAGATGGTACAAAGAGCTTTGAGATTCCGGATACCGATGAACTACGTGAGGAGTTGAAGGACCAGTTCGAGACCATAAAGATCGTCGAACCAGGCGCATACGAACTCAACTTGATGAATCTATACGAGGAGGATCAGAAGATTATTGCTCTCGAGGAAGACGGAAAGTACCAGGTATCTCTTCCCTCTGCATTGAAGGAAAATGAACCGAGTCAGTAGAGAATATCAGTAAAGATGTCTTTCCTCTTTTCAGTTAACCGTTCCAGAACAGGAGTTATCTTTTAAAATAAGTCTATTTGAGTTAGATAAACTATAAACTAAAAGCTTAATTTAAATAAAATAAGTTAAGTGGAATATAGTTATTAATATTAAAAGATTTAGCAAGATTTATATTAATATAATATAAGTTAATTTCAATATAATATATTACCTAGTTATAATTTATATATTAGGTGATTATAATAACAGAACAGTTAATTAAATTAATATAACAATTTATTTTTCCGGTTTGTTGTTCCATTTCCAAGGTTTCGATATTTTATAATTCAGTTAGATGAACTGAACCACATCTTATTACCGTCTTCCGGTATCCATATATTAGGTTGGAAAACGTTAAGTTACGTTCTTTCTAAACAAGGTTAAAATGGAAGTAGTCATTTCTATAGGTGGCTCGGTACTCGCTCCTGAAATTACTGAGGAACATATATCACGTTACGCTGAGGCTATTGAGAAGATGTCGAAAAAACATACCGTCAGCATAGTAGTGGGTGGGGGTAAAACCGCGAGGGAGTACATTTCAACAGCTAAGGAGATGGGTGCCAACGACTCTATCTGCGACTACATCGGAATAGATGTAACCCGAATCAACGCACGTTTACTTATCTCAGCACTTAGCACTACGGAGGCACAGCCGTATCCGGAACCTCCCACCAGTTACAGGGAAGCCGAAGATGCTCTCGCCGACAAAAAGATTCCCGTCATGGGTGGAGTTGCTCCCGGACAGACAACCGACGCGGTTGCCGCCGTCTTCTCGGAGTACACGGACGCCGACCTCCTCATCTACGCCACCAGTGTTGACGGTGTTTACACCAGTGATCCCAGAACAAACGACGATGCCGAAGCCCTCGAAGTTCTCACACCGGAGGAGCTCGTGGAGATAGTGATGCAGACCGAGTTATCAGCAGGAACCAACTCCGTCGTCGACGCCCTCGCTGCCAAGATCATCGAGAGAAGTGAAATAGAAACCTACGTCTTGGATGGTGAGGATGCATCCAACATATCCCGTGCTGCCCTTCAGGGAGAGTTCGATGGAACAACGATTTCACCGGAAACCTCTGAGTAATTGAGACATTATCTTTATATGTTGTCACAGTTGTCTTAGAAGATCGATTACCGTCTATGATTGTCTATAGATATATGACCATAGATGGTTGTCTATGATTTTGGATAGTTGTACTATGATTTTAGATGGTTATCTATAGAGGATAGGATATAGATTATAGGTTATTCAACAATGAATATAGATGAATGAATTTAGATGAATGAATATAGATGATTGACTATGAATGAATTTAGATGAATGAATATAGATGATTGACTATGAATGACAGGGATTGATGATAGAATATAAATTAAGAGAAGGAAGTAGGTAGAAAGAATATATTAGAAGACTAAAACTGCGGTAGAAAACTAAAATAGCTGTAGAAAACTAAGTTAAGTTTAGAAAGTGACTAAGGTTTAAGAAACTAATCAAGGTTTAATTCACAAGTATGTCTCGGGATAACTCTGAACCGACTGAAGAACTGAATGGAAGCTCAGACTTCTGGGCCGACGAAGCAGCCGAAAAGATCATAGAAAACGACAGATCACCGGTAGTCAAGGGAGGTGTCTCGCCGTCCGGTATTCCCCATATAGGAAACTTCAACGAAATAATCAGGGGCCACTTCGTTCGCGCTCCACTCGAAACAAAGGGGGTGGAGGGGGTTCGCCAGGTATTCACCCGCGACGACCGTGACCCTCTAAGAAAGATACCCTCGATGGTTGCCGACGAGGACGGCAATATAGTCGAGTTAGACGAGGAAAAGAAATTGGAACTCGAGGAAAACCTCGGGAAACCTCTCGTCGACGTACCCGATCCATTTGGATGCTGCAGCTCGTGGGCGGAACATTTCGGTAGCCAGATACGGAAGAGTACAGAAGACCTCGGGATCGACGTCGAGTTCGTATCCAACGACCAGCTTTACCGTGACGGGGAGTTCCGGACTGCGGTGGAAAAGATCCTCGAAAACCTGGAGGAATCCAGGGAACTACTCTCGAAATATCAGAGAACGGTCGACGAGGACTACGTTCCTTTCATGCCGATCTGTCAGTCCTGTGGGAAGATAACGGCGACCGCAACCGAATACGCCCCTGAATCCGGAACTGTCGACTACATCTGCAGGGACGTTAAACTCGGAGGAAAACACGAGATCGAGGGATGTGGCGACGAAGGAACCGTATCTCTATCGGAAGGCAAGCTTCCATGGCGGTTCGAATGGCCGGCTCAGTGGATGATCCTGAACATCGGTTTCGAACCGTTCGGCAAAGACCACGCCGAAGGATCATGGGAAAGCGGTGTCGACATATCCCGTGAAATACTAAACCACGAACCCCCAGAAAGCCTGGTATACGAGTTCTTCCTCGTCGACGGCGAGAAGATGTCGGCGAGCAAAGGCAACACCTACACGGTCGAACAGTTACTCAACTTCCTCGAACCACGTGTCCTCAAATACTTCTTCGCGAAAGACCCGAGAAAGCAGCGTGATTTCAGAATAGAGAACCTGGATCAACTCGTCGACGAGTTCGACCGTATAGAGTCCGTAGCCCTCGGTGAGACAGATGCAGCGGACGACCGTGAAAGACTCTATGCCGACAGGGTATATCCCGACTTAGTAGAGGAGGTAAGGGAGGATCGTCTAAGGCTTCCATACAGCTTCGCCGCTATGGTTGGCGTTACGGAAGACGAGGAATCGAGGCTCGACGTTCTGAAACGCAGTGGACATCTACCCGAAAACGCCACGGACCGCCAGAAAAAGGATCTTTTAGACCGGATAGATCTCGCGGTAAACTGGGCCTCTGCACTCGACAACCAGTACCACGTCGAAGTCTTAGACGAAACTCCGGACGTCGATTTCGACGAAAACGTCGTCGAAGCCTTCCACCATCTCGCCGACTTTATCGAATCCGAAGACAGATTGGCCGACGAGATACAGAACGAGATATTCGAATCAGCGAGAGAGTACGACGTAGGTGTCGGGAACTTCTTCGGCGAAGGCTACGAACTCTTCCTCGGACAGTCGAGCGGGCCGAAACTCGGTCCTCTGCTTGCGGCTCTCGATAGGGAGTTCGTCGTGGAGAGGCTGAAGTCTGCGTGAAACCAGTGGCACTACATGTCGGAGTATCGGACGGATAATTAAGAGATGTATATTCTCCTGGATACGGGTATTCTCCGAATATAGGGATATTGGGGATAAATTTAGAGTAGTTTTAGAGAATTATTTTCCAGAAGTCGGTCCACCGAGTGAGGAAAATAAAACCACCTCGGAAGAGTTGAAGAACTCTTGATTCTTACCAAACAGTTTTAACATAACTCCTTCAATTGTTTGATAAGAAATGGAAAAATGACTGGTATACCGAACTATATAAAGGATGGCCTCGATCGACAGGATGTCGAAACTCTAGAACGTATAATGACTTACTGTCAGGAGTTGATTGAGGAGCAAAACCGGGCGCCTGATATCGACGAAGATGGGGATGAAGCTGAGGAAATTCTTGACAAAGAGAAGAAATCCGGATACACAGAGGTCATCAAAAAAATTCCGTGCGGTAAGAACTGCAGCGGCTGTCCTCACGGTCCATATAGGTATCACGTGAGAAGGATGGGCGGTAAACTGGACTGGGAGTACAAAGGAAAAGTGGATTAACTCCGGAACTGAACTCAGTGTTAACTTTATGGATCCCGTCACTCAACGCTGTGAACTCCATCACATATCTTCTTACCTAATATCCTGGAAATTCTCAGAAAAACTGTTTGGTAAGATATATTACACTAAATAAATCTCCAGAACTCTATGTTACTCTCGTAATAATCTACTATCTTAGTACTTTACTATCTCAATTTTACATCTACCTCGAACGGGTAAGGGTTTATTTTACTCCAAATCCAATTTTTAGTGAATGGGCTAAAATATATGGGAAAGTTCCACGACGACAAGGCAGACGGGGATAAAAACATGAGACTAGAGTTATATAAGGTTGTAAATGAGGACATTCCGTTCAAGCAGAAGGCAAGGAAGTCAATGGAACTGGGTAAAAAGTTTCTCGACGTAGATAACGGCCATATCGCCAAGATAGATCAGGAGTTGGGTACTTGGATATCGGTGGTTAGTACTGAACCGGATGGCGGGGACTTCCCCGAGGGGATGGAACTGGACCTCAAGATGACTTACTGTCGGAAAGTTGTTGAACGTGAGAGTCCTATTAAGTTACGTAACGCCCCAGAACAGGGGTGGAGTGACGACAGGGCATATAAGGAGCACGGGGTCAGATGCTATTATGGGTCACCGATAGAGCTCGAAGATGGCGTCTATGGCACAGCCTGTTTTGTTTCCCATGATTCAAGGAAAAAAGACTTTGACGAGTTCGAGAAAACATATGCGGAGCTAATTACACGTCTCCTCGAATTCGAACTTGAAAGGAACCGAACCGAAACGAAGATACGTAGGTTGGAGAAGTTCGTCGAAGTGGTCTCCCACGACCTGAAAAACCCTCTGTCTGTTACACGTGGCAGGATAGAGGCGGAGAAACCTAATTCAGATACGGGTAACCTGGAAAAGGCGCTGGAGGGATTGGACAGGGTGGAGGTAATTCTCGAAGACATGTTGACGTTGGCGATGGGGAAAGGGAAAGTTTCCGAAACGGAACGGATAGATCTGGAGGGTATTGCAACCAGTGCCTGGGAAACTGTCGATACCGCGGACATTGAGCTAAAAACCGAGTCGAGGCTCTCCTTTGAAGGAGATCCGGTTCGTATCAGGCAGATCTTCGAAAACATATACAGAAACTCAGTCAGGCACGGTGAAGGCGTGACCACAGTCGAGGTAGGTGTTCTCGATAATAGGGAAGGGTTCTACATAGAAGATGACGGTGGTGGAATAGATCCACAACTTATAGATGAAGTATTCGATCCTGGAATTGCTTCAGGTTCGGGTTCGGGATTCGGACTCCATATAGTCCGGGAAGTTGTCGATTCACACGGATGGGACATCGATGTCTACAACACGGAGTCCGGGGCGAGGTTTCAGTTTGAGATATAGATAGGTAGTTTCTGTGTATCGGTTAAATCCCTATCATTTCGTATCTGTATTCTATTATTTCGTATCTGTTTTTTCTGTATCGGCATTCCCGGGGTATCTGTCCACCGGTTAAATCTTTATCTTGATAATTTAAATCTATATCTTGTTAAACTGATATCCAAAGAATGCATTAAAAATTTCTGTAGGTTCCCGGTTTCTCCGTACCGGTTTTCGACCGTTGTCTTTTCTACTCCTTCCGACCGTTGACCCTACTCCACTCTCTCAATGATCGTCGCGATACCCTGGCCAAAGCCGATACACATCGTCACGAGGCCGTATTTTTCGTTCCTCCTCTCTAGCTCGTGCACCGTTTTGGTAACCAGCGCCGAACCGGTAGCTCCGAGTGGGTGGCCGTGTGCGATTGCGCCGCCGTTGGGGTTGGTGCGTTCCCACAGGTCGGTCTCCAGGACCTCCTCTCCCTGTGCATCGGTCATCTCTTCCAACCATGCGAGAACTACGGGTGCGAAAGCCTCGTTGATCTCGACGACGTCTATTTCGTCGAGGGACATATCGGCGCTTTCGAGAACCCTCTCGGTGGCGGGAATCGGACCCGTAAGCATGATTTCGGGGTCAACGCCCGCCAGAGCGACGTCCTTCACCCTTGCTTTCTGGTCCCAACCTTCCTCTTCGACCTTCTCCTCGGACGTCACGAGCACAGCACTTGAACCGTCGACGATTCCGCTCGACGTACCGGCGGTGACGACGCCTTCTCCCCTAAATACGGGTGGGAGTGCGTCCAACTTTTCCGCTGTGGTACCCGGTCTGGGATGTTCGTCCTCGTCGACGATGACTTCCTCGCCGTCGACCTCCGCTTCAACGGGAACGAGCTGGCTGTCGTAGTAGCCGTTCTCCATCGCCTCACCCATACGTTGCTGACTTTCGGCGCTTAGCTGGTTTACGACGTCGCTGGTTAGCTCCCATTTGTCCGCGATACGTTCTGCGCTCTCTCCCTGGGGTACGAGGTCGAACCTTTCGCTGTACTCCTCGCTCATCGTTCCGAAACCTCCGTCGCTGCCCATCGACTCCCGTGTCATGTGTTCGACGCCGCCCCCGATGACGCAGTCGTGGAAACCGCTCTTGACGTTCGCGGCGGCGAAGTTGACGGCCTGCTGTCCCGAACCGCACTGTCTGTTGACCTGAACGCCGGGTACGTCGACGTCCCATCCAGCAGTGAGTGGTACGAGTCGTGCGATGTTGTATCCCTGTTCTCCCTTTGGGGTTACACATCCGTATACGACGTCTTCTATGTCGTCTGCGGGATCGAATCCGATACGTTCACGTAACGCCTTTACAGGATATGTCCCGAGAACCTGAGGATGAACGTTCTCTAGAAGTCCGTCCTCCTTACCGAAAGGGGTTCTAACTGCATCTACAATTACTGGCTCGCTCATACCGAAAATGGGTGTGGGTTGGATATATGGTTTGGGCTTTACTGTTAATCACTAACATACCACGTTGTAAACGATTAAATAGTTTAAAATGTTAGTAGATGATCCGTGTTGATCGGAACAGTTCCCGAATCAGTATGGGGTTATTATCAGTATGGGGATTATTATTTCTTTATAGCTACGAACCTTAGTTTGGTGTAGTCCAACACCCAGACCTCGTTTTCTGGGTCGTACATCGAAGAACGGAGTTCCTCCACAACCGACTCCACGACCTCCTGTTCTTCCTCGTCCCCGAGTTCGGGAAACAGTCCGTCTCCGAAGACATCGAGCCAGTTCGCGAAACCGTTTCGACCTTCGAGCCGTGTAGGCCTGTCGAACAGGTTTGCGTACGTCACCTCAAAGCCGTGACTATCGAGCAAACCCACGTACTCGGCGACAGAGGGGAAGAACCACCGTCTGGTGTTTGGATAGCCTTTCTCGGATGTAACCTTCTCGACCGTCTCCAGGACGTCGGTTATGTTTCCAGACCCACCCATCTCGGCGACGAAACGACCACCCGGACGGAGACATCCACGAACGGAACGGAGGAGGTCGGGCTGATCATCCTCCGGTATCCAGTGTATCGCGGCGTTCGAGAAAACGGCGTCGAACGGTTCGGTGGTAGCAAAGTCCCGGGCGTCCTCAACGGCAAACTCAATCTCGGGATGTTTCTCCCTCGCGTTCTCTATCATGTTTCGGCTGGAGTCGATTCCCACCACCCTTGCGCCCGAATCGGCGATTAGTGACGCCAGGTCTCCGGTGCCGCATCCCAGGTCGAGTATCCTTTCGCCGGCGAAAGGCCCCAGGAGATCTACGAGGTCCTGGCCGTAACTGTGGAGAAACTCCTGCTGATAGAGGTCGGCGTCCCAGTCGTCCTCTCCATCACCGCTTTTCACTCTATCCCGACCGTCCCCGGTTTTCCCGTTGTCCCTTGTCACGTTCAACAGTTGTCCCGTAGTAATAAAAATCCGGTATCTCGAGGTTTAGAGAGGTCGAGATTTACAGTGGGGATTTTAGACTTCCATAGTGGGGTTATAGCCTTCCATAATGGTAATTTAGTCTTCCCCGGGACTTTCTATCTCGGAACTGCTATCTCCGTAACTCAGTTCGACGGTGTGGTTTGTGTGTCTGGCGTGAACTTCGGCCCACCTCCTCGCCGGCCGTTCCGAAAGGAAGGATTCGCCGTCGATACAGTTGCAGCAGTCGGCAATGTACGGCGTGACGTCGTCGGGGTAATGTCCAGTGTGGCGTGCGTGATCCATCGCGAACTGTTCGACGGCGGTGTTACCGGCGTGGAGTTCCTCGAGTTCGTAATCCAGACTCCATTCCCGGGAACAGTTTTCACACGAGACCGTCGGGGTGTTTTCGGGATCCACGGGGTCTCCAGGTGTCTCTCCATCGTTTCCGGACTCGTTCCCTCCGTCTTTCTCAGTCGTCATCAGTGTCCCTTGATTTTATTTCTCGTAGTAAAGAACCCCGGTGCTCATCAGGAAAGGATGGCCGTCCGGATCTCAAGCTAAAAACTGAAATAACCTTTATACTGAAATAACCTTTATACTGAAACTCCCCGCAGTCCACCTGTAATTCCATTGATTTAACACTCACCTCACTGTTTCTTAAACTAATGGCCGGCACCCTGGCGCTGGATATATTCGCCGTCGTCTTCGGCTCTATATGGATAACAGTAGGTATCTACAAACTTGCTCCGGTTGCGTACTTTCTACTGGACTCCGCTTTCGGCGATACCAACGTATACATCGACGCCGCCGACGAACTCAATGAGGAGGAACTCCCCACAATAGATATTCTATTACCCGCTTACGACGAGGAAGCTGTTATAAAACACACACTCGAATCGATACGGGACGCGAACTATCCTCAAGAACTGATCTCTCTCAACGTCATGGTGGAACCCAACGACGAAAGCACGCGAGAGGCACTCAAGGAACTGAAAACCGGATCTGTGTTCGAAACGGTCGGGTCTCCCAGGAAGTTCATGAATGAGATAGTGGTTCCCGAGGAGTATCCCGGAGAATCAAACAAACCCCGGGCGTTGAACTACGGCTTCGAGGAGACGTACGCAGACGTAGTGGGGGTGCTGGACGCCGAGGACGAGGTCGATCCAGACCTGTTCAGGAAGGTGGCGGGCGCCCTCGACGTACGGAATTACGACTACGTCCAGGGAATACTCGATATGGAGAACGAGAACGACGGCTGGATGAACATGATGTTCCGCGGCGAGTACGGATGGTGGTACCGGCTTCATCTCCCGGCTTTCCACAACCTCAACTATCCCGTACCTCTCGGGGGAACCACGAACTTCGTCAGTAGGGAGGTGCTGGAGGAGATAAGCGATATAAGGAAAAACCGGTTCGGTCACAGGTGGGAAGAGGACACGAAGGGGACACCGGAGTCGAGGGGTTGGCTTTCGAAACTATTCAACAAAGGTCTGATTCCGTGGGATCCAATCAACGTCACTGAGGACTTCGAACTCGGCCATCTACTCTGGATGGAGGGATACGATCTAGCGCTGATCGACAGCGTCACCGAGGAGGAGTCACCCCGGTCGTTGACGTCGTGGATCGATCAACGATCCCGGTGGGAGAAGGGTAAGATCTTTACCTTCAGACAGTACCTGAAACATCCGCCTGGAAACCTCTATCAGAGTTTCCACGTCATGATGCAGTCGGTCCTTCCGCATTTAGGCATAATAAATATAGTCGGAGTACTGCTGTTCGCTATACTCTCCTATCTAAGGGAGTTCCATTACTCCCAGACGGCAAGGTACGTGCTCTTCATCGGTTTCGTGCTTATATTTATAGAGATGGTCAAACAGACGTACGGTTACTGGGTGGCCTCGGACAAACCTGTGAAACTGAAGATACCGAGAGCGGTTGTGAGTTTCGTCACGTTACCGGTATACTGGCTGCCGTTCTGGTTCTCCGACGTTATCGCAATGAAGGAGATATATACCGGAGACAGGAGATGGAAGAAAACTCCACACGAAGGCAGGCATTACAGTCAGAACAATGACGAAAACTGAGTATGGAGTCAAGCTCAACTGAAGGAGAGTCCAGCCCAACTGAATATGGAGTCCCGCCCCCCCGATTTGAACGGGGGACCGGTCGATCTACAGTCGACCGCTCTACCAGACTGAGCTAGGGCGGGTGCGTTCTCTTGGTACATCCCGTCGTTCCTTAACTTTTGCTAACTCGGATGGCTGTTTAGGATGTTTTGGCTGTTTAGGAGTTTTTAGATAGGGACCTGGTCGAGTGATGACGTAAAGACGCGTCTTTGTAAACTGATATATCTCTGGTTCACCCATATAAAGTTAGATGCGGTGCCGTACCTGTGGTTCTGAACTCGACCGTCCGGGAGACTTCTGTCTCGTCTGCCGCTCCAGTAACACCGAGGACATCGCTGTTGTGGGTGGACGGGAGAGAACTACGGTATACACTGGTATGGAGGGCGAGGTTACGGGAGAACGAACCATTACGACGTCTCCGGAGGAGGCGGAAGGAGAGGGAAAGAACGAGTTCCGGAACTACGTAGGTCTGGTGGCTGACGAGATACACAGGAAACGACCCGACAAAATCTACTACAGGGGGAACCGGAGGGTTGCGGAGGAGCTACGTCTCGAAACCCACGTCGAGGTCGTTAGTTTTCCGGAAACATCATCCGTCGACGAAGTCTTCTCCGACTCCGAAAATGGACTCGAAGAGGTAGATATCCCGCCGGGTGAGAAGCTCGGAGGAAGCCATACCACCTTGATAGGAGAGGACGTGGGTAAGAGAGCGGTCGAACTGGTTGCCAGCGACGGTTACGTCAAGAAAATTATTCCGGGTCCTATATCCTCGGGTGGCGGTGGTTCGGCGGGTGGTTCGGGTGCAAAAGTCACGCGTTCCGACTCGAACGGCAACCTGCGTCTTCTTCTCAGGGACGGTTCAACCGTACAGGAGAACCGGGTGGTGACGACTGCAAGTAACAGGGAGGAGGGGGAGTACGTGAGAAAATGTGTAAACGAGTCGCTCGACAGTGAGGACCTCCTCGGAACCTAACCGGTTTCGACGAACCGGGGAAAAACCGGTTCAACGGAGTTATACAGGTTAGATATGTGATTCCGGCTCCGTACATCGGTGTCTCACCGATGAAGCCACTATTTTCTCTGACCGTAACGTTGGGTCTTTGTCGGAAATCTGTCTTACAGCTGAAAAATATCTGTAATTCACCTGTAATATCTCGGAGCCACGTCTTACGTAAAGCGGATTTACGTGGTTCACGTAACCGGTAAACGGGATACCGCATTGACATGCTGCTTAATGTGGACTTGGTTGTCCGACTTTTGTTTACATGGCATATTTCGGTTAATTTTTACCGATCTTCAATGTTAAAGAGGCATGTTGTGATACATACGTGTCGAAAATCGCCAATTATCCAAATATCTCTTTTAAACCCGGGGGTACGTGTATTACTTCTGTATGACATCCCACACAAAGCTTATAGTAAGTCGGCTGGTATTCCCACACGTACGATGAGTTCGAAGACGTTCACTCCGGAGGCTGGTTCCAATGAGGGATAAGAAGGTCACGTTCCGTGCCAGCGACGAGCTCGTTGAAAGGGTGGACGAGATAGACGAGTCGAGGTCGGAGATAATGCGGGATGCTCTTAGGTCCTATCTAGACAAAACTGGTGCGACGAACTCCACCGAGGATTCCCGGTCAGTTGGATCTTTCGACCGCCTGATGGAGTCGATGGTTGAATCCGTCGTCGAAAGGAAGCTAACCGAGGTCGGGCAGCCAGGTGGACAGAGCTTAGATCTAACTCTTAATATACCCGAAGGAGTTTCTGGAGGTGGTTCTCACGAGGGAGTAGTTTCCGGTGAGAACACTGTAAGACATCGATCTGATGAAGGAACAGGAGACAGCAACGACGGTTCCATGAGTGGTACCTCGTTTCGTTCATGTCGACAGTGTGGTGAAGAACTCGAGGACGATCACGTTTACTGTCCGAACTGTGGGTCGAAGGAGGAGATGTCGATATGTGAGTGCGGAGGTGAACTGAGAAGTGGTTGGGAGTTCTGTCCGACGTGCGGACGTCGTACACCGGACGGTCAGTCAGTCGAAAATGGGTGACTTCCGTCATACAGAATCCTGTTTAACTTTTTCACTCCGGTTTACAGGCTGTTTTTGACCCAAAGATTTAAGTTTATAACTCCTTAATGAAGTATTAGTAAGACAAATGTCTTACAGCGTATGACAGTCGGGGCACTGTCGTACGTCGCACCAGCAACCAGCCCCGAATCCGTACCAAAAAGGTGGGACCAATGGAAAGAGTGACATTAAGAATACCAGAACAGCAAGTAAAGGCAGTCGAAGCCCTTGTCGATGAGGGGGAGTACCCCAACAGAAGTGAGGCTATCCGTGCAGCCATTCGAGCAAAGGTTTCTGAGAAAAACGGCCACGAAAAGGCCAAGGAAATGAAGAAGGTCGCGAGGATTTAAGCATGGAGGACATCGTTCAGGAAGCACTCCAGAACGACGAAAGGGAGAAGAAGATGAAGAAAGAGGCCGACGAGTTCGGCGACCCCAACATCGCCATTGTCGGCTGTGGCGGAGCTGGAAACAACACCATCAACCGCCTCTACAACATCGGGGTTGAAGGTGCTGACACGATCGCGATAAACACGGACAAACAGCATCTCCAGATGGTGGAAGCCGACACAAAGGTACTCGTAGGTAAGTCGTTGACCAACGGGCTCGGTGCCGGCGGCGACCCCAGCATGGGTGAACGTGCAACCGAGATGGCGCGTGGCACCCTCAAAGACATTCTAGAGGACGTCGACCTCTGTTTCGTGACCGCAGGCATGGGTGGCGGCACAGGTACGGGCGCTGCACCCGTCGTCTCGAAGGTCGCGAAGGACCAGGGCGGTATCGTGGTTGGAATGGTCAGCATGCCGTTCGACGTCGAACGGGCACGGACGTCCAAGGCACAGGAAGGCCTGGAAAGCCTCCGTAACGCTGCCGACTCCACCATAGTGCTCGACAACAACCGACTGCTCGACTATGTACCCAACCTACCGATAGGCAAGGCGTTCAGCGTGATGGACCAGATCATCGCCGAAACCGTAAAGGGAATCAGCGAAACCATCACACAGCCCAGCCTCATCAACCTCGACTACGCCGACATGACTACCATCATGAACCAGGGCGGAGTCGCAGTGATGTTAGTCGGCGAGACACAGGAGAGAGACAAGAGCAAGGCGGTTGTGGAGGACGCCCTCAACCATCCATTGCTCGACGTCGACTACCGTGGAGCGTCGGGAAGCCTCGTACATATCACGGGAGGACCCGACCTCACACTCGGCGAGGCGGAGGACATCGCCCAGAACATCACCGAGAGGCTCGGACAGAGCGCCAACGTCATATGGGGCGCGAGGATACAGGACGACTACGACGGCAAGGTACGAGTCATGGCAATCATGACCGGAGTCAAGAGCTCCCAGGTTCTCGGAACCGAAGAAACCAGCGCCATCTCCGTTGAGGGCGACGGAGGTGACGACTTCGAGAAGATCGAAAAGAACGAAGTTGACGTCGACGTAATCAGATAGAGATCTCCGCAAACGGAATATCTTTTATTTTCCTTTTTAATATAAATCAGAGATAGCCTTCGTTGGTAACAAGGTCCTTCGTTGTTAATCAGATACCTTCGTTGTCAACCAGGTTTTTCGTTGTCAACAAGGTCCTTCGTTGTTAATCAGATACCTTCGTTTTTAATCAGATACTTTGTTATTAATAGGTAGTTTGTACTAAGAGGGTGTCATAGAATAGTTGTCATGGTTTTTATAGATTCATTTAACAACTTTA
>JBDGRN010000097.1:8236-53101 GCA_042218125.1 Halobacteria archaeon | reverse complement strand
CAACGGCGGGGGTAACTATGACCCTCTTAAGGTAGCGTAGTACCTTGCCGCTTTATTGGCGGCTCGCATGAATGGATGAACGAGAGCCTTACTGTCCCTAGCTTGGACCCGGTGAACTTTACATTCCGGTGCGAAGTCCGGAGACTCCCAGGGGGAAGCGAAGACCCTATAGAGCTTTACTGCAGTCTGTTGTTGGGCTATGGCCCCTTGTGTGCAGAATAGGTAGGAGTCATTACACAGGTGCGTGCGCCAGCACGTCGCCGAGACAACCTTGAAATACTACCCACAGGGGGCTGTGGCCCTCACTCCGGGAGGAGGACATCAACAGACGGGCAGTTTGACTGGGGCGGTACACGCTTGAAAAGGTATCGAGCGTGCCCAAAGATCAACTCGTCCGGGACGGAGACCCGGAGTAGAGTGTAAGAGCAAAAGTTGGTCTGACGCTGTTCTCAATAAACGGGGAACGGCGAGCCGAAAGGCGGGTCTAGCGAACCTACGAGCCTGCTTGATGCGGGCCGTAGATGACGGAAAAGCTACCTTAGGGATAACAGAGTCGTCACCGGCAAGAGTACATATCGACCCGGTGGCTTGCTACCTCGATGTCGGTTCCGCCCATCCTGGCGGTGCAGCAGCCGCCAAGGGTGAGGTTGTTCGCCTATTAAAGGGCGTCGTGAGCTGGGTTTAGACCGTCGTGAGACAGGTCGGTTGCTATCTACTGGGAGTGTCAGGGGCCTGACGGGAAAGTGCTATTAGTACGAGAGGAACATGGCACTGGCGCCACTGGTCTACCGGTTGTCCGATAGGGCATTGCCGGGCAGCTACGCGCCTCGGGTTAACGGCTGAATGCATCTAAGCCGGAAACCCACCTGGAAAAGAGGCTCCATTTAGGCGCCCGTACAAGACGGGTTAGATAGAGACGGGGTGTAAGCGCCAAGGCAACGAGGTGTTTAGCCCGCGTCTACTAACTGCCAAGCCACTCATTATCGTCTCTGGATTTTCAGTGAATCCGGGCACTAACTGGAGTTATTGATCTGTTAGATGCGTTATAACCACACGGTTCGCCGGTCTTGGTTTAACGCAGGTTCGATTCCTGTGGACTGGCTTTGTGGCGACCATAGCGGCGGGGATACTCCCGTACCCATCCCGAACACGGAAGATAAGCCCGCCTGCGTACCATCCGGTACTGGAGTGCGCGAGCCTCTGGGACAGATGGTTCGTCGCCAGTTCCTTATATCGTTTTCATAACGAGGAGCGTTTCCTCTGTACTTTTTGTAATTTTTGCGATAACTAACATTACGTTTAGCGTTTGTTGTAGAAAAATAGAGGTAAGTTTGATACTAAGTTAGTGGTAGTTTGGTTGTAATTACTGGTAAGTTTGAAGGGTTAGTGGTGTGTGAACGTAGTTATCTGTTACCTTATTTTTCTGTAAACTATCTGGGATATACTCGGAATATAGAGGATGGCCAGTACCCCGAGGAATATGGTGACAAAGCTTACTGTCTGTTTTCCGTAGAACGACTCGTGGATATATACTGCTACGAAGATGACCGGAATACCCAGGATGAAGTTTATCGATCGGGGGGACAGTTTCTTCATGGAACCGAGTTTTTCTGCACCAATTGAGATGAACCTGTGTATCACGAAGAGGTAGAGACTCGTTCCTAAAACTATTCCGACCTTGTCTCCGCTTATGTCAGGGAAAACCCCGAGGTCGATGGCTGTTATTCCCAGGGCTCCGCCGGTTGTTTCCGTGGATTCGAGATACCTCCTGGTTAGATACACGATGAGTAGTCCTACGCCGATCCCGGCGACGATGTCAACGAGGAAATGTGCACCTACAGCTATTCTGGATATAGCGATGAACGCAACTATTAACGATACTAAACCGTATCTCGTTCGTCGTGTCCAGAGGTCACTGGCGGCGGCGAGACCGAAAAAAAGCGTCGTGGATATAAGGGCGTGGTTGGAGGGGAACGCGAATCCACTGGCTGACGTTTGTTGAAGTCCCGATGGAGGACGTGGAAGACCGAATACGTTCTTGAGGAATACACCGACTGCCATGGCAGCGATAACTGCCGTCAACACGAAGATGCCTTTTCGGCGTTTAGGCTGGTAGAGGTAGTATAAGGATACTGCTCCGAAGAAGAAGGCGAAGTATCCCAGGTAGGTTCCTATCATGAAAAAAGGTTGTATTTCGGTGGGGATGGCTTCCTGTAACTCGGGTATGGCTCCTATGCCTCTCATTGCAGTATATATGACTGTTATGTATATATAATACCCCCACGTTTTCTTGCGGTTTTCCGAATTTTGACGGTAGGTATAATGAGTCCGCGAACATGTACGACGTGATTTTTATAAGAAAGAGTAGTTAGTTGGCGTTTCGGGACGTTGGGTTACGTCCCTCTTGGATTTTTGCCGTGGATAAAATTTCCTCAGGTGGATATAATGTAAAGTATGGAGGTAACCGGAACTTCGGTACTACTCAGATACGAACTCCTAGGGTTTTTCGTTGGTCTCGACCTTGATGTCGCTACGTGGCATTGCGATACAGGTCAATGCGTAACCGTCGTCTTTCTCTGACTGGTCGATTGCCTGCGCCCTGGGTTGATCGACGTCGCCGTCCACCTTTGCGGAGCAGGATACACACTGACCCTCCCTGCACGAGTAGGGCAGATCGTATCCCTCGTCCTCGGCGGCGTCGAGGATGTATTCGTCGCCCTGCACTTCTATCGAATCACCCTCCTTCACGAGCTCCACCTCGTAGGTTGCTTCCTTCTCCTCGTCGGGGATATCCTCCTCTATCTCGTCTTCCTCCTCCATCGCGGCTTCTTCTTCCTCGCCTTCCTCAGGTATATCGATCTTTTCGGGGCGACGGAAGATGGTGCGGGAGACGTTTCCGGGGGCTATCTCGCTCAACCGGTACATCTCGTCGCCGATGTAGATGGTTGCCTGGAAGACCTGGTTGGTGCCTTCCTTGGCACGCATACGTATCAGGCGGATGTCCTTGGTTCCGAGGTACTCTATCTCCTCCTCCAGCGCCTCAATCAGGCTGTCGGGAACCTCGTAGTCCCCCGTATTCTCCAGCCTATCTGGCTTGACCGTCGTACTATCCATGCGTGGTTGTTGTGTACGTCGGTTGAAAGCTATTTTGAATTCAGTTTAGGTGATATCACCGTTTCAGGCAACCCCGAGGTAGCCTCCTATCGACGTGAGGCTTCCCTCGTCGTACCCGAACTCCGCGGCGTCGTTCCGTTCCACGACGTTGTCGTTTTTGAGTGACTTGTACTGGTCCTTACCCATAGGTACCGCGTCGATGCCGTCGGCGATCGACAGCCCTATCTTTGCCACAGCCATCGGTACAGGAAGAATACGTGTCTTCTTCCCATCGGCCTCGTACGCCATCTGGGTTATCCTCTTCAATGTAAGGATCTCGGGTCCGGCTATTTCGTACGTCCCGCCGCCGTACTCCTCGCGGTTTTCGACGGCGTCCGCAACCATGTCGACTACGTCCTCCACCCATATAGGCTGGAACTTCGTCTTCCCGCCTCCCGGGAGACCTGTTACCACAGGTGTCGTGAGGGTTTTCGTGAATCCTACGAACTCGCCCCCGTCACCGAATATTACGGATGGCTTGAATACAGTCCAGTTCAGGGAGGAGTCCTTGACCAGGGATTCGGCACGTGCCTTCGTCCTGTCGTACTCCGTATCGCCTTCCTCCTCCACCCCGAGTGCACTCAGATGCACGAGTTCGTCCACCCCGTCACGGTCGCATGCCTCCAAGACGTTACGCGTACCCTCGACGTGGACATCCTCGTACGGAACAGGTGGTTTGAAAAGTGGAGAGAGGGCGACGAGATGTACAACTACGTCGTATCCTTCGAACTTCAGGGACTCTAACTCTGTCACGTCGCCTTTTTCTAGCTCTACCTCGTCGTCAACAGGGTGTTTGGTTTCGTCGGGATTCCGGGAGATCGCGGTGACTTCGTTACCACGTTCCATGAGTTCGTTCGCGAGATGACTTCCCACGAATCCCGTTCCTCCCGTTATAGCTATCTTCATGACTGTAAAATTGTCTTCCGCGATATGTAAAGGTACAGCAAAACTATATTGAAAAGAAATACTGGTTTTGGTTTATACGGTGCGGAAGGATTTTTTGAAAAATTCAGTTAAGCTAATACAGTAGACTGGGGGAGGGGGTGGTGTGGAGTTTGGATTTTATCCCTGTGGTGACGGGAAGTACAGATATGTAGTAGAAGGAGTATCGGGTCAGTCGAGGTTCCCGCTCCTTATCCGTTTTTCGGCATTCTCGAGTACTTCGTCGCGGTCGAACCTTTGGATCAAGTCTTTTAGAAACTCCCTGTCCTTCCCTGCTAGCTTCTCGACTTCCCGCCGGATATTCGGTAAAGCACGGGTTACGTTGTCGACGACGGGAACGGTGCTGGTTTGAGGACTCCTTGACATGGGGTTGAGGTCGACGACTATAGTGGTCTTACCCATATCTTCGAGCGCCTCAGTCCTGTCGCCGTCCTCCAGAGGGACGAGAACTACGTCGGCGTCATGTATTCCGTCTGAGTCGACGAGTCCACGTTTGCTGCTCAGTCCCGGAATCTCGGCGTCCGCCTTCAACCCTTTTACGTCGCCGGCACCGTGTTCCTCGAAATGACGTGCGATAGCTTCGAGTCTCTCACGGGTTCTGTTGAATATATTGACTTCCACATCACCATCCACCGTTTCGGCGAGTTTTAGGGCTTCACGGGGACATAACGCCGCAACGTTGCCGTTGACTGATACTACCGGGTGGCGAGCCAGAAGTAGCTGTGCCGCCGCGACGCGTTCCGCCTCCGCGGCACTCGGAACCGTCTCCTCACCGATCAGGTAGTCGAATGCCTCTCCTCTACCTTGTGCCACGAGACCCTGGAGGCTCGTTATTCCTTTCTCGACACCGTCCTGGATCCTGTGTCGGTTTTTCAGCGAGGCGCTACGTGGATGGTCATCCGGTACGACTTCTTCCATCGGTAGGCGGTTTTCGGTGTAGAGATATACGTCTTATTCTTCGTTGTTTGTACTTCGCCTTTTATTTTTGCTGTCTTTCCTATCCGGCGTATATTCTTAGGTATATTCTTAGCCTTCTATTTTTAACGTCTCCAGTCTGCCGGTGAGTTTTTAATGTCCCGTCTTTGCTGTCTATCCCTGTCTATCTATTCTTCGTCGTCCGTCAGTGTTATCTGGCTCCCCAGGTTCTCCTTCTTTCCTTTTTCGTAGACGAGACGTGCAGTAACCACGTCCTGTATCGCGAGACCGGTCGCGTCGAAGATCGTAAAGGCATCGTCGGGTACCTCTACTTTCCCTGCAACGACCTCGTCTATCTCGCCGTCCACGTCCTCCCTTCCTAACTCCCCCTCCGACACCGAAACGTTGATCTCGCCGCTGTGGCTAGCCTGCTCCCATGAATCCACGACCAGGAAGCCTTCCCTCAGTATCTCGGGGTCGAGTTCCTGTTTTCCTTCGGCATCCGCACCCATCGCGTTCACGTGGGTTCCGGGCGAGATCCATTCTCTCCTAACTATCGGTTCACGAGACGGCGTAACGGTGTTGACTATGTCGCATGAGCATACCTCTTTGGGCGTCCCTCCCCGGACGTCGAGATCCTCGGAGTCCTCCCTCTCAACGAACTCCTCAACCGCTTCATCGTCGAGATCCGTAATGACGACCTCCTCGATGTCCCTTACTGCACGCATGGCTTCTAACTGGGTGTGGCTCTGACCTCCAGCACCCACTATACCAACGGAAGACGCGTCCTCCGGTGCAAGATAACTGGTTGCAACTCCTGCGGCGGCACCGGTACGTAGACGGGTGAGGCGGGTTCCGTCCATTATCGCAAGAGGATACGCCGTCTCCGGGTCGCTGTAGATCATTACGCCCATTACTGCGGGTAAACCGTGCTCCGCGGGGTTGTCGGTGTGGGAGTTAACCCACTTGATCCCTGATGCCTCGTCTACGTACGCAGGCATCGCCCTGAAGTCGCCGTTGTACTGCGGAAGGTCGACGTAGGTCTTCGGCGGCATCACGCTGTCGTCGTCGTACTGAGCCCTGAAGCAGTTCTCAACCTCTTCTACAAGCTCCGGCATCTCTATACAACGGGAAACCTCGTTCGGGCTAAAGAGATAGGTGTTCATCCCGGTGTTACTACGTACAAATACTATAAAAAAGCTGATTCGTTTCTAACTTTACCTGTACCGGTATCCCGCGAACGCTAACGCCATGGCAACGAGAGCCACTACGGGAGTGAAGCCGGGCTGACCGTTACCGCCATCTGTTCCGTTGTTATCAGGGTTTGTCTGGTTGGCTATCTGTGACTGCAGTTCCTTGTTTTCCTGTCTGAGCTTCTCGTTCTTTTTCTCAAGCTGGGACTGTTTCTGTTTGAGCTCCTGGTTTTCCTGTTTGAGTCTGTTCAGCTGTTGTTCTAGCTTGTCGATCTTTGCCTGGATTCCTTCACCGTTGCCTCCCGATTCAACTTTCTTCTCTACGGTCGCAGAGAGAACTTTCTCACTGTTGTCCTCGAGCATTACTGTAACTGTGAAGTTGGCGACCTCTTTATCGAGACTTTCGTTGTACGTGAAGTCCACCTTCTTCCTGTTGCCCACCTGCTGGGGTGTCTGTGTCTTGCGGTCCAGTCCGAACTCCGAAGTAACCGAAGTGATATTCACGTTGGACTGTACGTCAATACTTATCTCCTGGGTGTCCCCCTCTATCGTTATGGTGTCTCCATCGTTGACCGTATCACCATTAATCGAGGCCGAAATAGTTGTACCTGAAGCCTGTGCTGCAGCCGCGGGAGCTAGTGCTACCGTTGCTACTATTACAGCTACTGCCGTTAAAACAAAGGTTCTATCCATGTTCACATGTGTATTTGACGAGGCGTATTTATATTGTTAATGGTTATCTTTTACCACACCACCAGGTTTTCGCCGACAGCGGGTTTCTGTGAGAGACGGTCTTTTTAACTAAACGGTTATCTTATCTATATACGTGTCTCTGACGGAACTCGAGGTCTTACTCGAACGTTTGAATGGATTCCCTTCTCCGAAACCGAAACTAGAGCAGTATACGACCCCGTCATGGCTCGCGGCAAGGATACTTCACACCGCGGAGATACGTGACGATCTCTCGGATCCCGTCGTCGATCTGGGCTGCGGTACGGGGGTATTCGCCGTCGGAGCGGCATCAATGGGATACAGGTCGATCGGCGTGGACGTGGACGCTGAAGCCCTGGAGATTGCAAGTGAAGACGCCGGAAACCTGCTGGGTTGCGAGGCTCCCGACTGGATAACGGCTGACGTCGACCATCTACCCCTCGACACCTCCGGTGGTTCGGTAGTAATGAATCCACCTTTCGGCGCACAGCACCGTGGCGCCGACAGGAAGTTTCTGGATAAAGCCTCGTCACTCTCCTCCGTCACTTACTCCATCCACAACTCCGGCTCCATGGAGTTCGTGGAGTCCTACGTAAGGGACCTCGAACCTGAAGGACGAGTTACCGACGTATTCGAAGCCTCTATCTACCTTGAACGGAGGTTCGATTTCCACGAAAAAGACCGGGAAGAGGTAGATGTCGAGGTCCATAGGATAGAGTTCAGGAGATAACTCCGGTGATCAACCGTGAGTTTCGTTTCCTTTCTGTTCGGTTGCGTTTTCATGTTCGTACCTGTCTCCGGGATAGCTACCTTTTATCCGTGCCACAGGTACCTTCGTACCGTTTCGCGTGGTAGCCACCACCTTTCTGTCACGTACGACGAACTTCACCCCCTGGATTGCCGAACTGTTGCTGCTTAACTCGATGGACTCTGTTACGTTGTTCTTTGATAGAACTGCGAAGTTCTTCGTACCGTTGTTACGTAGGGAGAGGTTCCAATCTTGGAGCCTAACTCCTGCTTCGGCGGTTTGACCTTCGAATACCGTCTTCGATCCATTTGGTATGGAAACGTTTACGCTGTATGACTCGTTACCCAGGGCTCCGGAGATGGATCTACGTTTGACCTGTATCTCCTTTTCCCAGGTCAGTCCACCGACGTAGAAGGTTTTTTCTTCAGCGTTCTTGAGCTCCTCTGCAGTGATCTGCTGAATCCAGATTCCACGTCCTGGGTTCGATACGATGACGCCACTCACCGTGAAGTTGACGGGGGCCTGCTGTACCAGCGGGTTGTTGCTGAACTTCCGGTTGGTGACGTTCTCCTCGTAGGTTATACTGTATCCGACCGTTTCGACTGCCGTATCGTGCGGAGGACTCACGACGGAGCTGGTGTTGAGGGTGACGGCCACCGTAGCCATGAACAGCAACGGTGTCAGTAGTATCAGTACCGACGCGGTTCTCCTGATATCCAGTTTACTGACGTTCCGGAGCGGCTTCGTCCTGGTTTCCAGACTGACTGCGTATCCGATAAGTACGGAGGCAACCGTAATTCCCCCGAGACCCACCCCCCTATAAAGGACGGGTCCTCCAGTGTTCCAGATGTAGAGGTTCTGGATCACTCCCACCGTCAACAGGGCACCTCCTGTGAGAAACCCGTCGAGTTCGACGTCACGGTGTTTCGCCAGGTATACACCCAGAATTATTCCGACGAGAAACCCCAGAGCGTGACTTTCTACTGCTATGTTTGCCCACCAGGGCGACTGGAAGGTCTCACCTGCTTTTTCCACGACAACTGGCTGTGCAACGGCGTCGAAGAAGGTGTCGGCGACCTGTTTGAGGACGAGGAGAGCCACACCCTTGACGGGATGGTAAACGGTCACGAAACCGAACAGAGCGAACACTACTCCGGAAAACCCCGCCGAAGGACCCCAAGAGAACAGTGCCAGGAGGACGCCGACGAGATACCAGGATGCGGCGAAACCCCCGGCGGCGAAAACCGGGCGTCTGTGGTTTTTGTGGCCAATAATGTACTCGGCGGCGGGTGCGAACACCGCGGTAGCCATCAGGTTAGCCGAAATGTGGCCGACATTGGCGTGTGATATAGGGCTGGCGAGAAAACCAAGAGGGTAGCCGTAACTCCAGGTGAAGAAAGGGATAATGAGAGGGTTAGATGGGTGATCCAGTCCGTTCTGTGCCGTCAGATAGAAAACCAGGTTCAGGATAATCAGCAAAACTGAACCTATCGGAAGACCGAGAACCCACCTGGATTTCGCTTTATTCAGAGCCGTAAATAACAGCTCAGTCCTCATGTAGAGGCCGGCGGCAAGAAAGCAGAAAGCCACCGCAAGTAGAGTATATGAAGCCAGACTTACCAAGGACACAGGTTTTCTTTACCGTGCCGGAATCAAGACAGTTACGGAGACAAACCCTGTGGCCATATTCGCGGATCTCTAGCTATCTGGCGAAGGTATCGGGTCTGTAGTAGGGGTTCCAGTATAACGGATGGGGCTTTGAGTAAGATCCGGAGAACCTCAACCCGAATACGTGACTGAGTCCGTTTTTATTTCACAAACTCTAAACACGACAACCGTCAAGTTCTACTCAATGAATGTAAAAATCCTTTCGAAGTCGGGTACCGAAACCGAGGTCGAAATTGAGGGGGAGGATCATACGTTGCTTATGGTTCTGAAGGACGCTCTCCTGAACCAGGACGAAGTCGAGGCAGCGACATACGACCTCAATCCCGACCAGAGTGGAAGTGTGACCGATCCTATACTCTACGTCTCAACCTCAGGCAAGGATCCGATAGATGCGATAGAGGAAGCGACCGAACTTATAAAGGAGGATACCACGGAGTTTACGGAGTCCTTCAGGAAGGCAGTAAGTTAGGAACACTCGCCTGTATAATTAGTAGTAACCGCCGCCTGTATACTTAGCCTGAATACTAAAAAAATTAAAATCTTAACTGGTTGAGGTATCTATAACAAAAAATTTATTAGATTCCCCTCCTCCTCCCTCAACTTCGAGTATACAGGCCTCTATTGTCTCGGTACAGACACTATTACCGGTTTTCTCCCAGTTTGAAGGTGATCCATCCGGCCCTCCAATCCACCAGTTGTCGTAATTTTCTGTTTGGCCTTTTCCTATACATAGGGCTGCTGAAGCAGGGTTGTCATTTCGTCTAATATTGAGGCAAAATCCAAAATGTAACTTATCGGGTTGGGATGTAGTGGTTCTGGCTCCTATTCTCCAGTCCGTCCAACGGTTAAAAACGTGGGCAATTTCTCTATTTGGTTCTGCCGCCAGGCTCTGTTCAACTATTATGGTATACCCGTTCTCACCTTTTCTTTCTACATCGATCTTCTGCACACCGTTGTCAAGATTTTTATCGCCAGTGGAGAAGGGTTCGGTTGTCGAAGCAGTAAAATCGAATGGGTCGCCAGTACCTTTTTGGATAAACTCGAATTTCCATTTTTTCGTTTCTCCATTCCCGCTCAAAGTGGCTGCCTCCGATCCATCTTCCGGGAGGTTCTGTACAGCGAAAAACCCTACACCGCCCCCAACTATTAATCCAACTACTAGCGCTACTATAATGTAGCTTTTTTTCAACCATCCAGTACTCCTCCAGAATGAACTGTCAATACTTCAGGACAACCCTTCATACCTTCCAAATAAAAGGCCATTTTTAAACGCACAGTTTTTCGATATCTTTGATAATCTGGATATAACACGATCCTTGGTTTTCGGGATCCAAATCAACTCAAATAACTTGCGTTTAAAAATGCCCAAATAAAACCAATGACTAATAAATCTTCGTAGTAAAGGGGGGGGGTAGAAGATGGTTGTGAAATCGACACCATGGCCTCTACAACCACGAATATCTGTATAGCCGAAATCTATACTTTCTCCGCACACATATCTAAAATATCTTGAGGGCGTATAGACTCTCAAAAAACAGTTCCTCCCGGGCAGTCTTTCTCGTACTGAAACCGTGTTTCCTGCATCTTTCCTCAACTTCCTCGACATCAGTATGGGTGCTCACAACCAGTATCGCCCGGCCACCTTCCGACAGTATCCGGTCAAGGCCGGCGAGGAACTTCTCTATAACCTTCCGTCCGGTATCTCCACCGGTCACCGCGACCTCGGGCCAGTCTAGATCTACGTCATCGCCTTCCCTCTTCTTTTGATCCTCTGTTGCAGGGAGGTAGGGAGGGTTGAACAGCACTAGGTCGAACTCCGCCCCGATTCCGCTGTAGAGATCTGTCCTGACGACATCCACGTCTCTCTCCCGCGTCTCCCGGACAGCGTGGGGATTAACGTCGGTGGCTACGACTCTGCCGACGTCCATCTCAGCTATCCTGGAGATAACTACCCCCGAGCCACAACCTACCTCTAAAACTCGATCTTCTGCCCTTACCTCTTCGGAAGCAGCGTCGAGAAGCAGGTACGAGTCCTCACGGGGACGGTAGTACCGATCCCCGGTGATCCCATCGTCTTCCGCTCGTTTTCCGTCTGCCGTCTGTTTATCGTCTTCCGACCGTGTTTCGTCTTTCGCCCGTTCATCGTCTTTCACCTGTTTATCGTCCTCCATGAACCGTTCTTCTAAGTCGTTTTCTTCCAAGTCGTCGTCTTCAGCCATCATCTATCCCTGGTTACTTATCTGTACCATCATCCTTCTCCGCGAAAAGATTGGCTAACTCGGCGTACCCCGCGGGGGTTATCTTGCCCGGACGTTTACCCGCCAACTCGGAAGGTAACGCGTCCCTCAACTCTTTCCTGTCCAGACCCGTTCTGCAGTCGAGATCCGTTATATGTACCGTGTTCTGGACGGCGTTCCTCAACGTCTTCCGGCGCTGGGTGAACACACCTCGCAGGAGATCAACGAACAAGCCGTGGTCCTCGAGCCTGTAATCGGGTTCCCGTGGCGTCAACGTAACCAGGGCGCTCTCGACGTCTGGCTGTGGCTTGAAAGCCGTCCTCGGAACCGTCTCGGCTATTTCGGATTCGGCGTAATGTCCCGCGGTTACCGACAGTCTTCCGTAGTCGTCGGTTCCGGGTTCCGCCACGAGCCTATCGGCGAACTCCTTCTGCAGCATCAGCACCGCGGGGTTTTCCATCGGAAGTAGCTCGAAAAGTATCGGGCTCGAAGCCGAATAAGGCAGGTTCGAGACAGATACGTCGTACTCAGGTACCTCTGTTTCCAGGAAGTCTCCCCGTACCACGTCGACGTCGAACCTGGAACCGAGCCAACGCACTAGCTCGGGATCTTTCTCTATCACAGTTACGTCGTCGTACATGTCTACGAGCCGAGACGTTAGACTTCCCGTGCCGCCACCTATCTCGAGGACTGACGTCGCTTCGGGAGCTATATCCTCCGCGTATTCAACGGCTCTGTCGAGCACTCTCCCGTCCATCAGGAAGTACTGGTCCTTGCTCTCGTCGGGCTCCACACCCGAGCTTTTCAGTAACGCGCTGGGATCGGTGTCTGTCATCTTTTGTTAATGGTTAGTATCTTGCCGTTTGGTAGTGATTAGTATCAGCCTTTCTTTATAAATGGATAGATGAATGCTATACTGATCAAAGAGAACGCTATCAAGCTCATCATGGGTATCGATAAACCCATGAATCTGTAGAGTACAGCGGTACACGGAACCACTGAGTCGCAGGTACCCGTCATAGATGGAGTTACCTGGAGGTAGTTGTGGTATGAAGCTGTCACGAAGCCCAGAATCGAGAGAGGTAGGACGTACCGCCCGACTTTGTCGTGCTTGTAGATCCCGACTCCGATTATAAGCACTAGCGGATACATGAATATACGCTGGTACCAGCACAGTTCACAGGGGGTCAGCCCCATTACTCGGCCGAAGTACTGGCTCCCTACGGTAGCCACGACAGCGACGGCGAACGCGAAGTACTTCCAGTAAGGTGTATCGCTCACTGAGTTTAAGTTAAAGGTCATGGTTTATTAGTGGTTCCCATGTAACGTTTAGCATTTCCATAAGAACGGAGTCGGTACCATGCCTGGGTAGCATCGTTGTATTTCTTATAGCAACGTCGGATTTTTCCTAGATGTTTTTAGAGAGGCGAATCTATGGAATCTTATGGCCGACGACAGCAGGATAGAACGCAGGAAGGAGAATCTTCAGGAAGACGAGGAGGAAGGGTCGAGCTTTGCTCTCTACGCGGGAATCGCTGGAGTTATCGTGATCCTCGCGGTCGTAGGGTACATCTTTCTACAGTCGGGCGGTTCACCGGATGAAGCCGACTGGTCCGGGGTAGAACCGGGTGACAGTAAACAGCCTTCACTGGTTAGCGCCAACTCGACCGGTAACGATACAGTGACCGTCTACTACTACGGCGACTTCCAGTGTCCGCACTGCAAGGATTTCGAGGAGAAGATAATGCCCAAGATCAGGAAAAACTACGTTAAACCTGGGAAAGCCAAGTTCGTTTTCATAGCTCTGGACTTCCTGAACCAGGCGTCCCAGAACACGGCGGAAGCGTCTTTCTGGGTCTGGAACAACGACAGGGACAGGTACTGGCGATTCCACAGGAAACTGTTCGAGGAGCAGGCAAAGAGTAACTGGGCGCAGCCTTCGCAGCTTGCGGAGTACGCTAACGATGTCAATATTTCGAACTCGGACGAAATCGCGAAATCCGTACGGAACAATGAATACCTCCCTAACGTCACGAACAACGTCAACCGAGCACACGACCTGAACCTAAGATCCACCCCCAGTGTCGTTGTAAACGGAACCAAGGCCCCTGGTAACGACTACGAGAGGGTAAGCAGGTTAATCGATAAAAACCTCGACTCGGACTGAAGATTAATTAAATAAAGACGAGACGGGAGGTTACTCTGTTTCTGAAGCAGGTTCTAATACGACTTTTCCCGGATCTTCGTTATTATCCGAATGGTATTTCAGTCCACGGCAGATAGAATCAGATATGTCAAGTGAAGAGGTGGAACTGGAGGAACCCCAACCCGACAAGCTGAAAAGTAGCTACTACCCCTTCTTTATCGCGTTGGGTCTGGCGTTGACTGATGTTGGCATTTTCAGCCGTATCGGCATTTTTAGCCCTGTCTCTCTGGTAGTCGGAGTGATAATTTTTGTTTGGAGCGTCAGGGGCATACTGATAGAAACCGGTTACATCGGCGGTTAAATTAACGACGGTGGTGTTCTATTCCGCACGCTTACGTTTGTTCTATAATCTATAAAGTAGGCTTGTATTGTGCCGTCGGATGGTTTTATTCCCCTAACTGAACTTATTGGGTAGGGTTATACTGGTGCCCGGTTCCCAGTTCTTGGGAACTTGTTTTTCGGGCCTTTGTTCTGGGGATGTCGGTTATTAGGAATTTGTTCTGAGGGCCTGGGTTCTCGGGACTCGTTCCTGGGAACTTCGACCGCATTTCCCTGGTAAACTGAAAAGTAAAACTCCTTTGTTTACCGACCTGGGCCTGGGGACAAACGATATGACGGATACCTCCATCGGTTTTCAGCGAGTTTTACCGGAAATACATGCGTCCTACGGAAGGGTTTATATTCCCTGACAATCAACGCCAACGTATGTTAGAGGAGTACAACCTCAAGTCGGACCAACCGTTCCTCGACATGACGGCTAACATCATACCGATGTTGATCTGGGTCACGTTACTGGTCCTGTACATAATCGTGAACGTCGTGTTCTTCGGCATGGGTCTGGATATAGCGACCTTAATACAGTACGGATTGATAATCGTACCGTTGATCCTGATGACCCATCTGACTCTCGAAATAGGAAAGAGAATATAGATACATTTGAACGTAGAAAGCCAGGTTACTGTACAGATACCGTCCGTCAACGAGGGATTGATAAGAAATATTCTTCCACCTCTGTTTTTTTAACATCTTTATCTTGGATTTCCGTACTGGATATATTTTCCCGCGATTCATGGTAAAACGGTTTCTCAACCGAGTTCAAGGATGGGGCAACTCAAGATAGATGGTGCCGTCAAGTTTATTTAGGAGTACGCTAACGGCGACTGCATAAAATTTACCGCAACCGACGAAACTCCATATGCACTTATCCGGTTCGAGTTCCTGACAGGATGGGTACTCAGAACAGTAAACAATGGTGCGCCTATAGCAAACCAGGGCACCGTGGTTTACACAGGTCCCGAATCACTCGACAGAAAGATAAAATGGAGTCACGGAAACCGATCTCCGGTTAATCAACAGTATCTATCTATAACCGAGTACATCATTCTAACCGAGTAGATCATTCTAACCGAGTAGATCATTCCAACCGAGTACATCGAACTGTAATCAACCTCATTGCTCTATTCTATATTCATAACCCATCGCTCTAGATGTCATTTTAGATGTCATTTTTCAATCTGTATATTGGTGTCCAACCGGATACAGGTTCCCTACCCGGGTTATATATTCCAGCTAGGTAAATACGAGATAACGTACCACACGGGAGATCCATGTTTTCCGTCCGCCTTAACGGGGATCGCTTGAATCAGAAGGTTTTACTTCCCATCTAATCAAGCTAACTCTATGATAGTCGTTTACATGGTAATAGGCCTCCTGTTGACGGCGTTAATCGGATGGAGTTTTCGCCGCCACAGGGAGAAACTGCCGATGGTTGACGGAGGCTACGTCAGGAGGGAGGAGCATTCAGCTCTGCCTTCCGGCGTCGTCAGATGGTTGACGACGGTGGACCACAAGGACATAGGGACCCTGTACCTTGTTTTCGGGGTTATCGCATTCGCGTGGGGTGGACTGGCTGCAATAGCTTTCAGAATCGAGCTTTTCACGCCGAACAAACTGTACATGGGTCTAGACATGTACAACGCTCTTTTCACAACTCACGGGACCACGATGCTGTTCCTTTTCGGTTCGCCGATACTGGCGGCGGTGGGTAACTACTTCATCCCACTATTGATCGGTGCGGACGACATGGCGTTCCCGAGGATAAACGCGATAGCCTTCTGGATCCTACCTTTCAGCGCCGTCCTGATATGGGCAGGCTTCTTCGCCCCGTTCTTCGGTATAGAAAGCTGGGGTCCGGCGGCTTCAGGATGGACGATGTACTCACCTCTCGCGTTGGGTGACGCCGCGGCACAGAACAGCGACCAGATAGGTAAAGCCGGTATGGATCTGTTCCTCCTTGGGCTCCATCTCTCTGGTATCTCGGTTACGATGGCGGCGATAAACTTCATTGTAACTATCGTGACGGAACGACACGACGACATCGGATGGCCTCAACTCGATATATTCTCGTGGTGTGTACTTTCGCAGTCCGCACTCGTACTGTTCTCCTTCCCTCTCCTCGGCAGTGGAGTAATAATGATGCTTCTCGACAGGAACTTCGGGGCTACGTTCTTCACCGCACAGGGGGGTTCCCCAATCCTGTGGCAGCATCTCTTCTGGTTCTTCGGACATCCCGAGGTGTACATACTCGTGCTGCCGCCATTCGGTCTCGTTAGCTACATAATACCCCGGTTCTCGGGTAGGAAGCTGTTCGGAGAGAAGTTCGTGATATACTCGGCTCTCGCCTTCGCCGTCATGTCCTACAGCGTCTGGGCGCACCACATGTTCGTAACCGGGATATCGCCCCAGATCAGGGCGGCGTTCATGGCATCGACGTTCGCCATCGCGATACCGAGCGCAATCAAGACGTTCAACTGGATATCGACGATGTGGAACGGCAGCATCGAACTCACGGTCCCGATGCTGTTCTGCGTCGGTTTCGTTTTCAACTTCATCATAGGCGGAATCACCGGAGTCTTCCTGGGCTCAATACCCGTTAACCGTCTGTACCACGGCACCTACTACGTGATAGGCCACTTCCATTACGTCATAATGGGGGCTATAGTTTTCGCGGTGTTTGCCGGAATGTACTTCTGGTTCCCGATAATGTCGGGTAGGATGTACCAGAAAACTCTGGGAAGGATACATTTCTGGTCGAACATGATCGGGGGTAACATGCTGATGATTGCGATGATGGTTCTCGGCGGCATGGGTATGCCCCGCAGATACGGTACCTACCTCCCCGAGTTCATGACATGGCACCAGATCGCCACGATAGGGGCGCTGATATTCGCCTGGGGCGTGTTCATATGGCTCTGGAACATGGTGCAGTCATGGAGAAGCGGACCCAAGATCCAGGACGCCGACGTCTGGAACCTCAAGGAGAAGGACCCCCATTTCTGGACGAAGGAATGGCAGTGGTTCGAGGAGGAGAAGCTGGGTAACAAGCCGGTTTACGACGGTGGTCAGGAGGAAGGTGAAGCCGTCACAGACGGCGGGGTAGACGAAGAAGGGTTCGAAGATACCGAAGACTGAAAAACGGAAGGTCGGGAAGTTTTATTTTCAGGTTGAACGGGTGGAGCGTTTCAGGTTAAACCGGTAGAGCACCACCTGGGGGTTAATATAAGTTAACGAGGTAATCCGGTGTACCTCTCACCCAGTCTGCGTACAAGGGTGCTGTCGCTTATTTTCAGATCAGTACAGGAGCTGCGTAATGAATAGATTTTAGGTACACGGATTATGTATCCCGTTACCGGATACACAGCCAGCAATGGCTAAGATCTAACTTACCTGGCTAAAAACTAGCTTACTGCGATAACGAATCCGGCGGTAAACATCATCAACGAGACTCCGCCGAGGACGAGTGCAATAAGCTCTTTCTGGGTCATAGAGGAAAATAGAGGAGTTTATTAATTAAACTCTGCTTTTTCTCATAGATACAAGGATGGCTGACGAAACAGAGGGAAGGAAGATCGTTATAGGCTTCTTTATGATGGCCGTAGTTATCGTCTCGGTTCTTGGATTTCTTATCGGAATAGCCAACCCCGACGGACTCGAAAAACCGAAACTTCTCTTCTTTATCGAACTCCCTAAGACACCTTTCGGCATGGCATTGTTCGGTGCGCTCTCGGTTGGAATATTTATATTCGTTCTCCTTGGATTAGTGGAGCTAGCAAGCAGGTACGAGAACAGGTTATAGAATATCGATGGATACGTGTTAGAATATCGATGGATACGTGTTATTCGAGATCCTGTTCGACGAGGAAACCCTGCTGCTCCATCTTTTTGAGATGCTTAACTATCGTCTCACGGTTAACGTCAGTCTGCTCCGCGAGCCTGCTGGCACGTAACGGTGACTCTATGAGTGTCAAAAGAACCTCGACCTGTATCTCGGTGTCCACCTCGGTCTCCATCCTTTCCTCAATCTCGCTCAGGACCTGGTTTATCCTCGACTGCACCTGTCTCTGCGCCAGTGATAGCTCGTTCCCTATCTTTTCCAGTTCGGCGAACTCCTCCCTGAGTTCTTCGAACTCCATAGATTCGGGGTCGTCTGCTTTGCATCCATCAATTTCGAGATGCTGGTAGTCCTGCGAGAAGCCGTCGTTTGGATACGCGCTCTTGACATCGAAGTAGTAAGGCGAAATCTGGACCTCCATCCGGAGGTTGCGGGAGATGTAGAAGTACTTGCGGCGTTTGTCGTCCACCCTACTTTCTATGAGTCCTCCCTCGTCGAGAACTTCAAGGTGGTCGATTACTGCCTTGGGGGAGACGCCTATGTAGTCGCTGATCTCGGTAACGTAGCAGGGTTTACGTGAAAGAAGCTCCAGAATCCGCCTCCGGTTTTCGTTCCCCAGTACGTCGAGCATCTTAGAGGAGTCCAATGGAGGTCACCTTGAGTTAAGGTAAACGTCTCTCAACTAAAACAGTTACGTGTATACTCCGTCCGGGAAGATCCGCCGGTTTAAAGTTTAAGTTCCGCTGGTCGCGTCAAAGTGGTTTTTAATCGGCGTCTACATCTACGTCGTCCGAGTCTTCCACGTTGCGTTTCATCGAGTCGCGGCGCGCTTTAGCGTCTCTTCCGGTTACCTCCTCCAGAAAGTTGTTCTTGGCTTCACGGGCGTCCTCGGCGAGTTCCAGCTTTCCTTGCTCCGCAAGCTCAGCCACGGGTTTCTCCTCGAAATGGACGACCAGTCTGTCTTTCTTGCTGCTGTTCTCCTCGACACCCACCAGAACCTCTTCGAAAACCAGGGAGTCCTCTATCTGGTAAAACTCGATCCCGTCCTTCTCTTTTGTTCCCGTTACATCCCCGAAGTAGTCCTCAGCCAGCGCCTGTAAGTCCGGTACTCTGTCGTGCAGGTGTTCACCCCGTCTCATTTTGTAGTATTTCATAGATATGAATACAGGTCCCTGGATATATAGGTTATATGGAAAATACCGGATGGGAACCGTTTATGTATCCTTCTGAATTGCCGCCTGTTTGCCTTCTATCTTTGTGGTTGTTTCTTTACTACTCTATGCAGTTTGTGGTTGTCTCTTTGCTATCTCTCTATCCATCTTCTTTCCCTATCGCTGTCCTGTTCACTCCTCTATCTCTTTCACGAGGTCGAAGTCCCTGTCGGTTATGGCGTCAACGTCATGTGATTTCAGGGTTACTTCGACCTCACGGAACCCGACATGTAGGTCAGGATGGTGGTTTGCCGCCTCAGCCATCTCGGCGAGGTCGTTAACGAACTCGATGCCGTCCATGTAAGTGTCGAACTCGTAGTTCTTCCTGATCCTGTCGCCGTCGTAACTCCATCCCTCGTACTTGCTCAGTTCGTCCTCGATCTCGTTCTCTTTGTACTCCGTCATATATCAACAGTCGTCCGTCAGCTACGTAAGGGCTACGACGGTGTATATGATCTCTAAAGGGCGTATTGAACCTTCATCTCCCTTTAGATTTTCTTTACCTCATTTATCCTCGTTTTAACTCCTTCCACTCCTTCAACCACTTGTTACTCACAATATTCTGTTACTCTCACAACATGGTTATTACACCACTTTGTACTCACACCACGTTGTTACCGAAGTCATTATCGACATACATTGCCGTCTATAAGCGTAACCCTTATTCAACCACCAGCATTAACGTATAAATAGGCAAAATGTCTGCTGAATCGGAAGAGAACAAAGGAAACGACGCTACGCCCGCGGAAGTAGTAGAGGTTGTCGGCAAGACAGGTATGCACGGAGAGGCTATGCAGGTCAAGGCACGGGTTCTAGAAGGCAGTGACAAAGGACGAATTCTTACCAGAAACGCCATAGGCCCCGCGCGGGAAGGCGATATCATAATGCTGAAGGAGACGGCGCGGGAAGCAAAACCCCTCTCTGCCCCGGTATAATGACAGGGACTCCAGTTTTCAGCGGAGTAAGGGTGTTTATAGATGGGTGAGGTGTGTCCTACCTGTGGTCTACCCGAAGACCTGTGTGTATGTGAGGACGTAGCAAAGGAATCGCAGAAGATCAAGATACGGGTAGACGAGAGACGTTACGGCAAGGAGGTCACCATAGTGGAGGGATTCGACCCGAACGAAATAGACGTCGGTGACATAGCCACAAAGCTCAAGAAACGACTTGCCTGCGGAGGAACAGCGGACGACGACAAGGTAGAACTCCAGGGCAACCACCGCGGACGCGTCGGAGATATACTCAAGGAAGAAGGCTTCAACGTCGAATAAATTCGTTGCCTGAACTGGTTTTTTGTGCGTTGTTCGAGCGACAGTAAGAATTAGAAATTTATCTAACCTAGTTAACTAACTTAATCTCTAATTTGTTTCTAACTCTAATTTACTCCAGTTTAACTTTTTAAGAATCAGCTATAAGAAATTAGACCAGGCTCCTACTTTTTATCGGCTTCTGGTGTGTTGACCTTCTCCTCCAGCGCCTCCGTTTCCTCATCGAGGTGGTTCTTGAGTTCGTAGTTCTCGCGGCTGAGATCCTTTATAGTTTCCCTGAGTTCCTCGTTCTCCTGGCTCAACTCCTCGTTCTCGTTCCGGAAGTCTATGACGGTTGCACGCCAGTCCTCGTTCCATTTCTTGAGTTCCTCTTTCTCTCTAACCAGGTTACCCTTGTAGAACTCGACGCTGATCCAGGTTGCCGCCACTGTCCATATAAATACTGCCAGGGTGGCGGAAGCCCGGTTAACGCCGTCGGCTGTCTGGAGATATGCCAGGACAGATGCGACGAGAGCGAGAACCAAAGTTACGTGACCGAACCTAACCTTGCTTGCGTACCGAAGCCAGCCCTCGGGGCTTTTCTCCTCCCCGATACCCATATGGGTTTCCCCATCTACCTGTTCGTCAACTGACATTGTATCTTACTGGGTGCTGGATT
Organism: Halobacteria archaeon; assembly: GCA_042218125.1. Classification (GTDB taxonomy): domain Archaea; phylum Halobacteriota; class Halobacteria; order Halobacteriales; family Halorutilaceae; genus JBDGRN01. The sequence continues at coordinate 32,020 of JBDGRN010000097.1, read as the reverse complement.
TATTTAACCGCGGTGATAAAACTTCTCACCATTCCCGGTAGATATGTTCGACTTTCACCGTTTCGGTAACCTGGCTTACCTGTATGCGAAGACCTGCATGTAATAAAACCTGTAGGTTGGTTGGGTTTGTTGGTTGGATTTGTTGGTTGGATCTGTAGTTTAGATAGATCTGTATGTTTATTACTGCTTTCCGAGATAGCAAGATATAATCGAAGTAAAACCTACTTTTGGTTAATGAAGATGCGGTCCTTCAGCGATCTAAACCCGGAAGGAAAACACGTGTTGATGAGGGTGGACTTCAACTCCCCTATCGATCCTGGATCCGGAAGGCTACTGGACGACAAGAGGATCAGGGGGCACCTGGAGAGCATAAGGGCTCTGGAGGACGCTGCTCTGGTACTTCTGACTCACCAGTCAAGGCCGGGCAAGAAGGACTTCACGACTCTCGAACACCACGCCAAGATCTTAGAGGACCTCCTCGGGAGACCCGTGGAGTACGTCGACGGTATCTTTGACGGATTTACCCGGAACACGGTACGGGATGCCGAACCCGGAGACGTTCTTCTCCTGGAGAACAGCCGTTTCTATAGCGAGGAGTACATCGAGATGCCGCCGGATGAAGCGTCTGAAACCCACCTCGTCCGCCGACTTGCACCACTTTTCGATGTTTACATCAACGATGCCTTCTCGGCGGCACACCGTAGCCAACCCTCCCTCGTGGGTTTCCCTCAGAAACTTACGTCGTATCCCGGACTCCTGATGGAGCGCGAACTCGATGTGCTCTCTGGCGTCTCAGGTATGGAACGTCCAAGGGTGTTCTCCCTCGGTGGTGCGAAGGTAAGTGATGCGTTCAAGGTAGTCGAAAACCTGGTGGAGGACGGTGAAGCAGACCGGATACTGCTCTCGGGAGTGATAGGGAACGTATTCATGATGGCAGACGGAACCGAAGTCGGTGAACCCACGAGAGATTATGTCGAAGATCACGGACATACCCACCTCGTCGAGAGAGCCGAGGAACTGCTTTCCAGGTACGGGGATACGATAGAGATACCCACCGACGTCGCGGTAGAGGTGGACGGCGAACGCGCCGAGGTCGATGTCGACGAACTTCCTGTCGACAGGATGTTATGGGACATAGGGGTCGAGACCATCGCCCGTTACACCGAGTTCCTCCGGAAAGCCGAAACCACTGTGGTTAATGGTCCCGCAGGGGTCTACGAGGAGGAACTCTTCACCAGGGGAACGATTGAGGTGCTGCGCGCCGCATCGGAGGCCCGTTTCTCGGTAGCGGGGGGCGGGGATACGGCGGCAGCCGTCAACTCTTTCGACATACATGGCTTCGACCACGTCTCTTCAGGTGGCGGGGCTTCCACGGCGGTTCTCTCGGGGGATGAGTTACCCGCCGTAGATGCTCTCGAACAGAAATAACTCCAGTACCGGAACATATATAGAAAGGAATGTTGGGGGAGGGCGGGATTATTCGTAACTGTTATCTGGATCGTTTGCTTTAACTCAAACCGTGCCTCGGTAGCTCAGACTGGCCAGAGCGTCTCCCTTGTAAGGAGATGGCCGAGGGTTCAAATCCCTCCTGGGGCTTGCTTATAAAGGGTTCAACGCCTTCTTTCGTTTCGGTTACATAAATAGACCTTCTGTGGGTAGAAATACGCGGTTCTAAGGAATTAATCATTCGACGGTTGCTGAGTCGCGTTCAGCAAACACGTCAGGAGTAGCCTGACGAACGGTGAGTACACGCCCATCTTATCAAACAGTTAGACAGTCTCGTTTGAAGGTATTAGGTAAGGTAACAAGCGTAGAGCGTGACCTACTTGCCGTCTCTGTCGTCGTCCACGATTCCCTCAACCGCGTCAACAACGCCGTCGAAAGGGTGAATTACGTGGATGTTTCACGTCAAGCCACTCCACACGCCCGTCGAGACCGTCTGAGGCGCGCTGAACGGAGTGGGCTATCTTCGGTTCGTCGTGCATGGACTGAGTCGTACCGCCGGTTTCGTCCGACTGCGTCGGTCTGCTTGCTCTCCAACTCTAACGATTCATTACAACATGAATCCGAATCCACTTTATCCGCACACGTTCGTTCTCCGGATCATAGACCCGGCCGCTCTCGAAAGTGGGATTGCGACGCGTACAAACTCTTGACTTCCTGCAGGGTACTGGTGCAAATCTACTTCCAAAGTAGAATCTTGATCGATTACTGCTTTCCCTGGTTTCATTACATTAATGGGGTTGATCGAATCAGTTAAGTCCGGTATCTATGTTATGTAACAGTTGTTGGTGTTTGCGGATATTTCCGCAGTGTCGTTTACGTTGGGTTGGGTGCATTCTAGTGTCTTATCTACCGTTAGGTTCGAGTAACCCTCCATAGTAACGTTCGCAATCTCCTCCTTCATATGTTTCTGAACGACAGTCGTCGAGTTTGGTCGAAGAACTGTGGTGCTTACGTTCATGACGTGCTTCTTTACAGTAAGGTTCGAACCCTGGGTTACCGTCATGAGTTCGAGGTTCTTTACGTTTCCCTCTATGGTGACGTTTCCGTCCACCGTCAGGGTAGTTACGTCCTGAACCTGTCCGTCTGTCGTTCCGACGTCGGAGAAGTTGCCATCCGTTAGGACGACGTCCTCGACATTCTTTATGTTCCCTCCTACGTCTCCACTCGCCACGGCGACGCTTCCGCTGTTTGCCCCGTTTCCTTTTATATTGCTGTCGGTGCCGTTCTTGGCTATCAGGTCTTGGCCATCATCTAGATCTGTCGGACCGGAGACGGTGTTTTTCTGGGTCGTCGTGCCACCGGTGTTTAGGTTCTCGAGGGTTGAATCAGGTAGTTCGGACGGATTTATACCTATATCTTCCAGGTCTCTTTCCTCCTGAGTTTTATATACGACGTTCAGCACCATGTAGGTTTCCTGGAGGTTGTTGGGTGTTGGGGTGAAGCTTAGTTTCACCCTTGCAGTCGTTTCTGTTTTTTTCGGTGGGAGGTAGTCGAAGTACGCACGGCCGTTTGCACCCGTTACGTTCTTCTGGTTTTCTACTGTACCACCTCCCGACGATACGGATGCGTTAACCTCGACCCCACTAACGGGGTTGTTGAACCTGTCCCTGACTTCCGCGACAATCTTTTTACCTGTATCTTCTGAAAAAGTCGAGTTGTTTCCGGCTGCGTTCGTGATGTAATGAGCCTTCGCCTCCCGTCCACCGTCGAGACCTACATCCGCCATACGGAGACTGTAGATACCGTCCTGGTCGAGTGTAACGTTTACCTGTCCGTTACCTCCGTCAGTTACGTCGGAAACGGATTCCTGATCAGATAAGGCTGCGGTCCAGTTATCCTTGGTAAGCTTTGTTCCCAGCGAAAGCTTGATGCTTTCGTCGGTCTGGTTCGTGACCTGTATGGAGTTGGATGCCTTGCTTACCGGTACAAGTCGCTGTGAAACTTTCTCTTTCGATTTATTTATGGAGCCGTTCAGGAGAACTATCTCTATGCTGTCCCCCTCTAATATGTCCTGTGACGACAGTGTCACGTTGGCGTTCTTCCTGACATTCCCTATATAGTTGTATACCAGGCTGTTTTCGTATACAACGTCGTTGGCGGACTGATGGTAGTTGTATCTGGGTTCGTAGGTGACAACTGCGGAGTCGAACCTTACCGTGCTTCCGTTCCAGTAATCCCGGGTTTCGTTATTCGTCGCGTTGAGGTTGGATATCTTGACAGACACGGGAGACGTGGTTAAACTCCCGGTTGGGGGAGTCGGATTCAACAGTAAAATCCGTCTCGGATACTTCACACCCAGCCGTAAAACGGCTTCAGTAGGTACGCCGGTTGTTGCCGTTATATCGACGTCTGATTTGAACGCCTCCATCTCCTCCCTCGTATTTTCGAGGTGATCGGCCTCGGCATCGAAGTTGGAGGAAGGGACGGTGTTTAACTGGAGTATAGCTACTGCAGTGATAGCTATTGCCAGAATAAGAATGGACGCAATGATCAGTGAGACTCCATTGTCCGGGGAGGGGTTCTGCATTCTCAAAAACAATTAAATACTTGAGATATTTAAAAGGTGATTGGCAATTAACGGGTGATTGCATCAACGTGAGGTAATGATTTTCGGGATATTCGGAACTGGTCTTCTATGGTAAAACCCTGGTTAAACTGAGATTGGCTATGTTGAACTCCCAACAAAAAATGGACTGTATATAACAACGGTTGTGACGTAGTTGTTCCGTTATCCCTACTGGGTCTCCTTACGTGCGAAATAGCTTGCGACGGCGGGTCCGGTGATGTTGTGCCATACACTAAATAAAGCAGGGGCAAGTGCTGCCAGGGGATCGAAGAAACCGGTCGCCAGAGCCACAGCTAGACCGCTGTTCTGTAAACCGACTTCGAAAGTGCAGGCACGTACTCTGTCATTATCCATTCCTGCAGCCTTTCCTGTTATGTATCCAGAGGATAGTCCTATGGCATTGTGTGCAACTACAGCCAGAATAACTACCGGGGTGGCAGTGAGGAGGTTGTTTTGGTTAAGCGAAACGACTGCAGCAACGATTAGAGCTATGGCTACCACGCTGATGAGAGGGAAAACCTCCACACCGACGTCCGCGGCGCTGGGGCTGTATCTGTCGAGTGCAAGCCGTAAGATAAAACCCGCAATCACAGGAAGGAGAACTATCATGGTGATACTCCAGAAAAGATCCCCGAAGGCTACGTCGATCCGTTTGCCGGCGAGGTAAACCACCCATAGGGGCATAACTAAGGGTGCAGCCACGGTGGTAACGGTAGTTATGCTGACGGATAGAGCTACGTCGCCCTTTCCGAGATAGGTCATCACGTTGGATGCAGTTCCGCCGGGTGCCGCACCTACGAGTATCAGACCAAGAGCCACCTCCTCGGGCAGGGAGAAAGCCAGAACGATCACGTATGCAGCCACCGGCATGATGATCCACTGTGCCAACACGCCGATGCCGATATCTCTCGGACGTTTAGCAAGCCGGGTAACGTCCTGCTTCCGGAGGGTCAAACCCATACCCAGCATCACGAGACCCAGAAGAGGTGAGATATAGGGCTTTAGCTCCCCGAAGGGAATGGATGTGGTCACTGCCAGTGCGCTGAACAACAGAACCCAAACTACGAAGTATTTGCTACCAATCTGGCTTGCCTTCTTTAAATACTCGACAAAACCCATCTTTCTGTGTCCTCCAGTTTGTTTATCTCGTTGTAAAAATGTTGGTTCCTGAGAACTACTTCTGAACATCGAGATCAGGGATTGTTCGTTTACCACGTCTGACGGTCTCTGGCTCAACTTCAACGGATTCCAAAACGGTTTTACACTCTTTTGGGGATTTCTCTCTATGGACGAGAAAGAACTTACCGAAGGTTTACTCGGGCTGCTCAACAGCTACGGTACCAACTCAAGAAGTTCACCGGTGGTTTCCCAGGAGGATATCAACGACGAGGCGAGACGTATGAGGGACGAGTTTCTTGAGGACGGGGGAGACGAGAAAAAGCTAAGGGAGGTGGTGGAACAGGTCAACGAGAGGGACAGGATAGCTAACTTCAGCTTCCTGCTGGATTCTTAGATGACGGTTTGGTTGACCAGGGGAGTCTAACCAATCCAGGACTGGCAGTATATAAATGTTATTTTATCGGAATTGATATTTTTGAAGGAAGTTTTAAATGAGATAAACGATATGGGTTTTATCAGGTTGTAAAATGGCTGATTTACCTAGCAGAAATAGAGCGTATTTTAAGGTTGTTCTAGTTATCGTGGCTGTAACGTTGGTATCGGCTCCCGCCCTAGCGCAGAGCGACGGAGGTGTGGGTGAAGGCGAGTCGGTTGAACAGGAAGTGGGTGGTAAGTTGTCACCGATCTCGATCAACACCTGTCTGAGATCCGCGTCGGGGATCCGTAGTAAAATGCCCTATGGTCCCACAAACGTAAACGCCGAACTGGGTAACCAGAACCTCACGGTGGATCTGACGAGGAACGGCACCGTCTCGGTTTTCAAGTATCCGAACCCCAGTTACTACGAACAGATCAAGTACCGCACCAGAAACATCTCGAAGCCGTTCATGGGCGCCAGGCCCAACGCCGGATCCTTCCTCGGACTGATAATAGACGAGGGTAACGAAGATATCGGCGAAACAGGTTCGCTGGACATTACGGCTAACAGTGGGGCTTCTGGAGAATGGCAGAAGATCAAGATGGACGGAAGTTACGATAATCCGGTCGTGATAGCACGACCGGACCACAAGAAAAAACCGGTCAAAGCCCACGTCCGTGTCCGGGACGTGAAGTCGGATAGTTTTGAAATACAGCTCGAAGGATGGCCCCAGCAGTCAGGTAAACCTGCGAAAGGTAAGGTGAACTACATGGTTCTCGAGTCCGGTACCCACATGCTATCGAACGGAGAAAAGGTCTCCGTGGGTTCCACGAAGGTGGGTATACCCAGGATAGGGAGTCCCTGGAAGGACGTGAATCTGGGTATCTCCTTTACGGATAGACCGCTCGTCTTCGCCCAGAGCCAGACCTACAACACCGGAAACATTTTCAGCGATAAAAGCGACCCGGTTGTTACAAGGATACGTAACGTTTCAAACCGAAGTTTCGAGACCCGTATCACTCAAGCGGATAAGAAAAACCACCACGTCAAGGAACAGGTCGGATATATCGCCATGAAAACCGGGAAGGGTGAGCTTGGAGATACGAGATTCGACGCGAGAAAAGTAGATAGAGTTAGGTCCGGTAACTGGACTAACGTGACTTTCTCACCTCCCTACGAGGGTGGTGTCGGACTCGTCGCCGAGATGCAGACCGATCACGGTCCAGGCGGAGCGGAACTCCGTTACAACAACCTGTCCGGGGAAGGCGTGGACCTGGAGGTGGAACGTGCCGACGACGCCCAGTCGAGCGGCCAGTCCGAGGAAGTTGGTCTACTGACCTTCGAAAGAACCGGAAGGATAACCGGTGAGGACACCTCGACGGTATATCTCCGTAACATGAGCAGTACCCAGACTTACGTCGACAAGCTATCTGACACTCTGAGGACTACCTATGTAAGTAAGGACCACGGTCTAAAGGTGAACGTAACCGACGTAATACCCAGTGACAAAAACGTCTTCAGCCGTGAAGTCGAGGTGAAGAAACTCATGGGTTCGGACGTCCAGGACGTCAGCGTGGTTGCGTTCGAGAACTTCAACCTCGTGGCATCGAAGTTCGTACTTTCGCCGACACGTTCATGGTGTAACGAAGGCATAAACTACGACGCAGCACAGTACGACTCCGACTTCGACGGGATCGTACATAGTCTCACGAACACATCGAACAACGTCGACATAGTGACCTCGATGGCTTTCGACGGTAAGACCAACCAGCACCAGGTTGGTGGCGACGCGTGGGCGTCTCAGGAACCAATAAGGTTAGCGATACCGGGTGGTGGAGTCAACTTTAACTGGATACAGTGGGGTGAACCGGGGCAGAACGATGCCTACATGGACTCGATGGACGGTGTCCTCAACGGTTCCGACAAGTTCTCGGGACAGACCACCGGCGCATTGACTCGGGAGCTAGACCTGTCCGACGGTACCGACTCGGCGACCGTACATCTCGCGGCGGCTAAGAGCGAGGACGAGGTGAAGAACATCGTCAGGGATGCGAGGTCCAAGAACGTCGAACAGGTCAGGAAGAATAAGAAAGAGTGGTTCAACAAACGCATAGGAGATGCGCCCCTGCCTGACACCGATAACAAAAACGTCACGGCTCTTTCACGGAGGGCTCTCGTAACCGTTGTACAGAACTGGAACCCAGAGTCGAACTCTCTGGTGGCTTCGGCCGCCACCCAGTCACCGTACGGCGGCGACTGGATCAGGGACGGTAGTTACTTCAACTACTTTATCGACAGAGTCATGGGGAACCACGACATGGTAAGGCAACACAACAAGTTCTACCAGGGAACCCAGAAGAAGTCGAACTCGTCAAATCCCTGGAGTAAGCCTAAAATCTGGTACAACAAGGTACTCGTGGACATCTGGTCCCAAACCGGGCCGGTAAAGCCATTCAAGGCGGTTATCGATTCGTGGTACAGCTACCCTGGAACCTGGGTGATTAACTACTACTCCGACAAACAGCCCGCGGGCCCGATATGGTTCGAAATAGATGAAGCGGGATACGGTCCCTGGACCTTCTACGACCATTACAAGGTAACGGGTAACGAGTCGTACCTTCAGGAAGTGTATCCGGAGATAAAGAGGACCGGTGACTTCCTCGTGAAATGGAGGTCCGATAACGGCCTCCAGAAACCTGCGAGCGAGGACGACCATGTTCAGCCCGAACAGAGTTTCACGGGTGGCGCTCCGGTACACCTGGGTCTCGATAGCGCGGCGAACGCCGCAAGGGAGATGGCGGAGATAACCGGTAAACAGAGCTACATGGAGGACTACAGGAAGTACACCGAGAGACGTGAGGAACTCGGAAAAGCTATAGACAACAACTACTGGAAACCCTATCAGGGCAACAACCGCAACCTCTCCTCGTACGGTGGAGGAAACCCCAAGGCAGTTATGCCCACATGTATCAAACCCCTGGACAACCCCAAGATGCAGCAGCAGTACGAAGTGATGTGGGAGAACAAGGTCAAACCGACTGTGGAAGGGGAGAAAAAGATGGGTCAGTACGAGTCAAAGAGCCTGATTGGACTGGCGAAGGGTTGGAAGGGTACCGACAATATGAGTCGCGTGAAACGTGGTCTACACTGGGTTGCGGACAACGCGGCCTCTAAAGACACGCATATACTGGGTGAAGCCTGGATCAGGTGGGATGGCAGGGTACGGCCACAGGTCTCACAGCCCCACGCCTGGGAACAGATCCTGTTCTACATGGCGGCGCTTGAGACCTATCCTTCGAACGAGAAAGTCGAAAACAGGATGTCTATATGCCGAAACAAATGGGCTAACCGTGACCCCGAGATAACGTCTGCATCAGTTTCGTCCGGTGAGTACAGTCCGGGAGACAAGGTGGAGACCATGGTTGATCTCGTAAACAACGGCTCCGAAAAACAGACGTACTACGTAACCTACAGCGTCGAAGGTCCCACCGGAAACACCTACTACGCTCATTCGGGAGACGTCGGTAGACTACCGATAGGGGCACACGAGAGGGAGGACCTCAAGCTTAAATGGGTGGTTCCCAAGACAGCATCCGAGGGAGAGTACAACGTATCTGTCGAGGTGTGGAACGAGGACCGCGTCAAGTATCTTCACACGGTACTCGATAGCTTCGAGAAAGAGAACGCGTTCAAGGTCGGAGGGTAGTAGAAGGAACCGTACCAGAGGCCTTCTTTTCCCGGAAGCCACCTCATAAAAACTATAACCTGAACCAAGAACTATAACGTACAAGATCTAACTGAGAAAAAATGAAAAAAGCGCTTTACATCACAGTCTTCGTTTTGATAGCAGTCGGTATGGCAGGATGTATGAACGCCGGAGGAAACGGCGACGAAAAAGCAGATATGAACCAAACCAGTACCAACGATGCCGTCCTTGGAACCGAAGGATGGTGCGTCGAGGGTGGCACCGTAAGCTACCCCAACCCTCAGACCGGGGCTAACGTGAGCTGGCAGATCTTGGGTAAGACCCAGATGGACTCCATGACGGTCTGTAAGGCTAACTGGACCGGGCTCCACGGGGGAGACGTAGTGTTCCTTTACGACCAGAACCGTAGCTTCACTGAGTGGGATGTTTACAGCCAGAACGGCTCGAAAACAAACAGCTACAGCTCAGTCGAGGGAATAAACAACGAAAAGCCGGCGACGCCTCTCAACGCGACCAAAGGCAAATGGTGTGAGAAAGGTGAGAAGGTGTCGTGGGAACCGACGACGAGTAGAGCCACCGGTGGAGAAGCAACCGGGGTGGCGCAGGGTACCGTAACCATCGATGACAGGAAGATGTGTCAAATAGGGATCGGTGGGAAAAACAACGAGTCAAAGAGGTACGTTTCCCAGGACAGCAAATACCAGTACACCGTAGTCAGAAACGCGAACGGAGACCTGTTAATGACGTACAACATAACGCCGGAAGGCTCCAACATGACTATGTATCGAGAAGATGACGTAAATGGAGACGCTGGAAGCTAGAAAGTTAACAGTTAATAACTTTAACAGTAAACAACTGCGCCGCCCCGGTCCGTATTTCCCACTCTCTGTTTAACGACTGGTATACAGACTTCATTTTTCCTTTACTGCACTACTGAGCCAGGAACCTCTAGTTATGGAAACCTGGAAAATACATACGGGGCTTGAACTGAGGTAAATGAAACCGGATCCCGGGACTGCGGGACTCAGTTCGCTGCAGCTCCTACCCGGTCCTTTCCTCGAGATAACTCTTACCACATCCGGGACACAGGTCGCCGGCACGTGCGCTGGTTCCCATTGCGGGTGTTTCGTATCCGCAGTCGGAACAGGATAGAACTCCGCCGCCATCACCCGAACTACTTTCCGACTCCGTTGAGTGCTGGTGGTTCTGGAAGATCTCGACATCCTCGGTTTCACGTGTTTCCTTCGTTACTCCGTCCTTCGAGACCGCGGTATCCTCCTTCAGATCCGTCTTTTCCTCCGTACCGGATACGTCGGTGGCTCCGTCCTCCGACTCCTTCATTTCAGGCGTCAGACCACCTTCTCCACGCGCCCTGGTCTGGGCATTTGCCTCGGAACTACCCGTGGTTTTGGACTCCATAATGACTGCGTCGTCCTCAGGTATCTCCTTACCAAGGGTCTCTTCAGTCTTCACCTCCTTCTCCACTGTCTCCAGGGGTTCCTCGTCGGCGTCATATGTTTCTGACTCTTTCTCCTGTTCGTTTACGTGAACCTTGGTGTTCTGGCTATGGACCTTCGTTTCACCGCAGTTCCTGCACCTTTGCACCTCCTTCTCCGTAACCGCAACTTCGTTACGTCCTTCGTCCCTCTCCTCCTCTATCTCCACATCGCCCCAGTCGTGCCCGGTGAGAGAACACCTCAAATCCATTTGAAGTAAATCAGGGGTTAAGGGATAAAAAGCCTTAGTCAGACGTTCTGAACTCTGGATAGCCGATCACTGAGAAATGTGCTATCTGTCGGGGTCGCTACAGTCCCGCAGGTAGCCGCAGTTGGTGCACCGGTACTCGCAGTGGTGGTGCACCATCCTTCCGTCGCAGATAGGACATTTCAAATGATCGTTGGGGTTTTTGATATTCATTTTGGAGTTCGGTAAACGGTGAGTATTCGTAGGTTTCCCTGTGGATTACTACTTGTTACTCTGTGGATTACTACTTCTATTCTGTTTCATCTCTACCCATTCGAGTAAAGGCTTGAGTTTCACCCTTAACTCCTCACCCTCGTCTGTAAGCTGGTACTCGACCCTCGGCGGTATCTCGTCGTACTGACGCCTTTCCACAAGACCCTCGTCAACGGTTTCCTCGAGACGTTTGGATAACGTTGAGGTGCTTACGCCGTCGAGATGGTTCTCTATCTCGTTGAATCTCAGCGAACTGTGGGCACCGACCACGCATATTACATGGATCGCATATTTGCTGCTCAGGATATCGAACAGACCCGTAAGCGGAATGTAACACTCACGATCTTCGCCGCAGCAGCGGGGCTGGCTTTCGTTTTCCGACATAGGTTATCTCTATCTGTCGTTGACTTCGGACTATAGAGTGTTAACGGTTCGTATACTGGAGCTTGATAAGATAGAAAGATTAAACGTGGGTTCCGGCCAGATCATCCCTCAAATCAGGTCTCCGGTTCTGGTTTGCCGAATTCATCACCGGAAATGTAACGCGTGAGTAGGAGTCCGAGAACCAAGCCGTATACGAGATGCACCAGGAGCGTAGCAATACTTATCATGGGGTTTACTGAGCTGCCGAACAAGCCCCAACCGATATAGGGGAGTGCAACGAGATTCATCAGGAGCCATAAGAGAACCCCGAGTACGAGTCCGTCTTTGACGCCGGGATTTCTTCGTAAGTTTGCTAAAACCACGCCGAACAAAGCCCCGTAACAGAAATGGAGAAATATTCCGACAGGTTTTACCGCCGTTTTTGGGATTATATTCCCTATCGTCTTCGCCGTCAGAACAACCGGTATCGGTTTCGGTACTGGGGATACCCCGGATATGATGCCGGGAGCCATTATAGCCGTCATTGCCAACGTAGCGATGGCGCCGCAGAGTATACCGAAAACTGTCCTTCTAGTGTTCGTCACCGTCTTTTGAGGTTTTTCGCGTGTCACGGAGATAGCTTGAACATCGGGCTACTTTACAGTACAGAGTCCCGGTTTCCGTACCCGGTTCGGGTAACTGAACCTGCTTCGAAACCTCGAAGCATCACGTCGGGGGAACTCCGTAGATTACCTTATAAAGGTCCCTGATGTCAAGCACGGGCGTATGGAGTGATTTGTGATGTTTACGCGTTGTGTGTTCCGGTTTTTATGGACGTTCCAGAGGCTTCGAGTGTTGACCTTATCCGGCGTTTGAAGCCAATGAACGAGACGGAAGCTACTTAATCGGACGGTTAGATTACTTACCTATGAAGCTTCTGTTGATTCACTCGGACTACATCGAATACGAAGCCAAGAAGGAGACGCCGGTCGCGGAGGACGACATCGAACCTTCGGGTCGGTTGGAGGAGGCTTTAACGGCGTTCGTCGCGGTGGAGAGCGGGGACGCCGAGGACGTCGACTCCGTCATTGAGGGTGGAGTCGAAGAAATCAGGGATGTAGCCGACGAGTTATCGGTGGAGAACGTGATGCTGTATCCCTACGCACACCTGAGCCAGGACCTCGCGAGTCCGGATACGGCGGTCTCGGTTCTCAAGTCCATGGAGACCGATCTCTCTGAACAGTACGTCGTCAAACGCGCACCCTTCGGATGGTACAAGGCTTTCCAGATATCCTGCAAGGGACATCCTCTCAGCGAACTCTCAAGAGTAGTCGAACCCAAAGAGGTCGAGCCGGAGGGCGAAGATGAAGAGGAGGACGAGGAGGTTACTTCGGAGTACCTCGTTCTCACCCCGGATGGTGACGAGGTGCCGGCGCGTGAGTATCTCGACGACGCCACCAGGGACTTCCGCAGGCTGGTGCTCGACGAACTCGGTGAACTCGAGGTCTCGGGCGGCGAACCGCCACATATCGATATAATGCGGGAGAAGGAGTTCGTGGGATACGACGACCTCAGCGATCCTGGAAACTTTCGGTGGTATCCCCGCGGGAAACTCGTACGGGACTCGATAATCGACTACGTAAACGACCTCGTCGTCGATTACGGCGGCATGCCGGTTGAAACACCGATCATGTACGACCTGGGGTCGCAGTGTATACACGAACACAGCGACAAGTTCGGAGAACGGCAGTACCGTTTCGAGAGCGGCGATAGGGAGATGATGCTGAGGTTCGCGGCGTGTTTCGGCCAGTTCTCGATAATGCAGGACATGCATATCGCGGAGAACGACCTACCTCTCCGTATCTACGAGATGTCCAAGTACAGTTTCCGGCGTGAACAGAGAGGGGAACTATCGGGGCTCAAACGTCTCCGGGCGTTTACGATGCCGGACATGCATACGGCGTGCCGCGACGTCGAGGAAGCCAAGGACGAGTTCCTGAACCAGGCTGTCCTGGGTCACCAAACCGGGGACGACTTCGACCTCGACTACGTCGCCGTTCTGCGTGCCACAGAGGAGTTCTACGACGACAACCGCGACTGGGTCGATACGGTGGTGGAGGATATCGACGAACCCGTCCTGGTCGAACTGATCTCGGAGAGGAAACATTACTGGACCGTCAAGATCGACTTCGCCGCTATCGACAGCGAGGGCCGCCCGATGGAGAACCCCACGGTACAGATAGACGTCGAGTCGGCGGAGAGGTTCGATATCTCCTACTACGGAGACGACGGCGGTGAAAGACCGATACTCCTGCATTACAGTCCCTCGGGAAGCATCGAGAGGGCATTCGCCGCGATACTCGAACGTGCGTCCCGCGAGGACACTCCGTCCCTCCCCACATGGATGTCACCGACACACGTCCGACTTATACCTGTATCGGACGACCACATGGAGTTCTGTGACGAACTCGCGGACGAACTAGAGGAAGATGGAGTACGTGTCGACATAGACGACAGGGCGGAGTCAGTCGGAAAGAAGATCAGTTCGGCCGAAAGGGACTGGGTGCCATACGCCGCCGTTATAGGGGACAGGGAAGCAGGCGGCGACCCGTTATCGGTACGTGTGAGGGGGGAGGGCGAGGAGATCGATATGTCGGTCGACGAACTGAAGGAACGTGTGGGGGAGGACGTGGGGGACAAACCCGACAGGGAGCTATACCTGCCACGACGCCTTTCACGGCATCCCCAGTTCGAATGATTGAAGCTATCTAAGTAGTTTTTCAGGAGAAAACTTACCTGAAATGCAGTATAACTCCCGATATATCCGGATAAGCTGGTTATCCACGGGTCGATTTTAAGTTACTCCGGATTTATTTTGATGCTAAGATCTACGAGAAATGAGTAACCGCGAGCTCCCTAGTTACAGATGGGCGGTCCTCGGGACAGCTTTTTTAGCGCACTCTCTCGGTATGGCTTTTATACAGATTGGTCTATCTGACCTCGCCCCCGTGATGGCGGAGAACTCCCAGATGTCTAAGGTCGCGGTTCAAGGTATATACTCTGCGATCATCTTTACTACCGCATTCACCCAGATTCCCGGCGGAATAATAAGCGACAAGTACGGAATCCGGTGGGTTGCGGGGGGTGGAATCATCCTGATGTCGTTGGCGACGGTATCCCGTGGCTTCACCCAGATGTATGAGGTACAGATATTTCTCAGCGTACTGGTCGGAATAGGCGACGGACTCCTTCACCCAAGTCTCATCAAGCTTCCTTCTCTCTGGTTCCCCAAGAAGGAGCATGGGTTGGCACAGGGAATCAATACACTTGGTTTCTACGTAGGGAGCGCCGTCTCCGGATCTATCACGGCAGGGATAGCACTCACTGTACTGGGAGACTGGCAACATATAATGATTGTTTACGGGATACTCGCTGGGATTATCGGCGTTCTCTGGCTCGTCATAGTGAAGGAGCCCCCATTCGTCTCAAACATATATCTCGACAAGAAGATAGACGAGGATGTCGATGAGGACGAAACCGTTGAGGAAGCCGTTTCGGGACACGAGGACTTACGTTCGTGGATCAACCTCCTCAAGAAGAAGGAAACATACATCTTCGCGGGAATAGGGATACTTGTTTTCCCGACAGCTCTCGGATTCATACCCGAGTATCCCAGCTGGGTTGACGCCATGAAGATAAACCTCGACCCCGTCTGGATCGGTACCCCGATGTACGCCGCTGCCCTGGGATCCGTTCTGGTGCCCACCGCCTCGTCCAAGTTCGGCAGAAAACGGACGTTGTACGGCACCATCTCCATCATGGCTCTTGTGCCCCTACTTTCTCTCGTTGGCGGGTTCTTCTCGTACCTGGTCCTGATGTTGGTGATAGGATTCGCGATAGGTGGAATAATACCGGTAGTCTACCTCCTGCCCGCGGAGTCGAAACGAGTAGAAAAAGACGAGGTTGCATCTACGATTGGAGTAATGCGTTCGACTGGACAGCTAGGACAGTCGACTTTCGTGATGTTGAGTGGAGTCATGCTTTCAGGGTACGGGCTGGGAGCCTCGACGCTCATACTCGCGCTCCCGATATTCTTTGCCATACCGCTAATCTACTGGCTCAGGCTGGAGTGAACTGTCCACGTTAAAATATTACAGTATGTCTAACGGACAACGTTTTAACAGAGTGCCCCACGACAGTTTAATGCCAGTCTCCGGACAATAATTAGAAACACCCTAAATACTACAGGTACTCGTCCAGGAACTCCACCACCGCACCGTAAGCCTTGATCTTGTTCTCAAGCTTCCCAATGCCGTGCCCCTCGTCGTCGAAGATCATCTTCTCAACCGGAACTCCGTGGCTCTCGACCTCCTCGGCTATCTGCTCCGCTTCCTCTACGGGTACGCGCGGATCGTTGGCGCCGTGGAGTACGAAAAGCGGCGCCTCGATACAGTCGGCGTTGTTTATGGGGCTTATTTGCTCTAAGAACTCCCTGTCCTCCTCGAGCGAACCGTACTCCCTCTCCCGCAGTTCGCGCCGCCACTCCCCTGTGTTTTCGAGGAACGTCACGAAGTTCGCGATACCTACGATGTCGACTCCCGCGCTCCATATCTCGGGATATTCGGAAAGGGCGGCGAGAACCATAAATCCGCCGTAGGAGCCACCCATGGCGGCTATCCTTTCGGAGTCGACGACAACCTGTTTCTCGAGCCATTCGACTGCTGCCTTGATGTCCCTTACGCTGTCCATACGTTTCTCCACATCGTCCATGTGGATGTACTCCTTACCGTATCCGCTTGAACCTCTGACGTTGGGTTCGAAGACGGCGTAGCCGTTCTCTACGAAGTACTGGGTGAGGCTCGAGAAGCTTGGTCTCCTCTGGCTCTCGGGTCCGCCGTGTATATCGACCACGACGGGGGTCGAGTTCTTCCCGGCGTCCTCGGGGACGGTGAGGAAACCCGGGACCTTTAGACCGTCGAAGCTACTGTACTTCACGAGCTTGGGTTCGGTAAAGGTGGACCGCGGAATTCCCGCGGTCGAGGCGTCTGTCCATCTCTTGCTGTGACCCGACGGAAAGTCTACGACGTAGACGTTGGCGTTCATCGTCGCGGACGTGAAGGTGACGGCGAAGTTATCTGCGTCGGTGTCCCAGGACAACCCTCCCGCCACACCCTGGGGTAGACGGGGGCGTCCGTGTTCTATAAACGTGCCGTTACGTAGCTCACCCATCTTGAGGCGGGTGTATCCGTCGAAGTTTATACCGTATACGAACCTACCTGTATCTTCGTCGAGCCAGAGTCCCGAGACGTTGTAGTCGCCGCCATCCTCTAACTTCTCGATCTCTCCCGACTCAACCCCAATTCGTGCCATGTAGAGGGTGTCTGCGTCCAGGTCGGTGACGAGGTAGAGGTAGTCACCCATAGGTCCCCAGTTGATGCCGCCGTAACGAGCTTCCGTGTCGCTAGTGAGGCGGGTCTTTCCACCGTCGAGATCGACGACGTAGACGTCCTGATCGAAGTTGCTGTGGGACTGCATCACCGCGAGCGCGTCGTCGTCTGGACTCCAGCCCACTGGGTTGTACCACCCGTCACCCTCAAGAATTAGATCGCCATCGTCTGAGTCCCTGTCCTGTACGTAGACGTCGAATACCGCGGGGTTCCGGCGGTTTGAGGTATACGCTAACCTTTCGCCGTCGTGGCTCCATCCACCCCACATATGTTTACTCTCGTGGCAGTCGGTTAGCTGAAAGAGTTCGCTTCCGTCTCCCGACAGTCTGTATAGCTGCGTCATTTCGTTTCCGCCTTCGTCCATACCGAAGATCAACTCGGATCTTTCGGGGGACCAGGAAGCAAAACCGACGGGTTCGTCGTAGTAAGTGATCTGGCGGGGCCAGCCCTCCGGCTCTGATATCTTCCATATCTGTGACGTTCCGGTGGTGTCCATCAGGAACGCCACCTCCTCGCCGTCGTGGGAGAACGAGGGGGAGAACGCCGACCTGACGTTTAGGTATCTCTCGATGTCGTAAGCCATACTGTCTCTTTTGGTTGTTCGACCGAAAATAGGTTGGGTTGGGGTGGGGGAAAACAGCTGTAACGTGTTCCGTAACTTACCGTGGGAAACCCATATGGGGTGATCGAGAAATGGGGTTGGTGGATTTAGGTAGGGGGTTGGTGGATTTTGGTGTTAGGTTATTGGTTAGGTATTATGTTGCTAGTTTTAGATGTTAGATCCGGGGGAACCGGAAAGTAATAATTATTTCGCGGCGTTACAGGTGGTATGTCAGATGTTGAGATAGAGGTCCGGGGTATACAGTCCACAGCTTTGACTCGTTTTTTCCTGGATGCCGATGGGTTCCGTGTGGTCAATACTTCGGACGCGATCGACGGGAGGTTCGACGAGGAGTTTGGTTCGTCCGATGATCCGGTGAAGGTAGAAACAACGGACTCGAGGTCGGGGTTAGCTATTTACGGCGAAGATGCGGTCGAAGTCGGCGGGGCTTTAACGGATTTAGGGATCGACGTTTTCTCGACCACCCGGGGCTTGTCGCCCGGATCGATCCTCTGGGGACGGATCGAGGATACGATGAGTTCGGGTGCCTTCGTCGACGTCGGAGGATTCAACGTATTTCTACCGTTCTCGAAGGCGGATGGGAGGGTGGAGGACGGAGATGTCCTCCCCGTAAGGGTTATAGAAACCAGGTCACCGTGGACCACAAACGGGGATAATCCGGTAGTATCGGGTGGTCTGAAGGCGGGGGAAGCTCCAGTGGAGCTACTCAGGGGATTTAGTGGCGTCAGGGTCGAAAGCCACGACTCGGGTCTAGAAAGGGAGCTTTCTAGGACGACGGAGCTACTCTTACCCGATCTGCCGGACGGATGGGGTGTTCTGTACGGTTCCGAGGCAGCGGATCTCGATATGGGGGAGCTCGGCGAACGTCTCGAGTCGGCTGCTGTAGACGCCGAGAGGGTGGAGTCGGAGTTCGAGGGTGAAGGAAGACCCGGCGATACGGTGATACAGGGTGAGGAAACTGTCTGGGTATGGTTTGGGAAAGGTTCTGCAGGTAAACTTGATAAACTGAGGGACGAGGTCCTCACGACTGTCCCCGGACACCATAGGATAAAGTCGTTAGATGGTGACGCTGCGAAAGCCGTAGACTTTGCGGAGAAACTAGGGATATCGGTGTCGGACGGTTTCGGCGAGACGCTCAGGAACTCCGGTAACGGCGACGTTGAGGAAGCGGTCTGGGAAACCTGGGGTCCCCGGGTGGGTGACGACGTATATATCAACCACCACAAACCCGACGGAGGTGGATACAGCCTCGGCCGTGGACGGGTTATGGATAGGGACGTTTCCGAGGGTCTTTTCGTGGTTTCCAGAAAGCTAGGCTCCGGTGGTTCCTACGACGAACTATCGGCTGAGAAGGAGAAAGGCGACAGGGCGGTCACTACCTTCAGAGAAGGCCGGTGGAGTTACGAGACTGAGTACAGGGATGCCGACGGAGATTTGAAGGGTAGGTACGTCAACGTCTGCACGCCGCTTGCAGTCGATCCTACATCTGTAGAGTACGTCGATCTTTACGTCGATGTAGTTATCGAGGGTCAGGGGGAAGATAAAACCGTCGAGGTGGTGGATCGTGACGAATTAAAGAACTCGGTGAAAACCGGATCGGTATCACAAGAACTCGCGGAGAAAGCCGTCGAAGTCGCCGAGAGTATATCAGACGGAGAAAAAGGGATGTAAAACCGAGAGAGGCGATTGGAAAATATCTGGGGTGGTTGTACTGGATGGTTTGGTGCTTTTCGTGGTACTGGTTATTATCAGATTTCTACGTAGGTAGGAGGTTACTGAACCTGTATTTTTGTAGATCAACCGGTTTTCGAGCAAGTGTTTCTACCGATCCCTAATATGACCATTTTGGTGCAACAGAATAGGCATATTATAGAAGATTTTTATGGGAGGAGGTGATACCAAGTTACTGGATATGGAACGAGGGAGTAAATACGGATCCGGAAGTTCCGGGGGAGTCGGGGAGTCTCCGGTTCGGAAGGTCTTCGGTAAAACGGACTCGGAAACCTCTATCTCTGGAGGCCTTTTCGAGGAGGGCTCCGGTCTCCAGCAGGTTTACGGGAACGAAAAAACCCAGGATGACTCTCCGGACGAATTTTCACTCGATGAAGGTGTCACCGTCGTCGAGTTCTTCAGGTCCTGGAGCGCTGACTGCAGACGCCAGAACGCAGTTATCTCCAGGGCAAACAGATTACTGGGTAACGTGGACTTCATAACGGTGTCTGACGAGGACGTGGTCAAGGGGGAACTAAGGGAGTGGTGGAGCAGCCACGGTAATGAATGGTCTATATATCTCGACGACGGTGGGTTCGCCGAAAGATTCGACGTACATGTTTACCCATCGATCGCAGTCCTGAGTAAAGGCGAACTGTTTCATTCAAGCGACGGATTTCTGGATTCCAGCAGCCTGATAAGGGTGGTTGAACAGGCTAAAAAAGTCACTGAAAGCCAGTAAGCATACCTTAAACCAAGTGATAACCGCACGCCGTTTTACATTTAACTACAGCTTATTCGGGATGAAGGTTTATTAATTAGTAACTAATAGGTACTAATAGAGACGTGTCGACACAAGATATTCAAGGAGGCAGAATAACGGCAATCCTATCTTCTGTTTCGTCCAGTCTCGGGATGGATTTGGATGTGGACGAGATTCAGGAGGAGGTAAACTGTATAAAAAAGTTTGTAGTGGTAGGTCTCCTAGCAGCAGTTTTCGAAACCGTGGTTCTCTACGGCGGCGTCGAGTTCATGGGTATTAACTACCTGCTCGTCTCCGTCGTGGCGATAGAGTTGGCTATACTCGGACAGTACTTCATCAACAACCAGTGGACGTTCGAGGGCCATACACATACCAACTGGCGCGACAAAATCTCCGGTTTAATGAAAACGAACCTCATACGTGGAACCTCTATCCCGCTCCAGGTGGGCTTGCTTTTCATCGTGAGCCACAGCCTGGGTATCTTTTACATATTCGCGAACATCTGTGCCATGGGGGTAGCAGGGGTATACAGGTACGTCCTCGACTCCCGATGGACGTGGGCACGTTAGCCTGGCGTGGTTATGTTAACTTCTTAGCCGAAACTTAACCGGATTTTAATCACCTGGTTAATCCTGCATGCGACGAAGCTTTTTTAAGAACATTTATTTCTCGACGTGGTTAACAGTTCCATAACCCCGTTACTTAGATAGACTGAACTCATGTCCAGCGAAAACTACGACCCTAACGAGATCGAGGAGAAATGGCAGAAGAGATGGAGGGAGGAAGAGGTCTTCCGGACAGGCAACG
Organism: Halobacteria archaeon; assembly: GCA_042218125.1. Taxonomy (GTDB): domain Archaea; phylum Halobacteriota; class Halobacteria; order Halobacteriales; family Halorutilaceae; genus JBDGRN01. The sequence goes on along the minus strand of JBDGRN010000097.1, from coordinate 11,037 downwards.
ACGGAGACGACCCGGAGTACGTTCTGGGTATGTTCCCTTACCCCTCGGGAAAGATGCATATGGGTCACGTCAGGAACTACAGTATCACCGACGCCTACTCCCGGTACAGGAAGATGTCGGGGGACGACGTCCTTCATCCTATGGGGTGGGACAGTTTCGGTATGCCGGCGGAGAACGCCGCCCTAGAACGCGACACCAATCCGAGGGACTGGACCTACCGCTGTATCGACGATATGAGGGAACAGATGGAGTCGATGGGTTTCGGGTACGACTGGAGTCGAGAAGTCACGACCTGTGATCCCGGATACTACAGGTGGAACCAGTGGTTCTTCAAACAGTTCATGGACGAAGGTCTAGTGGATTACAAGAAAGGCGAGGTCAACTGGTGTCCTTCGTGTGAAACAGTGCTGGCTAACGAACAGGTCGAGGAAGGAGAGTGCTGGAGATGTGACACCCCGGTGGAGGACGAGGAGCTTGACCAGTGGTACTTCAAGATCACCGAGTACGCCCAGGAGCTTTTAGACGGTCTCGAGGAACTAGACGGATGGCCAGACAGCGTCAGGGAGATGCAGAGGAACTGGATAGGTAGGCAGGAGGGCGCGACCGCGGAGTTCGAGATACAGGGACACGGAGACGTCGAGATATTCACCACGAGACTCGACACCATCTACGGATCTACTTTCTTAGCTCTCGCCCCCGAACATCCCGTCGCAGAGGATATCGCAGAGGACAGTCCCGAGGTACGGGAGTTCATCGACGAGATCGATCCCGAAAGGGAGCCGGGTGGAGAGAAGAAAGGCGTTTACGCCGGGGTCGATGCGGTGAATCCCGTCAACGGAGAGGAGATACCCGTCTATATTGCTGACTTCGTGATGATGGATGTCGGAACGGGTGGTATCATGGCGGTGCCGGCACACGACGAAAGGGACCACGAGTTCGCGAAAAAACACGGTATAGAGATAAAGGGCGTCGTGGAACCGGCTGAAGCCGAGGGTACGTCGAAGGATGGCGACGATACAGACGGCGGTTCATGGGACTTCGACGAAGAGGCGTACACCGATGACGGCGTCCTGGTGGAAAGCGGGGACCATACCGGTCTGGAGAGCGAGGAAGCTCGGAAAGCCCTAGTCAGTGACATCGAGTCTGCCGATACCGAAGTCACCTACAGGCTCAGGGACTGGCTGATCTCGAGACAGAGGTACTGGGGCACACCGATACCTATCGTGCACTGCCCCGACTGTGGCGAAGTACCGGTACCGGACGAAGACCTACCTGTTGAGCTGCCGGAGTTCGTGAGGACGAGCGGCAACCCGCTGGACGAGGTGGAGGAGTTCGTCGAGACCGAATGTCCCGAATGTGGCGGGGAGGCGGAAAGAGAGACTGACACGATGGACACCTTCGTGGACTCGAGCTGGTACTTCCTGCGTTATATCTCTCCCAGTCTGGACGACGCACCTTTCGAGAAGGAGTACGCCGACGACTGGATGCCGGTCGATAGCTACGTCGGGGGTATAGAGCACGCTATAATGCATCTTCTCTACGCCCGTTTCTTCACCCGTGTACTGAACGACCTGGATCTCGTCGACGTCGAGGAGCCGTTCGAGCAGCTTGTAACTCAAGGCATGGTTCTTTTGGAAGGAGACAAGATGTCCAAGTCGAAGGGCAACGTCGTTTCGCCGCAATGTATAGTAGAGGAGTACGGCGCCGACACCGCCAGGCTGTTCATGATGGAGGCGGCTCTCCCTGATAAGGACTTCAACTGGACCGAGAAAGGTGTGAAGTCGAACCACAGGTTCCTGAATAAGCTGTACCGTGCCGTCGAGAACTGTTACGATACCGACTCGGATGTAGGGGGAGCAGACGACGGTACGGGGTCCGGGGTTGAGGGAGCCGACCGGTATCTTGCGCGGGAGATAGACGCGACGGTAAAGGAGGTTACTGAGGATTACGAGAACTTCCATTTCAACCGTGCGGTCCGTGAAATCAAGGACCTGGTCTCAACTCTGGATCAGTATTTGAGCTACGTCGAAGAACCGGATAACGTCGTCGTAAACCGTGGACTCGAGGTTGCGGTTAAGGGGCTCGCTCCCGTGGCTCCACATCTGATGGAGGAGCTGTGGAGTAAGATGGGGGAAGGTCTCGTCGCGGAAGCCGCCTGGCCCTCTCCTGAAAGAGAGCTGGAGAACTACGTGAAGGAGAAGAAACTCGTCGAGTCAACCCGAAAGGACGTCCGGGAAATCAAGAACGTGGCGGATATCGAGAATCCCGACAGGATCCGGATCGTTGTAGCGCCCGACTGGAAACACACGGCCCTTGAACACGCAATCGAATCCGATGGAACTGACGTCATCGGGGGTATAATGGGGATAGACGAGGTCCGGAGACACGGTGACGAGGCTGCGAGCTACGGACAGTTCCTACAGAAGAACCACCGGTCACTCGAACCGGAACTCGACGATGAGGTAGGGGCTCTCGAGATGGCGAGATGGCTTTTCGAGAAGGAGTTCGACGCAGAAATAGTTATAGAGAACGCCGAGGTCAGTGACTCCGACAGGGCGGATAAAGCACGTCCCGGCAAACCGGCTATCGAGATCGAGTAGTTCTTCTAGAGCTTTTCACCGTTGTACCTTCGGTATATACGGAAGAACAGGTAAGAAAGGGTAACTGACAGCGGTGTTTCGATGATGGATGGAGGGTTCCGCCGGGAGTACGACGTCTCCCGTTCACATCCTCCGGAACCCACTTCATTCTGTTTTCCTTTATTCCGTGTGCCTTCATTCTGTTTTCCTTTATTCCGTGTG
>JBDGRN010000097.1:0-8136 GCA_042218125.1 Halobacteria archaeon | reverse complement strand
ATTCTGTTTTCCTTTATTCCGTGTGCCTTCATTCTGTTTTCCTTTATTCCGTGTGCCTTCATTCTGTTTTCCTTTATTCCGTGTGTTTTCTGTACTGTTGTTTAGTTCAGGTGTACACTCACCGTCCCCGCCGTTTCTCTCTTCATGAATACCTGGTTTCCGTTCTCTTTCCCTATCTGGTTTTCCCCAGCTCCGGATATCCATCTCGTGGTATGCTTTTCCAGTGACCTGTCTGCTGCCGTTCTTAACCAGTGTGGATATTTCCCCAGGGCTTGGTATGAAGGTCTGGATTTTACCCTGTATATGGCTTTCCGACCTGGAGTTATGGCTCACTAAACGGATCGAGGGATAGGTACGTAATACCGGTGAACACCTACGTCCGGCCCTGTTCATCGGATCGGTGGAGTTTACAGCTGGAAAACCGGTTTCTGCTTCTTCCCTGAAATCTCTATTTGTATACTGTCCGTCTTTCCTCGAGTCTGTATCCGACGAAACCTGGAGAGGTCCGATAGTTCCGTTTGATTTTACCACACCGTTACCAACGCATTAATTCAAGATAAATTTAACTAATTAAAGTATAATTTATCTAATGGTGGGTATGAAGGGTAGGTTGGATAACTTCTGAGAATTTATTATCCGATAAACATAATAAGGGGTCTGTATGTTAGACATACTGGAGTCCCTTTTCGAAGGCGTTCTGGGAACAGTAGTAACTGTTATATTCATTCTGATGGTTATGAGTATCGTCGCTTTGATAATCAGGAACGTCGACACCGGTCAGTTAGTTACCAGCATTCCAGGTGGCAACACCGGTGCAGGAATAGCCGGAGGGGCAGTTCTGGTGCTGGTTATTCTGTTTCTTATCTTCGAATAAACCAACTTGCTCCCGGAATATACGGCTATCTAACTCTTCATTCTAGACTTACGTCGTCGACCACGTGGACAAGCCCCTCGCTGTATCCCTTTACCTCCCTGACTTCATGTGAGACTATCTCTGTGTCTCCCGTTTCTTTTCTGGCGGACCGGAGTTTACTCCGAATATTTTCCTGAAGCTCCGTCTTTCCGTCGGATGGAATAACCGCGTGGACGTGGATCGTTCCCGGCGGGTTGAGGCAGTTTAGGGCGTGGTCGAGGTATTCGGGTGCGTCGAAGTAACCCATAACCACCCGGTCGGCGGTGGGTGTGTACTGACGACAGTCCCCCTCGTGGACCTCGACTTTTTTCCCGACGCCGTTATGATCGACGTTCCTTCTCAGGTACTCGGCTGCGGTAGGATTGATCTCGGCGGCGTAAACTTTCTCGGCGGAGAGTGCCGCGGGAACTGTGAAGTAGCCTATTCCGGCGAACATGTCGTAAACGGTTTCTTCCGGTTGGGTAACTTCCTCCATCCGTACACGTTCGGCGGCGTTACCTATGGAGAACATCGTCTCCGCGACGTCTAGCTCGAAGACGTATCCATTCTCACGGTGGACTGTCTCCGTTTCGCGAGAACCCGCGACGTGTTCGACGTCGGGTTCACGGGTCACGCCCGACACTCCGTGGTCCTCAAAGACCGAGTTACAGTGCGGATGTAGTTCGAGAAGAGCCTCCCCAGTTCGTTGTTTCGCCTCATCCGGAACTCCATCTAGCTTTACGAGAACAATGTCCCCCACTACGCTCCAACCTCCAGGGAGGGGATGTGGAAAATCGCGGGGGAGGTAAGTTTCGAGTCCCCGGCGTCGGAAAACCGGATCGGGCTGTCTCACAACGGTTCCGTATGTGAAGTATCCGGGGTTTTTCTGGACGCTCCGAGTCACCGGTACGTGGTTTACGTCGCCCTCGTTGATCACGCTACGGGAGCGGTCGTAAACGCCAAGTTCACGTGCCTCCCTGAGCACGTGCTCGGTGTACTCCAGATCTACCTCGACAGCAAGAAAGGATTCCTCGGACATCGAAACATTACCGGATGTTATCAGATAGGCTGTCTGGAACTATATATCGGAACTGTTTACCAGATTAGTTCGTCGTCGCTTTCCACCATGTAGAGCGTCCTGGCTGCTATGTTTACGCTGTGGTCCCCGATTCTCTCGATGTCCCGTATCGTCAGAAGCAGCCTGGAAACCTCCATTATGAGGTCGTCTATCTCTCCGGGGTCGTGGTCGCTGCGTTCAGCCTCCAGCACCCTCTTGAGTATATCCTGGTTGATCCTTTCACAGTCCTCGTCCAGACTCGTGTCCTCGTCGGCTACGGAGTAACAGAGCTCGGTGTCCCTTTTTTCGTAACTCTCTACAGAGCGGCGGAACATGTCGAGCGCTTTACGGCCCAGGTCCTGCATTTCGGCTTCGGAGATAGCGTCCTTCCCTGCATCGAGGCTGTACTCCGCAAGGTTGGTTGCGAGATCACCGACTCTCTCGACGTCAGTAATTATCTTGAAACTCGCGGTTACGAACCTGAGGTCCGTCGCCACCGGCTGCTGTAGCGCGAGGAGGTCGATACAGTCCTTCTCGAGTTCGAGGTAGAGGTCGTTTATCTCGTCGTCTCCCTCTATAACCGTATCCGCGAGTTCGGGATTTCTGTCGTCGAGTACCGTGAGTGCGGTATCGAGCCTGTCGGCTACCTCCTCACTCATCCCTACCACGTCATTCTGAAGATCGTCTAGCTGTTTCTGATATTCGTTACGGGTCATGGTTCCACCGAGCGTGCATCCAGGTATAAAGGTGAGTTTAGTACGGAAATCTCTTCCGACGTAGGAAAGACAGGTTGACCCTATGCAAGTAAAGTCAGGGTAAACCCATGCAGGTAAAATCAGGTTAAACTCTTCTGAGATAAGGAACTAAAGGAACTCTCCGACCTCCACCTTCTCCTCTAAAAGCTTCTCCCTGTCGTCGTATACCTCTTCCTTCTGTTTTATGATCCGGGTGAAATGTCCCACCACCCTGACGTTTCCGATTAGAACCGCTCCGATCAGCTTTCCGTCCCGGAACGCGAGCCTCCTGTAGTCGTTCTCGCCGTACCTCCGTGCCGCGAACTCCTCTCCTTTCGTCGGACTGCCGAGAGATATGAAAGGCATCGAAAAATGGGATACGCTGTACTTGGGCACAATCTCGAAAACATCCATGTCGTCCGGGTTCGCCATGTTGTATCCTGCGACCTCTCCCTGTTTTTTGGCGCTGTCCCAGGAGCCATTGACGTTGTGTTCGTCGAGCGTTACGTCGTAGAACTCGTTGATGTCGCCCGCCACGAATATGTCGGGATCGTTCGTCTGGAGGTATTCGTTGCTTTTTATTCCCTCGTTTGTCTCTATCCCGGTGCCTTCGACTATCTTGGTGTTGAGGTCGAGTCCAATACAGACGCCCGCCATGTCACACGGATACCTCTCACCCGTAGTCCCCAGAACGCTCTCCACGTGCCCCATCTTATCGATCTCGAACCTGTCGACACCTTCTCCGAAGACCGGCTCGACGCCGATAGACCGTAACTCGTCGTGTATTATCCCGGCACCCTCCTCGTCCAGCCCGTATCTCCACCATCTGTTTCCCCGCATCAGATACTTCGAGTCGACGTCGTTAGCCCCGAGGGCGTAAGCGAAGTCGATGCCCAGGAGTCCCGCACCCACCACTATCCCGTGGTCGGCGTCCTCGGCGTCCCTCCTTATCTTCCGGCTGTCAACGAAGGTCCAGAAGTTATGAATACCGTCCGCCGTCGAGTGTGGTACCGGGAGGTTTCGGGGCGAACCTCCCGCCGCTACCAACAGCTTTTCGTACTCGATCTCCGAGCCGTCATGGAGAACCACTGCGTTTTCGTCGTTTTCAACCTTCCATACCATCGTATCGAGAAGTAGATCTATATCACGTTCGTCGTACCAGGCCTCCTTGTGCATCCGTATCGCGTCCTCCGGCATGCGGCCCTTGGCGTACTCCTTGATGTTAATCCGGTTGTAGAGAGGTTCACATTCGTCGGTGATTACGGTGATCTCCGCGTCCGGCTGCTCCTCGCGTATGGTTCCTGCCGCGGTTGCCCCGGAGATCCCGTCGCCTATAATAACGTAATCGGACATAACGGTAATTAACCCAAGCAGTCCTATAAATATTGCTTGACTGAAATCAAAAGAGGTGCCGGAGGAAGGTTATCATGACCAGGGTATTCCTGGCGGTACAGCCGCCAACCGACGTCTATTCCACGGTAGAGAAACTCCAGGACAGGCTTGGAGCCATAAACAGAGATCTGAACTCCGTCGAGACCACCAACCTCCACGTCACGGTGAAGTATCTCGGAAACGAGTCGGACGTGGAAGTCGAGGCAGTTGCGGAGGTACTGAGAGAACTACGTGGTGTGCACGACGGATTCGAACTGGAGCTCAGGGGTCTCGGGGCGTTCCCCGAGGTCACCGACCCACAGGACATATGGGTAGGCGTCGGCAGGGGTGCAGGACAGCTACAGGAGATACACGACGATCTACAGAAGAAACTGGTGGGTTTAAACCTGGCTCCCAGGGACGAGTACGACTACGTTCCCCACATGACTGTAGCCCAGATAAGAGAGGACCGGGGAAGATCAGGTCCTGCCGATCTGGGGTTCGGTGGAGAGGATCTTCAGAGCTTCATGAAGCAAAACGCTACCACGAAGTACGGCGTGATCTCCGTCGACGATTTATGCCTCTTCCGTACCATAAAACGCCGTGGAAAGATCGAACAGTCTGTCTTGAGGAGGTTTCCGCTCGAATAACTCTGTTATCTGGGTGTTATCTTGGGTTCTGGGGGTTTGGTTTTCTTGGGTTACCGAGGGTGGAGTGTTCTGGATTCTGGGGATAGGAATGTCTTGAATTAGGGGGGGGGGATGTTCCTGGATTAACTCTTCTCTGGTAAACGTTCCAGGAGCCATCTCTAACAGAAACACGAAGCATCAATATGACTCATACATTAATTTAACTCCAGATGGCCTCCGACGATGCTCTGGATGTGGTCGAGGGAGGAAGCTCCGGGGAGCGTAGCTGGGATTCGGGGGATAGACGTCTGTTCGAGAAGGCGGCTGGCGCAAACGTTGCTGGCAACCTGCTCAAGATTATCGTGGAGGGAGGGATTGGTCTCCTTTTCGGTAGCATCGTTCTGGTGGCGGACGCCGTACACAGTCTCGCAGACCTACTCGCTAGCATAGTTGTATTCGTTTGGGGGCGTCTATCTTTCTTGGAACCGGACGAAACTCATCCCCACGGCCATCAGAGAATCGAACCTATATCCGCTCTCTTTGTCGGAGTCGTGATAGTCCTGCTTTCTCTTCTGTTGCTGTATGAGTCTATTTCCAAGTACCTCGAAGGGAACTACGTCAGCTTCAACATCTACATGCTGTACGGCGTCGCCTTCGCCATCGTTGACATGGTGGTGGTCTATCTCTACACCGAACGCCTCAACCGTGAAGTAGATTCACCGAGTCTAAATGCCCTGGCGAGGGACTGCCTCAACGACATCTACACTTCCTTCGCTGTCGTGGTCGGGGTGGTGGGTATCGCAGTTGAGGTTGAGGTTCTGGACGCCTTCACCGGGGCGCTGGTCTCACTCCTAATTTTACACGAGGGCGTCAAGATAGCCCGGGAAAACCTGGACTATCTCGTTGGTGGTGCTCCACCGAGGGAAAAACAGCGCGAAATCCTCGACACGTTGATGGATCACCGACAGGTCCACGGTGTCCACGACTTTACGACGCATTACGACGGACATGAGATAGAGGTCGAGACCCATGTAGAGGTGGATGGCGACCTCACGCTATACCAGGGCCACGAAGTCGAGAGCGAACTGAGAAAGATGGTGGCCGAGCTAAATGGCATCGGTGACGTACATCTACATCTCGATCCCGCGGGGATCGGCGAATGGAAGACGGCGACCGAGGACCACGAAAAAGGGTTGGAGAGAAACTGTGGTGAAGGGAGAACCGGGGACTCGGAGAAACAGGAAAAAGACGGATGATCTGACCTACATCCCGAACGTGGCGTAGGAGAGGATGGATGGGTGTTTAGATCTTAGGAACTCGGATATGGATGGTGGGAACCAGGGTATGGAAGGTAGGGGCTCGGATATGGATGGTGGGAACCAGGGTATGGAAGGTAGGGGCTCGGACATGGAAGGCTGGAAATAAGTGCAGAGGCATACGTGTATACAGTTAGAATATGCTGGTGACTATCGAGGGTATCGACGGAGCCGGTAAGTCCACGGTCGTCGAGGCTATGGAGGAGAGATTTCCCGACTTTCGGTACACGCGGGAGCCGACGGATACCTGGACCGGTGAAGCCGTGGAAAGATCGGTGGCGTCGGAGGAAGCCGTACCGCTTCGCGACTTATTTCTCTTCACCGCCGACCACGTCAACCATCTCCGCGGAACCGTGGAGCCGGCGGTAGAGAGCGGCGAGGTCGTGGTATGCGACAGGTACATAGATTCGAGGGTCGCGTACCAGGCCGCGGCGACCGTAGACGTTTTGGACATGGATACTGAGGGACGTATAGACTGGATCGCGGGATTGCACGATGGCTGGAGCCGTTTCCCCGACCTGACCTTACTTCTCGACCTGGATCCCGAGGTAGCGATAGACAGGATGGCGGACGCCGGGAGGGGAGATGTGAAGTTTGAGAGACTAAAGTTCCTGAGGGAAGTGAGGGAGAACTACCTTTCTCTCGCGCGGAACAACGACCGATTTCGGATCGTCGATGCCGATATGGAAGAGGGAAAAGTAATCGAGGAGTGTGCGGATATCCTTGATGAAACGGTCCTGTGAGTCGATTACGGCGACCGACCCAGCAGTTATGGGGTTTCGACTCGTGTATATACGGTAACTTTTTATTTGCGTCGTCACGAATCTTCACCCGCGCCAAGGTGGCAGAGTCCGGCCTAATGCAGCGGCCTGCAGAGCCGCCTGTCGCCGGTTCAAATCCGGCCCTTGGCTTGTAACTTTTGTTACACAATCCCATTATAAAGGGGATTCATTCAGGGAAAAACCGACACACGGTAGCCGGAGGTGTCGGGCATGACGGGCCACTGCCCGCATTGTGGCGAGCCTGTCATGTTGGTGCCTATCAGCACCCTCGTCGCGAGCGAACGTCAAGCTTGCTCCTGTGACGTCCAGCCGGATCTGGTCGGACCCGACGATCCATTCCCGGAGCGACAGCCATCGCGATTGCCGGACCCCCTCCGACGCGATCAGGACATCGTAGCGGCAGCTATCGAGGAGATTCCTGGCGAGACCATCCTCGACGAGTCGTCCGAGCACAGCGCCCGGTCTCCCGGCGAACCGACTGCGACTCGATCCAGCAACCGATGACGGACCGCAACACCCCCTCGACAGTCGAATCGCTCGGCAGCGCTACGACAATCGATCACGCGCGAGGCCTGGCACAGCTCGCAGTGGTCTTCGCGGGACTCGTGCTCTTCGTCGGCACGGCGGCCGCGCAATCCCCGGGCGAGGCGTTCTGCAACACGGACATGGCCCAGACCATCCAGAACATCTTCACGCTGATCCAGTTCGGCGGCCCGCTGCTCGGCGGCGTCCTCGCGCTCGGCGCGACGGTGGCGCTCCCGTTCGTCCGCCGGTCGGACTGGAAGAAGGAGATGAAGGGCATCCGCAACCAGGGCCTGCTCTGGGGTGTCATCGTCGCGCCGCTCGGCACCCAGATCGTCGCGTTCATCCTGAACAATGTCGTCGCCGGAGGGACCAGCTGTGGGTTCTGAGAGACACGTCGTACTCGCCGTCGCGCTGGCGCTCGCAACGGTGGCGATCGCCGGTGTCGGCCCGGCAACAGCGGACCCGCCGGACGACCCCGACCACGGTGTGAACGAGTCGACGTTCCCGTTGCTCTGGTCGGGCGACGAGGACGGCAATCTGAGCAGCGGGGGTGGTGGTGACAATGAGACCATTGCGATGCGCCAGCTCGCCAGCGGAACGGACATTCCGTTCAACACACCGCCGCCGGCCGTCCGGACGTGGAACGACGGCGAACTCGACGAATTCCCGCCGACGAACCGGAGCGTGTCGATCCGGCCCACGAGTGCCGACACCGAGAGCGGCCGCTTCGTGAAAGATGCACATGCCACGATGTTCGCCGTCCAGCCGTCCACGCGCGCCCGACTCTCGTCGGCCAGTCAGCCGCTGTACGTCGCCAGAGATGGAACCGT
>JBDGRN010000089.1:38562-53578 GCA_042218125.1 Halobacteria archaeon | reverse complement strand
GATTTTTGGCATCCCGAAAATCAAAGATTTTCGACGGAACTGGACTGACTATGCAAGTCCCTGTATTTCTCGTGGGTTTTTAATTCATCCTTCAGTTCATCACCATCAGGAATTTCACCATCGCTATCCCATCGGTTGTCTGTGTAGTATTTGGCTACGTTCCATAGCTTTGATCCACTATACCCACACCTATCCAAGTCACTCTCAACTTGGTGTGGTTCTCGATTTTAGCTTTATAGGTGCGGTGTATATACAAACGTAAAGATTTATGTCACGGGATTATAGTTCTAACGGAATGAATATCCAGCAATGCAGTAAAACAACGTTTAATTAATACCATGTCGGCTGTATCCCCGTTCAAAAATCTTCGATTTTTGAGCAGGAAAATCGCGTAGCGATTTTCATACGCCTTGAAAGGCGGGGTTTTAGCCTTGAAAATCTACATAAGAAAACCAGTTACCGTAGAATACTTAAGAAAGATCAAGTAATCTTACGTAATCCAAAAATCAAATAATCCAACAAAATCCAGAAGCTTTTGAAGATTCACGGATTTTTAAATAATTAGTTGATAGATTAATACGCAACCTAATATCAGGGTTCGGTATATTATCAGAGTTAACTAATCTCCGATCATCCCACAACCCATCCCAAAAGTTGATGCCTTCAGTCGTGAACTCTCCACGGGTCTGGTGTTTGGTAAATCCCTACGGGATTTACGAAAGCCGAAAACCCCTTGGGTTTTCGGAATGTTGCGAATCAAAGATTCGCATACGTACGAAAATCTTCGATTTTCGACAACCCGTGGCTTCTAGAGAAGGTTTCCTCAGACTCCGTATCAACGGAGGGACTTATTCTCTATGGCAAGTCCACTTTGCCACTAGACCATCCTCCCCTACAGGGAATTTAGCTTACCTCTAGGAGGGTGTCATGGTTTCTTTTGTTTAGGTGTTGAGTTTTGTTTTTCCGGGATTTTCTCCATGTTTTTTGTTGGTGATTGCTATGAGTACTCTGAGGCATAGTGATAGAAATACCTGAGTTTCTGCGTTACGCCGTGTTCTTACCTGGGTTTCAGCCATTCCGCAGGGTTTGCACGCTCCTATTGTTCGTTCTACCTGGCTACGATCTTGGCTAAACTTGTCCAGATCTCGTGGCTTCAGCGTTACGTTGTCAGCGGTTTTCTGTACTCTTTCCTCGACTCTGTAATCTATTTTTAGGGGATCACTGGTGTTTCTTGGGTTGTAGGTAGCGACCGGTACGACACCTCTAGATATTAAGGTGTCGTGGAACTTGATCATGTCGAACTCTGAGTCACCCACCACAGCCACCGGATCTTTAATATCCAAAGCTTTACCCGCCACTTCTAGCGCAGTTTCTTCACTGGTCTTTTTACTATCAGTAAACGCCGCAGCAACCGGGATTTTATCGCCCGACGTAACCACCGTACAGCCATAACCATAGTAATACTGATCTTTCGTTCTGTCATAGTTCCAGCTTCCATATGTGTCGTAAGGCTTAGTTTTTACGTCCGTAGAATCTATGTAATAAACCGAATCTAGCAAGCCGTGGTTTTTAGCTTTTTCTACAAGCTTTTCGAATACATCTTCAATTACTTCTCCTAAGTCGTTGAGGAACTTGTTGACTACGTGTCTTGATGGGGTGCGTGGAAACCCTAGTAGTTTCCAGAGTATTCCCCCGCTTATTTCTCGTTCTACAGGTCTTGTTCCGTAGATTTCTTTATGGTAACAGTGTAAAAACGCTTGAAGTAGTTCAGGTGGTTCAAAAACTTTTTCTTGACCACGGCTAGTTGGTTCAAAAACACTATAGTTGTACAGGAAGCTGAAGTCGAAGTCCTGGAACAGGGATGCTACGTTGGTCTCCGCAACGTTAATGAACTCATCTACCGTACAAACATTCCGTAGGGTTGTTGACATGATTCACTAAATAACCCTACTTTTACCCACTTTAATTTACGTCAGACAACTAGGAAAAAATACAACCCGATCTAAAGCATGACACCCTCCTCTAGCGTTTCTCTTGACTATTTTTCTCTGAACCATTTCGATTCGAGTCCACCTACAAAGCCGGTATATTAGGCGTTCAGGGTTTGCTTTTGTTGTTTAAGCCAGTAAGCCCTATACCAAACTGCCGTACTATCAAGACAACGTAAGGTTAATTAACTACTTCGACGCGATTCACCCACGGGTGAGGTCACCCGTGGTACTCTCGCTCGAAATCCTATAGAAGCTACGGTAGCCACAGAAATCAGGGTCCGTTAAAGTAGAAGTAGGAGAACGAAAACCCCCATCCCCAAGCTATACATCCAGACTGCTGGGGCGGAGGTTCCTACCTTTCTTCTACGTATCTCCTCTGTTGCTTTGGCGTTTGGGTCGACGGTTGCCCAGGCTTTTTCGCGGTATTCGAAGATATAGAATATGGCTGCCGTTAAAGAGCCATATATCATCTGTCCTATAAGAAGCGGCATTCCGATGTCTATCGCTTGATGAGTCCAGGTTGCCTGCCCAGTTATAATCTCGGGAAGGAGGGTAAGTATACCGACGTACCACCATATAACTCCGTAGACGAAACCCCAGAGTACCGCGGTTCCGAGGTTCGGAGACTCGTATCTATACAGAACCCCGTATATCATCCCGATTATAAGTGCAATGATCATGGCGACTACAATACCTACCGACGTCGATTGGGCTCCGACGATCCTCGAGATATATTCGGCACGTCCAACGTACCAGATCAGGGCGACGTAGATTATACCACCAGGTATGGCCGAAAGAGATCCCCATTTGAGAGACTGTACGTTAGCGAAACCCGGCCCCCTCACTGAAATATGAAGGGGGTCGCTTTCGTAGAACATGATTATCCAGAGATGGTCGAAGACTGAGTAGATGAAACCCAGTATTAAACCGTACAGTCCGTGCCCCACGAAACTCGATATTAAACCACGTCCATCAGGCAGGTTCCACAACACTGGATCTCCGGTTAGTAACGGGGAAAGGGTCAAGACACCGAGAGTCCACCAGAAGAAACCATAGGCAAAACCCCAGGTGATCGAGGAACCCCAGCCTCGTGCGTCACGCTGGAACAGTAGGCCGTACATTATACCTACGGCCGTGGTGAACAGAAGGTGGTACAGGAGTCCCTCTAAGCCGTTACCATTTACAGTAAAGCCTACGATTCCGTACTGTTCAAGCCACGGCTGAACTATCAACCCCGCAATTAGTCCGGCGAGTCCACCCGTTATAATCCCCCTGTCGAGTTTTATAGGTTCAGTTCCCGTCTCTTTTGTAACTGCGTTGATTCCACCTATTGCCAAACCGATAGGTGCCCCCAAACCAAGGGTTATCTTAACTATGTTCGAGAAGATATCGGAGGAGTCTGCAAACTCGAAGGCCACGGTGGTTATCGTGTGATCGATACCGAATAGAAACAGACCGGTGAGGAAGGAAATCCCCAGACCCCAGATCATACCCCTTCCGGGTCCGGGAGCTCTCCGTCCGTAGAACAGCGCCGATAGGAGTCCGAAGACGAAACCCGACGGTATCCAGTATACGTCCGCAACGGCACCTAGATACATAGTTCCACCAGCAACTGCACCAACCAGACCCGCAAACAGAACCTGGATATAATCCAAGTCGATCAGTTTTTCCTCGTTGTCGAGTATGAAGAGGCTGTCGCTCCCGTTTTCACCATCCATGTCTTGAGTTTCACCAGTCATCCTTCATCACCTCCCTGGTCTTCGAGCCAAGCGTCTGTACGATATCCGGCGGGAAGAAGAGGTCAACTGTCCATTTGAAGAACACCCTTATCTTCCTGTCCAGGCCCGGTAGCTTCATTAGATAAATCATCCTCCACATCAGCCAGGCAAAAAGACCGGTGAACCGGAAGTTACCTATCTCGGCACAGGCCGCCTGGTGTCCTATAACACACAGCATCCCCTGAGTGGAGTAGCTATGAGGTTTCATCTCTTCACCCGTGGTTTTTCTGTATACGTTTGCTGCCATGTCTTTTGACTCCCTGATAGCGTGTTGAGCGGTCGGGGGATGTGGTTCACCGGATTTTGCATCAACGACGTATGCACAGTCCCCCGCCGCCCAGACGTTGTCGTACTCGGGAATGTTGAGGTATTCGTCGACGTCGGCCGCGCCGTGTTTCGTCGGAAGATCCGTCTCCGAGATCAACGGATGTGGCTGGTTTCCCGCCGTCCATACCAACGTCTGTGCAGTAATCGATTCACCTGACGTTAACATCACCTTCCCTTGTTCGGGGTCTGCGTCGTCGACATATACGTTCAGCACGAAACGCACACCCCGGTTCGACATGCTTTTTTTGGCTTCCTCCCCGAGTTCCTCCGATAGTTCCGGTAGAATCCTTTCACGACTGTGAACGAGGACCACGTCAACCTCTTCCTCCGGGACGTTGGGGTAGTAGGAAAGCATACCTCTCACGAGGTCGTTCACCGCCCCCGCCAGCTCAGCACCCGCGAATCCACCGCCCGCTATAACGAATGTAAGTAAAGATTCACGTACGTAGGCATCATCTTCCATCGCCGCCCTCTCGAGACAGGAAACGACGTGGTTCCTAATTGACATCGCGTCCTGTATCGTCTTGAAATCGAACGCGAACTTGTCGATACCCTCGATTCCATGGTGGTCCGGAGTGGCCCCAAGGGTTAGCAGCAGTTCGTCGTACTCCAGTTCCTCTACGTTTACGCCGATACCGGTTCTCGACTCATCGGAGTCCTCATCGATAGATACGTCTTCTCCACCATCTTCCTGTTCGGTCGCCTTGGGGGTATCACCGACAGAGACACCATCTCCGTTGTTTACAGGTTCATCCGCTTCCACTTCATCTTCTTCCACTTCATCGTCTCCAGTTTTTTCTTTCTCTTTCTCTGGCCCTGGACTATCGGTTGAAAAATGGCTGAACTCGGGATTGATACGTAGTTCGTCCTCGACGTACACCTTGTTGTTTTCAAAATCCAGATCTATCGCCGATGCTTCACGTATCTCGGTCCTCCTTAGTGAAGTTCGGATAGGTACGGTTACGTCCATCGAATCCAAAGTCCCGCCTGCTACCTCCGGCAGCATAGGGGTGAACAGTACTGAGTTATCGTCGCTAACAAGTTTTATCTCTACCCCCGGATTTGGACCGAACTTCTCCTCGAGTTTTTTGGCCGCGTAAAGACCAGCGAAACCTCCTCCAAGGATAAGGATCTTCTTGCTTTCCACATCAGATAAACTGCCGTATCTATACCGTTCGAGGTCTATATAGCCCATCTCCTCGGCGTAATAACCGGCAACCGGGACTATTACAGAAAGTGTAGTTCCCGCTATTACCCAGACACCCAGTACGGGAAACAATTTCTTAATATCAGTGAGTCTCCAGGCAGGTGCACCACTGAGTATCCATGGACTCACGGTTAGCTGAATTATCAGCCACCCCGGAATACTCAGACTGGCGCCGTTAGTAACGTGATCCACCAGGGTGCCTTCAGTAGGTAGAAACAGAATACCGTAGATCGCTCCGAGTATTATACCGATCGGCAGAGACATGTATAAAGGTAGAACCAGAGTTAGAATTATACCAGGAATTATGCCTGCGATACCCGATACTAAAGCGCGGTCTCTTCCCGCCGATAGGTTCTCGGTAATCGTGTCCTCAATCATCTAAATGTATGTCAATTAATTTGTATGACAGTATTTAATTCTACTCTTGACTCGTATTAAGTTCACTATAAACTCATTTAAATCACTGTAAATATAGTATTTCCAATATATAATCTATTAATTGATTTTGTGGTTAGTTAATGTGGTTAGTTAACGTCTGACACAATCACTATATAACTTGAAACATGTCTATTACTTGTGGTAACAGTAATTAATGATTCAAGCAGCGGCAAAAAGAGGTGTGTAGCGTGAAAAGGAAACTGATCACATTAACTGCGTTGGCGGTGTTTTCGTCGATGATATTTCTTGGTATGACGGGTTCGGTATCGGCTGCAAGTTCAGGTGTTTCGTGTCACGTTCACAGTACAAACGTTGAAGTAGGTGATCCGGTCACGATTGAAGCCCATCCTAGTGGCTATCCTAAAGATATCACAGTGAAGTTCGAACTGGATCAAGATAAAGGTCCTATAAGCCCAGACATAAAAAAAGCGCCAGGTACCAAATCGGTGTCATTCGAAGTCACATATGACAGTCCTGGTGACAAACAACCAAGTATAGCGGCAATTCCCCAGACTGACATTTTGGGGCCTGCGGGTGAGAAGTCCGAGGACACCTGTAAAACAATACATATAAATAAAAAGGAAAATCTGAATGCTAAATTTACCTACAGTCCAAACAATCCAAGGCCTGGCGAGAAAGTTAACTTCGACGCCAGCAGTTCAAAGGGGGACATACAGAGTTACGACTGGGACTTTCCGGGGGGTTCGAAACACGGTGAATCCGTTGATTACACATTCAACCAGGGCGGTCATCAGCAGGTAACTTTAACTGTAGAAGGTCCTCAGGGAGATACAGACTCGGATACAAAAACAATTAGACTAAAGTTCAACGCACGTTGTTCTGTAAATAACCACAGGATAAGTTCTGGTGACAGTGTCACTATCGACGCGAGTAACTCCCAGGGGGCTAACAAGTACAGGTACTCGAAGTACGGTGATGGGAGCTATACCAGTTGGACTTTGAACTCACGTGAAACCTTCACGTACGATGATCCGGACAGGAAGAGTTTCAGTCCTAAGGTCCAGATCACCGGTTCGGACGGTGAAGGTAAGGATACAGCTGAATGTGGTAATATACGGGTTCACGAGCAGGCACCAAAATCAGAGTTCCAGATCCGTCCTAACGACAACCCCAACGTCGGAGAGAAGATAACTATTGACGCCCGGGACAGCAAGGCGGGTGGAAACAACAGGATAATCAAGTACCAGTTCGACGTTGACGGTGACCGAGGTTTCGAGTACAGCAACAGAGACGGAGTCCTACAGTACACCTACAACAGCGCGGGCAGAAGAATCGTGAGAGTCCGTGTAACAGACAACATCGGCCAGTCCGACACAAACTCCCAACAGGTCAACGTGGAGGGACACCCAATCAGTGCGTCGTTTACCTACAGCCCTAACAACCCTGAAGCAGGTGATACTGTCGAGTTCAAATCGACTTCTAGTACAAAGGTTGGATCGATAATTAACTACAGATGGAAGGTTAACGGCGTTACCGAATCGAACAGCAGATCGTTCACACATACTTTCCACAACCCAGGTAGGGAGAAGGTAGAACTCCGGGTAAAGAGTAACAAGGGTTCATCGGACGAAACCACCAACTTCGTGACGGTGACGAAGCCTAAAGGTAAGAAACTGAGTTCTGACGTACGTCAGAAACCTGATTCCCCTAACCCGGACCAGGATGTCAAGCTCTGGGTTACGGGTAACCCCAGCACTGTTTCCTGGGACTTCGACAACGACGGTCAGTATGACCAGGTCGGTAACCCGATAAACACCAGTTTCTCGAACGCAGGCACACAAACGGTTGGAGTGAAGATTAATTCGGGCGGTGTCGATACAACTGAGACGGTTCAGGTACAGGTAAATGCAGTCAGCATCATGGAGGCTATCGACCAGAACGGTAACCACATGATAAACCAGCAGGAAAAAACAACTGCCGTGACGTACTGGGAGGACAACCAACCTGTTCCTGGAACCAACGGTCAAAAGATTTCGGACGACCAGATCATAGAGATAATCAACGACTACAGAAACGGAAACAGAATTAACTACTAAAGAGGTGACTAAAAAATGAATAAATCTACACTGAGTTTGGTTTCGGGGATGGTTGTGCTTACCGTAGTTGGACTGTTGACGGCGCCGGTTGTAGCACAGTCATCGGGGCTATCCCTAAGTGCACCTAACGTCAACGCAGATGCGGGAGAAGACGTCGACGTGAAGTTCACTATAGAGAACACCGGCACCAGCACCGAAACAGCGATACTCAAGGTGGGTGGGATACCCAACGGCTGGAGTATAGATAACAGAAACAACGACGGCGGTAAATGGAAGGGCAGTGAGGACGCGTGGCTGTTCGAAAACATAAATTCGGGTAGCAGCGTAAATCCAAGCATTAAGCTCAGCGTACCAGGTGACGCATCGGGAAGTAAGGACATCGACGCCACACTGAAGACTTCGGGAGGCTCGGTCCAGAAATCCGTGACCGTCCAGGTGAACTCGTCCAGCGGTGGAGGAGGTGGCGGTGGTGGCGGTGGAGGAAAAGGTCAGCCTGGTTTCTCCATAGTAGTAGCACTTGGAGCGGCAGGTGTCCTCGCCTCCTACAAGCTGGTAGCGGATAGGTAGAAGTTGGTGGCAGATAGATAGAAGCTGGTACCGGATAGAAACCGTGGGACTTAGTTCCCTACGGGATTACTCCGATCCGACGACCAGGGGGATACAGCGAGAAAACCCCGGTTTGAGGCCCGGTAAAACATGGAACCGATGCTGTAAAATCCAGTTATTCTTTTTACTCAGTACCCATTCATCCGTTATTTATCTTTAACAACGATCTTTCTTTAACAACGGTGTAATACGTAAGCTTTGGCTGGAGTCCGTGGAAGAGTAGTTCGATTAGTTAGTTCGTTTCCAGTAGTATTATTAATTCAATCAGTGTTTTTAATAAACAATGGACGTTGAGGTACCGAATCTATACCAACGGAGGGGTTGTTAAGGAGATGAAAGGAAGAAGATGGGGATCTATCCTTACCTTAATTTTTATCTCTTTGACGGCGGTTACGATAGTATTTGATGTCGAGGTTACACATAAAGTCCTTATCGTGGGGTGGTTCGCTTTCTTTGCAATGATGGGTGGAGCCCTTATAGGAAAGTTCATCGACAGTCAGGATACCAAGCACTACGCCAGGAACCTGGTCTGGGGTTACGGGCTGGCGAGTGGTGCGATGATCACCAGCAGTACAGTATTCCTGATACCACCCTCCCTGGATCTGGATCCCGCGGCAGGAGGTTTCGGTATCGCTCTTGGGCTTGTGACGGGTTTCAGCACCCATACCTGGAGCCATAGAACCCATACATCGTTCTTCGACCTGGATCACACCGTAATCAACATCACGGCACATACGGTCGCCGCCGGGGCGATTATAGGTATTATATACGAGGGTCTGCCTGAGCTAGGTCTGGTCCTGGGTCTTGCGATAGTTTCACACAAAGGTCCCGGGGGATACAGCATCGCCCAGAGGATAAACAAGATGAATGGCGACGTGATGATACTCCTGGTGCCTGCTTCTGCGGTCGGGGTTATGGCGATAATTACGAACTACCTCGGGATACCCAAGATCCCCAGTCTCGATGGACTTGTCTTCGGTTTCTCTGCCGGTATCTTCCTACACGTCGCACTTGACTTCCTTCCGAGATGCGGTCACGGTAGTGAGATATACGAAGCGGTTGAAACCGAGGTTAAGGAGGACTGTCCGGACGACCACGACCAAGATCATGACCATTCTGAAGTCCTGGACAGATTAAGGATACATTCCGTACTGTCAACGGTTGTGGGATTGATAGTTATACTCGTGGCGTGGTACTTCGTTTAGATAAAGATAAACATAGTGTCCTAAATTTTTAACCGTCGATGGTTTTTTGTCACTATGTAGTTAACCTGTACTTCATGTCAGAAACCGTAATCGTGGGTGACGGACCTACAGGGTTGAGTGCAGCACTTCTTTTAGCAAAAAACGGAGAGGACGCGGTGGTTTACGGAAAAGACGAAACCAAGATGCATTCCGCATACCTCTACAACTACCTCGGTATAGAAGCGATGGACGGAACCGAGTTCATGGAGGTTGCTAGAGACCAGTGCGATAACTACGACGTCGAAGTTCGGGAGCAAGAGGTTACATCCGTGGACGAGGACGGAGACGGATTCCATGTTAGTACCGACGAAGGTAACGAACAGGAAGCCGACTACCTCGTTTTGGCTACGGGGTTTGCACGTGATCTAGCCCAGGACCTCGGACTGGAGTTCGATGGGGACGCAGTTGACGCCGACAAAACCGGTTCGACGAGCAAGGATGGCGTTTATGCCGGAGGATGGACGACGCGTCCGGACAAGATCCAGGCCGCTATATCGGTGGGTGATGGTGCTGCAATAGCACTCGAGATTCTTTCAGAGGAGAAGGGTGAGTCGTTCCATGACTTCGACGTCCCTTAGTACATCCGTACACTGGTTTATCGACCGGAGTTCTTTTCCTCCAGTATTTATAACGTCGAGGAATCCACGTCACTCCCCGGTATTGAGTTCATCAGTATATTTATCTGGGAGTCCGAGTTATAACAAACTATGTCTGTAACCGTCAAAGACTTCTACGCGGACTGGTGCGGCCCCTGCAAGAAACAGAGTACCATCATAGAGGATCTGGAGGAGGAGTATCCCGACATAGAGATAAAGAAGATCGATGTAGACGAGGAACCCGACGAAGCCCAGGCGTACGGTGTACGTTCCGTCCCTACGATAGTGATAGAGGAGGACGAAGAGGTCGTAGAAAAGTACATAGGTCTGACCCAGGGTGACGAGATAGCTCGTCACCTCGACTGAATCTTCTCAGTAGTTGTTTATCGGTAGATATTTTATCGAGATTTAGTTATCGGTGTTGGGTATCGGTCAGGTTTACTGACTTAAGACCGGTTTAACTAAAATTAGAAAAATAATCAGTCTACTTAATCAATATATATTTTTCCGAGATTAATTCTTAACCTTAATTAGTGATTGGTATAGTGATAGATTTATGGTAGATCTAGTATTCGAACTGGGGTATTCCCGGTTAAAGGCAGACTGGGTGGAACGTAACGGTTCTACGAGGGGGAAAATAGATGAAGCGTTGCCCTTCGAAGGCGTCGCCACCAGATGGGGTGATGAGTTCTACTTCGAGATCCCGGTGGATGCACCAGCGGAGTTTGCAGTCCGTGACGTAGAAGTGGGGGACGTCGCCTACTGGCCCAGAGGTAACTCTTTATGCGTCTTCTGGGGGGAAACACCTGCTAGCGTGGACGATGGCGAACCCAGGGCGGCGTCAGAAGTAAACGTCGTCGCCAGCGTTAAAGATACGTCTCCCGCAGAAGACGTCGAGGACGGTACTAAAATAAGAGTCACCAGAGGTTGAACTATAGAAATCACTGAATACGATCCGGATCGATCTGGAACGCTGCCTCGAAGGTCGTAACTTGAGAAATTACAGAACGGAACAAACGCCAGAACAGAACAAACACCACAACGGAAACGGAATTTTGTTTTTAAGGAATCCCCATCTAATCAAGTTCTTTTAAAACTAAATTTCCCTGAGTCCTTATACCCATATACATCTACTTATTCAGATTCTACATAGATGAGTATTCAGAACTCTGTATATTCTGGTTATCATTAGTTTATGATTAGTTTATCTATCCTGGTGGTACAGGATTGAAGTATTCAAAGGTCCTATCGGTAGTCATGGTTATCGAGTCATCAAAGAGTCCCGAGTCTCCAGTGGTTCAGGATTCAGAGAACGTGGATTACGTCTCTGTAGGAGCGGCAGACGGCCTGAGTAAAGGTGTAGTACTGGGTGAAGATGACGGTACACCCAACTTTTCGATGCGAAGATTCGTGCTCGAAGCAGGTGAGGAGGTTCCACGGCATACTAACGAGGTTGAGCACGTCCAGTACGTTCTTGAGGGCGGATACGTCGTAGGTATCGATGACGAAGAAACAGTCGTCGACGAAGGCGACGGCGTTTACGTGCCACCGGGAGAGGTTCACTGGTACAGGAACGAAACCGAGGAGGACTGTGCGTTTATCTGCGTCGTTCCAAACGGCGACGACACTATAGAAGTAGTCGAATAAAGTTTAATGACTAAATGGTTCTTCCAAAAAACCGTCGCTTAGAGTTTTATCTGTAATCCACACCGAATTTTAAGTGCCCATCGGTCGTATTGAGACCGTTATGGTGATGAAAAAAGTCACTTTGATCGGAACCAGCGATGAGTCGTTCGACGACGCCGCACTCGACGCGCTTGACAGAGCCAGAGACACGATCGAGAACATAAAATGGGTCGAAATCGACGAACTCGGGATCGAGGTTGCGTCCACCGAGGAACCGCATTTCCAGGCAGAGGTAGAAGTCGCGTTCGGCGTAGAGGAGTAGACACCGTTCCAACCTTCGTTACATCCACTGTGTTCTATCCATCATTGTTATAATACCGGTACAGTAAACGGTAACACTGGCTTTAAGAACAGTTACTTTTCTACTGTTATAAAGATTCTGCGCGTAGCAGGATTTATACCCTGAAATTTATCAAGAACTTAAAAATAACTGCCAAAATAATTTCCTTACTACAATCCTCTTACAACATTCGCCTTAGTAATTTATCTTTACAGCTTTTAGCTGATCAACCGTTTAATAATATAGTTTATTGTATTACCTCTCCTTATGGTGTCCCCAAACCACCGGAAAGAATATTTACTATCAACGTTTCTGGTATCCGTATGGACGAGGAAGAATGGTCCTCCGAGCTTGGATTTATTTTTGCAGCAATCGGTTCGGCGGTTGGTCTGGGAAACATGTGGCGGTTCCCTATATCCGTCCATAAACAGGGCGGTGGCGCCTACATGATCCCCTATATCCTCACGACCTTTGCACTGGGACTGCCTTTGATGATAGTGTCAATCGCCGCAGGTAAAAAATACAAGGACGACATCGTGTCAACGGTACATAAAGCTACAGATATACCCATTATCGGATGGGGTATAGCGTCCGTAGGTGTAACCATACAGAGTTTTTACTACGTAATTACAGGTTGGACGATAGCCTACCTGTTTATTTCCATACAGGGTTTCGAAATGAGTTTTTCAGAACTCACGAATACCTGGCAACCACTGATATACTTCTTCGTAGCCATACTGATCACCCTGGTTATCATATCTTTAGGTATCACTGAAGGTATAGAAAAAGTGGTTTCAATAGTGATGCCATTCATATTTTTAACCCTGGTGGGTCTCTCGATATACGCCTTCACGCTTTCCAGCTGGGGGGCGGGTATGGAATACTTCCTGGCACCAGACTTTGATCGTCTCACCAGTCCGGATATATGGGATGCTGCACTTGGACAGAGTTTGTTCTCCCTTTCTCTCGGTACCGGTATACTCCTGACTTACGGTATACATCTCGGGGGAGATATGGACGTAGGGAAGAGTTCAGTGATAATCGCGTTCGGTAACTTCTTCGTCGCCATCCTCGCAGGAATGATAATATTTCCACTGATGTTCAGCCAACCCGGCCTTGATCCGGGTGAGCTCGGCGGTAGTAACCAGCTACTATTCACGGTACTACCCGGGGCATTCGAATCTATTCCATATGGACAGCCACTGGGAATCATTTTCTTCGTTATGATGTTTGTTGCATCCCTCAGCACCGCTATATCCATGACTAACGTCACCGTCACGGTAGGTATGGGGCACGGACTTTCGAGAAAGGCTTCGTCCGTAATCATGGTTGTTATCCTGGCTATAGTTGGACTTCCATCGGCGTTGAGCTGGACACCGATGAACTACTCTCTCTGGGGAACCAAGTTCTTTACACTGATAAACGACAACGTTGGTTTCTACTTCCTCCCGATCACTACGCTGATAATAGCCATCGGTTTGGTATACACGGCATCGGATAAACCGGACCTGGATCCAAAGGTCGAGTTCATGGCAAAGTACTTCGTCCCGCCCGCATTACTCTTGATCCTTTTGACAAGGGTTCTTAGCGGCGGTGGTTGACACCCCCTCTACTTCTCCGTCATCGATCCCTATTTTGAGATCTCAGAAAATGTTTATGTGGAAGGAACCGTTTTGTAACCTGTGACACTCAAGATTATAGGCGTTCCAACCGATCATGGGGCAAACAGGCGTGGCGTTGACATGGGTCCTTCAGCGGTACGTTACGCGGAACTCGTTCCATCTCTTGAGAAAGCTGGGGTGGACGTAGAGGACACAGGCAACATACCGGTTTCGACTGCATCACAGTTACAGGAGAGGGGTGAAGAAAAAGTGGACGAAGACCAGGTGTACCATCTCCCCGAGGTGGAGGAAGTAACGAGGAAGCTGTCGGACAGGGTGGCTGAAGTGATAGAAGAGGGAGATATACCTCTCGCTCTCGGTGGCGACCACACGGTCGCTATAGGTTCTATCAAGGGTGCCGCCCGGGCCGCAAACCCCGGTATTCTTTGGTTCGACGCCCATAGCGATATAAACAGTATAAAGACGAGCCCGAGCGGTAACGTTCACGGCATGGTATTCGCCGCAGCACTGGGTATAGACGAGTTCGAGGGTTCTGAGTGGGCGAACGCAGTGATCGAGGAGAACAACATCGTCCAGATCGGAATACGGTCCGTCGACGATGACGAGAGGGAGAGACTACGTGAAAGCGACATAACTGTCTACACGATGTCGGATATCGATCGCCGAGGTATAGACGAGATCACGGAGGAAGCTCTAGATATAGCTACGGCCGACACCGAATCCTTACACGTCAGCCTCGACATCGACTGGCTTGACCCCAACGAGGCTCCAGGAGTCGGCACACCCGTCTACGGCGGCGTAACCTACAGAGAGGCACATCTCGCAATGGAGACGGTCTCAGAGTACGACTGTAACCTGAACTCCGTAGACCTCGTCGAGGTAAATCCGATACTTGACGAATCGAACCAGACTGCCGAACTCGGAGTTGAGGTTCTGACGAGTCTCTTCGGAAAAAGCATTATCTAATACGCCACTGACTCTTCCGATCAGTATCAACTCCAACCACACCGTTCTTTGATTTAGTAGTTTTCAGTAAAACTAGCTATAAATCTAGCTATACTGTTTTTGTTGAAGCTAGGGAAACTATCTGTCTCCACGGTTACTACCGTATCATTACCCCCTCTATCTGTATCTTTCTGCAACCCAGTTGACTTTCCTACCACCCAGTTGACTTTCCTACCACC
>JBDGRN010000089.1:24511-38462 GCA_042218125.1 Halobacteria archaeon | reverse complement strand
ACCCAGTTGACTTTCCTACCACCCAGTTGACTTTCCTACCACCTTTGTTAAACAAGTCAACTATACACAAACTGTTTTAACATTATGTATTTCTTTAGTGAAATCAATTTATAATTCTTTAACAGAACCAGTATATATTTCTTCAGAGGAATCCATTATTAATAAATGTTTGTCCTGAAAGCGCAATTAGACGTGGGAAGGCTCTGCAAAGATTAATATTTAAACCCCTATTAATATACGTTATAACGGACAAGGTGTAACACACGTGCCGAACTCCCGCCAGAATGAAGGAAGGCTCAAAGATTTATACAGAGTCATGACGACTGAGGGCGGTTTTGATGAAACAGTGAACAAAGCCCTAAAGCTTGGAACAAACCAGCTGGAAGCTGAATACGGCCTTCTTACAAAAATAGATATAAATATCAGCAGGTGGGAGGTAGTCGCCAGCACCAACAGTTCTAACGGACAGTACCAGATTGGTTCCTCGAAAAACCTCGATGACACTTTCTGTAAACACGTACTGGAAAAGGACGGCGTATTTTCAATAGACGATCCATCTTCTGAAGGTCGAGACATGGATTCTGCTTACCAAAAAACCGATGTCGAGAGATACGTCGGCGTTCCAGTATCAACTTCACGGGATAACCTGGGTACACTTTGTTTCGTATCAGATGAACCGTCGGACTTTTCCCTTTCACCTAAAGATAAAGACTTCATTCTCTCTTTGGGGGAACTCCTGTCGTTCCAACTCGAGTTCAAACATATGAAGGAGGAGCTAGAGATGAGAACTCAGATGGTGAACGTCTTCGGACGTATTCTCAGACACAACCTCAGGAACTACATGACGTTCGTACAGGGATACCTGGATCTTCTTATCGACACTGTCGATGAACCACCATTGAATCCCGAGAGGGTGAGAGCTAAGAACCAGGAGATCATGTCGATAGTTGACAAGTCCACCAGGTTCCGTGAACTGGTCCAGGACGACTTTAGGGTCCGGGAATACGACATTAACCAGCTAGTACGGGAAGTCGCGGAATCAGTTAAGACCGAGTACCCGTACTCCCAGATTTCCGTGGAAACCGAGGTAGGAATAGATATCAGGTCATACCCTACTATCCGTACCGCTCTAAGGGAACTGATCGAGAACGCAGTCAAACATTCAGAAGATGACCCCCGTTGCAAGATATCAACTGAGAGGTTGGATAACGGTGTACAGATACACGTCAAAGACGAGGCTCCGGGTCTACCCGAACAGGAACGTAGAATTCTCAGGGGTGAAGATATGACGGCATTAAAACATGGAAGCGGCGTAGGTCTCTGGATAGTTAGCTGGATCGTAAGTACTCACGACGGAGAGTTGGATATCGAAGTCACAGAAGAAGGCACTTTAGTATCCATAACTTTACCCAACTAAACCTTTAAATACAGCTTGAAAACCCCTATCGAAGTTCACTGACAAAAATATACCCACGTAAGCAGTTCAAAACTGATCTTAAATAATAAACAGGTCAAACCTATTCATACCAAGCAGATTAAACCATACCAGGGAGTTCAAACCTATCCATACATGATACGGAATATTCTCTTACCGAGTTACTCGAACATCTCCCTGACCACGGTGTCCTGGAAGTTACGTATATGTTTATAGAAAGCCTGGGGCGAGATACCGAGGTTTTCTGCTATTTCTTCACCCGACGCCTGTCTCGGTGATTCGAAGAAACCTTCCTGTAATGAGGTCTCCACCACCTCCTTCTGTCTGTCGGTTATCTGTTCGAACAGATCAACTGCGACGACGTCGTCTCCATCCGAACCACTGTGTTTCGAAACGAATTCTAGATCGAACCGGCTGGAAATCATTTTTACCGTGTTGTTGAGATCCAGTCCCTTCGGCATCTCAACCTCCACAGTCCCCGACTTTCCGGTTCCGTCGATGGTAGAAACTGTCAGCCCCAGTTTCTTGAGGGCCGGAACCATGTAGGCATCACTCATATCCAGTACCACGTGTCCTTCTCTTCCGTCGTACCTCACCAGATTTATATCTTCACTGATCTGACGTATCGGCTCTATCTGGTCTTCTATCTCCGCTTCACTTACGAAGTCTACTCTGACGGAGGAGTCCCTGATCTCTACAGAGCTAAAGTTAAGGACGGAGTTAGTATCCGACGCAAAGTTCAGTAACGGGTTGTTTTCCGAGCTACTACCTCCCTTGAACTTGACGTTCCAGTGATCGGCTGATGAGGATGCCTTCTCCTGATCGAGCCTGTAGATTCCGTGACCCAGAATCTGTGCCAGTTCGCTCCATACACCCACGGTTTCCCCGGCGACCACGTCCGATGCTCCACCATAGATACTCAGTACACCGTAAAGCCAGCCCGAATGTTTGATCGGTACAGATATTATTCGTTCGTAGCCGTATTCAAGGGCTTTTTTCCGCCATCCCTCTAGCTGTGGAGTTGTTTCCTCGTCAACTAAGACCGGCTTTCCGGTACTTGCAGACCGGACAGTGGGTTCCTCCGCCGGTAACCCGTCGGTATAGCTGTCCAGATATCCCTGAACCTCATCACCGGCTCTTGGTTCGATACTGAAGTTCCTGGAGTCTCCCCACTCATGGTTTACGTTGGCTATCCATGCCATATCGACACCCTTGATCTTCCTGAGTCTTCTGCAGACCTTTTGCTCCATCTCATCCCTGGAGTCGGATTCGAGGATTCCGCTGTTTACACGTCGGAGCACGCGGTTAATCCGGTCGAGGTTCTCTAGAGTTCTCTTCCTCTCCCTGAGTTCATCGGTTTTTTCCTCCAGGCTAGACTCCCTATCTATCTTGGAAAGAGCCGTATCGGCATATATACCCATGATTTCCGTGAACTTCAGCTCCCTGTCGGAGAACTCTCCTGGTTCGTCAGAAAACACTGATATCAGTCCGTGCCCACCAACAGGAACCATGAGTTCGCCGCGTTCGGATACACCCGGATTCTTGAAGTATGACGTCGTTGCTAAATCGTCCTCTATCCTCGACCTGTGACTGTCGAAAACGGTCCAGGCAATACCGTCTTCCTCTCCAATCGTTCGGTTCTCCTCGACGGTTTCCCTAGCCCTGTACTCGTCTACTGGATAGAGTACCTCCTCCTCCTCGTCGTAGAGATAGAAAGCGAGAGGTGTCCCAAGGGTATCTCCCAGCGTGTCAACTACCTTCTCAACCACCTCGGTTCTGTTTGCGGATCGGAAAAGGTCGTTGGTCGTGAGGTATAGCTGTTCTATAGCGACCTGGTACCTCTTTTTTTCGTCAATATTAACCATTATACCGGCTGCCCTCTCGGGATTTCCTTCTTCGTCGAACTCCACCGGCTTCCCTTTCAAAAGTACCCACCGCCAGTCGCCGGAACGGGACTTCATCCTTAACTCCAGACCGTAGTCGTCGGGATAACTGTCCATTCCCTGAAGGAGGTTATCCCGGAGCGATTCCACGTCGTCAGGATGTACCGTCAGTTGCTCCCAGATACTCAGGTCTACACGATCTAAATCCTCCGGATCGTACCCCAGTAACTTCAGAAACTGATCGTTGTACTCAACCACATCTTTGGATATATCCCAGTCCCAGGTTCCTACTTCCGCCCCCTGGATCACGAAGTCGAGCTGGTTTTTGACCTCACGGATCCTCCTCTCTCTACGGTTCCTCTCCGTAACGTCACGTGCTATACAGCTGATCCTGGTGACTTCACCGTCTTCGATTATAGGATGGAGCTTGAACTCCATTTCGACTTCACCACTTTCGTTGTCGAAATGTTCCTCGAAGCTAACTGTTTCCTGTCGGTTTTTGCATACCTCGAACTCCTTCCTTATCCTATCGGTCTTCTGACCGGTATATAGTTCACTGATAGTATTTCCCTCGATCTCATCCGCATCTATTCCGGCTATCTCCGCAGTCCTTGGATTGATCTTTATGTGCCGAAAACCGTCGTCCTCCACGTCCATAAGTAAAAAGCCATCCTTAATCGAGTTTATAGCCTCCAAATACTCCCGGGTCTCCAACCATTCGGGTTCTTCTGGTTCGTAGTTCATAGAATATTATTTATAAGTTATTCTCTCGCCTTTCTGTTAACATTTGGGTTGATCAGATAAAGACTTAGGGTTGATCAGATCTTCAATAACCAGAAGCCCCCTTACATATAAAGTTTGTACCAAATTTTGCCGGAGATGATGTAATTTATTAATTAGGCTGTCTTTTCTTTAGACATATGCCCAGCATTGCTGCCTTCAAAGTAGAAGCACAGGAGTTCGAACTCGGTCGGTTGCTGAGGCTTATAAAAGGCAGCAACCTCGGATATCACGGTTTATCAGTTGAACCAGAATCCGGATTTTCCATCTTACTTACACAGGAAAAAGACCGAGAAGAATCGGAGATTGAACGCCACGAAAAAGTAGAAAAACTAACCAAAGTAAGTGAAGAACCAGATACCGAACTATTTCTTCTCAAGTACGACGTATCTAGCGACGAACTACTCCAGAAACTGCCTGAAACGGATTCGAAGGTACTTAGTGCCGAAGGAGACCTGGATACATGGAAGTTCAATGTCAGGTTCGGAGACGAAACGGATATAGACCAGTTCTTCGAGGGAGCAAGGGAGAACGATGTCGAGATCCAGGATGTCGAATACTACAGTACGGAGGAAAGAGTTCCAGAGAACTACGATCTCACGGACAGACAGCTTCGGTCACTCAGGTCCGCCGTAGAAAAAGGGTACTTCAACATCCCCAGAGAAATAGATACCAGCGAATTGGCGAAGGAGTTCGATATATCCGATCAGGCTGTAGTAGAGAGGCTACGCCGTGGTATAAAATCACTCACAGAAAACACGATACTAAAAGATAGTTAAAGATGGAGTTCAGGAACAGTTAAACTGGCTACTCGTGGACAAGAAACTATCAGTCGTAGAACTCCATCTCCATTTCTTGAGATATGAATCACCACTTGGGACTACGTCGACGTCAAAAACAGATTCCTTCAACTACTCATGTCCTTGCCATCTAATCGTACTTTGTGTTTTCGGCTTCTTCGGGATAGTTGACGAGAGCAACTATCAAACTCACCAAACATAAAGCCGCCGCAGCCATGTCACTCCTCATGAACGTAAGAAAGCCAGTAACCAGAAACAGTAGAACCGAAAACCCGGTTCCGTAAATCAGGATCTCTTTACCCTCGCCAGTACTGTATGACGGGGTGGGCTCCCCACTTTCAATCAGGATCCATATCCGCAGCATCCCTGTTATTGCCGCCCCAAACAGATAGATATAGAGCGTCATTGTTCTTGGACCGAATAGCTGTATTGCCAGCACGAGATAACCGAGTAATAAACCCACGGCAACGAAGTACTTCACAATCCGTTTTACCCGTGATACTACCATTATCATCAATTGAGTATGCATATACAAAAAAGTGAAGTACCACGGGTCAGGTGACCCGTGGAACTCTCGCTGAACTTCTTTAGATGGTGGTGCGAATACAGCCCTGAACCTGTTCACCGGCTTATACACCAGTGTGAGATCTTTAGGTCTTACAAAGGCTTAAGATCTTTAGGTCTTACAAAGGCTTAAGATCTTTAGGTCTTACAAAGGCTTAATATGTTTCAATTTTTATTTGGCGTGTGTCGAACATTAACTATCAGTATCCGCAAAAGGAAGGTATAGAACGTCAAGGTGCTGAAAAAGTCATCGACCAGTTCCACGTTTTTGTCGACAAAGTTATAGATTATTCCCTGTCGGAGTTCAAACCCTTCAAAATAGTTCATCTGGATAGGCTTCCCGGTAACAAGACCGCGAAGTCCGTCTTGACCCCCATAATCAAGGACGAACTCAAGGTTTACCGTGAAGCTATAAAACAGCAGTTCAACGTAGTCGTGGGGTACGCGGAAGCCGAACTCGACGGCGACGTAAACAGGGAAGAGTTCCACCGGGCGTTCATACAGTCAGATCCCTTCTATCAGAACTACGAGGGGCGTTTCGAGAAGCGGGAGTTCGAGGAGGACCTCATCGCCAGGCTTGAAGATATGGGGGGAGACATGGCAGTTCTTATCGAGAGCGGGGAAGAGGAGTTCTGGGACGCCGTCTTTGACTGTTTCGACGAGGACGAGGCCCGTATGATGCTCAACAAACATTTCACCCAGACACCTATGCTGGACCAGTACCTTGAAGATATAGAGCTTACGTTACGGATCGGTGGCAGGTTCATAAACAAGGAGATAGAGTACACAGACGAAGCTATCAGGACTATCAAGTACGCCGAAACCGAACTGAAGGAAGATATAGGCGAGAAGCTAACCCAGCTTTACAACTAAATAACTTAGTTAACGAAGTATTAACTTCTGCAGGAGTTCACTAATTTACCGAAACCAGTTACACAAATCTGCATATACATTCTGAAACCAGCCCGACAGTATTTTCAAAAACCCACACAGTAACTAACCGGTGTTCCAGACACACCTGGGAGAAACAAATCTATAGGGGATGTAGCGAGAGTACCACGGGTGACCTCACCCGTGGTTGTTTACAAAGAAAACAGTAATGAACCAGTTTCAAAACAAAACCGTTCAGGACCGGTTTTTTAGATACCTGATAACGCCTTTTACGTCCCTTCTTGCAACCTGTTTCATTGCTGGGTTAACAAGAATCTGGTCGTATCTCTTGAGAACCTCGTCGACTGTATCTTCCACCGATTCCTTCCTACGGAATACCTCGTCTATAACTTCCACCCACTCCTTCAGTCCTTCCTCATGTCTATCGACTGCGTCATCGTCGTAGTTGACGCCGTAATGTCCGTAAAGGAGTAGCTCTGGATCGAGATCTTTAAATCTCTCGTAGCTACTTAGTGTTTCCTCGTAGTCGAAATCCGGCGGAGGTGTAGTCGGTAGCTCCTCACCTGATATGTATGTGCAGCCCTCATCTATAACGAACAGTGCCGACGTGTCGGGGTCGTAAAGACTCATGTGGTGGGGAGCGTGTCCCTCGGTATGTAGAAACTCTATCTCTTTGTCACCGATTTCGAGGGTTTCGCCGTCCTCAACAGTCTCAACGTTCCCGGGCGGCAACGCCTCCATCTCTCCGTACGCGTCCGCGAGAGGTCCAACGGCTTCCATAACACTTTCCACCAGCCTTGATACCTTTTCGTGGTCCGTGAGGTACTCTTCGGCGTTGGGGTGGCAGATGATCTCCGCGTCCGGATACTTCTCCAGAACGGCCTTCGAACCACCGGCGTGATCCATATGAACGTGTGTAACTACGTGGTAGTCCAGGTCATCTACCCCGAGTTCCTCCAGGGAACCTAGTACGTTGTCGACGTCCGTCGAAACTCCTGCGTCGACCAGAGCCGTCTCTCCCCGGTCACGGATCAGAAAAGATGCCGTGTACTCCGGTACACCGAACATACCCGTATCTACGACGTAGATACCGTCCGCCGCCTCCTCATATCCGAAATCCATACACAAGCTACGGTAAGCCGGAACTAAACCGCGTCGGATCAAACCCCATCACCAGTCAACCACCATCACCAGTCACCCAGAAAAATTGAGTTTGACGTGAAACCCCAGAGTTTAACCAAAATGAAGTCGTCAACTTAAAAGACATGGCTATACTGTCTTCATTTTCATTATTTGTTTGACGAAGCAGGCAGAAGAAACCTACCCAGAAAGCAGGGAAAGCCTACCCAAATGTTATAATATATTGATACTTAATTACCGCACACACGTGCAGGTAAAAGAGCTCCCCGTAATAAATTATGATAATCAACTGCAGAGTCTCGTAACTACATTTGGTATTACTTTATCAATTAAGATATCATGTTCGAAGCTTCGATAGATGCAGTCGCTTGGTCCGTCATAGTACTGGGTTCAGTGGCAGATGCCAGCCTGACGAACTCTGTATTCCTGGATATCGCGAGCGATATATCCGGTATTTTACCAGATAATATACCCTGGCGATTGGTGCTTATACCCCCAATTACAGGAATAATTGGATACTTTACCAACTGGGTGGCTGTCCGTCTGATGTTTCATCCTATAGATCTAATGGGAATCCGTATACCGGGACTGAAAAAAATAGCCACAGTTCTTCCCAGAAAGGTAAGACAGATACCGGGTATGATGGAGGGTAAGGTAGGTTGGCAGGGTATAGTTCCTTCGAGAGCTGCAAAGATGGGGAGTATCGCGTATGATAACAGCGTAGAGAAAGTAGCGAGCCAACGTGAGTTCTACGAACAGTTCAATCCGGACGTGGTTGCGGACTACGTCGTAAACGCCGGTCGGGATGATATTCATAAAATCGTGGACGAGATAATACAACAGGAGTACCCTGAACTCTGGGAGGACGCACCGGAACCGGTACGTGAGTTCATTCATGGCCGTGTGGACCAACGAATGCCCGAGGTTTCAGATCGTTTGTTCGAAAAAACAGGTGAACATATCAACGATCTCATGAACATCAAGATGATGATTGTGCAGTACCTGGAAAACAAACCCGAACTCCTGAATCAGATGTTCTTGGAAGTCGGCGACAAGGAACTCAAGTTCCTGGTTAGGTCCGGACTTATATTCGGTACTCTCCTGGGTGCATGCACGATACCACTATTCCTGTGGATAAATCAGCCATGGGTACTTCCTGTATCTGGCGCTATGGTCGGATACCTCACCAACTATATTGCAATCAAGGCCATATTTAGTCCTGTAGAGGAGAAAAAGATAGGTCCCTTCAAGGTACAGGGGCTGTTCATTAAACGTCAAAACGAAGCCGTCGATAAGTACGCCGAACTCGTGTCCCAGAAGATACTGACTGTGGAGAACATAGCCTACCACCTCCTGTATGGACCTAAATCCGACAGGACCCGAAAGATGGTGCGTGACTCCATACGTCCCGAGGTGGACGAATCAGTGGGTGCGGCAAGACCACTACTCAAGGGTACGATGGGTCAGCGTGAATACGACGACATCCGGGACGCCCTGTCTACGGAGCCTATCGATTACGGCTACGAACTGCTAAAGGATCCGGAGTTTAACAAGGAACGGAGTGAAAAAATGCAGGAACTGATAGCTAAGGAGATAAAGAAGCTTCCTCCAGACGAATACGTAAAGATGCTTAGACCTGCCTTTGAAGAGGATGAATGGCTCCTCATTACGGTTGGTGCTATACTGGGTATCTTTGCTGGATATCTTCAGAACATAGTGGTGAATATGGTATGAACCGAAAAGAACCCACAGATATGAACACGGAAGGAAATAACGATGGTGATGGCTACAGTAGTGAGATAGATGAACGGAAAAGAGATTTAGAAAAAGATGAGGGAGATTACGGGGAGAGTAACAGGTTGGACGAATCTAACATAGAGGAAGATCTTGGAGAAGGAGAGATGAAAGAAGCTAATAAAGAACCGACCCAGATAGAACAGGAGCTAGAACAAGCAAAAAGAAAGATAAAACAAGCAAAAACAAAGGAGGGACAGACAAAAACAGAGGGGGGACAGGCGAAGATGGAAAATGGCCGGGAGAAAACGGATGAAGACGGTCAAGAAGACGGGAACAGCAATGTAAGTCGAGGAGGGAACAGAGGTGAGCCCAGTGATTTAGACGTGTTTTTGGCATTTATTTCGAGTTTACCTGACCGGGAACTGGAGGACGAGGCAGTAAAAACCACGGTTAAGTCGGTGACTCGGAGGATGGCTGAAGGGAGAACTAACATGAACCCGATAGTTGCTGCTTCAGTGGTTTTCGAGGAAACTGATGAAGACCTGCTGGATCGTCTGGAAACAGCTGTTGACAACGCATTCTGGATGGCGCGTATCGTATTTACGGCCACCAGGAAGGCCTCACAGAACTCGCTCTTGACCGGTCTACGTATGGGTGCGAGAATGACTAATACGGCATTAACGACGCGATCCCTGGACGAGTTTCTGTCCGAGTACCAGGAAATTACGTTCGATGGACTGGATGAACTCAGTAACGGAGAGATTCGGGGTGAGGATTTCCTCCCCGATGATTTAGTTCAAGTGGATACTGAATCCAGTGACAACGAGCGGAACGGTACGACAGAGGAGGAAAGCTTTGAAAAGATGAGGGATCTACGGGAGCGCGGCACCCATCTCCTGGAGATGTCGGCGGATGTCGAAAACGACGAGCTTCATCACCCCGCTTTCTCACATATACTCGACCAGATTTCACCCGACGAGGCACGGGTTTTACGTTTCATCGCTACCGACGGACCCCAACCTGCTGTGGACGTACGTAGTAAAGGATGGCTACCTATCGGTTCGGATCTGGTCGGTGCTGGACTGACTATGTTGGCTACAGAGGCGGGTTGCCGGCACGAAGACAGGATACAGGCTTACCTGAACAACCTCGAACATCTGGGGGTAATCTGGTTCTCCACAGAATCGATAGAGGACTACAAGAGGTATCAGCTTCTCGAGGCACAACCGGACGTGAAGGAAGCGATGGATAAATGTAAACGGGCTAAAATAAAACGTCGCAGCATCCTTCTTACTCCCCTCGGAGTCGATTTCTGCCGCGTCTGTTTCCCTATCGAGGTCCATCCAGGAAACCTTGCCGAGGCGTACAAGATTCCGGATGATCGGTATAGGGAAGGAGGAAAGTCTAAGGAAGAGTTTATGAGAAATACCAGGAGGAGTGATAGTTACGACATACCCGAGGGTATCAAGAACCCGTATACGAACGAAGGAGATAGATGAATCCGTTTTACATTTAGGCTATACGTGAATCCGTTTTACATTTAGGCTATACGTGAATATGTTTTCCAGATACGTCTACTTTGTCCGGAACCTCCTGACCCCGTCCTCCATCCAGGAACTTACTCTATCCTCGGACTCGAGATAACCGAGAGATGCCGGTGACTCGAACACCCAGTAACGGAGTTCGTCCATGTCGTCACCAAGGTAGTACGCCACATCACCCGCCGACGCCGAGTCGAACCTCCCTAATGCTTCCTCAACCCTGGATACGGTGTTCTCGACCTTCAATAAAGTTTCATCTATCACTTCACAGACGTCTCCGAAAGGAACCCCATGCCCCGGATAACAGTAACCGGGATCCATTTCTCTTAACCTCCTGAGTCCTTCGACGTACCGAAATCCTGCATCGAAGATACCGGGAGAGAAACCTGGACCCAGAAGTATGGGTCGGAACGCCTCAATAAGTCCGTCTCCCGTGAAAAAGGTGTCTCCGCAACGGTAACAGTGGTGGGTCGACTGGTGTCCAGGGAGATCGACTGCGGTAAACTCGGTACCCGAAGTTTGGATCGTATCGCCGTCACCCAGAAATACATCTATTTCGTTGATCGGTAACGTACGACGGTTTCTTTCGAGAGTGGAAGTCCACTCACCCACCGACTCCTCTAACGGCTCCCCCTTCAGACCTATCTCACGTGCCGTTTCTCTAACCGTCTCTTCATCGGTGTTCAGGTACTCCGGTACGGATTCGTGGGTGTATAATCTGGGGTCACCCTCCTGGAGAATACGGTTGATGTTGCCGATGTGGTCGCCGTGAGGATGGGTTACGAGGATGTTGTCGATATCTTCGTAACTACAGCCAAGTATCCCCAGTTTGCGGCGAAGTTCGTCGCTGGCTTTTTCGGGACCCGCGTCCACGAGGGTAATTTCGCCTGAAACCTCCGTTTCAACGGAATCCTTAACCTTCCCTTTCTCTCGTTCCTCTCGATCCCTGGGCTCCCTGTTCTCGATCAAGAAACAGGAAACCTCACCCGGACGTCCTTTATCCATATCCAGCTGGATCCTGTGGACCGTCGGTCCATCGGGTCGGTTCCGGTTCATCGGTACAGTCCTCCGAAGTTCCAGTGCGACCTCATTCCCTGTACAGGCACCAATCTCTCTAACTTTTCAATTACTTGTTTCGACACAAATATCCTATCTATCAACCCCGGTGACGTAACTTCTACCGATTCCCTCAACATTCCTTCTTCCGACCAAGTCAATCCCCTCAACATTCCTTCTTCCGACTCAGTTAACATCGTAACATTCCAGCCTGGTGTCTTTACAGGGTTCATCGTATATGCCGCCTCAGTCATTTAATTCCCTCGTTCATCTTTACCTTCGACATGCATTCCACGGTGGATTTCGGTTCAGGTGTAACTGTCATCTCAGTGGAGGTTTCCTTCCCTTACGTCGTAGTCGTGTGCGAACAGGGCGTATCCGACCTTTGCTGCCGAATACCCGGTTTCGTCCGATATCCTTCTTATAGGAGCTATCATACTGCAGTAGTCGTCGGCGTCGAAGGACTCCTTCCTCCCTTCGAGATATCCCAGTCTTTCGAGTGACGCCCAGACGCGGGTGTCAACAACGGCGTGTCTCTCGGCATCTATTGCCGTCAAGAGACATGATGCTGTCGGAGCCTTGAATCCCTTTAGGGCGGAGGCGAGTGCGATGCGGGAGAAGTCGTCATCTATCCGTAGAACGTTGGCGGTGACTGTACGGCACCTCTGTTCCGGGTTTTTCTCCACGTGGTATGCACTTCTCTGGGAGTTCTCGAAAGCCAGGTCGTAAAGCTGACTCCTCGTGAGGTATTCCTGACTCCGGTAGATCTCTCCGAACTCATCCAAACGATCCGGAAGAACACCCTGGGTTTCGCTGTAGAGTTCGAGGTAATCAGCGACTAATTTCTCAAGATTGTCCATCCGGTACTGGTTTGAGGAGCCTAGCAGATTGGTTTTTCGCTGTATATCTGGCTTAATCAGCTTATAATCAGGGTAAAAAATCCAAGTCTACCAGTATACGTTAAGACTCCACGAGGAGTGAACGGTGGATTTCACAGTAGGCTTCACAGTGGACTTCACAATGAGTTTCCACAATGGATCTTAATAAACAGTAAGTCTTCACAGTAGGCTTTACGGTAAAATGTAACTTGCCAGTTGTAGAAAGAATCATTTTACATTGAATAAAAATTGACTTTTACCTGGAGGGTAATTCCTTTCCTGTGTCAAGATCAGTCGGGGTGACGGAGGCGGTACAGGGTGTTGTACCCGATTTCGCCGTACCGGGTTTTGAACTTATAACTTACTTCGGACAGCCGGCTTTCTTCCTCCTGCTTTTCGCTAGCTACTACTACGTCAATCCCGGTAGAAAGGGTCTGTTTTACATCACGGTTGGAGGTCTGTCTCTGACGCTGCTTACAGTCCTAAAAAATTTATTCGGGCTTCCACGTCCCCCGATTGAGATGATGAGGATTTCACAGGATGGCTTCGGTTTTCCGAGCGGTCACGCGTTCGGATCTACAGTGGCGTGGTTCACCCTTGCACGTATATCGTCGGTTTGGACGCCCCGCAAACGTTTCGGGGCTGCGGCAGTAGCTACAGTACTCGTGTCGGCCTCCAGGCTCGTCCTTGGTGTCCATTACTTCGTTGACATACTGGCTGGTATCGCTGCAGGTGCAGGCATATACTACCTCGTAGTTGAAGTATACGACCGTAACCCGGAAACCACCACTACAACTGCCCTGATAGCTGCTCTAGCCGGTTTATTGATAATTGGGCTAACTGATAGGTATAGCCTGATTTTCGGCTGTGTGGCGGCGCTCTCGCTCTATGTATATCTTAACTTCAACCGTGTCCCTCGTGCAGACATGAAGAGTTTTGTGGGCGTCGAAGATATCGATCGTTCATATTACGAGAAATCTCTAACGTTCGTGTTGGGTGGACTCCTTCTGATCTCGGTCGCCGGTCTATCTCGTGCCGTACATAGCCCAGAAGTGATAGCCGTTATCGCATTCATCACCACGTACGTACTGCTTTCGATGCCCCGTGTTGCCGCACGGATATATAGCCGAGTTCGATAACGCCGAGATCAAAGGTACCTGTCGAGTTACCTTTCGGGTTACCAGTCGAGATACCTTTCCGGTTACCAGTCGAGATACCTTTCCGGTTACCAGTCGAGATACCTTTC
>JBDGRN010000089.1:7145-24411 GCA_042218125.1 Halobacteria archaeon | reverse complement strand
ACCTTTCCGGTTACCAGTCGAGATACCTTTCCGGTTACCAGTCGAGATACCTTTCGGGTTTTATCGATAAGTTTGATGAGTACGGACGGACCATTCCGGATTCAACCATCGAAAAGCAGGGATTTCGGGAAGTAGATTTAACTTCGCAAACTCTCTCAGTCAATACATGCCCGATGATATGCACTTCAGCCTCGCAAAGAGACTACTTATAGTCGCATTTGGTGTCTGTCTATCTATACTGGCAGGTTACATCTGGTTCGCGATCCTTCCATCACGTTTTCCAGCCCTGGGTACTGTGGAGTTAATAATAATTATATTCCTGGTTGTGGCGGGTTTGACGGTATCCAACCGTATGGCTAGGGGGATTGCGTCACCTTACAACACCGCAGAAGTGGAGGTATCAGGACCTATAGCAAGGAACGCCGGCGGCCTTATGGGGGCAGGTGGGGTTTCCGAAGCGGACAAGATAGTAGAGCAGATTGAAAAGGCGGACAACAGTTCGTCGATAGATGCTCTCAAGGTTCACCTCAACACCCCGGGAGGCGAGGTAGTACCTAGCGACGATATCCGGAAAGCTGTGGAGGACTTCGACGGAGTGACTGTGGCGTACGCTGGCGATATATGTGCCAGCGGCGGTTACTGGATAGCAACCGCCGCGGACAGGATTTACGCCCGGCAACCGAGCCTGGTGGGTAGTATAGGGGTGCTGGGCTCCAACCTAAACATGAAGGAACTAGCCGACAACGTCGGCGTTAGTTACGAAAGGATAGTGGCGGGTAGCTACAAGGACGCAGGAAACCCCCTCAGGGAGATGGACGACAGGGACAGGAAGTATCTCCAGGAAATAGTCGACGGTATGTACGATGTCTTCGTAGAACGTGTATCCGACCACCGGGAGCTTACGGAACAGGACGTACGTGACACCGAAGCCCGCGTATACCTGGGTCAGGACGCTAAAGAGATAGGTTTCGTCGACGAACTCGGCGACCATGAAGACGTGGAGGAGTATATCGAGGAAAGGATAGATAAGGAGCCGTATGTCAAGAAGTACGAACCCCAACTGAGTTTCACAGAAAAGATTGGTAGAGGTGCAGGAAAAACCGCATACATGTGTGGTAAGGGAATGGCTTCCGTCTTCGATGAGGACGACTTCAACTTCAGAATGTGACAACCACTTCAACTCCAGAACGTAGATCCAGGAGTTCAGCCATCACACACCGAAATAGAGGCTAGAAACCCGGTTCCTTAGGAAAATACCAAGTGACTCGACGGTGTTTTCACTAGAAATGTCAGTTGGCGTAATTCTCCTGAACTTCGGGGAACCCGAAGAAGCCAATCAGGATGCCGTCGTGGACTATCTCGAGGAGATATTCTACAGTAACATGGAGTTAGAAGGTGAGATGCCGGAGAAGGCTGCGAAGGAAAGGGCGAGGGAGTTGGCAGAAAGACGAGCTCCGGGACTTATCGAGGAGTACGAGGAGATTGGGGGAGGTTCGCCGTTGATTCCGCAGGCAAGGGAGCAGGCGATGATGCTTGAGCAGTCCCTGGACGCACGCGGAGTGGATGCCAAGACGTACATCGGTATGCAGTTCACCGATCCGTTCGTCCACGAAGCGGTGGAGAAGGCACTGGATACCGGCGTCGACTCGGTAGTGGGTATGCCGGTATATCCCCTTTGCGGTGAAACCACCACGATAGAGTCCCTTGAAAAGATGGAAGAGGCGGTGGAAGATTACAGTGAAGATACAGGTGCAGATATCGGTGTCTGGGAGGTTACGGGCTGGCACCGACACCCCACGTATCTCGAACTAAGGAGGGAACAGATCCGGAACTACGGCGAGGAGAACGAAATTGACCTGAGTTCGGAGGACACCGCAATGGTGTTTTCCGCACATGGCACGCCGACGAAGTACCTGGAGGATGTGAGATACGTCACCTACGTCGAGGACTTCTGTGAAACCGTAGCCGAACGGCTAGGTCTTTCGAACTACCACATCGGATACCAGAACCACGAGAACCGTGACGTGGAATGGACTGAGCCTTCTGTCGAGGAACTGGTGGAGGAACTCGACGTTGGGAAGGTCGTTATCGATACGCCGTCCTTCATGCACGAACAGAGCGAAACCCTCTCCGAACTCGATATAGATCTCAGGGAGGACTGCCAGGAGCAGGATATAGAGTACCACCGTGTTCCGGTACCATACGACGATCCAAGGTTGGGAGAGGTGTTTGCGGACCTTGTGGAACCGCTCGTGAACGACACGTATTCAGCAACTGGTCTAACGGAGTGCGACTGTAAAGACGCGAGTGAACCGTTATCGGTCTGTCTCAACAGCGGAAGATTCGACGGTTAACCAGTCAATATAGGTTTGGGAAACGGAGTTTCCGTACCAAACAACAGCTGTTTTTACCCTCTTTGGGACTGCGGTAAATTCCCCGATTTATTTATTGTCTTATCCTGTATTGCCGGTGTTATGAGTGACGAAAACGTACGTATCGAAAGCGATTCTCTAGGTGAAGTTGAGGTGCCGGCTGACGCGCTCTACGGGGCGCAGACGCAGAGAGCGGTGGAGAACTTCCCGGTTTCGAGCTTGAGGTTCGACCGGCGTTTCATCAGAGCGATAGGGAGGCTAAAGAAAGCCTGCGCCCTCACCAACAACGAACTGGATATGCTGGATGATGAAAAAACCGATGCTATAGTGGAGGCGTGTGACGAAGTTATCGAGGGCGAACACGACGACGAGTTCGTGGTGGATATCTTCCAGACCGGTAGCGGAACCTCGACGAACATGAATGCAAACGAAGTTATTTCGAACCGTGCGAGCCAGATTCTGGGACATGAAAAAGGTTCGAAGTACGTACACCCCAACGACGACGTCAACATGGGGCAGTCGAGCAACGACGTTATTCCAACCAGCATGCACGTCGCTGCTTTGACCGCGGTGGAGGAGGAACTACTTCCAAACCTTCGGAAACTCACGGAGGCGTTCGACGAGAAAGCGAAGGAGTTCGACGACGTCGTAAAAACCGGAAGGACACATCTCCAGGACGCCACCCCCGTAAGACTGGGACAGGAGTTCTCTGGATACGGAAGCCAGGTGAAACATGGGGTAGAGAGGGTGGAGGGTACGACGGACTCGCTTTCGGAACTCGCGATCGGTGGAACCGCCGTTGGTACCGGACTCAACACCCACCCCGACTTTCCCGAAAAAGTCGCGGAGAAGTTAACCGAGATGACGGACGTAGAGTTTCAGGAGGCGAGGAACCATTTCGAGGCACAGGCTAACCACGACGCCTTCGTGGAGGCGAGTGGTGCACTCAAGACGGTGGCTTCGAGTCTGTTCAAGATAGCGAACGACCTGAGATGGATGTCGAGCGGTCCACGTACGGGTTTCCGCGAGATCGACCTTCCGACGGTACAGCCAGGTTCCTCTATCATGCCCGGCAAGATCAACCCCGTTATATGTGAATCCGTAACCCAGGTTGCGGTCCAGGTAACGGGTAACGACGCCGCGATAACGATGGGTGGCCAGCAGGGTAACTTCGAACTAAACGTCATGAAGCCCGTGATGGCACACAATCTTCTAGAGTCGATAGAGATACTGTCGAACGTTAGCAACATCTTCGCCGACTGTGTCGCAGGGACGGAGGCGAACGAGGACGTCTGTCGCGAGTCGGCCGAGAAGAGTCTCTCGATAGTTACGGCGCTCGCACCTCATATTGGATACGATCTGGCGAGCGAGATAGCCAAACAGGCGTTGAAGGAAGGACGGACGATCAAGGACGTGGCGCTCGAAAAGACGGATATGGAAGAGGGGGAGTTGGACGAGGTTCTGGATCCGGCCGCGATGACGGAGAGAGGTATACTTTAGGTCTTTAAACCACTGTACCATCTATACCGCACCTTTGTCACCGTTTTTTTAGCCATATTGCCTTTCTGCGACCCAGGTAATGAAG
Organism: Halobacteria archaeon; assembly: GCA_042218125.1. Lineage (GTDB taxonomy): Archaea > Halobacteriota > Halobacteria > Halobacteriales > Halorutilaceae > JBDGRN01. The sequence goes on along the minus strand of JBDGRN010000089.1, from coordinate 20,454 downwards.
ACCCCCTGCTACCCCGATAACTATAATCAAGCAAATTAAAATATCGAAGGCTCTTTCGATACCCGGATTTAAACCTCGGTCGGCGACTGAGCCTGGTAGACCCATCGATCTCCACACTGTAGAGCCGGTGAGTTACTGTGTCGGCGACCTCGATGCGGGGATGAGTTATCTAGTGGTGAACGTGTCGCGGTGTTGACGTGTGCGAACACCGGCGGAAAAGCCACATTATTTGAAACTGTGTGTCAGGTTGTTTTGCTTAAGCAGATGGGTTTACCGGTTCCGGAAGGAACAGCTGAGGTCGCGGTTTATCGGATCATTATTAGATAGCATCCTGGTTGAAGAGTTTCTGCCCCTGATTTGTGGCCCAGAATCCCTGCGCCCCCCGAACGAATATGGCGACATCATCGTCTTCCCCAAGGTCGCTGCTGTATGGACCATATCCTCCTTTCGTATCGACGATCAGGATACTGTCCGGGGCCTCTGCGATAATCTCCTCACCATCCTGAAGCCGCATGTACTCGTTCTTGATGGACACCTCATAGTTCTCGGCATTCCCCTCAACAGTCACCGTGGCGTGGTACATACCGCTCGTCTTCTCGATCTCCACGTTCTCTACCGTACCGGTATCCACGAGATCGATACCACTGACACCTTCGATCGACTGCCACCCTCTTTCCGCTATACGCTCACCGATCTCACGGGCCGTGCTCAGCGTCCCTTCTTTGACGTAACCGGACAGGTCACCGACGGACCGGGCGTGACCCATCCCAAAGATAATTGTTCCGAGGTTGACCGCGATATCGCGGAGGATGGCCTCAAGGTCTTCCATCGACTCGACGGCGTGCAATACGATACGGGTCTCACCGGTGTCAGCGACAGCTACCGGCGCCTCACTGTTCCCGTCGAACCGAGTCCCGAACAGTGTGAAGGTGGGAACACAGCGGCCACCGACCGCGTCGGTGTCCACTATCGGGACATCAAGTCTTTCGGCGACGAGGAACGCGTCAAACAAAGCGAGAGGCCCCATCTCTGCAGGTAGGACGGCATCAACCTCTTGCTCCTGCACCTGCTTGTAGAGGTTGAGCGCGTTCTGGAGTGCGGTCTGTTCATCCACATCCTCATCCTCGGCCGTGCTTCCGAGACCGTATGCCATCACCACCCTCGCATCGGAGGAAAGTTCTTCCAGGGCAGATACGGATACACTGGTCCCGTCGAAGAATTCGTCCGCCTCATCCATTGCGGCATGGAAACTACCTCCACCACCGGTGGAGAGGACTGACGATCCTTTCAACACTTTCTTATAGTTCTCTCTGTCTATCCGCCACATAATTCCTGTTATAACCCCTTGAACATCGCTCTTAAAGTGCTTTCGGATGCGTGCATCGGATCGTGTACAATCTTCTCGGGCGAGACCTCTCAGACATTTCGACGAAGATCGTCAGTCTTTCGGCCCATAGCCGGATCCACCTCGTCCATATCCCCATTTTCAATCAATGCTTCTACCTCGTCGTAGCCATACTAGTTGGCAACGGCAGTCCGGACCTGGTCCTTGAAGTCACTATCCCTAAGAGCGGTGTGGATATCCGGTATTGCAGGGTGGAGCCATTCCGATGAAAGGTTGACACTCGCCTGCAGGGAAAGACTGATCAATAGCGTTTCCTTCTTTGGCGTGGTGTTCATCGCCTCGCGGATGTCATAATCCACTCGTCCCCCGTCGCAGGCGTATCCGTCCTCATGCTGGGGACAACCTTGTCCTCCTGAATCCAGGTACGGAACTCTTGGCGACTTTCCCGCTGACTTCCTGCCTCGTAATTGGGTGACCAGCGCGCGTAAATCGCAATAGTTTTGCGGAGGTTAAGCGCTGGCAACGTTCCTATATGGAGGACAGATCTATATGGAGGACAGATGCATTCGGGTGCTCTACCACCACGCCCAGCCCAGCCGGGATGTCGTGGTGGTCGAACTGGTGAATGAACGGTTCTGATGCCAGCGGCGGCCGTAGACCAAATTCGACAGGTAAGGAGACAGATCAACCACTGTGACAATCGAAGGTACATGGGCGGCGGCGACAAACCTGTATATTGACTTCATAAACGTATTTATAAGTATGCTTAGATTATTGAGAGGTCTGCAGGAAACAGGTAATAACAGTTAACCCACGGTAAAACCAGGACTGGAAATACGAGTCGTGGCATTCCTTTTCTATCAATCACGACGGTTATCCCTGCTTACTTATTCCTACCTTCCATACTCTCCACCATGAACCGTGACTTGGACGACAGTTACGCCGGTAGAGAACTACCTGAGGGCTGGCGTGTCTGGTCTGAGGAGGACGGCGTCGTGCTGTGCTACAAGCCCTGGGTGTTCGATGGTGAGGATTTCCCGCGACCCTGTCTACCTATTATTACGGTTACGAAGGCCGACGTCGGTACGATGGGCGACAGGGACGGGTGGCGCGTCTCCTTCCACCTGGAGGCTGACGTACAGGCCTACGGACTTCAGGAGACGATAGTAGGATACGATTCGACTCTGGACTACATGACCGACCTGGCAGAGAGGTTTAACGGGGGCGAGCTTGACTTCGCGGGTATGTACGCCGAGGACGACGAGAGATGGGGTTACCTGGAGAAGCTGAACAGGGAAATTAAGAAAGATTAAAACAGACGTCGAAACGTTACATATATTTCCGTAAATTTAGGATAAAATCAACCCAAATTCACAGACTGTAAAAATCCAGACCAAATCAGCCCAAATTCACGGAATGTAGGAATGTAGACCGACCGGGTAGGACATCGTGTCCGCAGTAAGTGTTTCATCCGATACCAGCTATTACATCCATTTGAGTATATTAACCTTATAAACGAAGTTTATTAAAATTGTCAACCTATTACATCAGTTTCCATTTAATGTAATTATCTTTTGGTTTAATTTTGAATTTTTCATAATTCTATCAGGAGGTAGATGAATCTACAATAATAAATTAATAGTTCAGAGATTATAAGCGGTTTTTACAAAATACAGCAATTTATAATGTTTTATAACCACATTAAAAACTATATTATTTAAACTAATAATCGCTATTTACTGTAATCTATAAGGAAACTTTTATTATAGGTTCCATACTTCCTTATACTGGCGTTAAAGATGTACAAACAACCAAAATATGATTTGTGCAATGAACTGAACAGTAGATAAACAAATTAAAAAAAACAACAATGACTCAAGAAATAGCTCAAACGGTCGAAACTCTGTCGACGGGTGTAAACCTTATGTGGGTACTGGTAGTTACGTTCCTGATCTTCTTCATGCACGCGGGTTTCGCGATGCTGGAGGCTGGACAGGTCAGGAGCAAGAACGTGGCTAACCAGCTGACGAAGAACATGTTAACATGGAGTATAGGCGTAATAACGTTCTTCCTGGTCGGTGCTGGTATATCAGGGCTGGTTGAGGGGCTGACGGGAGGTAGCGGATTCAGCATGATGAACTCCTTCGGATACATAAACGGAGGAAGTCAAGCCTGGGCAAACTGGCTCTTCGGCGCAGTATTTGCAATGACCGCCGCCACAATCGTCAGTGGTGCCGTAGCCGGACGTTGCAAACTCAGAACCTACTTGGGATACACAGTTCTGCTCGCCGCGATCATCTACCCTGTAGTTACCGGCCTTACCTGGGGAGGGGGTTACCTCGCGGACGTACTGGGTGTTGGATTCCACGACTTCGCCGGCGGAATGATCGTCCACGGAATGGGGGGCATAGCGGGACTGACGGCAGCATGGGTACTTGGACCCAGGCTCGGCCGGTTCAACGAAGACGGTTCTGCTAACGTAATCCCGGGACATTCGCTCTCTTTCGCGGTTCTGGGGACGCTTATACTGGCGTTCGGATGGTACGGCTTCAACGTAGGTACCGCGGCAACAGTGTTCGCTGTCGAGAACGGAGGACTCGCACTCGGAGCCTTCAGTTACGTTGGACGAGTTGCATTAATAACGACTCTGGGGATGGCTGCAGGCGCCATAGGTGCCGCGGCAGCTTCCCTATGGAAGACAAAAAAGGTCGACACGCTATACGTAGCCAACGGCCTGCTCGCGGGACTCGTAAGCATAACTGCAACCGCAGACGCGATAATCTGGCCAGGGGCAGTAGTTATCGGACTCTTCGCGGGTATCCAGTTACCAATCGTGTTTGAGTTCGTCGAGAAACGCATGAATATAGACGACGTATGTGCCGTATTCCCGGTACACGGAAGCGCAGGAGTTATGGGTGCAGTCCTTTACCCATTCGTCGCTACGTCCGGGTTCTCGGGAACCGCCCTGGCCGCACAGATCATAGGTGTATTAGTGATAGGCTTCTGGACGGTGGTCGCGACATACATCGTCTTCAAAGTGGCAAAGTCGATGGGTGCCGCCAGAGTTTCCCGTAAACACGAAATCGACGGACTCGACGCCTCCGAACACGGCGTCACCACATATCCGGAGTTCGGCGGACCAGAGGCAACTACGGACGGGGGAGCAGTAACAGACGGCAGCGGCGTACCATTCGCCGACGGAGGAGGAACTGATAAGATAAAGCTGGTTACCGCTGTATTCCGTTCGGATAAGCTTGGGGATGTTAAGAAAGCACTCGCAAAGGCGGATGCACCCAGCCTAACTGTAACAAGCGTTACGGGTAGAGGTAGTCAGCCCGCGGATAAAGGACAGTGGCGTGGCGAGGAGTACACGATAGATCTGCATCAGAAGACCAAGATAGAATGTGTCGTGGCAGATACACCGGCCGACGAAGTCGTTGACGCTATACGTAAAGCCGCGTACACCGGTGAGCCTGGCGACGGTAAGGTATTCGTGATACCGGTCGAGGAGGCATGCCAGATCAGGACGGGTAAGCAGGGACCTGAAGCGGTCTGAGAAAGGGAAGTAGGTTAAGTAGGTTGCTATCCCTGAAGTAAATTTTTTCTCTCCTGCAGATTTATAAAGCTAATACCTGTATTAATAAACAGAGTAACAAAAACCGTGAATAAGGTAGAGGTAGTTCTAGAAGGCGTTCAAGACGCGGTTTTCATCACCGAAAACAGGGGAGAGATCCGCAGTATCAACGAAAGCGCCGAAAACCTCTACGGATTCGAGAGACAGGAAGTCCTGGGTGAGAACATCTCCAGGTTTCTTTCCGAGTTTCCAGCCAGGGAGGAGTTCGGGGAGGACATGGGCCAGGACGATGGACAGGACAATGGACAGGACACTGGACAGGACAATGGACAGGTAAGACCACGTACAAAGGAGTACACCGCCGAAGCTTACATCAGTAACGACGTACATCTACCGGTAGTAGTTAAAAGTAAACCGTTGGAGATAGACGACCAGGAACTGGTTATGATCTCTGTCCGTGATGTTAGCAGAACTACCGAACTAGAATCCGAGATACGAAGGAACGAGAAAGCACTTAACGAACTCGAGGAAGTGGCTTCGGAAAGGGAGAGGAACTACGACGAGAAGATAAAACGGATACTGGATATTGGTACGAACAGGATGAGTCTTCCCATCGGTTACCTGACCAGTATAAACTTCAAGGACGAATCTATAAAAATTACACACGCCGTCGGGGGACACGAAAAGATCCGACGAGGATACGTGTTTCCACTCGACGAAACCTTCACCCATGAGATCTTGAGAACGGGTGGACAGGACTGTTACTACTTGGACGAACCGGAACTACCTGAAGATATCAAGAACAGTCCCGCTCAACGTAATTTCGGTTTCGAATCCTTCATCGGCACCATCGTGGAGGTCGAGGAACGTGTATATGGAAGCCTGTGTTTTGCCGACACAGAGCCATCAAGTACGAGGTTCACGCATTCTCAGAAGGACTACATCGATCTATTTAGTGCATGGATCGAGTACGAAACCAGAATGAGGGAGTACGTCAAACAGCTCAAGGTTTTCGACAGGGTTCTCCGTCACGACCTCCGTAACAAAACCAACATCATCATGGGTTACGTGCAGAAACTCCAGCAGGATCTCGACGGTCCGGAACATCTGAGCTACATGGAAGAGATAATAAACACCTGTGACAACATACTGAATACGAGCAAAAAAGCCCGCCGTATAAATGAAGTTATACTAAAGGGCGAAAACCACGTAATGGACCTTGATATCTCCAGGATAACCAGGAGGAACGTGGATAAACTCGACCATAAATACCCCGACGTAGACGTACGGACAGATATACAGGACGATCTCATCGTTCCGTCCGTACCAAAGATAGACGAGGCTATAAAGGAAACAGTTGAAAACGCAATCGTCCATAACGACAAAGAGGAACCTTACGTCGAGGTAACCCTCGAGGACGTTGGGGACAACGTCAGGATAACGGTTTCGGACAACGGTCCATCTATACCGGAGGACGAGACGGAGGTACTGGAGAACAGAAACAGTAGCGGCTCTCTACACCACGGTAGTGGCCTGGGACTCTGGCTGATCAACTGGGTAGTAATGCGTTCGGCAGGTAAACTTGAGTTCGATAACTCCACCACGAGGGGCAACAAGGTGGTAATCTACCTCCCGAAAGAGGTAAACCACAGCTAAACACCGGATAACGAATCTTACTCTTTCAATGATTACTTGGCAATCAACTATGTGGGATATACAAGTTCAATGAGATATGCAGGTTCAAATGGCTTCTATACTCGATTCAAACAAGCTCCAAACCCTAACCTCCTATAAGTATAATTAAGCAATATATGAACATTTATTGGCTTAAGTGTGTTCAAGACACAAGATATCGATCCGACAAATTCAAATTTTCAAAATTCCATAGGTTAACCGAGTTCATATATTCAAAACCTAAACAAAATCTAAACACAATGTTCCCCATGAGTTTATTAATTGATAAAGACTATATAGTAATCAAAGAGGAAAACCTCTGTATATGTCACAAGAAGACTCAGAACAACCTAAAATACTTATTGTCGACGACGACAAGGACGTTGCCACTATGTACGATACCTTGCTGGCCCAGGAATACGAGACGGTAGTTTCTTACGGTGGAGAGGAATGCCTCGGAGAAATAGACGAAACCGTCGATATCGTTCTTCTCGATAGACGTATGCCCGGTATGAGTGGGGACGAGGTACTCGACGAAATCAGAAACGAGAGGGACATATCTCCGAAGGTAATTCTTCTTACTGCTGTTAACCCCGACTACGATATAATTGAACTCGACTTCGATAACTACATCACAAAACCCGTGGATAAAAAGAGTCTGACGGAAGCAATAGATAAAGCCGTTGAGATGAGAAGTAACACTGAGAAGGAGAACAAATTAGCTGTTTTATCCGAAAAAAAGGATGCACTCGAAAGTACAAAGACAGAGACCGACCTCAAACAGAACGACAAGTACCAGAAACTAAAGAGAGAAGTCGAGAAACTCAGACACGAACTTGAGTAATCTTTACTTTCCGGATTGAGAATCTATAGGGCTTTCCGAAGTCACGTAGTTTCTAATTTTTACAATGGTTCTTGGGGTCTTGGAAAGTACTCTCTGAATAATCCGTTAGAAGAAGAGTGAGAGCCCTATCACGACGGCAACGAGGAAGTTTGCGTACTTCAGTCCCCCCAACCAGTTGTTGTCGACCAACTGGCCCATTACCAGACTGTTTCCGAACGCCTGTATAAGGGCCGAATGGTACAGCAGACTTCTGTAGCTCTGTATTGGTAGGTTCGTAGGAATCGGGCCGGACTCTCCCCTACTCGTTGCCTGCATCTCCCCAGGCTTTGGAAGCTGTGCGAAGAAAAACCTGTCTATCAGAAAAATGATCATAAGGAAGACGAGTACACCCAGGAACAGCACGATTACGTAGGTCTGCATGTTTCTTTTCTGTTCCCTGTCCATCCTGTAACGTGTTTCGAGGTCGTCTGCAACGACGTAAAGAATGTCGTAGAGACGTCCGGTAGACTTGTTACCCTCGGCAACCAGCTTCATCGCACGTTTAATTCTCGGGATACCCACCTCGTTTGCGAACAACACCACGCTTTTCTCGACGCTTGCGTTCCACCGGATGTTCTTGTATAAGTCATCGAGTTTGTCGGCGAGAACACCCGAGGACCTTCGGGAAACCAGTTCGAAAGATTCTGCGAGACGGACGCCGTTCTCGTTTGCTCCAGCGACCGCCTCGAGCATGTTCGGGAAACGGGCGTTGATCTCCTGCATACGTTGCTGTTTCGCCTCGTAAAATATCATCAAACCAAGGCTGGGTATAATGAATGGGACACCAACCAGCCACGTCGTGGTAGTTATGGGTTGGCTTGCGTATCTCGCACCACTCAGGAACCCTATAGAGATCAGGTAGTAAACCATCAAACCTGTGAAGGGAACTGTAAAAACCAGCGAGACGTACGGATTCTCCCGCATTGCCTTCAAAGGACGTTTGATGGTCGCCTTTATACGGGACCACCTCTTGAACTTTCTATACTCCTTATACCTTGGGTCGTCCTCGATCCGGGCCTCGTCGATCTCCTCATCGCCTGCGAACTCAAGATCGTCAACGTCCTCCTGGTACCTCTTATTCATCAACTTGATCGCCATCATGGAAATAGCAATCAGGAAAGGTATTCCAGCGTAAACCACGATCCTTGTTATAAAAATAGTGCTTGGTCCCGCGAAACTCAGGACAATTAGTATAACGATAACGAAGATCGGTCCCGCGAAAACCAGCGTAATGTAGCCCTCAGCCATCGTCTCCATGGTCTTGAGGTAGTTCTGGTTCTCGTCCTGCAGCATCCTTATCTGTGCCTCGCTCTCGTCCTTGAGAAAAACGTTTATGTCTCCCCCCGATTCGAGAACACTGATCATGTCCTCGATAAAGATCTCGAGCCTTTCGCTGGGAGTCTGGTCTTTCGCGTTCTGGAGTGCCGAGAGTAGACCGTCGTTCATGTAAAGAATGCTCTTGCTGATCGACTGAAATTCGACAGCTACCTCACCGTATGCATCCTCGGACTCACCTAGTAACTCTATTATCCTGATTAGACGCATGTCTCCCTTCGCCAGGGTATGCATGAAAAGGACGGCTGACGGCATCGAGTTATTGATCCGTGCTTTCCTGTTGGAAATCTTAACGAGAGGGTAGTAGTAAATCGAAATCAGAACAAGAAGCGTGGGTGCGGTAAACGAACCAAGAACGAACAGCCCCTCGGCCATCAGGGAGATATCGAACGAGAGCCCGGGAACAAACCCCAGGAAACCTGTCGTAAGCATCTGTATCGACAGACCACCCAGTATCAATCCTACGAAGCCGGCAAACACCGAGAACTTCACCAGTCTGGCGAGGTAGATGTCGTACATCATACCCATCCTCGCCTGACTCAACCATTTCTGGTATTCGTGGTACTTCCCTGGACGCTGCCTGAAGTAACCTCTTATGAAACCGTATCTCTCGAATATCTCAAGCTCCCCGGGAGGTGCTCCACCAGGGGGTAAAAAACGGTTCTTCTGGCTCTTCAGAACCTCCCTGAAGACACCTTCGTCACCGGATCCCATCTTCTACACCTCCTTGGAAAGTAGTTCAGGATCCAGGTCGTCCTGTCTGATCTTCTCCATCACGTAGTCGGGGTTACGGGAGTACTTGTAGAAGACACCAACAACGTTGCTGTAGTCAGTGATGTCCTCACGCACCATGTACGACAGGATAGCCTGTCTATGTGAGATATCCTCCCTTATCTTGAAGTCACTCCATCCCTTCTCCTCGCCTATCTCCTGCAGGACGTTAGACGAACTCCAGAGGTCCAGGCTCGTGTTGTAGGAGTCGGTGTTTGGATCCCATTCAAACAGATCTGTCGTATCGATACTGTTTTCATCTTCGTTGAGACTGATCTCTGCGATGTTTCTGTTACGTCTTACTCTATCGTCGCCCACGAAGACCTGGGCCTGGACTGAAACGAGATCGAGGGAGTTAATCATCCTGAGACTCACGCTCAGAGGTTCACTCATCAGTCTATCGACCGCTGCTTCCGCCGACTTGGCGTGGAACGTGGTGCTACCCGGATGCCCGGTGAAGATGGACTGGAAGAAAGTTCTGACTACCTCGGGCTGGGTCCGGATCTCGCCGACCAACAGGTACTCTGGCCTCTGATGCAGCGCTGCCTTCAGAAGCTCGTACATGTTTATTTCATCCCTCTTCTCGGCACCGCTTGATTCCCTCGTGATCTCCGCGATCCAGTTCTTGTGCGGAATGGTTACCTCACGTATATCCTCTATCGACACCACCTTGCTGTCGGGAGGTAGAAAGAGAGATACCGCATTCATACTCGTGGTTTTTCCGGAAGCAGTGGGACCCACGAAGATCATTGAACGTCGGTTTTCGACCGCAAACCACATGAACGCCATCTCGAGGACGCTGAAGGTGTTGTACTTTATCAGGTCTACCGGAGTTAAAGGTGTATCAAGGTACTTCCTTATCGTGAAGTTAGAGCCGTGTATCCCTATGTCGCTACCGAGTACTAGCTGTGCCCTCGAACCATCGGGAAGAGTGGTGTCCACCATAGGGTTCGACACCGAAATATGGCGACCCGATATCTGTGCAAGCTGGATCGTGAGGTTGTCAAGTTCCTCCTTCTGGAAAACCAGGTTGGTTCTCATATCCCTGTAGTCCCTGTGGTATATATACAGCGGCATCTCGTGTCCGTTACAGGAGACGTCCTCAATGCCGGGGTCACGGAGGATGGGATCTATCTTGTCGTAACCCACGAAGTCTCGGTACAGGTAGTAGTATATCTTGTAAAGTATGCCGGGATCGATTACGGTTGCGTACTGTTCAACCACCTTTGCCATAACTGAGTTGAAGACCTCGTCTTTATCTGCATCCCTGGGAAGGTCCTCTGCACGCATTATGTTCCTGAAGACGGCCTCGAGATCTCTCTTCATGTACGTTTCGTAGTCGTCCATGAAGGGCTCCAACACGTGATACTTGTATACGTCAATAGTTTCGTCGTATAGAATAAACGCGTAGGTAAAGGGAAGTGATATCCAGTCACCGTCGACTACCTTAAAGTCCTCCAGAAAAGTCATATCGAACATATTATTCCGGACGTAGTCCAATTCGGGTTTGTCGATATACTGTGGCTCGGAGGTGGTTTTGAAGTAATCGACTGCCTCCTCGATTACCTCGTCCTTTTTTTCTTGAATTGCTATACCTTCGATTTTATCCACCTCCTAGTTAAAATTTAATTTAGTATAGGAAACGTAAATCTTTGTTGCCTTACTCGTCTTTACGATTCGACATTTTTGATTAGATCTAGCTCGTTTTGCGCCAGCGTCCTGATTTTCTTAGATACCTTGTAAAGTTGCTCGTCCTCGAACTCCGAACCCTGGTTAATCTTCTCCCTCTCTATTACCAGGTTGTCGTTTAGTTTCCCGAACAGCATCAAGTTGAGTGCCCTGATTATAGTGTCGTTAAGCCAGAAACCCTCGGCGACGTACCTTTCGCTCACAAGCTCCAGGAACTCCTTCTTATTTTCATCCATATCGCCGAACATCTCGTTCCATTTCTCCTGCTGTTCCTCGTACTTGTTATTGACGTGGTCGTAGAGTGGGTCATCCTCTTCCGTTTCCTCCTTTTTTTCCTTCCACTCTTCCAGATTTTTCTTCAATGCATTTCTTCTCGCCCGGTCAGGACTGGAACTTCTTGAGTTCAGAAAGTTCTCCGCAAGCGAAATTACGTGTTCCGGATCGACTTCTCCAGAGTTTGAATTCATTTTTTAAATATTTATTCAAGGTTAGTTCTGCACCTTGATATTAGTTGCCTCCGTAGCTGTTTCCACATTAACCCTTTACGGGATATTCAAACTTATATTCTATCCGTCAAACTTAAAATATGATGGATGAATCGGTAGATTATTCTGCAATATTGCCAAGTTTAATAGAGTTATGAGTTAAAATACAACCGAATGGATGACGTGAAGGCGGACAGTGGTATGTCGCCGATTATAGGAGCCATACTGCTTATGGGACTTTTCTTTATCCTCGTTACGGTTATCCAGCTTTCCGCAGTCCCTACCTGGAACGAAGATCTGGAGTTCGATCACAGTCAGGAAATACAGTCCGACATACTACAGCTAAGTTCGTCCGTGAACTCGGTTGCTGCGATAGGTTCGCCCAGAACAGTGACCCTGGATCTCGGTGTAAGGTACCCCAACAGACTGGTGCTGATAAATCCACCTCCTGCCACGGGTTCTCTCAGGTCAACGGAGGGATTCATAAACATATCGAACGCCAAGTCCAGGGATCCACAGACAGAAGACTACTGGAACGGTTCACGTAAATCGTTCGAGAACGTCAATGTCACATATATACCTGACTACAACTACTACAGTAACGCACCCCAGACGAGTTACGACAACGGACTGGTATACAACTACCGCCCCAACCAGGACGGAAACTCAAATGCAACGCTTAACGAACAGTCCATGGTTAACGGCAAGGATCTTTTCCTGGTTGCAGTGAACGGCTCCATATCGACTTCCAAGGTAGGTTCGGAGGGAGTTACGCTCAAACCGATGAGTACATCCGAGTACGCCGTCGCCCTGACCAACGAATCGAACCAGAACATTACGTTGAGCATAGACACCCGGTTAACTGATAAGAACTGGACCAAGGCTCTCAACGACGTAAATCACGTACATGATGTGACTTCAGGAAACGGCGACACGGTCAACGTGACGTTAAAGGGAAACAATACCTACAACCTCCGTATGGCGGAGGTGGGGCTCGATAAGAGCGGTTCCCCGAACCCACATTACATAACCAACATAGCGGGAAACAGAACCAACGTATCTCAGAACAGAAACACGGACCTAACAGCACAGGTCCGTGACCGTTTCAACAACCCGGTTTCGGGGGTAGAAGTCAACGCCACGGTAGTCGATGGCAAGGGAACATTCAGCGATTCTGATAGCAACAAAACCACTGGGTCCAGCGGTAAAGTCACCTTCACCTACGAGGCACCGTCAGGGAAGGAGAAATCGGTTATAGAGATGAAATACGAAAGTCCCCCTCAATCCGAACGTGAAAACACCACATTCGTCGTCAACGTCGAACCCCCATGACGACGGAACCTCGAAAAAAGGGATACCTTAATACGAATCCCTCAGGATACCACATTACCGTACAACACACTCAGGATACCACACTCTACACCCTTTAAAACTAACCCTCTAACAGAGAACACAACTCTACACACCCAAATACAAACACAACTCTACACACCCAAAAACAAACACAACTCTACACACCCAAAAACAAACACAACTCTACACACCCAAAAACA
>JBDGRN010000089.1:0-7045 GCA_042218125.1 Halobacteria archaeon | reverse complement strand
AACCCACTACCAGAAAACCTGTAGCTTCATTTATTCAGAAATCCGTTATCGGTACTTATCCTGTATCTTTTCAGCCGTTTTGAAACCCGAATCCGCTGCAAGGCTTAACCTACCCTTTCCCTCCAGCCAGTCGCCACAGTGGTAAAGACCGGTTTGTCTACATCTTTCGATAACCCTGGAATCACCAACCTGGTTATCGGGTAAGGCGTTCCTCCAAACCTCAACATCTATCCAGTCCGGTTCCTCGAATCTATCCTCATCGAGTAGTTCTGCTATCCTGTCCGGGACTTCTCCGTCCATGTTTTTCCTCTCACTTTCCGAAGCTGAAATATACTCACCACTCCATTCCGGTGACATTTGAACCACAAGTAACGTGCCGTCCGGAACGTGTCCCCCCTTGAATTCCTCCCGCGAAACCCACCCCACGTCGTGGCATTTGTCGACGTTTACTAACCCGTACCATGGAACCTCCGGTTCGAAAGAATACCTCAAGCCGTAACACACGACCGACCGGTACTCCACCCCACCATAAAGCTCCCTGAGCTCAGCTGGAGTTAAATCATTATCCCCATCCCCATCTCTGTCCGCGCCCGCGTCCTCGTCTATACGGTTTGTTAGTTCAAGATCGATACCGTCCATTCCGAACGGAGGAACCGAGTTCACTACAAGACTGTACGATGATTTTTCGGTTCGCGACTTCACCACCCAGCCGTCTTCAGTCGAGGTCAGAGTCTCTACCGGATCGGAGAGACGTACCTCAGTTTCGGATCTGTCAAAAAGAACCTTTCCCAGGCACTCGATTCCATCCCGGAACGACAGTTTGAGTTCGTCTTTTTCCTTCCCCCTGGAGATCTGCCCCTCCCGGTCGAAGATCCAAACATCTCCTTCGATATCTACGACCTCCTCGGAAGTCCCCTCTATTAAGTCGTATAGTTTGGAGTCATTACCCCCTATACCAAGATAGTTGGCTCCGCAGTCGAAAACAACTCCATTCCTTCTCTTAGTTTTAGCTCTACCAGAAACACGGTCTTTTTTCTCGTAAACAGTGACGTCGAACTCTTTACCAAGTTGACCTGCTGCCGCAAGACCTGATACACCTCCTCCCAGTACCGCAACACTATCCATTCTTAACCGGTTTACGTCTTTGTCTTACTAACGTATATGGGCTCTTCCAACATTACAGTCGCAGTAATATAAGAATCCCGGCAACACAGCCATACATCACAGCAGAAGCCAGGGATACCGGCCAGTCCTGGGTCGTGAAAAGGAGTACAAGACCGGATATGTATCCGAAGCCGAGAAAAATGCCTGTAACCGTTCTTATAAGATTTCTGCCCCGCCAGCCTGTAAAACTGGTCAAACTCCAGTCCATAAGCGCAAAAACCGGAAACACCACGACAAACAGGTATGGATTTGCCTGTATTAACTGGGTAAAAAACGATACGAAGGCGGCGGAAAGTATACCGATGTACACACCGGTACATCTTGCACATATATGGAGCCTCTTACCAAGGATTCTGATAGAGTAACACTTATGGTACTGGTCGGGAAGATGGTGGGATAGTACATACCTCCCCGTCCGTCTCATACCTTTTTTAAACTCGTTTTTTCTATCCACGGATCGTTATTATACAGTTAATATTTAAGCCGAACAATGTTTTTTGATTCCCGGAACAGTAACCTCGGACCGGACTGGAGAGTCAGGTACATGTAACCGATGTCAGTTAGTTTCCCCGACTATTCTCCTGTAACTCCAGTTTCTACTTACGTCCAATAAATCGGGTTCAAGCGCAGTTTAATCGATGTGTTTTCTTTCGAACTCCTGATCAGACTCGGTGAGATATATTATACCCTCAATGAGTCCGACGATTGCGGGTATTAAAGTCCAGAAGAAACACAGGTATAAGACACCCTGACCGGTTTTTCCGAGATAGAACTTGTGGGCACCCAGGCCCCCCAGCAGGATCGCAAATATGGCTGCCGTAACCCTGTCAGTTTCAGTGGATGAATGGATACGAACTCCGCAGTGCGGACATATCTCGGCATTCCGTTTTACTAACTCTCCACAGGAACTACAGTACTTTTCATCCGGTCCATGCCCGGTGTCTCTCCTGGTTTTGCTTTCCTGGTCCTCCAGTACATTGTCACATTCAGGACATTTCTCCAGTCCCTCCGGAATCTCCGCACCACACCACTTGCAAAACTCGGTGTGGTCGGGTCCTCTCGAATCTCTACCTGAGGTAGCAGACTCCCTGGATTCATCATCCTCCCCTGAACGTACATTTCCGTTTTCATCAGAACCCCGTTCGTTTTCTTCTTCAGGCGAAACCTGGTTTCCGAGATCCTCACCGTCATCCCCATTTGTTTGATCTATATCAGAACCACATTTCCGACAGAAACTGTCATCGGGTTGCAGTTCGGCACCACATTCATCACACGTACGGTTATTTCCTGAGTCTTCCACCATTCTGTAACGACCTATATACTTCCGTGTAAATAAAGATGAGGTCATATTTTAAATAGGCCTATTAAAAACCTAAATTAATACTACAAAAACTAATTTCCTTAACGGTTTAAATTTCAGTAATTATGCTTGGACCTATTTCCTTGATCGAATAGAATAAAAACTCAGATTTTTTTGCTTTCGGAGATCCAAACGACGTATTCGTCTTTCAACTCCGTCCAACTATCTGTCCTTATTGGCCTATCTGTCCTTATTCGTTGAAAGCTTCGGGCGAATAGTAGACGTAGGATTCGACGTAGTTTTTGAGTCCTTCGTCGATCTTGTGTTTTTCTTTTCTAACTTTCTTCTTCTTTCCCTCCACGTCTAACTTCGGCTTTACCTTTTCGACGTCAAAACTTCTTTCATTACCTTCACAGTTTTCGGCTTCCTTGAATGTTTTCGCTATTGTTGTCATTTTGTTTTACCTCGTTGGCTCTATCTAGAGCTATCATCGTGCGGGCCTTAAACCTTGTGCCAATTTCTTAAATATCCAGTAGTTTTTACTTAAGATTTACAATTATAGAATTGAAATTTATATTCCACCGCTAAGCCATTTATTTAAACAAACGCCCTCCCTCAAGTATTTCTGGAAATATTTTTAGGGTAGCCCAAACCATAGAGTTTAACAAAGATTAGGTACACCTAAAATTCATGAATCCGGACCGGAGAACCGTGATTAAGTCTGTGGGAGCAGTTGGGGCGACAGGTATTTCGGGATGCTTGACATCAAGTTCAGGCGGTAACTCAAGTAAAAGTTCAAAAAACCTGGCTCTGTTTAAACGTGGTTGTGTGTGACTTTTGTCTGACTTAATTTTAGATGAAAAGAAGCGGGTAATTTTTGTTGTGCAAACAAAGACTTCCCGCTTCACGAAAAGATGTGTTTGGCTAGCTAAAAAAGTCTGTGACAAAAAACAACCAGCTGTAAATAAAGGAGTAAACGGCTACAGTGACTGGTTGATCCTTTCACTTCATGGATTAAAACAGTATCTTGATCATACTTACCGAAAATTAATGGATGTTTTAAAAGAAATGTCTAGAATCACCAGGTATCTAGGCGTTAAACCTGAAAATCTCCCACATTATAGTACAGTTTGTAACAGTATACAACAAATAAATACGATAGAGTGTAGGAAAATGTTAAAATTCTCAACAAACTTTCAAGAAAACGGAGATATTCAAGCGATCGACGCTAGCGGCTTTGACCGTAGCAGATTTTCTAACAAATACCGTAAAAGAACAGGTTATAAATTTAAAGCCATAAAAACATCTTTGCTAGTTGACTGTAAAACCAACCAAATACTCGATCTAAGTATAAGTACAAAACAACCACACGACACAAAAGCTGCTGACACCTTATTAAAGAAAAACCTTGACAAAATAAATATATTAACAGCAGATAAAGGATATGACTCCGGCAAACTAAGAAAAAACCTAAGATCAAACAATATACGACCAGTAATCAAACACCGCGAATTTACTTCCCTAGATAAAGCTCACAACGCTAGAATTGATGATGACGTATACCATCAACGATCAAATGTCGAATCAGTGTTCTCAAGCTTAAAACAACGTTACAACGATCGATTATTAAGCAAAAAATGGTACAATCAATACAAAGAAATCGTACTAAAATGTGTAGTGAAAAACATCGAAGACTCAATCAAAAACTAGCGTTTAAACAACGCCAAAAACCTTGGAAAAGGTAAAGGGAAAAATGGAAAACTAGGCCCTGAAACGGCAGTTGCGGCCGAATGGAACGTATACAGAGCGCTTGCACACGACGCGTTGAGTTTTGGTATCTCGGGAGACACTTCGAGAGCGGCACGGATATCCAAGGAAATCTTCCAGAAGTTCGAAAAAGCAGAGGGTAAATGGGGTGCACACGAAAAGCTGGAGGAAACAAGTCACAGCAGTTACGAGGCTTTCGAGGAAGCCGTCGCCGAACAGAGGAAAGCTTTCGAAAACGGTAACCTGGATAGAGCCAAAACTGAAACTCAGCTGATCGATAAAAACCTGGGTAAGGCACAGAAGAAGATCACTGACGTAGCGACGAGAAGTGCCATGGAACTCCAGTTATTCGGCTCTATCTCTGAAAACGTACTGATACTGTCTATTCTCGGTAAGGAGAAGGCAACTGCCACCGAGGCCGACAGAGTGATGGAAAAGTTCGAGAACTCGAACCTACACGACTATCTCGAAGAAAACCACCATGAAACCTACGAAAATTTCGAAGAATCTGTCTCCAGCGTCAAAGATGCTGGAAAAGAGGGTGGTGCAGACCGAATTAAGAAAACTGTTAACGGTGTTAAAAAACAGGCAACGGATGCCGGTTACGAACTGACCGGTGACAGAGTTGCAGGTGTCGCACAGCTTTCTGAGTTTCAAGCCCAGGGCTACGACGCAAAAAACCTATCCGAGAGTGGTGGAACGTCAGTGAATTTTGCACACGCCGCCACCCTGAATCTCTACAGGAGCCGAGGTTACGACGCCGGTATCCTCATGGATACTGGAAGTAACGAAGAAGCCAAAAGTTTTGCCAGGTCGATACTCTCTAGTTTTGAAAAAGCCAGGGCACACGAGGCCCTGGAGGAGGCAAGCGAAAAAGCCTACGAAGGTTTCGAACACGAAGGGCTGGAAAAACTCGTCGAGGCGGCGGGTAAGGACGACAGCAAAGCTGCCTCGGAAGCAATCGGTAAGATAGACAGCAGTCTGGTAATGGGTATCGAAAAGCTGGCGTCCGAGAAAGAAAGAGCGGTTCTCGAGGCATCTTTCTACAGGACCAGACTCAACGACGCACGTACCTTGAGTGAACTCGGTAAAAACGGATCCGCCGCCGAATCCGTTAAATCCGTACTCGAAGCATTCGAATCTGACACACTGGGTTTCCACGAGAAATTCGAGTATACCGACCACGAAGGATACGAAAAGTTCGAGAAAAGACTTGGTAACCTCATTAATACATATAAGCAGGAAAAGAAAGAGAAGGCGAAGAGTCTCTCAGAAAAGATAGATCAGCAGCTTCTCAGTTTCGTGGAGAACCAGGGTGGAACGGCTGTGCCGGCAGCGGTAGAGAGCACATACATGGCTGCAGTCGTATACGACGGCGCTGTTCTCTCCACTTCAGGTAAAACCGACGAGGCTGAAAGTATGGTTAAATCGGTTTTAGAGAGGTTCGAGAAAGGTGAGGCGGGTTTCCACGAAAAACTCGAGAGTACAGACGAAAACCTGTACCACTCGTTCGAGGAGACACTCGAAAAAATCCCAGGTTCCGGTAAGAAGAAGTACGTCAAGAGGTCCAACGTGTTCAACAACGAGGCTGTGGAAGCCGTTTACTCGTTAGTTTCGCATGACACCGGCAGTTACGGTAACGAGGCTACCGGACTGGTGGAGGGGATGTTCCAGAGGTTCGAGAAGTCACGGGTTCACGAAACGCTAAAGGAAAGCGACCATGAAGCCTACGAGGGTTTCGAGGATGCTTTAAAGGAGTACGTAGACGCAGTAGGGAACGGTGAAGAGGTATCGGAAAAGATGTCGGAGTTCTCGATGGCGACGACGAAGGCAGAGTTCGCAGTCGCTGGTGCCGTATCCAAGGCACCGGGAAACGAAGGACAGGAAAACAGTCAACACAAGGAAGGTAACGCTACCGATCCAGAGTTAACCGGTGGACCTGATGTCGTCGACGGCGTCCCCGACGACGCAGATCACGTAGTCGACATGAAGGCCGTCGAGTACAAACCGAGAGAGATAGAGGTGGAGTCGGGAGACAAGGTAGCCTGGAAACACGTTTCTGGTGAATCTCATACAGTAACGGCTTACGGCGACCAGGTTCCCGAAGACGGCGAGTACTTTGCCTCCGGCGGATTCCCGAACCAGAAAAAAGCGGAAGAAGGATGGGAGAACAGCAAGGGAGCAGTACAGTCGGGCCAGAGTTACGTACATGTCTTCAAGAACCCCGGGACTTACAAGTACTTCTGTATACCTCACGAAATGGCGGGAATGAAGGGTAAGATTACCGTCAAGAAATAGGTAAAAAGACAGTCTCGGATCATATCTTTCAGGGCTAATTGTTCTGTAAATACTTGTTTTTTACAGTACCTATATTACTTTGATTAATTAGATTTTTTCTGGAAACTACGTAAAGACACCAGATTTAAGAACCCGTCACGGATACCGGTATATGGCCCCAATAGGGAGGTGCACATCAGGAGATGACAGCTAAATACAACGAATCCAAGAACGTAGATGAGATTACGGAAAAAACCAGATCTACGGTTGATACGATCAAGACCGGGATCGGGAACTACATGGAGAGTTACAGGAAGTACTCTCCTGAGTCAGTTGATAGAGATAGATAGAACCCCCAGTTCAAGTTGAAGGGTTGCCAGATACCGAACTGAAGAACACGGACCAGCCCCGCACCACCCGAACACCTAAAACGAAAGAACCGGTCCTTTATACCCACCCGTTCGGTTGCTTTTTATTTATTATAGAGGGTGTCATAGAATGGTTGTCACACCTCCAGTTTAGTTTTTCCTGGATTCC
>JBDGRN010000073.1:27466-55201 GCA_042218125.1 Halobacteria archaeon | reverse complement strand
CCGAAAAGCGAAGCTTTTCGACTCTCGCAAATCCCTTAGGGATTTGCCCAACACCTGACCCGTGGTACTTCACACGTCTGAGATCTATATTAACTCAGATCTGTTCTATCGTCTATCCTGGACAGTCTATCCGAGGTCAAGCCAAAGCTTAAGGTAGATTCTTTCATATAAAACTATATGGAATCAAAACAGAATAAACTTCTAACTCTAACTGACACCGCAGCCGAAAAAGCACGGGAGATTATAGAGTCAAAGGACCTTGAGGGATACGGGATCCGAATATATATACAGCAGGGAGGTTGTAGCGGCTACTCGTACGGAATGCAGTTCGACGACGATGTCTCAGACGACGACCATCTAATAGAGCTCAAGGGGGTGAAGTTGATCGTGGATGAACATTCCGCGGAGTATCTGGAAGGATCCGAGGTCGACTATGTCGAATCACTACAGAGCACGGGATTCGACATAAACAACCCGAACGCAAAGTCGACCTGTGGTTGTGGCGAGAGTTTCAAGGTCTAGTTTTTTTATATGGAGGTACACGAACCCCTCGGTCTAACCGAGGAAGAGTTCGAAAGCCTGCTCGAAAAATTCGACTCTAAAACCTGGAACAGCAGGGAATACCTTCATCTACCAGACTACAGGAAAAACATAGAAAGAGGTACAGTACTGTTCGACGACGAGGTAGTAAGGGGATTTCCCAAGATTCCAAGAACCCTTAACCTCGAAAACGGGATTCCCAGGTACTTCGGCGAGGACAAAGAGATAGCGGTGGAGGAGAAGTACAACGGCTACAACACACGTATAGCACAGGTAGACGGGGAGTACCTGGCGTTCACGAGGGGAGGAATCATCTGTCCTTTCACTACGGCGAAAGCTAGGGATCTGCTTGACCTTGACGGGTTCTTCAGCGACAACCCCGAGATGATGTTGTGTTGTGAGATGGCGGGGATCGAAAACCCCTACACAGCCACCGATTACCCCGAGATAGACGGCCTAGGGGCCCGTGTTTTCGACGTCCGCGATCGTGTCTCCGGAGATTCCCTTACGGTCCAGGAGAGACGGGAGCTGACGGAGAGCTATGGTATGGAGAATGTATCGCTGTTCGGGGTCTTCGACGTCGACGACGCCCCAGACGAGGTTGCCCGTATCATCGAAGAGCTCGACAGTGAGGGGAGGGAAGGTGTGGTGATGAAGACCCTGGATATCAGAAAACAGCTGAAGTACACGACCTCCAGCGCCGCAAACGACGCACTCGAGTACGCATTCCGTCTACTGTTTGACTACGGAAAGGACTTCATGTTCAGACGGTTAATGACAGAGATTTTCCAGGCCCACGAACTCAACGACGAGGAGGAGAGAAAGGAACAGGCACACCGGATCGGCGAATCGATCCTCCTTCCGGCAGCCGAAACCGTCGATACGGTAAAGGAGGGTGGGGAGGTAGGCGAAAACCACGTCATCGAGGGGGATCCAGAAGTGATTACAGAGACCCTCGAACACCTGGAAGGGTTAGGTCTGAAGATAGTTATCAAGAAGGACGAAACAGTAGACGGGGAGAGAAGGGTGAGGTTCATGAAGAGGATGCAATCGACGAACGATAAGACGGAGTCTTTCCTTGATGGCACACCACTAAGAAGCTAAAATTCACCCTCCATCGTTCACATACCCATATCCCGTGCTTTCTTCGGTAACTCTATACTCGATGGTGAAACACCGACGAGTTCCGCGGCATGATCCACAGCCATTTCGAGTCCGTAGTACCTCTCAATCTCCTCGCCGCCCTTAGAAACAATTAACATTCCATATCCCCCCTTATTTATCGATACCTCTACGCCGTCCCCGAAAAGCAGTATCCTGTGGTCGGGTGTTTCCTGGTACTCTATCTCAACCATATTTAGCGATATTTACTTGTTTTTTTGTATAACCTCGGAATTACTTTAATTAGCCTGTAACGAACTGAATTTTCATAACCAACCCAGCCACCACCACAACCAACCCAGCCACCACCAAAACAACCCAACTACCGCCAAAACTAGCTCAGTTTCACATGGTAGAACCTAATTCACGTGAATTTTCTCCGAGACAGCAGACGTATATTCACTGAATATCTCTTTACTTCACGGTATGGTTCTCGAAATCCACGTTTTCGAACCCGGATGGAGACTCTCCCTCTGAGGCATAGATGTATAACGCTGTCTTGGCTACCGACTTGAGTGAAGCGGATACAACGAACACCAGAACCATCAGGAGTATAGCGAATATAAGTGCAGGTATAAACACCGGCGTTCCGAGGGTAACGTACACAGAGATGGCTCCGATAACGACGGCGATTAGAACCATAATTGCGCTGAAGAATCCTACTCCAGCCCAGGTTCCCACTGTGTCACCCCAGTTGCTTCTGAACTTACTGCCGCTTTCCTTCAAACTGCCCTTGATCCCCCTGTCCTCGAACATGATTATCGGGAGCACGAAGTACGTCATTATCGTCCATGCGGCGCTGAACAATACAGCAACGATCTGTCCCAGGATGCTGCCGTTCTCTGCTATAGCCCTTATTATAACGCTGACTACCGCTACGATTACCGACCAGACTAATATATACCCGATCTTCCCGAATGCCGCAGTCAGCCCCTTCTTGATGCTCGGTTCGTTCCCTTGCATCGCGTCACCGGCACAGAAAACCAATGCACCGTTGAAGAAGGTCGCTACAAACGTCGTTCCGAGGTATGCCAGAAACACCACCGCTACATTAGTAGCGTTACTGTCTGTGACCGAAGTAACTCCCCCCGATCCCCCAAAAAAACACCACCCAAGAGTAGCGATAGATAGATTAACGCAGCTACACTACTTATTATGGGGAGAATTATCAGACTGGGATATTCAGTCAGAACCCCCAGACTTCCCTTACTCATGATCCACCCGACTTTCAGTCTACTTAAAATACCCATTTATTTATCGTTTAATAAGATAACCAACCAAATATATTAAATCTTTGTATGGATTTGACAAAATTTGTATGGCTTTCAAGATTAACGATAATAGGTTTGCAGATCAAGTATCTCGGAACTATCCACGGATAACAGTTATAGAGTATCCTGATAACACCTTAACTATCCTACAGTAAGTTCAAAAAGTTATTTCAAAAAAGACTTGCCACGGTAAACAGTACATCAGACAATGTCGGTGTTCACCTGGATAACATTAGGCCTGATGCTCCTGGGAGGCGGAGCGATACTCTACGTTATAGTCAAACCCCTTATCTTTCCCGACCACGATTAACGCCAGAGAAAACGGTTAATTCAATAAAAGGTGTGGCTCCATATTCGAGTTCTGGTTATTCAGGTGTTCAGGTACTGCTTTTGAAAAGTGCGGAACAGTGTTTCTCCTGAGGATCGTAACAGGATGGACATTCGGGGCGCTGATCCACGATCTTACTTAGCTGTTCCGCAACCTCCTCGCTCATCACGTGCTCTATCCGACATGCTTCATCGTGGAACCCCTCATCAACCTCAAGGAACTTCACCAGGAACCTCTCTATCAGACAGTGTTTCTGCAAAAGGCTTTTGGCAAGCCGTTCACCGTCATCTGTTAGACGGGCCCCCTTGTACTTCTCGTACTCGATGAAGTCGTTTTCCTCCAAGTTACCTAGCATCTCGCTGACACTCGGTGGTGAAACCTCGAGCATGTCCGCGATATCTCCCGTGGAGGCGTAAGACCCGTCCCGGGACAGCAGATATATCTCCTTAAGATACATCTCCACACTTTCCGTCTTTGCCTCGTTCTTACTCATTTTTTCCTCCTCCATCTTGATCTAACATTCCTTCGAGTTTCTGAGCGTCCTCCAGTTCATCCTCTCTTATTTCTTTTACCGTCTCAATAACCTCCTCGATTTCCTCATCGGTCTCGTCGACCTCATCGGTCTCGTAGTTCTCCAGCGCCTCCACTACGTTGTCATAGAAACTGTAAGCAAGCATCTCGCTGTCCCTCTGTTTAGAGAGGGCTTCATTACGGCTTTCCGGCCTGGTTTCCGTACTCTCGATAGCCTTTTTCACGAGGGATTCGATCCTATCCTCATCTATCTCGCGGGACTTGTGACGTTCGATGAGTTCAAGCAACATGTCCCGGTGCTCCATACTTTCCTCCCGTGACTCGTCTAAAACGTTCCTTGTTGTTCCGTCGAAGGCGTCGGCGAGCATGTATGCGCTCTTCTCCTCGGCGTACTCCTCAATGACGACACCCATCTGCAGAAGTCTAACCATATCCTTCGACTGAAGTGCTACAGGCCTACCCTCCAAACTCGACATTAAGTATATGATGTTTACCAAACAATATAACTCTTCATCCTCGTGCCTCCACCTTACTTGATATACCGTAACATAGCGCGGGACCTCCTTACTTCATACACCGTAACCATAGGTGCTTCGCACCCCACCTTACTTGATATACCGTAACATAGCGCCAGACCCCCTTACCACGACAGATTGAACTTCGACCCAGTGGATCTAACATGACACCGAGCCCTCTTGCGGTGCTCGGGATTTATAAAAACTCGGTACCTCTTTAAACTGGATGAAGGCCGTAGATACTGACGGTCTTACGAAAAAATACAACGAAGTCCGTGCACTCGACACGCTGGACCTTACGGTGGAGAAGGGTGAGCTGTTCGGCTTCATAGGACCCAACGGAGCCGGAAAAACCACGACTATAGAGATTCTAACCGGACAGACACAGCCCACGGAGGGAACGGCGTGGGTGCTGGATATCGATCCCACAGCAGAACCAGTCAAAACCAGATCGAAGATCGGTATACTTCCAGAAAGAGAGGATCCACCAAGCTTCCTCACCCCCAGGGAGTACCTGGACTTCGTAGCCGAAACACGAGGTATGGAGAGTCACAGAAGTAAGGTGGAAGAATGGAGCGAAAGACTCAGTTTCAGCGACCGGCTTGACACGGTTAACGCCGACCTTTCCAGGGGGCAGAAACAGAAGGTTATGTTCACCCAGGCATTTCTCCACGAACCCGAACTGGTTTTTATAGACGAACCCCTCTCAAACCTCGACCCCGTTATGCAGGAGGAAGTCAAGAAGTATCTCACGGAGTTTCACACAAAGGGAAACACGGTGTTTCTTTCCACTCACGATATAAATGTCGCCGAAAAACTCTGCAGCAAGGTAGGTATTCTTTACGACGGTAGACTGGTTGCGGAGAAAAATCTTGAGGAACTCGAACACGGTGACAGGAGCCTTATAGACGTGTTCATGGAAGAGGTCCAGCGCGGAGAAAAAACCGTGTCGGATGCCTTATTTGAGACCGAAGCTGAAAAACAGCCCGACCAATGATGAAAGGCAGCCTGTTCCGAAGGATGATGAAGGAGGAATGGCGGATACATAGCAGGCTCTTTGGAGGCTGGGGATTTGCCGCCTTCCCCCTCGTTATTTTCGTTCTCTCCGCCTTCGCCTACCTGGTTCTGGGTTTCAGCGGATACGGCGTGGAGAGGATAGAGACGGGTTTATTGTACGTACTCGTCTTTCTGGGGCTGAACGTAGGTTCCGTGGGACTGGTGGGGACCGATGCGCTCGAAAACCTGTTAGGCGAGTCCAACCTCCTCATCTACTCGGCAAGAACACTACCTGTGGAAAAGAAGGAGGTGCTTGCGAACTTTATCGCCAAAGACCTGGTCTACTATACCTTTCTCTACGTCGCACCAGTCACAGTCGGGTTGCTTCCCGTACGTTTCATGTACGGGGACGGAAAACCCCTGCCGGTCGTATGGGTCGCTGCAGTTGGTTGTTTCTCTCTCGGAGTCGGACTCAGCCTAAGTTTGAGTTCCCTTTACAACTACCGGAGATCGGTGCTATTCGGAACCGTCGGTCTTACGGCAACCGGTCTTTACCTTGAGGGAGGCAGTGTACTTGCCGTTACCCCCCTGGGTTTCTTCTCCAACCACACCCTCCAGGGGTTTGCAGTCGGGCTCTTTCCGACCGCAGTCCTTCTTTTCGTCGGCGTCAGGTACTACGTACCCTCATCAGGTTCGGGTGTACGTAGACGGGAGGACAGGTACGTTGATATCGAACGGTTCGTTTCCAGGATCGACGACGAGACGTCGGGTCTCGTGGCGAAGATGTTCGTCGACGTCCTGGGTTCGAGCGGTGGATACTGGAAGATCCTTTTCTCCGTGGGTCTCCTGTTCCTCGTGTTCGTCTTTCTGGTCGTCAAGATACCGTTCGTCCGTGACGTGGTTGCGGCACCCGGCATCGCGTTCGCGGTTCTTCTGGCGATTTCCTCTACCTCGGTCTACCACTGGATAAACCGTTTTGACCGTCCTGAAGACTACGGTATGCTACCCGTTGACTCCTCCGATCTACTGAGAGCCAAACTCGTCTCAGGCCTTCTACTGTCGCTTCCTGCTTCGTACCTCTACCTCGTACTCGGAGGCGTACTCTTCGGATTCGACGAAGTTCTCTCCGGACTCGTGATACTACCCTTCGTTTCGATGTACGTTTTCGGAGTATCGATATATCTCACGGGATTCGAACCAAACAGCCTGCTGTTGAACTCCCGTCTCTTCTCGATCTATACCATATTTATCATGGCGGTAGCCGTTCCATTGTTAGTTGCATCGATTTCCTACAGTGTGTTTCCACTGGAATCCGTCGTGTTCAGCCTCGCCGGTTCCACAATTGCGTTTCTCGCAGGGCTATTTCTGTACAGTAGATCGAAGAAAAAATGGAGTATATAACTCCATAGAAAGGTTGGATAGAGTTTAACGTTCTTACTGCTAAACAGTCTACGCCGTCTTACCTAGACGAAGTCCCATTCTTACCTAAACGAAGTCCCATTCTTACCTAAACGAAGCCACATTCTTACCTAAACGGAGTTTTTCCTCTCCTGTTATATTGAATAGTAGGTAGAAGGGGAAAGAAACATGTTTTCGGAACAGGATTTAGATGACATGAAGAGGCTTGTGACGGGTTTTATCGCTGCTCTACTAATACTGGCTTTCTTCCTTTGGGCCGTCGGAATCCACAAGATCATAAGTCTCTACGCTCAGATGCATACCGGGATCTTTCTGTTGGGTATCCTTTCAACGTTTATCGGAATGGTTGCATGGTCCAGCGTATGGCACCGGGTAATAGCTGTTGTAGAGCACCGAATATCCCGTGTGAAGGTCTTCCTTATATTTCTGAGTGCACAGTTCGCCAACCACATCACCCCGTTCGGTCAGGTGGGAGGGGAACCTTTTATAGCACTCGTTCTCACCAAGTACACCGACATCAGTTACGAAAAAAGCCTCGCCGGCGTTATCTCCAGTGACCTGATTAACTTCTTTCCATTCTTCACCTACGGCAGTATAGGTTTCCTGTACTTCCTCATCGTCCACGACATTAGCGGAACCATCAAAACCTATGCTATCGGATTCGCGGTAGTTCTCGGTGCTACAATTACAGCGGCGGTACTTATCTGGCGGAAACGCGGCGACGTGAAGACGGGTGTACTCTCTCTAACAAACTTTATTCGGGACAAACTGGGTCGCTACAGCGACAAACTGTACTACGGTCTCGAGCCTGAACTGGTAAAAGAACGTCTGGACGACTTTTTCGGAACCCTTTCATTCATCGGAGAAAACAAAGACAGGCTGGTACTACCTATAATACTGGCACATATCGGCTGGTTCTTCGTTATACTTCCGCTTTACATGAGTTCGATGGCGATCAACCATACCATAAACTTTCCCCTGATCTTCCTGATAATCCCGGTAGCGAGTCTTGCCGGATATCTACCCTCACCTGGGGGGCTAGGTGGAGTCGAGGTTTTCGGTGCTGTCGTAATAACAGTGGTTACGTCGATCAATATCACCACCGCTACAGCTATATTCCTGCTCTACAGAATATCGGTGTTCTGGTTCACGATCCTTATAGGTGGCATAAGCCTAGGTCACCTGTCTGTAGGTATGAAAGAGATCACGGAAGGCGGAGGTTAGCCGCCGATAAAAACAAAAGTTGTAGAGATAATTGCTTACAGAAGGTGAAGTACCACGGGTCAAGTGTTTGGCAAATCCCTACGGGATTTGCGAAAGCCGAAAACCCACAGGGTTTTCGGAATGCTGCGAATCAAAGATTCGCATACGTACGAAAATCTTCGATTTTCGACAACCCGTGGAACTCTCGCTGAACTTCTTTAGACAGGAGTCACTGTCCGATCAAACCGAACCCGAACATCGAACTGTTACGCTGTATCTCCTTGTAGACATCTATCAGTTCCTCTCCGATGTTTTCCAGGGAATGTTTTTCGGCTTCCTTCCTCGCGTTATTACCGAGTTCATTCCTCAACCCGGGGTCGTCAAGTTTCTCGAGTGCCTCAACGTATCCCTGGAAGGACGAAGCCTTTAACGCGTTCTCTCCGTCGATCATGTACTCGTCGAACACCGGTAGATCTGAGACAAGCACTGCTTTTTCACAGGCCATCGCTTCGAGTACCGCTATTCCCTGGTTCTCCTCCTTCGTTGGAAACAGGAAGATGTCCCCTGCCCCGAAGGCACCACGTATGTCATCAATAAAGCCGGTGAACTGTACGTTATCCGGAGGGTTTTTTATCCATTTTTTGACCTTGCTAGATCCGAGGGGGTTGTCCATTATTGGACCGAACCAGACGAAGTCGTACTCGGGAAACTCCTGTGCGAGTTTGCAGAACGTCGAAAGTCCCTTCCTTTCGAAGACGTGACCCACCGCAAAAACGACGGTACCGTCAAGATCGTATTTCTCCCGGTACTTTTCCCTGAAGTCCTCGTATCCCTCGATGTTTTCGAACTCTACACCGTTTGACACCGTATATATAGAGGGTTTGATGCCATAGTTTTCGAGTAAACCTTTGGTGTAGTCGCTGGGTACTACAACCCCGGAGGCACGGTTGTAAAGGATCCTGACGTACTCCTTTATTATGGGTGCAGCCAGGTTGCTGCCTTTGAATGACTGACGGAAGTCCTCGGCCGTCGTGTGTGCGTGTATAACGGCGGGTTTACCGGATAACTGAGCCCTCTTCAGGTGGTAGACGCTTTTAGGACCGATCGTATTGATGTCTATGATGTCGTAGCCTTCGTTCGGATCAGTCGTTACCTCGACACCGTTCTTACGTAATGCTTCGCGTTGCTGATGAGCAGATACACCGATTCCACTCTTCGAAACCTTTGATTCTAGTTCGACATAAACACAGACCTTCAAGTTTACACCCTGGTTTGATTAACTTTCGGATGCGGTTGTTTTGAATCCATCGCTATCCAGTATTTTACGGCTGCGAAAGACCTAAAAGATTAATATAAATCCTTACCTAATTTAATCTAGGTTCTTTCGTAAATGTCGGAACACGTGAAAATACCGCAGGATAGAATAGGCGTCCTTATCGGAAAGGATGGAGAAACGAAGAAGCAGATAGAGGAAAAGGCGGAAGTCGAGCTGGATATCGATTCGGAGTCCGGAGCAGTCGAGATACAGAAGAAGGGTGATCCAATTAAGGGACTGAAGGGACCCGAGATTGTGAAAGCGATAGCGCGAGGTTTTCCTCCCGAAAGCGCCCTGAAACTTATGGACGACCTGGAGGACAGGATGGAGATGGTGATGTTCGAAACCGTCAACATAAAGGATGCGACCGGTAGTGAAAGCGAGATGCGTGAGAAAAAGGGCCGTTTGATAGGCCGGGATGGAAGGACGCGTGAGCTGATGGAGGAACTCACGGGTGCCGACGTCCGGATATACGGCAAGACCCTGGGGGTGATAGGTACTCCTGAACAGGTCGAGGTGGTAGTTAGGGCTGCGGAGATGCTGCTTAACGGATCCCCGCATTCCACGGTCTACTCCTACCTCGAAAACAAGAAGAATGAACTTACTTCCTCAGGTATCGAATACATATAACGGTATACTGAAACTCACTTCTACTCACCAGGGCTCTCGTTGGCATCAAGTTCCTCCCCAACTTTATCCCCTTCCACTGCTGTATCCAGTGTGATTATTGAGAGATACCCCAGTATTAAACCCGGCCAGAAAGTAGTCAAACGGAAAAGTATACTGGCGCTCAAGGCGAGTTCGAAGTTAGTACCCATAAGGAGATCCATTAATCCCGCCATACCCACCTCGTAGGCTCCGGTACCTCCAGGAGTTGGTGTGAAGTTGGCGAGGTTTGAGATCGCGATAACTACGAAAAGTACCGCCACCCGCGACTCCCTGAACCCGAGGCTGTATTTCAGAATAATGAACAGTGAAACCACCTGAAAAACGAAAAACAGGTGGGTATAACCCGCGGTGACGAAGAGTTGACGTGGGTTTTCACCAATAGTTCTGAAGGCATCCTTTATCTCGTCGACCCTATCTCTGACCGACCCTTCACTGTCTTTCTCTTCCTCGGAACCATCGTCGGAGGTTATCTTTCCCAGTATCTTTTTGAAGAAACCTGCGAAGGTCCTGAGATAGCTCTCCATCCGTGAGGACTGGAACCACATGAGGTAGACGAAAAAGGCGCCTATCGCAGCAATAGCAATAATTACGTAGAAAGAGTTGACTATCTCGGTGCTCAGTTCACCTATCAGGTATAGATATGCCACGCTCCCGATGACGAAGGTCAGCATCGGGGTGCCGTTCACTATATCCGCGGAGAGGACGGCGGAAAACGCCTCCTCGTAACTCGATTCTGTGTGTTTCTTGATTATGTAAGCCATGAAGGGTTCGCCGCCGAACTGGCCTAGAGGCGTAACGCTGTTAAGAAACTGTCCCCCAAGAAACAGACGAAAACTCTCAAGATAGGAGACCGATAAGTCGATCTTTCTCAGAAAACGGTGCCAGGTATATCCAAGCACCATGAACCCAAGTATACCGAATATCAGAGCCGGTATCAGGGGTAATACATCTGCATCGGATAATGCGTTAAAGAACTTCTGGGTGTCCGTCAGGTAGATAACTATACCTATAATAAACGTCGAGACCCCGAACCAGAGAAGTTTGTAGAGTTTAGAGTTCATGGAGTCGGTACGTGTTTAGTAATAGAAGTTAGTGTAGTTGATTTTTTTGCACGTAGAGAGGCCGTGGGATTACAGTTCAGTACCGATGTAGGTACTTATTTTTCGTACTGACATATCCTTACGCCACGGTTACTCGAACTCCTCTATTCTGTCACGCCATTTTTCGGGTACATGGCTTGGTTTGTCTCCGTCTACGGCAACAAGCACTGTTTTAGCTTCCGCCGCGGTTTTGCCGTCCGCCTCTATCACGTACTCCATCGTCATGCTGGTGTCTCCGACGTTGGTGACAGAGGTATGTACGTAAACATTTTCGTCGTATTTTATGGGTTTTAGATAATCGAGTTCGAGTGTTGCAACCATGAAGTCCAGCGATTCGATTGACTCCCCCATCACGTCAACGAAGTAGTTGGCTCTCGCGTGTTCGAGATAGGTTGCGTACACAGCGTTGTTGACGTGTTTCATGTAGTCAAGGTCACGGAAACGTACGTCTATCTCCACCCTATAGCTGTAACGTTCGTCCGTCATGGTGTATTACTGGGTGCTGTCGTTCCAAAAAACCCGTTGTTGTCGACCGAATGACAGGTAACAGTGTAGCTAGCCAACGTTTACGGGATCGGTTAACGTATAACTTCTATGAAGCTATACACGGGACGGGGAGACGACGGAGATACGGATCTATGGAGCGGCGGCAGAACCTCGAAAAGTTCACCCAGGATCGAGGCGTACGGTACCCTTGACGAGTTAAACGCACATGTTGGGGAAGCACTTTCCGCAGAAAAAGAAAACGTCGACGAATCAGAAACTAAACCCGGTACCGATGTAGGTGAGAGCCTCGAAGTGATACAGGATCTAATTTTTAAAGCTCAGGCTGAACTCGCCAACGCAGACGAAACTGCTGACCACCCCCGGATCGGGGAAACTGAAGTGGAGTGGATCGAAAACAGGTGTGACGAGATAGATGAGGGACTCGAACCTCTCGAAAGCTTCGTCCATCCAGGCGGCGGAAACACCGGAAGCAAGCTTCATCTAGCGAGGACTGTATGCCGGCGAGCAGAACGCCGGATTGTCACGTTGGACGAGTCAGAAGAAGGAGATCTACGTTCGGAGTTGACCGTGTTCGTCAACAGGCTGAGCGACCTTCTATTCGCACTAGCCCGGTACGCCAACCAGGTAGATGGTGTTGAGGAGACAACGCCTGACTACGATAGGATATAGAAATTACCGACGAACAGGCTGTAAAATCAAGGTTAACAGTAGAAACACAACATCATACCGTAAACCCACAAAGTTAACCGTAAAAACACCAACGGGATGGGATCACCCGGTTCTGTATCCGGTTCTGTTTACCGTATTACGGCATCCGGGGTTTATCAAGAACCTGTTGAGGCTGGTTTCAGGGTCTCCGGGATCTGGGTGTAGGCCAGAACTGATATCAAAGCGACCGATACCGCCGAGAAGGCGAAAGGCACTACAAACCCGAAACGTATCAGGTATCCCGAAATCAGGGGCCCCATCGCAGTTCCCAGGCCGAAACTCATCGTGACTACCGCGAACATCGATCCCTGGTTTCCCGGTTCGGCTACGTCGCCGGCTATCGTTAATGCTGGTGCGAGAACCGCCGCACCCGCCACGCCCTGGAGAAACCTGAGGACAAACATCTCGAGAGGAATTGTTGCAAATCCCTGTAATAGAGTAATAGGAGCTATCGCCATCAAACCACCCACTAGAAAAGGCCTTCGCCCGTACCTGTCGGCCGCTTTCCCTACTGGTATCTGGAATATAATCTGTGCGAAGATAAAGGCTGCAAACTCCGCCCCGAATAGAAAGTTTATGTCCGACTGTCCGAGCCTCAAGTTTACGTGGTTTTCGATCGCGCTGAATATCGACACCCCCATCATGGTCACGAATGTTACTAGACCGAGCACAAATATAGGATGGAGGTACTTCCCTGGCTTTGTGGATCTAACCGGAACCGTCAATGAGGTACCGGCTTTCTCCGTCAACCTTTCCGGATCGTGCACGAAGAACTCCACCAGGAAAAAACCGATTGCGGCCGCAAGTGTTGAAAGCAGAAAAGCCATGTCGAATCCGTTGATCTGGGTACCGGCGAGAACGTAGGGACCGGAGTCGATCACTATACCCGCGAACATGGGTCCTGCCCCAAACCCTACCAGCCTGAAGGTGTTGAACATACCCATGTTTCCACCTCTGCTATCCTCGTTCGCGAGTTCGTTGACGAGAGCGATAGTCGCTGGAATTGCTAGTGCCGCCGCTATCCCTTCTGCAAGTCTTATACCCAGAAGACTCAGATAGGAGCCAGAGAAGATATAGGTAAAGTTGACTATAGTTAACATTCCAAGCCCGATCAGGATGAAGAGCTTTCGACTCTCGTACTTGTCACTGAGATATCCGGTGAAGGGTTGGGCTAAACTGTCCACGATGCCAAACGCAGAAAGAAGAATCCCAGTAACTAACGGAACTGCCAGCCCGAGAGTCGATCCGGTAACCTGATCGCTTGCAATATATACAGGTAAAACGACTATTACGAAACTATTAGCCATCGAGTCTACTGACCGCGCCAAAGCCAGAACCAGTACCTTCCTGTTTAGACCAGCCATTCAAAGTTAAATCATAGAGGGTCTGACGTAATACTTTCCCCTGAAGC
The DNA here is from genome assembly GCA_042218125.1 of Halobacteria archaeon. GTDB lineage: Archaea > Halobacteriota > Halobacteria > Halobacteriales > Halorutilaceae > JBDGRN01. The sequence continues at coordinate 41,527 of JBDGRN010000073.1, read as the reverse complement.
CAGTTTATGGAGGTACAATGGGTATCTTTGTGAAAATGTTTTTTAAATTGAGTTGAGGAGACCTTAAGCTGATGAATAGTTGGAAAACAGATATAGAGATCAGAAATTTGAAAGAAAACTGATAACAAGCTATGCGAGGAAGACGTGTCTGGGTTTGTCGTCTAGAACCTCCCGTCCCCAGTTTACTGTGTCGGTGAACTCGCTGCTACGGAAGAACTCCATTGCTTCCTCCTTGGACTCCCATCTGCTATCTATGAACATATCGTTCTTGTCCTCTACGTTCTCCAGAAGAACCGTTTGTATATGACCCTCCATGTCTTCAAGAAGGCCCCCTACTTCATCGAACTTTTCGTCAAAATCATTCTTGAACTCGGGTTTCACGGTGTAGAACATACCCATAGTTTCGAAAACGGTATCGTCCTCACCAGCACGTTCTACGACACCCGGCATGTCAACCAGAAAGCTCGCTGCGGTCTCGGCAGCGTCGGCTGTATCCCAGATGGACACGATTGCACTCGACACCTCGTCCCCTGGATAGTTATAAACTGAGGTTTCGACATGTGTATCGTACCTGTCGAAGTTCCCCCGCATTCCCTCAACTTCCTCGTAAAGGTCACCCGAATCCTCCGTCGAGTAAAGGACCAGAGCATGGACGTCCTCGCCATGGGGCTTTCCTGCGTAAACACCCTCCTCCTCTAACTCGTCCCTGATATCCTGCTGTTCATCTTGAGCGTCTTCGGATTCTAAACTCTCTCCCTCGACGAACTCTCCTAGCTTGTCAGGTTCGAACCTCACTCCGGTGTAGAACGGACCGAACTCACTGTACCTGGCGCTTGCTTCATCGAACCGCATCTCGTAGACAATATGTTTGGCATGTATCAGGTCGTCTGTGAAAAGATCGACACCCCATTCCCAGTTGTCAAGACCCACGGATCCCGAGACTAACTGTTTGATCTTGTCGGCATACTTTTCGCCGCTCCTCCTGTGCTCCTTCATCATCTCGCCTCGTTTTTCCAGCGACTGTTCGTACCAGTTCTGGTCGGCATCCCTTTTTCGGCTCATCGGATAGAAAGACACGTACTTCTTGTCCGGGATGTCGAAATACAGCTTACCTTCTATATAGTTGCTGACATCACCCTCCTCTACCTCTTCATTTGTAACGCCCCCGACCTCAGTTACGGAGAGATGTGACTCCTTCTCTTCGGTATATCCACCGAGTCGGAGCGACTCAAACTTCCGCGTAACTTGATCAAGTTCCTCGACTGTGGGACGTACATAGATCTGCATCAGATCAGCTTCGTTACCAAGTACGGAGAAGAGCGCCGAACTACCGTGGTCGACCTCTTTCTGTTCCTCGAAAAAACCTGCCGCCTCCTCTGTTATGCTCTCCCTGGTTTTCCGGTCTAGACTACTCCATTCCCGAAAATCAAAATCCCTGAGATCGTGTAGAACGTACCATCCCTCCGCTTTGTCGCGTGGCTCCTCTATTACCATGTCCGAAAGTAGGTCAGAAATCAGTTAACTCTACTGAAAAACGAACGCAGGTATAAATACTGACATACATACCTTCGGTCAGTTCCTAGTAGATTAACTCAGTCCACCCTTCTCCAGAGGTAAAGTGAAGCGTACGAACGGTATGGACTCCATTCTTCCGCCTTTTCACTCATTTCGGTCCTGTTCTCGAGTCCGTAGATATCCGTCATTGCGTTCCTTATACCCAGGTCCTCCACGGGAAAGACGTCCTCCCTGCCTAGAACGAAGATCAAGTACATCTTGGAGGTCCATGTACCTACACCGTGTATGGAGGTGAGTTCGTCGGTTACCTCCCTGTTAGTCATTCCTTCGAAGTAGCCATCTCCGTACTCCTTTTCTATGAATCTCTCGGATATATTTCCTATATACTCTACTTTCTGTCTCGATAGACCTATCTCCCGGAGTTTCTCCTCGTCGGCATCTATCATTCCACGGGGTGTAACGGTGAAGTTTTGGAACAGTCTTTCACGGATAGCTTGGGCCGAATGGCTAGAAAGCTGCTGGTTGACGACTGCTGTAACGAACCTTTCGAAGGCATCGTCTGCCACAGGTATCTCTATCTTTCCGTGTTTCTCGATGATCTCGGCCATTCCATCGTCGGTACTCAGAACGTCGTACGGCTCCATCGTTCTTTCAGATAACCGGCGGTATGGTTAAAAACTGCTGAAAACCGGTTTGGATTCAACAGATGTATGTAATATATCTTAAACCTGTATCTGCACCTAGATACTGTTTAAATCTGTATCTACATTTAAATGGTCGGGTGGTATTGTATTAATATTACAACCCGCGGGACATTTTTTACCCCCTGAACCGCAACTTATAAACGTTCCCTAAATCCGTATTGTTATGGATTAACATGAAGAGCAGATACCAAGTTCTAGTCGGGTTAGCTGTACTCACAGTAGTGTTGAGTGGTTGTTTGTCAATGGGGGTAGCGATCGACACCGAAGTCGAATCGGCAGATAAAATAGGCAAGTACGAGGTTACGATGCGTCTCAACGGTAGTGGATACGAGACCATTCAATCTATGTCCAAGATGTCGGGAGAAAAGTCCTCCAAGGTACCAAGCCAGATGAAGCAAGAGATGAAGGACAATATCTCGAAGGAGTTCAAGTCAGTTGGCAACATATCCGTTGACGTCGAGAATATTTCAGACGGAGTAATAGTTACCACGACAGTCAAGGACGCAGTACCCAAAAACAACAGCAATATAACCCTCCGTTCAACCGACAACGGCTCAGTTCTGTTCAAGGACAACGTAAATAAGACCCTGGGTTCTTCGACAGACCAAGGTAGCCTGGGCGGAGGAGGCAGCAGTCAGTTTGGACAGGGTCCATCGATGGGTCCTGGCACAGGTATGGGGGACAGCGAGACAGGTCCTGGACCCGTTACGCCTGATAGCGACTCAGGAACGGATTCGGGAATGAAAGAAGGCGACAGCCAGAAGATGCCCAGCAAAGAAGGCTCCGACACAGGTATGGAGAACACGTCGACGAGTCAGGAAAGCTCCCTGACACTTCTCCAGGCGGAAACCGACCAAGGAATGGAGAACGACACGATGCAGCCTGACGACGGACAGTCACAGGATGGACAGATGCCCCAGGGTCCAGCGACAGGAGGTCAGATGCCTTCTGGATCTTCACCCTTCCCTGGTGGCATGTCCAGTAGCGGTACGATGTGGATGAACGTAAGTTTCGAATACCATCTTGAGATGCCCGGAAAGATCCTGAACTCTACATCGGACAACGTCAGTGGCAGTACCGCAACCTGGGAGGACAGCGTTAGCGTGAACCTCACGAAGGAGTTAGAGAAGATGAAAAAGTCAGGAGCACAGCCCAACAAAGATAGAGAAAACGCCTACGACAAAACCATAATGGCGGTAAGTAAGTCCGGCTCTCAGGGACAGCCCGGATTCGGATTCACCGCAGCGATTGCGGCACTCGCGGCGATAGCGGGTGCAGGCTTCCTGATGCGTCGAGACTAGACTGAGTGGTGCGGAGTATACCGGTTTCTTTTTTCCTGCGTTAAACGTATTATCCGAAACTCGATGGTCCTGAGTACTATAAAGAAGCTGTTGAGTCCTGGGGACGGTTCAGGGGAAAAAGATGAATTCACCGCAGCGGATGTTAAGGGTTCGGTTACGGGACGTAGCTTCAGTTACGAGGGAAGAGATGAGTACGAATACCGTCATTACACACGTGCCGTGGGGGACATAAACCAGCTAGTTGAGAATGAGGAGTACTCAACGGCCGCCAAACTACTAGAATGGTGTCTTGATTACGCGGAGGCCGAAGCCCGGGAGGAACAGAAGGGATACGGAATTGGAGTGGTTCCACCGTGGTACTACGAAAAGCTGGCGGATTTACGTAAAGAAACGGACTGCGTGGAGTCAGAAAAAGAGGTTCTCGAACGATATCTTGAGACAGCCGAAAGTTTGGAGTTCAAACCTCGCAAGAAACTCGTGGATAGACTGGAAGAACTGGAAAAGAATCAAGAAGAGGTATAGGCTGTGTTCTCAAGCCAAGATGTATGTTATAACGTAACTCTTTGTCTCTTGGTTATCAGGTGAAGATACATTTGAAAGTCCAGCCACGGTTTTCTAACTTAATTTAAAGTTCAACCTGTCCTGTTGATGTACTGGAGTTTTAACTGTTCAGCCAGAACTTTACCAGTTCCTTATACAGTTTAGGAGTGATACTGTAACTCGATTGCCGGTCGGCGTTCAAGTCACCACCCCCTGATGTTCCAACTATTTTTTAATGGGAAAAATAAAACAGGTTGTTAAATGGGCATACAAACTTATGGTCTAATGCCCTGGAGCGGATGGGTGAATTGGATAAACGGGAGTTGATAAATAGGTCGAGTCCTACATTGGGTGACGACACCAGTCTGTATGAGGACTTGATCTTCCCAAATCTGCGGCGACCTCCGGATATTGAGGGACTTGACGTCTGGCGGGTGGATCCAGAAGATCACTCACTGACGATCAGTTCGGCGAACGGTTAGTTGAGTTCGATCCTAAAACCAGTGTGAAAGAGGATAATATAGGACTTCCATTATCCCGTCATGGTTGAGGCGGCATATCAGGAGCTTAGGGACTTCGAGCCGTTGAATAGTGTTGAGGTTGAGAAAGTTGGGAATAACGCGGGAAATATCGTACCTCATCCGAACTGGTGGGAGCGGCATGGACTTCTTGAGTTAGAGCAACTACGTGGGGCTCGGACGACCTATTCGAATGCACCGGATTTTCGATTTACTGGCGACTGACTAAGTTGACCAAAACTTAACCTAATTGGCGGTATTTATTTCTGTAATGACTTTTGAGGCAGGCGCTAAAATCAAAATATCGGGGTCCGGGATCGATGAAATCGTCGGATCCATCGGATTTGTGGTGAAAGACCTTGGAAACGATGTATATCAAGTTAAAGTAAAGGTAGAGGATGGGAGGGAGGTCCACAACATCGGAGTGGAAAATTTAGAAAAAGTACGGTGATGTATGAGGCACGTTTTATATTCTTACCGTTCGTAGTTAAGATTAAGGTCTATTTATATACAAAAAACGCATGAGGTCATTGAATCCTTTTTATTACTGCCCGGGGAGGGCTCCGAACCCTCGATCTCCGCATGTCCCAGGTCCAGAGCGGACGGGAAGAGGCGGACTGCTTACATAAAGCGCCTGTCGTTACTCAGGTACCCTATGAGTGCGGCGCTATGACCAGCTAAGCCACCCGGGCGCGTCTCTATAATGATTGCTGTACGTCAAATAAGTTATCATCTGTCCACCCCTAATCGGGATATGATCCAGACTGAGGACGGCGAAATACTTGCTGACGAAGTCGAAATCGCCGATGGATTCCTCGAAAAGGCAACGGGACTGATGTTACGTGATCGGTTCCCGGAAGGTTCGGCTCTTGTCTTCGACTTCAGTAGGAGGAAACGGGTTTTCGTCCATATGATGTTCGTCAGGTTTCCTGTAGACGTCCTTTTACTGGACGGAAAAAACAGGGTGGTGAAGAAAACGACTCTCCAGCCCTGGCGTGGAGTCTGTAGAGGGAAAGCCGCCAGGATGATCGAGCTACCGGAAGGGGTATGTGAGCAGTTGGAGGAGGGAGAAAAGATAATCTTCGAGGTAGATGGACTGGAGTAGGAGTAGTAAGAAGACTGTATAGATATAAAAAGGACAGTATAGCTATTAAGAGGAATATATGGCTATAATGAGAACGGTAAAGCCATAAAGAAAAAGTATAGCTATAATGAGAACGGTATAGCTTGAGGATATGGTTTTAATTAGTATTTGTTTAAACAGTTACCGACAGTCCATGTCCATAGGTCCGTATCGTACGTGGATAGGTTCGTCTGTCCGAGACCAAGTCATTTCCGTTATGTAGTTCACTAGTTGGAGGGTGCTTCCATGTCGTCTATCTTGCAGACGAGTATGTTTTTCATGTCGTCTTTACCGTCAACAGTTCCCTCTACCACTAGACGGGATATTGGGGTGGGTCCGACCTTTACCTCGTCCTCTTCATCAAATATTCCGACGTCTCCCTGGAGGTATATCTCGGCACGGCACAGGCTAGGGTGATGGACACTCGTCAACCCGATCTCGGTTACGTTGAGGTCCTCGACCTTCTCCCCATTACGTTCGAGTGGGACGGAGGCTGGTTCGTCCATCAGCTCGATGTCGAGGGATTCGTACGCTTCGGCGGTTGGTTTGTACCCTCCCTTCGGTCCCGGGATACCTTCCACCAACTGTAAAGCTTTTAGCGACTGCATCTGGTTCCGGATAGTTCCTGGGTTCCTGTCGATCCTCTCGGCTATCTGTTTCCCCTTGACGACGTCGTCATTCTGTTTGAACAGATCCACGAGAGCTGTTAGTATCTGTTTTTGACTTGATGATAGATCTATGTTTGCCATGTATTGTTTTTAATTATAATTGGTATTAAGAATTAGGATATCTGTAGAGAAACCATGAACTGTAGATAATCGGCTAATGACTACGTCCAAGATGTCGGTAAAATTCGCGGTAACCAACGACGTTTGGTAATTCTTTTACCGGATGAAGCATAATAAGGGACTGCGCACTGGTGGTCTAGTGGTATGACTAGAGCCTTCCAAGCTCTCAACACGGGTTCAAATCCCGTCCAGTGCAGTGAACGAAGTTTTTTAAGTGAATGAACCGACGGGGATATTAATCGATGAAGTAAGTTAGAATAACTGAACGAACTGACATTTACACCACCTACACCAGCCTATACTCCACCCACAGCAGCCTTGGTTCCAGCTATTTACTACCACCTTACGAAACGATGTATCCAGCTTCCTCAATAATCCAGATTCATTCCCATACCCATTTATCTAAACGGGAAACATCCACCATCCATGTTTACGAAACTGGGGTTTTTCGGTTTATCGGAATTCCGGAAAGCACCCGGTTAACCGTTTATCCCTTCGGGGTCTTGTATTAGTTGAGGTACGGAGGAAAAATGGAAAGCAAAACCACCACTCGAAAGATCAGGAACATGCGCCTCGGCAACGACGTCAGAGTAGTAACCGACGACGAAGGCACAGGCGAAACCGAAGTCGGACTTGAGAGACAGATTGGAAACGGTAGACCAGGCAGAAAAACAGAAAAACGGAGAAACTCCGGTTTCATCGACACCGTAGTCGAGAAGGTGAAGTAGGATCGGGAGACTCTTTCCGCGAAAACCCACCCCCACACCCCCTTTCCCTATAGTTTTCAATTTTAAATTTTATATCCAGCCTTCTCTCTTAACCCAGCCTTCTCTCCATCAATCTAAAAATAAAGCCGTTCGTTACTCCACAGTGTACTTCCTACCCCGGTTCGAACCCTGCGACTCGATGATGTCGTACCGACACATCTTCTTGAGGTAGTTCCTCACTGTCCTCTTAGTCACGGGATCTTCCACGTTCTCCCTGTACCTGTCGTACAACGTCCCGGGAGCGACGGTACCCTCGCCCTTAATGATCTCGTACAGCACCGACTGATCGTCGTTCATCTTGTCCAGGTTCTTGTCCCTGATCTCGCTCCGTGCCTCCGGAACCGCTTCCTCTATTATTTGGTCGTCTAACTGTTCGACACCCTCCGTCTCCGCCTTCCTGGCAGCAGCCCGGAGGATACCTATTGCAACGCGTGCGTCACCGGCGGCGAGGTCTGCTATTCTCTCTAGCTGAGGTTCGGGGACTGCGTTCCTCTCGAGCCCCCAGTCCACCCTGTCACGTAGTATCGAAGCGAGTTCGTTTACCGTGTACCTGTCGAAACGAATAGTCATGCTGGGTTTCAGCCTGCTGACGACTCGTTCGTCCATCTCGGCGAAAAGCTCCTCCTCGCGGTTACCCACCATCAACATCCCGATGTTAGGCTGGAGGTAGAGGTCGTAGAGCACGTCCGTATCTTCTAACTGGTCGACCTCGTCGAGTATCACGACGTACGGTGACTCGTCGTAGCCATCGATCCTTTCCAGCAGTTCGTCCTTGGGTGTCGATCGTCTGTGGATGTCGACGGTCTTGTTTATACCCTCCAAGATCCGGTAGAGTACCTTGAACCGGCTGTAGTCCTTCCAGCAGTTGATGTACTCGAACTCCACGTCTAGAGCCTGCTCCTGTAGTTTCTCGACGACGTACCGGGAAATACACGTCTTACCCGCACCGGTCGGTCCAAATATAAAGCTGTTGTCGGGTCCGCGCCCCTCCACCGCAGGCTCCAGGACCGTCGATAGTTGCTGAACCTCTGTGTCGCGGTGTTCCACCTCCCTGGGGATGAAGTCCTCTCTAAGGACGCGGGCGTCCCTGATCATGTATAGAGTTACAGTCTCTAGTAACATAAACGGAACAGTGTCTTTTCCGATACTTTCCGATAACCGTATTTCTAAAACTTAGGGTGACAGGAACTCTTTAATTTGATATAGAATACCTTACCGGGTTAATCCCCGTACCGGATTAGGTAGATTTAGTCTTCCGGTAGCTTGACAAGCTGGAACCAGAACGTCTCTATCTCCCTTACTATATTCTGGAACTCCTTGTAACCCACAGGCTTCGTCATGTAGGCGTTTGCGCTGTGACGGTACGACTCCACGACATCCTTCTCCGACTCGGAACTAGTCAACACCACCACCGGTATCTGTTTCAGCTCCGGATCTCCCTCGATTTCCTCCAGAACTTCGAACCCATCCATCCTCGGCATCTCAAGATCAAGCAATATAATGTCGGGCCGTGGCCTATCTTCATGTCCCTCCTTCTTCCTCAGGTAGTTCATTGCCTCAACGCCGTCCTCCGCTACGTATATGTTGTTCACGAACTTGCCTTTGTCAAAGGCTCTCTTCGTCATCTCGACGTCGTTAGGATTGTCCTCTGCGAGAAGTATCTCCACCGGTTCACCACCAGGAGCGATATCGCTGTTGCTTTTATACTCAGTCATAATTTGTCGTTACTACTTCAGTTTATAGATTAGAAGACGGACCCTTAAACAATCATCGGGTAACTATGCTCCAAACGTATCAAAACATCACCAAATAGTACCTGTTTACGCAGGAAAGTCAGAAAAAAGTAAAGCCGAGGGAGGAAATATGTATTAAAAAAAGCGCAGTTTCATCGAACTTATTTACCTATCCCAGGTTGAGTTAAGCACTCTATAGTTGGAATATAGCTGAAAGTACCCTTGGAAAAGGCTAAATACCTGGTTATTCGAGGTTATCTTTGGGTAACCTGAACTTGAAACAGGTACCTTCACCAACCTCGCTCTCCACCCATATATCTCCCTCGTGTCTAGAAACTATGTTTTCCGTCAACGCCAGACCGATTCCCTTGGCGTCGCTTGTCGTCTGGTACCCCTCGTCCGTCTTGAACATCCTGAAGATCTTATCCTGTCTCTCCTCCTTTATTCCGGGTCCGTCGTCACAGATCTGGAATATATAGGAGTCGATGACCTCCTTACATTTGACTTCTACCGTTACAGGTCCATCACCTGTATGTTCTAGTGAGTTATGAACAAGGTTATAGAAAACCTGGTGTATCTGTTCGGGATCGGCAACCAATGTGGGTAGTTCGTCTCGTTGTATATCGGCACCTCGATCCCTGATCATTACGTCGAGCTGTGTTTCTACGGCATCCATCACCTCTTCAACATCGATTTCTTCGAACCCCCCCTTTCCGCGAGTGGTTACCTCCGAGTAGTCCATCAATCCGTCGATCATTGATTTCATCCTCTCGCTCGCCGTTACCACGACGTCGAGGAAGCTCTTACCCTCCTCGTTGAGATTTTCACCATGGTCCTCCTGTATCGCACCTACATACCGGGATATCGTCCTTAGAGGCTCCCTCAGGTTGTGTGCGGCGACGTAGGCAAACTGTTCCAGCCTCTCGTTAGACTTCCGAAGTTCCTGCTCCTTCTTCTTCATCTCCGATATATCAGTTATTATACCCGCCATCCATCTTTCACCATCCTGTTCGTAAACCTCGCCTTTTGATTCCACCCATAACTCACCACCCTCTTCATGTTGGATACGGAACATCTCCTCGAAACTTCCATGGTCCTGTAACGCTGCTTCGATCGAATCTATCACTTCGTCCACATCATCAGGATGTATCATTTCCCTGAAGACTTCGAACACGTCGTTATTACCGTCTGTTCCGATACCGTACATATCCCTCATTGATTCGGAAAAACTGACTTCGTCCGTCTCCGTATTCCATCTCCAGACACCCGTATCGGTTACCTCCAGCGCCAGATTAAGCCGGTTCTTTGTTTCCTCCAGTTCGAACGTTTTTTCCCTTTCAGTGATAACCCAGTTCCTGAAAGCGAGAACCACCAGGATCGATCCCAGTATTATCGGGGCGTCCTCAAGAATTAGAAAGGATATTAAGTCGAGTTTAACGAACTCATCGACGATATCCGTTATAGCTCTGAAAAATATTAAAGCCAGACCAATGTACAGAGGAATATATGTTTTCGATATTACTTCGTCACTCCTTTCCTCGACTTTCAGTATGTACGGAAGATAGAAAGCCCCAATCCCTACGATCGCAAGAAAGATTATCTCGCCTATAAGGGCACCAACTGGTATGTTTGAATCCGTAGAGGGATAAAAAACTAGCTGAAATACGACAAATAAGATACCCATGACCAGGACGGTTCCCGGTAGATAGTACCGTATCTCCTTTTTTCCCAGTTCCATGTTTAGATACAGGTGTATCCGGATCTATCACTTGGAAACATACGTAGCTATTCTTACTGAGATAATGTTACGAAGGGACTTAACTTTGTGTCCAAACCTATATACTGGCTTTCCTTGACAGTGGTTTAGATCAAAGGAACTTCAGTAATTCACTAAAACGGTCCAAGCAATAATACCATTCAACCAATAGCACAAACCAAACACTAACACCAACCAACCACTAACACGGTCCAAGCAATAATACCATTCAGCCACTAACACCAACAACCTATAGATAGTAAACGGGTTTCAGATCTGCGTGATTGAAAAACTGAATAAACCTCGGTTAACTGAGGTTTTTATCCAGTGTAAATATGAAGGTAGCACCCTCTCCGGGTTCGCTTTCCACCCGGATATCTCCACCGTGTCGATCGACGATGTTTTCGCATATCGCTAGCCCTATTCCTTTAGCCTGGCTTTCCGTCTGGTACTGTTTACTGCTCTTGAACATCTGAAATACCTTGTCCTGCCGCGACTCTTTTATACCGGGTCCGTTATCCTCCACCTCAAATCTGTAGTAATCATCGAGTTCCTCTCCCCTCACCTCAATTTCCGCTGGTGGTTCTTCAGAATGTTCGAGTGCATTCTTTATCAGGTTCTGGAAGACCTGGTTAAGCTGGTCTTCGTCGGCATTCACGGTCGGTAGGTCGTCGCGGAGAATTACCCCTTCGTTCTCACCGAGTTTCAAACTCAAGTCATCATCCACGGCGTCTATTACGACGTTTACGTCCACCTCGGTAAACTCACCAGCCCTTGTCGTTACCCTCGAGTAGTCCAGTAAACCGTTTATCATCGACTGCAAACGTTCGCTCGCGGTAACTATAACGTCGATAAACCTATCTGCGTCTTCGTCCAGATCGTCGCCGTAGTCATCGACCAGTATCTCGACGTAGTTCGATATAGTCCTCAACGGCTCCTGGAGGTCATGGCTGGCGACGTAGGCGAACTGTTCGAGTTTCTCGTTCGATGCCTCGAGTTCCTTCTCCCTCTCCTTGAGCTCTGTTATATCGGATACTATACCCACCATGTACTGACCTCTATCGTCTTCGTAGACCTCTCCACGTGCCTTGACCCAGATAATATTTCCGGCCGCCGTGTTAACGCGGTACTCCACGTCGAAGATTTCGTCTTCTTCCAGGACTTTCTCCAGTTCCTCCTCTACGTAGGATACGTCGTCGGGATGGACGAACTCCTCGAACTCCTCGAAGGTCCCCCCGAACTCACCGGGTTCGAGTCCGAAGATACCCTCCATCGTCTCGTCCCAGATGACTTCACCATCACTTATATTCCACTCCCAAACGCCGGTACCTGTCCCTTCGAGTGCGAGATCAAGTCTCTCCTTTGCATGCTTCAGTTCGCGCTCTTTCTCCTTCCTCTCCGTTATGTCGCGGGCGTTACATATAAACCGTTTACCTCCCTGGATTTCGAATCTCCTCACCAGTACTTCAACAGGATACTTCGTCCCGTCTTTTCGACGGTGTTCTCCCTCCACCGGCCCGCCCTCTCCCTCCTCGTCTATCTTTTCCATGAAGTCCTCGATAGCCTCCCGAGAAATCGCGGCCTCAACGTCCCATACAGACATACCGATCAGTTCGTCCATGTTATAGCCCAACTTCTCCAGCGTGAGATCGTTACAGTCTACGATTTCGCCGGACTCGTCGAGTACCAGTATCGGATCCGCCGCCCTCCGAAACATCGACTGTAGACGTTTTCTCTTCAATTCCAGCCGGTTCTGGTGCTCCTTCTGTTCAGTTACGTCTGTCAGTATACCGACCAGTTTTTCTTCTCCCTTTTCACTGTACTGCTCTCCACGGGTGTCTACCCATATCTCCTCTCCATCACCTTTCTGTATTCTATGTTCGCACTGAACGAGTCCCCCGTTGTCCAGTGCAGCGTTTATAGTTTCCCTGAGTTCATCCCTGTCCTCGGGGTTTACGTAACCGAGGAACTCTTCGAAGGTGCCGTTGAAATCCTCCTCTTCTATTTCGAGAACCTCGAACATCGTCGGATCCCACTCCATCTCCCCTGTATCCATGTTCCAGACCCAGAGCCCGGTATCCGTCTCCTTTAAAGTGAACTCCATCCTCTCTTTGGTATCATTAATCACCGTTCTTTCGTAGTCAGCTTTCGACTTAAAATACCCCGCGATAAAACCGGCCAGAGCGCCGTAGTTAGCTGCTACCAGAAAGGTGTATGCGGGTTCAGAAACTGCACGTCCCTCATTGAGCTTGATGGCAACCTCTATTAACGTTATACCACCCAAAACAATCAAACCACCAACAGTCCAGAGGGCAACATCTCTTTTTTTAACTCTGAAGAGATCCGTCCCACCCAGCCAGTATCCGAAGTAAACTAAACCAAGTGCAGGTGCACCGTCGGTAAGGAAAGCCAGGAAAGGATCCAGGACATCGTTAATAGCACTAATTTCGGTTCCGTGATGGTATACGGATAAAATTAAAAGGAATAACCCGAGTGCAAATACTGTTAAAGGCCCGTATCCGTTTTTACGTGGATGAACTGATCCTGAAACCATTTTATCCATAACTTACGTGAACAATATATAGCATTATTTTTCACAAAATAAATACAGGTTATTAAAAACCCTTATGGTATTTATTAAAAATATTCTCTTCCAGCCACGTGGTTGATGAATACCGGGGGTTTCAACCGTGGAGATACGAAACACATAAAGATCAGCTAATTCGCCAAAGGCTTCGGTTCAAATCCAAAAATAAAATAGCCTCCATATCACATCCACATACAGGGTTCGTGGTCTAGTCGGTTATGACATCGCCCTTACAAGGCGAAGATCCCCAGTTCGACCCTGGGCGAACCCATCCACGTTACTTTCGAGATGCCACCAGAAACTCAGGACCTTGAGGAAAACGACTTTTCAGAGATTAAAAGGGAAATCAACAGATACAAAGCTGTATCCGGCTCCCTTCGGTACAGCTTCAAGGAAAGCGACTCCGTGCTACTCAAGGTATACTCGGTATTCTTCATACTTGTATCAGTATTCGTTACCATACTGTTTCTTTTGGGTCTGATAGCCAACATGGGAAAAGTGGCGGATGCCCCGCCTTTAGGCCGTATATGGGGTTTCTTCCCGTTCTTCGTTCTCCTGTATCTTGCTATCGAGGGGATGTTCCTCCTACCTATCTATCTTCCTATGAGGAGGTACAGGAACAAGCTTAAAACCAGGCTTGAATAATTAGAAAAGACCAAAATGTGAAAACCAGTCAAACCAGGATAGAATAAAGAAAACTACCGAAACAGAAATACGGTAAAAACCGAT
>JBDGRN010000073.1:6629-27366 GCA_042218125.1 Halobacteria archaeon | reverse complement strand
AGACTCCAGGATACTGTAAAAACTGATCTCTTAGCATAGACTCCAGGATACTGTAAAAACTGATCTCTTAGCATAGACTCCAGGATACTGTATGGTATCTAGTAATCTACAGGTAAAACTTCATTCACCCAGGTTGTTCCAGGTTGTGAAAAACCTCTGCAGGGCGGTGAGGTTTCCGAGAACCGCGTAGACTATAAGAACCCAGGAAACTGGCGAAAGTTCCGGAACCGTGGCTCCTCCAACCTGGAAACTTTGGGTCAGTACGGGTACGAATGCCTGAACCACCGCCCCTAAGATCACTATGGCGAACCTGTCGCTTCTTCCCATCAGTCCGCCGTAATCCCTCCCGGCACCCACAGCCTGTGCCTGGGTTCCGAGGTATGAGGTAAGTATTACCCCCGTGAGGGCGAACGTGCCCAGCATCCATTGGTTAACTCCGGCCGTCACACCTACCACGATAATCACGTCGCTAAACCGGTCAAATGCGTGGTCGAGGAAATCCCCCGCGGGCGTCGACTCCCCGGTCTTTCTAGCAAGTTCGCCGTCAACGACGTCCAGCAACCCGCTTACTACCACGACCACCGCGGCCCCAATGTAGGCAACAGGGGTAGCCAGGTAGAAAAGGTATGCAGCGAGAGCCGACAGTCCGAGAGAAATCGCGGTTATCTGGTTCGGCTGCATACCGTGTCGCTCACAGACCTCGACTACCGGTTCCAGTGCGCCGTGGGCGACGCCCTTGAAGTCCGCAAGAGTCATGTATTGAGTTAACCGTATATATTCGGTTTTACGTCCGGTATTTACTTTTTGCAGCGACCTGTATCATAAACCTTCCTCCATAAACTCCGACCAGTCCACGGTCCCTGTCCTTTCTAAACAGTTACTGGCTGCATCACAGGCCTCCTCAACCACGTCTTCGGGGGAAAGATCGGTAGTATCTATCTCATAGACCCGGTTCTGGAGATTCATGGTTTCCGCGGTAACTACGTCAAGAACCTCGCTATCGACGTTCTCCTCCACCTTCTCCTCCCCGTAGCCGCGATCCGACAGGCGTTTTCTCAGTTCTGGTGGTGCACATCTCAGTACCACTGCGTGATCGGCTTCTAGGTACTGCGCAGTATGACCAACGAATAGGACGTCTTCCTTTTCCTTGAGGTCCTTGCTTAATCCATCGAGGTCTATCTCTCTTGTATCTCTCTCCTGGTCGTACCGTGTCACGTAACCATGGTTACGGGCGTACTCACCGACTTCGATAGGAGTTAGATCCAGTTCATCTGCCATATCCGGTGCAACAGTCGACTTCCCTGTACCGGGCGTGCCAGTAAGAACAACCTTCATGTCGAATCCACCTCGTTTGTTTTACGGGATACTGTTCGTATGAATGAATTTTCAACCGGATTCAAACAGGGGATAGAGTAAATACATCCTGGAAAGTCAGAACAGTTGATAGAACCAGAACATCTGAAAGAGTTTCTGAAAGAGTTAGAATACATCTATTTTACCTCACGATAAACGTCGTTTACCGCATCCACCGCTTCCCTCGTCTCCTCTTCTCTTCCGGCACTTATACGTATACAGGACGGTAACCCAAAGCTCGTGGTATCCCGTACAACGATACCTTTCTTTTCGAGTTCAGAACTGAAATCCCCGGCGTTGGAGGGGGATACGTCAACGAGTACAAAGTTGGCTCGAGAGTCGTAGACCTCGGGTTCGAGGTTATCCGTCATATACTCCCTGCTCCATCTGGCAACCCTGACGGAGTCATTGAGATGTTCTTCGTCCTCAACCGCGGCCTGTGCGGCATAAAGTGAGAGGGAACCAACGGAGAATGGTGTAACCACCTTCCTGTATGCCGTTGCGAGTTCGTCTGGTAGAACCCCGTAACCCACCCTAAGTCCAGCCATTCCGAAGGCCTTCGAGAACGTCCTTACTACGGCGACATCTTCCCTCTCGAGTGGAATATCGATACAGCTGTCCCTGCCGCTGAACTCGACGTACGCCTCGTCCACTACAAGTAGTCCGTCGGTTTCATCGGCCAGCTCAGTAACGTCGCTACGGGACAGGTCGGTTCCCGTCGGGTTGTTGGGTGCTGTGACATAGGTTATCTTTTCTCCGTCGTAGGTGTCGATGATCGAGCCGACACCGTAGCTGAATCCGCTGTCGTCCTTTATTTTGTAGCTATTTTCACGGCCCCCGAGGTTTCTTGCGGACATACCGTAGTAGGAGAAACCTGGCTTTGGGGTGAGTACTGCGTCCCCTTCCTCGATTACGGCGCGTCCAATACTGTCGAATACACCGTCCCCACCGGAACCGAGCACCAGGTTGCCGGCTGGCACGTCGTGGTATTCGGCAACCCTGCGTTTCGTTTCGGTATGTAGCTTCGTGGGATATATGTTTATCCCGTCCACCTCCCTCTCGACCGCTTTTTTTACCTCCGGTGAAGGTCCGAGAGGGTTTTCGTTGGATGACAGCTTTACAACCTCCTCTATGGAGAGATCGTGCTGCTCCGCCACCTCCTCGACCCCCCGCCCGGGTACGTACTCGGTGAACTCCGAAAGATCACGTAACAGATCCATTCTCGTGCAGAAACTGGTGCCGTGTCTTTTTATAACCCATCAATGACAGGGAGTCGCCGACCCTAATTTCAACATAACCTCAATAAACTTTATATAGTAAGTAAATTATTTTATACCAAATAGCTATGAATATAATACAGCGAATTAAAAAAGGTTGGCAGATCGGGAAAAGAAGTCTGGGAGTAGTGAAAGAGTATCCTAAATTAGTGATACTGCCGATAATAAGCGGGATAGCAACGATTATCTTCATGGCAGTTCTTCTCGGAGGGCTGGCGGCCGGCGAGATATTTCTGGCGAACGGAGGATCGGTAGGTTCGGCCGCACAGAGCGTACAGAACATGCCCGACTACGTCATGTACGTCGTCCTGTTCTTCGTTTACCTTGGAACAACGTTTATAGCGACTTTCTTCAACGTATCACTCGTCTTCTGCGCAGGACAGGCTTTCGAAGGAAAAGACCCCAGCATCACAAAGGGTTTCGGGATGGCTTTCACTAGGATCGGACAGATACTGGTTTGGTCGATCGTCGCAGCCATCGTCGGCGTAATTATCCGTGTGGTTCAGGAGGAATCGGATCTGGCTGGAAACATCGCCGCAATGCTGTTCGGAGCTGCCTGGAGCATAGCAACCTACTTCGTCGTACCGGTGATAGCATACGAAAACCCAGGGGCATTTTCGATGTTCAAAGAAAGCGCGAACACATTCAGAAGAAGATGGGGTTCCACAGTTGGTTCGTGGGCCTACGTCGGAACCTTCGCAGCCGTCTTCGTTCTCGTGAGTATAATAATTGCGGTCGTTTCCGGAGCCCTGCTTATGCCCTCCCTCGGTATTCTGGGTATCCTGGTTGCAGTAGTTATTGCGGCCGTTGGACTAATAATTGGTACGACGATAAAATCAATCTCGAAGGCGGGTCTCTATGTTTACACGAAAAGTGACGAACTCCCGGAACAGTTCGAGGGCCTCGACGTCGACAAACCCGGACAAAACAAAGAAGACGAAGGCAGCGGAACTACGTCTTGAGGACGGATAGTATTAACACAAGAAAATAGACCAGTTTTACAGCTGTAGGCGTATGAAGTTCTACGTGGGTTGATAGGATTACTTGCGTGGTCCGGATATATTGACATACCATTCGTTAATAAGGAGTTTCCACATCGGTTCAGATGAAGAACTATTCAAACCAATCAGATGAAGAACAATTCAAACCAAGTTCTGTTCATTGTGCTTTTTGCCTCTATCACAACGGTAATTAAGGGATAACTCCTATTTTCGGCAAGAGATAAAAGAATGTCAGAAGGCTTAGCTAAACTCGACGAGGAACAGGTCGACAGGTACTCCCGACATATCATACTGGACGAGGTAGGACCCCAGGGACAGGCCGAACTTCTCAACTCACGTGTTCTATGTATAGGTGCCGGAGGTCTCGGATCCCCGATTATCCAGTACCTCGCCGCCGCAGGAATAGGTACTATTGGGATAGTAGATGACGACGAGGTAGAACGCAGCAATCTCCAACGTCAGGTTATCCATGGAGACGGTGACGTAGGAAGGAAGAAAGTCGACTCCGCCGCCGATTTCGTGGAACAGCTAAACCCCGATATAGAGGTCGAGAAACATCCGACCCGGGTAGACAGCACAAACATCGAGGGCTTGATCGAGAGTTACGACTTCGTAGTCGACGGCACAGACAACTTCGCGACCCGGTACCTGGTTAACGACGCCTGTACTCTGGCGAATAAGCCGTTTAGCCATGGAGCAATATTCAAGTTCGAGGGCCAGGTCACGAGTTTCACCGACCCGGACGGTCCCTGTTACCGATGCATGTTCCCCGAAGCACCACCCGAGGGGATGGTGCCGAACTGCGCCGCAACCGGCGTGATCGGTGTTCTACCCGGCGTCGTAGGCGTTATACAGGCGACCGAGGTCGTCAAGTACGTACTCGGTAAAGGAGAACCACTCGACGGTAGAATGATGTTCTACAACAGCCTCGACATGAGTTTCGACGAAGTCGAGATAAGGAAGGATCCCAACTGTCCGGTATGTTCCTCGTCACGGGAGATAGACAGTGTCACAGAGGTCGAGTACTCGCAGGCTTGCTCGATAAATTAACGTTAGAACTTCGAGGGCCGGTAAGTTCTACCCTCACCTATAGACGGTCACGAAGTTTGCCCCAGTATCCGTTTTCGGGATCTAAATCAAACCGACGAAGATTTTATATCTGGCTTACATCTTTTTTACCACATGGTAATTAACGAACCCGAGGACGGCCGTTCCTACGGAATGGCGAAGGTTTCTCAGTGGGTCGACGAGGAGGATCTTCCTCTCACGAAGCAGGATCTCGATGAGTACGCCGACAGGAGAATACGTATGTCGAACGAAAAAGAGGTGACGTTCCGGGATGTCCTGAAAGAAGTGGATGACGAAGGTCCTTACGAGGACCTACCGGAGATGTGGAAAGCATTAAGTCCCGGGTTCAGGGAGTTAGAACCCGAGATCAAACGACGTTACGGGTCTGAATAGAGTATTTTCAGTTAGTGTTTTCAGGGAAACTCGATCGAAATTACGCCGTTACGGTCGGAGTAGAAATCGCATTGGTCCGGACATAATCAAGTTGGAATAAAGGTCTATGAGACCTAGAATTCAGACTTCTTAAACCCGGAAACCAGACTTACCAAAACGTAAATCCAGACTTACCAAAACCAAAAACCAGACCTACCAAAACCAAAACCCAGGCTTGTTATTAGGAATAGGATAACATGCTTTCTTTAGATCTTTACCTTACTTAGGTACGTAGGAGGGATTTTTACTATAGATTGTTTAAGTTAGTTTTACATCATATTATTTATTATTTCGTAGTAAATTAACCTTCATTTTTTCCTGTTTAGACCTTAATTTATAATCATCTTTTTTGTTGAAACGGTATTCTTAAGTTACTGTCTAACTTAAGAATTATTAAGGATTAATCGCAATACAGTATCTCGTTCAGATAGTCTACGTACCGAATCTGTGAATAAATTTCTGGATCTGAAGAAAGAGGAAAATAGTCGATAAAATGTCAGAATACGACGCCGAGCAAATACAGGTACTCGAAGGACTACAGGCAGTCAGGAAGAGACCCGCGATGTACGTCGGTTCGGTGGACTCCAAAGGGCTTCACCACATGGTGTACGAGGTGGTGGACAACTCCATCGACGAAGCACTTGCCGGCCATGCCGACTCAATCGAGGTGACGATACACGACGACGGTAGCGTATCGGTCACAGACGACGGACGTGGAATACCCGTAGACAAACACGAGAAACACGATAAACCCGCCGTCGAAGTCGTGATGACGGTGCTGCACGCGGGAGGAAAGTTCGACTCGAAAAGCTATGAGATCTCGGGTGGATTACACGGCGTAGGTATAAGCGTCGTCAACGCACTGAGCGAATGGTCAGAGGTACGTGTCAGGAGGAACGGTAACGAATACCTTCAGGAGTACGAAAAAGGCGTACCCACCTGCGAACTCGAAGTAGCCGGAAGTTCAGCAGGAACGGGTACCACCATCAGGTTCAAGCCCGACCGCGGAATCTTCGACACCGTCGACTTCAACTACGAAACCCTCGTGACGCGTCTACGTGAACTCGCATTCCTCAACAAGGGAATCACGATCACGATAAAGGACCGAAGGGACGGAAAGAAGGACCGGTTCTACTACGAGGGCGGTATCAGAGAGTTCGTAGAGTACCTCAACGACTCCAAGACACCGATCCATGACGACGTCGTATACATAGACGAGACGGAGAACGGGGTAGAGATAGAGCTTGGTATACAGGCGACCGAAGAGCACTCGGGAAACATACACACTTTCGCAAACAACATCAACACACGTGAGGGAGGAACCCACCTGTCTGGACTGAAGGCGGCTTTGACGCGTGTCGTCAACGACTACGCAAAGTCGAACAACATGCTCGACGACCTGGAGGGCAACCTGAAGGGCCAGGACGTACGTGAGGGGCTGACGGCGGTTCTGAGCGTCATGGTTCCGGAGCCACAGTTCGAAGGGCAGACGAAGACCAAGTTAGGTAACCGCGATGTACGGGGCAAGGTGGAAGGAACCGTTAACAGCTTCCTCAAGACCTACTTCGAGGAGAACCCTTCGACTGCGAAAGCTATCGCCGCGAAAGCTATAGAGGCGGCGAGAGCACGACGTGCGGCGAAGAAGGCACGTGAGTTGCAGAAACGGAAGAATGCACTAAGCTCCACCTCGCTCCCCGGAAAGTTAGCGGACTGCCAGACACGGGAGAGGGAGGGCAGCGAGCTTTTCATTGTGGAGGGTGACTCCGCCGGAGGTAGCGCCAAGCAGGCGCGTAAGAGGGAGACTCAGGCTATCCTACCGTTGAGCGGAAAGATACTGAACGTCGAGAAACACCGTCTCGACAGAATACTCGAAAACGACGAAATCCGTGCCTTGATAACGGCGATCGGCACGGGAATCGGTGAGGAGTTTGATATCTCCGACGCTCGGTACGAGCACGTGATCCTGATGAGTGACGCAGACGTCGACGGGGCACATATACGTACCCTTCTCCTGACTCTGTTCTACAGACATATGCGTCCCCTGTTGGAGGAGGGTTTCATCTACTCCGCAAAACCACCGCTATACAGGATCAGGTCCGGCGGGGAGACCTACGACGCCATGACTGAACAGGATAGAACCAGGATCGAGGAGGAGCACTGCGGCGGCAACCCCGACGGTGTCCAGAGGTTCAAGGGTTTGGGGGAGATGACGCCGGAGCAACTCTGGCAAACCACGATGGATCCCGAGGGAAGGGTGTTGAAACGGATAACGGTGGAGGACGCGTCGGCGGCCGACAAGATGTTCTCCGTTCTTATGGGAGACAAGGTGGGTCCGAGGAAACAGTTTATAAAGGAACACGCCGGCGAAGCCGACTGGGTAGATATCTAACTGGAAACCAACTGGTATCTAACCTATAACCGATGGAAAATTACCGATTTCAAAATACGGAACTCAGGAAAACAGAACTCGAACATACATGTATTCAGGAGGGTTTACTTAAAAAATGAGTGCGGACGACATAGGCAACGTACAGTACCCTGACATCGAAGCCGGTAACGTCGAGAACGTCAGGGTCGAAGACGAGATGGAACAGTCGTACATTGATTACGCGATGAGCGTTATAGCGGGAAGGGCGCTGCCCGACGTCCGTGACGGCTTGAAGCCGGTGCACAGACGTATACTGTACGCAATGGAGTACGAAGGGATCACGAGTAACAGCAGCCACAGGAAAAGTTCGTCGATAGTGGGTACCACGATGGGTAACTGGCATCCACACGGCGACAGCGCGATCTACGACACGTTGGTCCGTATGGCTCAGGACTTCTCGATGCGTTACCCTCTCGTCGACGGGCAGGGTAACTTCGGATCCATCGATGGCGACCCTCCCGCCGCGATGCGTTACACCGAAGCGAGGATGAATCCGCTGTCCGAGATGCTTCTGGAGGATATCGACAAGGACACAGTGGACTGGCAGTCGAGTTACGACGACAGGATAGACGAACCCACCGTTCTCCCCGCGGCATTCCCCAACCTGCTGGTAAACGGCGCGTCGGGAATCGCGGTCGGAATGAGTACCAATATCCCGCCACACAACCTGGGCGAGATCATTGACGCCACCGTCGAACTGATCAACAACCCCGACGCCGACGTTATCGACCTCATGGACCACGTCGAGGGACCTGATTTCCCGACAGGTGGAAAGATCGTTGGCAGGAACCCGATAAGGAGTGCCTACGAGACGGGTAAAGGCAAACTCCGGGTTCGTGGCGTGATCGAGGAGGAGCCCGAGGACAACCGTCTCGTGATCGACGAGATTCCGTTCCAAGTCGACAAGTCGAAGATGATCGAAAAGATCGCCGACCTGGTAAACGAGGGGGAGATCGAGGGCATCAGGGATATACGTGACGAGTCCGACAGGGACGGTATCCGAGTCGTGATCGAACTCAAGAAAGACGGTATTCCGGATGTCGTCGAGAACCAGCTTCTGGAGAAGACCCGACTGGAGAAGACGTTCGGAGTCATCAATCTAGCTCTCGTCGACGGACAACCCCGCGTTCTGACTCTCAAGGAGACTTTACAGAAATACATCGATCACCGCCGCGAAGTCGTGAGACGGCGTTCCGAGTTTGAACTCGACGAGGCTGAGGAACGCGCACACGTACTGGAAGGACGTATCGTGGCGATAAGGAACAGCGAGGATGTCGTGGAGCTTATCCGTAACGCACCGAACAGAGGAGAGGCGAAGGAGGCGTTACAGGAGGAGTATGACATGAGTGAACGGCAGTCCGACCACGTCGTACGTATGCAGTTAGGCAGCCTGACCTCGGAGGAGGAGCAGGAGATAATTGACGAACACGAGGATTTACAGGGCGAAATAGAAAGACTGGAGGAGATCCTTGGCAGCGAGTCCGAACTCATGGCAGTCATCAAAGACGAGCTTATCGAAGTCAAGGAAAGGTTCGGTGACGAACGCCGCACAGATGTCGTAGAGGCCGAGGACGAGGTCACGAACGAGGACCTGATTCCTCAGGAGGACGTCTTAGTGGTGCTGACCCGCGACGGTTACTGTAAACGGATGAGTCTCGACGTCTTCGACCCGCAGAGCAGGGGTGGAAAGGGAATAATTGGTGCAGACGTCAAGGACGAAGACAGCGTCTCCAACGCCTTCGTCGCCAACACACACGACTACCTCCTGTGTTTCTCGAACTACGGTAACGCCTACTGGCTCAAGGTCTACGACCTTCCCGAGATGGGGAGGACAGCGCGTGGTAAGAGCATGGTTAACTACCTCGAGTTCGAGGACGGAGAGGAGATAACCGCCACCGTTCCCGTAGACGACTTCGAGAAAGGTAGATGTCTCGTTATGGCGACTAAGAACGGATATATCAAGAGGACGTGTTCGACGGAGTTCTCGAATCCAAGGAAGGGCGGTATCATCGCAACCTCGTTAGAGGAGGGTGACAGGTTGGTGGATGTCGAGGTTTCGGATCACGACAACTACCTCCTGGTAGGCACGAGGGACGGTATGACGATCTGTTTCGACGAGGGCGACGTACGTGAGATGGGTAGGACGGCCCGTGGCGTAACGGCGATAGACCTGGAGGGAGATGACGAAGTCACCGGCTTAGCGGTAGCGAGCGACGGAGACGACGGATTCGTCTTTACTGTTACGCGGGACGGTTACGCGAAACGGACGCCGTTGAGCGAATACAGGGTCCAGGGACGCGCCGGAAACGGCTTGATAGATATCAAGACCGAGCCCGGAACCGTCTCTATCCATAGGGTCGAGGGAGATGAGGACGTCTTCGTGCTCTCCGAGGAAGGACAGATCATACGTACCAACGTCGGGTCCGTCAGCGAAATAGGTAGGAATACGCAGGGAGTTATACTGATGCGTCTTGAGGACGATGACAGGGTGGCGTCAGTAGCACCTATGTCGGAGCTAGATACCGTTGACGATGAAGAAGAGAGCGATGAAGAGGTAAATACGGAGGATGGGAACGATGTTACAGAGGATCTGGAAGATACCGAAGATAAAGCCCAGGCCGAGAAGGAAACTAACGAAGAATCAGAACAATGAAGCCGCGTAAGTTCCTCTGGTGGGGGGACGAGATAAAGAACTTCGACCGCATGGCGGAGGAACGGGGTTGGGTGTCCCGCGATGGTATAGAGGACTTCATACTCGAAAAGCTTCCCACCAACCCCACAAAGGTCCGTATGGAGGTGCCGACGGACTACTGGGCCGACATCGAACACCCAGACTTAGACGGTGCTGGTGAAGTCGATCTACTGGAACTGGAGGGTCTGGCACATTTCGAGGAGATGAAGATCGATTTCCGGATGGTCGCCCGGATGGTACGTGATCCCGAAAACCCCGGGATAGACTGGAAGGTTCTTAAGATGCAGAAGAAACATTCGTAACTTACGAATCCGGTATTTTTTGAATATAAGTAAGATGCATCCAGAGATACCGGTTATTTACCGGAGTTTTCTATAAATTTCTGAAATTCTTTCGTTTCACCAGAATTCTCCTTGGATACGTTCGGACGGTGTCAACAGATTTCCTTCGTCGCAGTTTTACGTGGTCACCTACTTTATGTAAACATGGGATTCGGAAGCTACGACGAGTCTGAACAAGAGAACCAGCAGGCCGACACCGACGTAGACGAAGATGATATGGTTTCTCTCCACGATGATGACCACGAGGGAGAGGTAAGCTACGACTCCAACGCGTCGGCGGACGAGCTCCTCGATCAACTAAAAGACATAAAGGACGACCGTGACGACGAAGGATAGTAATCGGAACCTTCTGGCGGAAAAAATTTGATTATTCTTTCGGAGTTTTGCAGCAAATCAGTTTAGCAACTGTCCCCTAAATCCATCCACCATCAAGCAAACACATCAACCGTCTCTGGTAAATCTCTTCTCTACCACCGGCTTACGGACCTTTCCCAGGGGATTCCTGGGTAGTTCCTCGGTCACCATCCATCTCCTCGGTTTTTTATAATCCGCAACTCTCTCCTCGATCCATCCCTCGATTTCGTCGAAATCCGGTTCCGCTTTTCCTGGTACTACCGCCGCAGAAACCACCTCACCCCATTTCGGATCTTCGACCCCCACTACCGCGATGTCGGAAACGTCCGGGTGTTTTCTCAGTTCGTCCTCTATCTCCACCGCCGATACTTTGTAGCCGCCGGTGTTTATGATGTCGACGGA
The DNA here is from genome assembly GCA_042218125.1 of Halobacteria archaeon. GTDB lineage: Archaea > Halobacteriota > Halobacteria > Halobacteriales > Halorutilaceae > JBDGRN01. The sequence continues at coordinate 16,018 of JBDGRN010000073.1, read as the reverse complement.
CTTCCTCCCCAGGATCCTGAAGTAACCGTCCTCCTGCACGGCGACGTCGCCGGTACGAAACCATCCATCGTCGGTAAATGAGTTCTCCGTCTCGTCCGGTCGCCGCCAGTAACGGTCGAAGACTGTGTTGCCCCTTACCTGGATCTCGCCGGAGGTCCCCGTATCGGTAACTACTTCGCCATCGTCGTTTACGATCCGGAGATTCACACCGGGAGCGGGTTGTCCGACGGTTCCGGCGCGTCGGTCTCCGTCGAGAGGGTTGGTTAACGCGATACCGATCTCCGTCATTCCGTACCTCTCCAGGAGACGTAGACCTGTTATCTCCTCCCAGTCCCGGAGCGTCTCCTCGGGGAGAGCGTCGGAACCCGAAACCATGAGTCTGAAGCTATCACAACCATCCCTCATATGTTTCTGTCTCCCCTCGTCTGCTTCCCGGAACACCTCGATCAACCTGTAGTACATCGTCGGAACACCCATGTATAGAGTAAGGGGGTGTTCCACGAACCTGTTCCAGACCTCCGAACCGTCGAACCTCTCAAGGGTCTCCCAGACCGCACCCGAATAGAGGGCGCACGACATCACGTTTATGATTCCGTGTAGATGGTGGAGAGGGAGGGTGTTGAGAATACGGTCGTCTCCGTTCCACGCCCACGCCTCCACCAGGCTTTCTACCTGACTTGTAATTACTTCGTGGGTTGAAACCACGCCTTTAGGTTTCCCTGTCGTCCCCGAGGTGTAGAGGATCATGGCGTCCCTCTTTATACCTACATCCGGTAGTTCGTCCCGGTTTCCTTCGTTACCCCCATGTCCTGTCTCTACACCATTAGTTAACTCGTCTACGTACCTGTGTTCGACGTCGTATCTATCCGCCAGTTTACGTGACTTCCCCCCGTACTCCCTCGTCGCGACCACGTAGTCGGGTTCGGTATCCTCGACGACGTACTCGAGTTCGGGAAATGGATATTCCAGACATAACGGTACCGCAACCCCACCAGACCGCCAGACACCCCACTGTACGGCCGGATACTCGAATCCAGGAGGCACCATGAACGCGACACGTTCCCCATCAAGGTCACCGTCCTCAGTCAGGTTTTCGGCTACCCCCCGTGAAGCCTCCAGGAGTTCACCGTAACTGAACTCGCCTTCTTCATCTATAACCGCGGTTCTTTCGACGTGTTTCCGAGCCCTCTCTATCAATGGAACCGACATCTTGAGTTACAGTTTGTTGCGTTTTCCGAACCTGTATTGGTTCTGATTCCCGGTGCTTATCCAGGTTCTGACCCTGGACCCAACCATCTGACACCAGAGATCCAACGTACCGATTCACAGTGCCCTCCAACCAAATGGCTCACCAGCGTTCCGTAGAAACCAAAGCTGTCTTTTGTTTTCCCCGTAGAGATACGGTATAATGTATCTCGGACGTTTCCTCATAATCGCTCCCGACTTCGGTGTATACCGCGTGTCGAGCAGATCCTTTCCCGACCGCGTCGTGCGGGAAAACGACGACGGATTAGCGGTGGTCCCGGAGGACGATTACGACAACCCCTATGTATCCTACAACTGTCTCCGCAAGACGGGTGACTTGGCCGTTATTGGAAACGGTACACACGTCGACCCCTTGACGGAGAAGATAGAGTTAGGATATCCCGCCAGGGACGCACTCGCTCTCTCACTCCTCGCCATGGACTTCGAGAAGGACGAATACGATACACCGAGAATAGCGGGCGTTACTGGTGAAGAATCCTACGTCGGGATCGTTTCGAGGGACTCCCTCATTATAGAATCCGTCGACGAACCCACCTTGGTTTCGACCTATGAAAACCAGATACCGGAACCCATCGACTTCACACCAGGTAACGCGGAAGACGCGGCTAAAATGGCTTACGAACTCGACTACGAACATCCCGTGGCGTCGTGTGGCTGGATGGACGACGAAGTCGGGATATACAACGGATAGCACCGGGAAAACGTAAACCTGTTTTTCGCTAACGGTAAATCAACTTTAACTCCGGTAGGTTACGTTTTTTATGTCTGAACCCCTATACCATCGGTTATGCTCATAGGTCTGATAAGCGACGTTCACGGTAACCTTCCCGCTCTCGACACCGTCCTGGACGACATGCCGGATGTCGGCGTGATTCTACATGCCGGCGACGTTATAGGATACAACCCGTATCCCGGCAAGGTAATCGAAAGGTTCCAGGAGAAAGAAATTAAAACGATCAGCGGAAACCACGACCGTGCTTTGTCGACCGGTTCGACGTTCGGTTTCCACAGCGCCGCGGGCCAGGCACTCGAATGGACCGAAAAACAGCTTTCCGAGGAAGAGATAGAGTTCATAAAGTCGCTGCCGGTAAAGGAAAACTACCTCGACGGATCCATCGTGGTCGCCCACGGATCACCAGACAACCCCGACAAGTACGTGTATCCACGGGAGTTCTCGCCACGTCTCCTTGACACCGAAAACCTACTGGTTCTTGGCCATACCCACGTACAGGGTTCGCAGGAGTTCGACTCAGGAACCGTCGTGAATCCCGGTAGCGTCGGGCAACCAAGGGACGGTGATCCGAGATCGGGGTACGCCGTATTCGACACCGACACCGGAGACCTGAGTCTGGAGAGAGTTGAGTATCCCGTCGAGGAGGTTCAGGAAAGGATACGTGATGCAAAACTACCGATGAGTCTAGCGGAAAGGTTGAGTCAGGGCAGGTGAAGGTTAACTTATACCAGCCATCTTATTATCCGGTTCTTGGAACAAATTATAAATAGATGTAGTATAGAGGTAGAAGATATGTCCCAGTGGAAATCAAAAATGGGTTTTATTTTTGCTGCTATTGGTTCGGCAGTAGGATTGGGGAACATCTGGAGGTTCCCTATGGCAGTCCAGGAGAACGGAGGAGGAGCATACCTCATACCCTACCTCACAGTAACCTTCATCTTCGGCCTCTCCCTGATGGTGGTAGAGATATCGACGGGTGCCAGATTCGGTACAAATATAGTTTCGGCTTTCGAACGAATGAAGTCAGGTTACCTGGGTCTCTTCATAACTTTCGTATCCATCATTGTGATTAGTTACTACCTCGTGCTCACGGGATGGGTACTGGGATACACCTGGCACTTCCTTACAAACAATCCTACAAAGTTCTCTAACTTCACCTCCGGTACTACGCCGTTACTGTTCTTCGTTATTTCTCTCCTGATTGCTGCAGGTATAATTGGATTCGGTATTGAGGACGGAATCGAACGGGCAGTAACTATCTTTATTCCGATGATCTTTATCACTCTGGTGGGACTCGTGCTCTACTCCATCACTCTCGATGGATTCATGGACGGTCTCAGATACTTTCTTGAACCGGACTTCTCGGTACTCTCGAACCCGGCTATCTGGGACGACGCGTTTGGACAGGCGTTCTTCTCGCTCTCAATAGGTCAAGCGCTCTTGTTCACGTACGGGACTTACCTCGACAGCGAAGAGGGTTTAATAAAAACCTCTGCGATAATTACTGTTTCAAACTTCTTCGTCGCCTTCCTGGTTGGATTGATTATATTCCCCATGGTTTTCACGTTCGGTTCGGGAACCGACTCACTCGGAGCGGGTAGACAGCTTGCTTTCGTTACCCTGCCATAAATGTTTACCAGTATCGGGGATCCATGGGGTATGATCTTGGGTGCCGTCTTCTTCGGTCTGCTATTTATTGCAGCACTCAGTTCCGCTCTCGCCTACATCGAAGTCCCGGTTTCCGTCCTGATAGGTCGTGGAGCCTCAAGAAAGAGGTCAACCACGATAATCTTCTTCCTGCTACTTGCCACAGGCTTCCCGGCGGCACTTAGCTACGCCGGATTCCCTGGCCTGAACCTTTTCGGTGAGAGAATATTCGACCTGATGAACGATACAGCGGGCAACTACCTTCTTCCTTTGTCGGGACTCGTGACGGCAGTCGGTTTTACCTGGTTACCGGAGGAAAGGATGGTTAAGTCAGACTTCATATACTATATTACGAAGTACATCCTCCCTGTAGCCCTCATCATCGTTATATTAGGTAAGTTTGAGATTGCGGTCGTCTAAACCCAGATATACATACAAACTTATCAACACACGACGCTGTTGAAAAACAGCTTGTTAAAAATCATCATTACTCTTAACCGTAGAACTCGGGATTGCTATCTTTTTCTCACACCAGACAGAAACTTGCGAGTCACCAACCTTGTTACTCGAACTCTCTTTATTATCTGGTCCGCCGGGTTTTCCTTCACCAACTCTCGGAGTTTTCCTACACCAACTCTCGGAGTTTTCCTACACCAACTCTCGGAGTTTTCCTACACCAAATCTATTTGTCTTCTATATCCTTCGTCAGTCTCCCCTGGAGTCCGTGGTACTTGGAGTATCCGACGGCGTCTGTCTGGTCGATATCGGCGGTGACGGTTCCGGTGTCGAACGACACCATGCCTTCACTGTATATACCGTAGGGACTCTCCCTTCCGACTACCTGTGCCGTACCCTTGTGTAGCTTGACAGAGACGGTACCGGTAACCTTCTCCTGGCTCGAATCTATAAAAGCCGAGAGGTCGTCGAACAGAGGTTCGTTTACCAGACCTTTGTAGGCAAGGTCGGTCCATTCGTTCTCCACTATCTCCTTGAACTTCCTCTGTTTTCTCGTCAGAACCAGTCCCTCCAGGTCCTCGTGTGCCTTGAGAAGAACGGACGCCGCGGGATGTTCGTACACCTCACGTACCTTGAGGCCGAGGACACGGTCCTCTATCATGTCGTTTCTTCCTATACCGTGTTTTCCTGCCTGGTCGTGTAGCTGGAGTACCAGGTCGACGGGGTCTAGTTCCTCGCCGTCCAGAGCAACCGGCTCCCCCTCTTCGAACTCGATCTCTACTGTTTCAGGGCCGGGAGCATCCTCGGGGCTCTCGGTCCAGCTGTAGATATCTTCTGGGGGCTGGTTTACCGGGTCTTCTAGCTCGCCGCCCTCGATGCTGCGGCTCCAGATGTTGGAGTCGATCGACCACGGCTCCTCCTTGCTTGCCTTGACGTTCATTCCATGGTCCTGGGCGTACTCTATCTCCCAGTCACGGGTGAGGTTCTTGTCCCTCATCGGCGCGATAATCTCTAGGTCACTCTCACGCCAGACGGCTTCGAACCTGAGCTGGTCATTACCCTTACCGGTGCAGCCGTGTGCCAGACCGTCGGCGTCCTCCTCCTCCGCGATCCTCAGGCAGTGTTTCGCTATTACGGGACGGGCGACGCTGGTACCCATGGGATATCCCTCGTATCTCGCGTTCGCCTTGATAAGCTGGAAGATCAATCCCGAGGCGAACTCGTCGCTTGCATCTACTACACGGTGGTCGAGGTCGAGTTCCTCGGCGCGGTCGTACGCCTCGGTCATGTCTCCCTCGGGCTGTCCGACGTCTACGGTTACGGCTATCACTTCGTCGTAGCCGTAGTCCTCCTTCAGCATCGGTATACATACACTGGTGTCAAGTCCGCCTGAGAAAGCGATTACCGCTGTCTTTGTCATATACGAGGAAGTGAACTATGGATACTAAAGGGTTTGTATTTCTACCAGTATTGAAAATAATAATTCATTCTGTGCTAATTCCGACGCATTTATGTCATCATTGTGTGATTTCTGTATATGTCGCTCGCACAGGAATGCCGTGAAGCAGTCTCCCGCCATCCATACATACTCGACGCGTTGAGGGAAGATATAGTCAACTACAGAGGCCTAGCAAGGAAGATAAAGCCCGAGATCGAAGGAGAGGAAGAAGGATCCGTCGATATCGAGGCAGTGACCACCGCGTTAAGAAGGTTCGGCGAAGAGCTCCAGGAAGGCGGCAGGGAGTTCGAGAAAGTGAGAGAGGTAATATCGGAGTCGAGGGTGTCGCTCCGCGGAAACGTGGTTTCGATTACGGCGACCGAGGTGGGGGACGTCAACCCAGGAGAGGGGTTCTTCCATCAGGTCCAGGGCCGGGACTACACGACACTCGTTGTGGACGACAAGGAGGTAGAGAAGACGAAGGAAAACGTGGAAGGCAAGGTGGTCGAGGAAGTGGAGGACCTCACCTGTCTCACCGTTGAGTCGCCCGAGGAGATTGCGGAGGTTCCAGGCGTACTATCTCACATGGTTTCGAGATTCATGGCTGAGGAGATAAACATTGTTGATATAACCTCGTGCTACACGGAAACCATCGTGGTGGTGGAGAAAAGGGACGCTATAAAGGCGCTCGAAACCCTGGAAAACACTATAGAAAACACGTGACGAAATTATAGATATCAGCCCTACGATGTAACTGAATCATTCTTCGTGGTATCCTACCTCCTCACCCAACCTGTAGAAACCGTGTATTTCTCTTTCATCCTCACTTCCGGGAGCTGAACCTGCGAACTACCCCTATCTTCTCCATCTCCGGATAGACCGTAACATCAGGGTCATTCATGGTCGAGAACATGAGGTAACGCAGTACACCTTCCTCCCTTTTTACCACACGGTGCCCCCCCGATTGATCGGCTGGCAAAGAGACGTAGGTACCGGATGAAATTCCGAGTTCGCCCCCCTCACACAGCAAGGTCCCAGTACCTTCCAGTACGTATAGCGCTTCCTCGTTTCCGGTATGGTAGTGGTACGGCCATGACCTTCCGCCGGACTCCAGTTCGTACAGGCTACATCCCAGATCCCGCGAATCGGAGTTCTCCGACAACCTCTTCCTTCGAAACTCGACATCTCTCTCATCGTACCGACCCCATTCCAGTTCTTCGGCTTCAACTTTCTCCATATAGATAGAGTTTAGCCCTGAGTTAGATGAATTTTAACCCTCGGAAACCACGTTTCGGATTTATCTGTAAATAGGGGAAAATAGACAAGTAGAATGGTTCCCTCAATAGACTAACACCACAAATTATACAGTAACTGTACAGGGTACCAACAACTGTACAGAATACCAACAACTGTACAGAGGAGGCCGTAAAAATAGATGCCTGTAAACATAGACGTATACGTCATTACCGGGACACGTTACCTCGACCTGCCGTCGGATTTCTGTCGCGAGTGTCACCTTTTCGTCGGTGTTGCGCAGAGGGCGGCGGACGAGGTCGAGGTACCCGTGGAGGTAGAGGTCTACTCATGGTGGCGGCATCCTTTCGCCGCGTTGAGAAAAGGCGGTTATCATCCCCCAGTCATGTTGATTAACGGCAGAATGCTTTGCCAGGGACACGAGGTACCTACCGTCGATGGGGTAGTCGAAACGATCGAGTCCGTTTCCCGAAGAGACTGAGAATCCGAGGTCTTTTCGGATAAGTGATTTAACCCGCGTGTTCTAGCTAATAGTCCGCCTGACTGCGTCGACTGCCTTCGGTTTCTTTGCGGGGTACGCCTCCATCTTGAAAGAAAGTTCGATACCGCTTCCGAGTTCGGGTTCCTCGTTGTAGACGGACTGTTTGTCGAGTCTGAGATGAAAACGGCAGTCCTCGTCGACCCTCTCATTCAGGTCCAGTTCTTCATCCAGTATTTCGTCGACGCTGTCCAGTACGTGTCGGAGGTCGTCGGCGTTCTCTATCCTGACAGTATAGATCCTTATTTCGTCGCCGTAATGCCCCTCCATGATGTTTTCATCGAACTCGGTTTCCGGCGGAACCAGGTAGGTGAGTGCCTCCATTACCCTCTCGGGTGACTCGGTGGCGTAACAGAAAGACCTGATGTCGACATAATGAACATCCATGTATCCAACTTTTTGTCGTTCTGACATAAGGACTGGGGAAAATAGTACAGAGATAGATATTTAGCTGATACCGTGAGGAACGACGGAGAAAACTCACATCAAACTCATACCATATATAAATGAAATAATGATAAAGACTGGAAAACTCCTACCTTAACATACTTCACGATCTAACCTACAGACTTCACGATCTAACCTCGCATTTACTGCAGACCCAGAGGTACGGCGGGGTAACCGCGCCTTTGCCTGTTTCTATCCATTAATTTAGGGATTTCGGCTATTTTCATACTATGAAACCATCAACTCTATATAACTATTTCGCAGATTTTCCCCGTCAATCGATAAACATACTGATGGTTTTATATGGTTTTAGATCCAACACAATACAGAGAAGTTCGAAAGGGTTGATTAAGTGATGGGTGGAAAAAAAGCTCTTGTTACCGGTGCATGTGGATTCATAGGTAGTTCACTCTGCGAACATCTGATCGAAGAAGGCTACGAAGTAAGAGGCACAGATCTAGAAGACGCGGATAAGGAGTATATAGCCGACCTGGACATGGAGTTCGTTCCGGCGGACCTTACGAAGAAAGACACTTTGGGTCCCGCCATCAACGGAGTGGACGTCATCTTCCACACGGCAGCGATCTTCGACTACTCCTCACTCATCGACTGGGAGGTCTACGAAGCGGTTAACATTAAGGGGACAGAGAACCTGATGGAAGCCGCGAGAGACGAGGACCTCGACTCCATAATCAACTGGAGCACGTCGGGTGTATATGGAGCTCCGCAGAGAGACAAGCTACCGGTAACTGAAGATCACCCCAAAAACCCGGAGTCAAACTACGACAGATCCAAATGGCTCCAGGAAAAGAAAGCGAGGGAGTACTACGAAGACTACGGAATGCCCGTCAAGTCGATACGTCCGGTTACGGTATACGGGCCGGGTAACACTTACGGTGCGGCACATTTCCTGATCCCGATGGCTAACGGACAGGTCAAGTTTTACCCCCTCTTCTGCAACTACCGTCTTCCGATCGTTCACGTCGAGGACGTAATACAGTCAGCAATCTACCTGGACGAACACGGTCAAGACGGGGAATCGTACAACATCGTGGACAACCAGAACTACACGATGAAACGCGTCTTCCGGTACATATCCAACATGACGGGCAACAACATGTACGGTGTACCCATGGGCAACCGAACCTTCGAAAGTATAAGTACACTGGGTATGTTCGTACCAGCGATAGAGATGGCGTACGACCTTATAGGCAAGAAATCACCGATAGAGAAAGACGCACTTTTCTACTTCAAAAGTAACTACTGGGTCAGTAACGAAAAGATCAGGGATGCAGGATACGAGTTCGAGTATCCCAACTACAGGAAAGGACTAACCGAAACCATAGAATGGTACCAGGACGAGGGTATGGTTGAAAGCAAGGCGAAACCGTAGAAGATAACCTGCTAACCGACTGTCACACCATAACTCCGGTACTTCCTAAACTTTCTTAATATATCCATATTAGATTTTTACCGGTATATTATGCAATATGAGATTAATACCGGTATATTAGTATTAACTCTCGGCCATATACTGACTCTCAAACTACTTAGCCCCTAACCAGTTGACTCTCAAACTAACTAACACTCAAACTAACTAACACTCAAAC
>JBDGRN010000073.1:0-6529 GCA_042218125.1 Halobacteria archaeon | reverse complement strand
CTCAAACTAACTAACACTCAAACTAACTAACACTCAAACCACTCTAATTACATAGCCATCCCTAACCGGTTACCTGTGAGTATCTATACATTATCAAGGACCTAGAAAGCTAGATTCGTTTTTCACCGGTTTCAGCCGATGACTGTAGGTTCCCTCTTCCCTTCAAGCCATTCAGCAACTAGCTCCTCCGCCACCTCTTCCTTCCTGCAGTTTCTGTCACTCGCTATGTCAGCAATTTCGGCATCCAGATCCGTTGGTAGATCTACCTTTATTTCTCTCATGGTTGCGTTTTTACCTTAATAGCATATATATTTACGTCAGACGCTTGTCTTAAAATTACTCCACTGTATGCGGATTTTACCCCTCATGACGGAACAAATATAGTTGAGGTTTACAGCAACAGATATAGATGGAGTTTAGTTGCCCATACACAGAACTTAATACATGGAAGGCCAGGACGTAGAGGTAACGAAAGTCGAGGAAGTCGGTACGGATACCGTCGCACTGACGATAGAGTCGCCGGAGGGTTTCGAAGCCAGACCCGGACAGTTCGTTCAGGTCGGAATTGATACGAAGGAAGAGACGGTGGTAAGGCATTACACGATATCATCAAAGGACGTCGACAGGGATTTCGAGATAACCGTCGAGATAGATCCCGAAGGTGAACTAAGTCCACTGCTGGGAGAGTACGGCGCAGGAGAGGGGGTTACGGTAGACGGGCCCTACGGAAGGTCGTACCTGGAAGACGAAGACTCAGCCACGGTTCTCGCGGGCGGACCAGGTATAGGACCTGCTCTAGGTATAACGGAGAAAGTCATCGAAAACGGAGGTGACGTCGCGCTCGTCTTCCTTGGTGGCGATCCACCACACAAGGACAGGTTACGGGAGATACAAGATGTGGGGGTCGTCGAAACCGTTGAAGACGACGGAAACCTTACGGACGCGGTCGGTAACGCGGTTGAAGAGGTGGACGGACAAGTCTTCATCTATGGATTTTCGGAGTTCGTCGACTCCGCACTGGAGTCCCTGGAAGAGGCGGGATACGACGGAGAAGCCAAGATAGAGAGATTCGACTGACGTTACACCGCAGTAACCGCAAATCAGAGTATCTATAAATCACCACAGGTCAACATAGCTAAAAATAACTATCAGTCAAGAAAGCTATAATTTACCAGCAATCAACGTAACTGTATGCAGATTATGTTTATATGGAGTATATGTATTACAGCGCTGTTTGTTTCTTCAAGGGGATTTAATACCTCACCGTTTTTTATTACAAACTATGTTTAAAGATATTCTACTGGCGACGGACGGAAGTGAGGACGCGAAAGAGGCAACGGATTACGCAATCGATATAGCAGAAAAGTATGACGCAAACCTCCACGCCGTCTACGCAGTAGACACGGGATTCATAGGCGACGACAGGGATCTCAGGAAGTACTTCCGGAGGATGCGGAAAACCGGAGACGAAATTATGGAGGAAGTCCAGAAGGCGGCGGATGAATCGGAACTGGACCTGAAAACCGAAGTCATAGAGATGGAGCCCCATTACGCTGTCCTCAAGTACACCGACGAATACGACATAGATCTGATAGTAATGGGTGCCGAGGGACAGACAGGAGTCCGTCGAATACTCGGCGGCGTGACGGACAAGGTCACCAGGCTATCCGACGTTCCGGTGCTTACCGTTAGGGAAGGAGAGGACTGAACAACGAAGGGTTTCAGGAGTTTACTCCTAACCGACGAAAAGTCGGTACTTCATGTCCTCATTCTTTATCTCTTCTATGATCCTGTCCTTAAGTGTCCCCTTCGGATCGTAGAAACCGCTAATACGTTCCTCTATATCCTCGAAACTCTCGAACTCCTCGTACTTCCTCTCATCCAGAATCGAGTTTCTTATCTTGTCACCCACACCCGGCAGAAGGTCGAACTGGTGCATCCTGATCGTAATCGATCCGGCGTCGTTAAAGAAATCCACGTACCTTTCGCTGTTTCTCTCAAGAATCGCCTCGATGCCGTACTCCAGCTCCTTCTTGGCACCTGAGGTCAGGTCGTCGTACTCCAGCTCCTTGTCGACGGTATCGACCTTCTCCCTTTCGTCATCCCCGATATAGACGAACTCCCCGATGTTGACACGTTCGTCTTCCTTCGGCGAAGCCTCGTAGAGACCGTACTCCTCTTCTCCAACCCCCTGAATTATAGGGTCGTCGCTGACCCTGTCGCGGCTGTGGCCACCCGGGAGGTAATCAAGTATATAAATATATTCCTCGTCTGAATATTTATCTGCCATAATTTTGGTAACGGGTTACTATTACCTATATTTGGCGACTAAATTAAGAATCTCGTCAAGTTCGTCCCCGTCAAGAGAATAACGTTCCTTTGCGTATATAGCCCTCAGTTCATCCCTGTTTTCGGGTAGAAGGTCCACGATCTTGAATCCGGTGAAAGGGTCAACGCTCTCGAGTTCCACCAGTTCGTCGTAGAGTTCCTCAACATCTTCGATGTCGAGTTTCGCTATTTCGTTTATGTTGTCTATCGATTTGCGGAGTTCGAAGGACATCTCCCTGTCTTCCTCGCCACGTTCGTTGGCAAGCTCATTGAGGAGCTCCTTGACCTCGGCAACAGATACGTATTCGTCATCCAGTTTCTCCTTAACAATCATATCTATCTCTCTTTAGAATAATTTAAGACTGGCTCTCCAGATGTTGTGGCCTGACAACTACTGTCTTCGTCTTTTCACCGTCATCGAACTCGACAACGAAGCCTGCACCCTGGGTTCCCGCTATCTTTCCAGTCTTCCCGTGGAATCTTGGATTCGGTCTACCGTCGGGAGTACTTGGATCGATATCGATATGTACGTTCTCCCCATCGTCGAAATCCTTGACCGCCTGGCTTGGTGGACTGATACCCTTGTCCCTTGGATCGTTCTTCAGCTTGTTCCGGGTATCGTTCCGTTCCCCTTTAGAGTTTGGCATACTTTGAATCAAGTCACCGACAATTAAAAGAGTTTTCTTGTGGAACCCACTAAACCACCGTGAAAGCCGTAAAACCAACCAAAATCGGACAGAAGTTACACACCAGACAGTTAACCACAGCTTATTATACATCCCCGTAATGATTTAAATCATAATAACTGCCTGGAACTAACTTACCTAAAAAATGGTTTTCTTAATAGTCATAACAGTCGCTTTTATCTCAAGCATGTTTATGGCGTGGACGATAGGGGCAAACTCCAACTCCGCGCCATTCGGACCCGCAGTTGGGGCAAACGTTTTATCTATACTACGAGCCGCCCTGCTTGTCGGGGTATTCGCAAGCCTCGGAGCCATACTTCAGGGTTCCAGAATATCTAAGACCATCGGTAACGGACTTATTCACGACGTTGCGATAACGCCGCTTGCGTCGGCATGTATACTTCTGACAGCCGCAACTCTGATCACGATAGGTAACCTACGGGGATATCCCGTGCCAGCGGCTTTCACGATCACGGGTGGAGTTATAGGCGTTGGCTTGGCACTGGGTGGAGCGCCTGCGTATGATAAGTACAGAGAGATAGCCGGGTTCTGGCTCGTTATACCTGTTATCGCCGCAAGCGTGGGATACACCACCGCAAGGATACTTAGAAACGAACGGATACCGGAAAAGTACGGGATTGGAATACTGGCAGGACTCGTGGGCGCGGTTGTGGCAAACATGAAGATGTCGTTGATACCGAGTGAAACGGGAAACCACGGAACTATAGCACGTTACGTAGCCGAAGTATCGGGGGTAAATGCACCTAACCTGATGGGATACAATGCAATTAGCATCGTTACTACAGCATTCCTGGCTACCGTCTCTTTCCTCTTCATCAAAAACCGTGTCGAGAGATCCATGGACAAAGGGGTGAGACTTTTCCTAGTAGTGCTCGGTGGACTCGTGGTGTTCTCGAGCGGCGGCAGCCAGGTGGGGCTAGCCACCGGCCCCTTAGAATCAGTTTTCGAAAACTCCATTCCACTACCTCCCGAGATGCTTATAATAGCTGGTGGTCTAATGATACTCGTCGGCGCATGGACCGGTTCACCCAGAGTTGTTCAGTCGGTGTCGCGGGAGTACAGTCAGCTAGGTAACAGGAGGTCTATATCTGCGCTCGTGCCCGCATTTCTGATCTCGCAAACCGCAATCACGCTGGGTCTACCGGTTTCGACCAACGAAACCATTATCTCCAGTTTGATCGGCAGCGGACTCGTGGCTGGATCTGCGGGTATATCCGGTAGAAAGATAGGGTATACAGTAGTTATATGGCTGGCTTCGCTAGCCCTCGCGGGAGGCATAGGTGCCGTGCTTTACAAACTACTTTCAAATATCCTGGGCGTAACCTGACCAGAAAAATACTTTGTTGAAACTGGCTATAACTGGCTATAATCTTTATAAAGAATCCAACACAACTCACTCCATCTATTCAGAGAGCATCCAACGCACCTTTCTTGAGTTCGTTTGCCTTTTCCTCCAGTCTCTCCACAAGTCCTTCAGGCTCGTTCATAAGATCGACAAAGACACTTCCTGCTACGACTGCATCTGCACCCCCATCTATTATGCTTTCGGCGTGGTGGCGTTCGGATACGCCGAAACCAACTGCCTTAGGTACGTCGTACTCCCGGACGCGATCAAGGCTATCGTAGGTTGCCTCCGAAACGTCTTCCCTCGCTCCCGTAGTTCCGAGTCTCGCCTGTACGTATACGAACCCCGAAACCTTATTCATAATTCCGTCGAGCCTTTCTGCCTCGGTGGTTGGTGCGACGATGAATATCAGATCCACGTCGTTTTCAACGCAGGCGTCGTGTAGTCTCTCCGACTCCTCGACCGGGAGGTCGGGTACGATTACTCCCTCTATACCGTTTCTCTTACATCTCTCGACGAACTCCTCCACCCCGTACTGGTATATGAGGTTGTAGTACGTCATAACCACGAGAGGAACGTCAACCTCTGACTTGCCAACCTCCTCGAAAAAGAGTTCGGGAGTCATTCCGTTTTCTAGCGCCGTAGTTATGGCGTTCTGTATCGTGGGTCCGTCGGCGATGGGTTCGCTGAAGGGTAAACCAACTTCGATGATGTCTGCTCCACCCCTCTCAAGAGCTTCGATCGATTCGGCGACGGAGTCCGTGGTCGGGTAGCCTGCTGTGAAGTACGGTACGAGAGCGGGTTCGTCGGGTAGCTCTATCATGTCTTACACCTCCATATCCAGTTTCTCCATCGCCGTTTCGAGATCCTTGTCACCCCTCCCGGAGAGGTTTACGACCACGAAATCGCCTAAATCCTCTTTCTCAAGGAGTGCGAGAGCGTGGCTGGATTCGAGCGCCGGAATTATCCCCTCCGTCTCGCTTAACAACGAGAAAGAATCCATGGCTTCGCCGTCACCTGCAGTCCGTGGCTCAATCCTCCCCACGTCGGCGAGGTGGGCAAGTTCGGGACCGACGCCGCTGTAGTCGAGTCCTGCGCTGAGACTGTGACTCTCCAGTATCTGGCCGTCGCCGTCCTGCAGTATCTTGGTCCGTGCACCGTGAAGGATTCCATCCTCGCCTATGTTTAAGGAGGCGGAGTTCGGTGCCTCGTCCTCACGTAGTTCGAGGGAGGATCCTCCAGCCTCTACGGCGTACAGATCTACGGATTCGTCGTCTAAAAACTCGTAGAAGGCTCCGATCGTGTTGGATCCTCCGCCGGCGCAGGCGACTACACTGTCGGGGAGACGTTCCTCGTTTTCGAGCGACTGTTTCTTTATCTCGGTTCCTATTACGCTCTGGAAATCACGTACCATAGCAGGGAACGGATGTGGACCGACGATACTTCCTATCACGTAATGCGTGTCCTCCACGTTGGTCGCCCAGTCCCTCAACGTCTCGTTGATCGCGTCCTTCAAGGTTCCGGTGCCGGTGTCTACGGGGTTAACCTCTGCACCCATAAGCTTCATACGGAAAACGTTTGGTCGCTGCCTTTCGATATCCTTCGCACCCATGTAGATCTCGCAGTCCATATCTAGTGCGGCACTCGCCATCGCTGTTGCCGTACCGTGCTGTCCTGCACCAGTTTCTGCGATAATTCGGTTCTTACCCATTTTTTTAGCCAGCAACACCTGTCCGAGAGCGTTATTGAGTTTATGCGCACCGCCGTGGAGAAGATCCTCTCTCTTGAGATAGACAGTGGAGGCGACGTGTTCACTCAACTGGGGTGCGTAGTACAGGGGTGTCGGTCTTCCCCCGTAGTCCTCAAGCCTGGCCCTGAACTCGGTAATGAAGTCATCGTCGTTCAGGAACCGCTCGTATGCCTTCTCTAACTCCGATATCGCGGGCATCAGCACCTCGGGTACGTACTGCCCTCCGTATCCGTCGAACTTACCTTCAGTCATTGTATCTTTATGTTCATTGATGTACTAATCTGTACATTAACGTTGTGTTTATCCGTCATTTCAGCCCGCATAGACTTAAATTACAAACAGAGAAATAAAATGGTTAGTAACTTCCCTCCCCGGCTCTCTGTGGTATAACACCACCTC
>JBDGRN010000094.1:56698-56875 GCA_042218125.1 Halobacteria archaeon | reverse complement strand
CACTTATCGATGCTAACGACTCTGCAGACAACAACGGATCAAGTGGAGAGAACGGCAGTATCTCAATCGACACTACTGCTCCATCGATATCCGACTATACCGTCACAAACCCATCCAGTCAAGATGTCCAGGTGGAGTTCACGACGGACGAAACACTCTCCACGATAAAGGTAGATA
>JBDGRN010000094.1:34716-56598 GCA_042218125.1 Halobacteria archaeon | reverse complement strand
CAACAACGGCTCCAACGAAGAGAGCGCCAGCATAGATGTCGACACCACCGCACCAACAATATCCGACTACTCGGTTACGAATCCGTCGGGTCAGGATGTCCAGGTGGAGTTCACGACGGACGAAACACTCTCCACGATAAAGGTAGATATATCCGGACAAGAAACAGGTACCCTCAACACAGCAGACTTCAACAGCACCACCGGAACCGTCAACGCCACATACAGCGGATCAAGCGACGGAAGCTACACCGCCACACTTATCGATGCAAACGACAGTTCAGACAACAACGGCTCCAACGAAGAGAGCGCCAGCATAGATGTCGACACCACCGCACCATCCATCACCAGTTACACCGTCACAAACCCATCCAGTCAAGACGTCCAGGTGGAGTTCACGACGGACGAAACACTCTCCACGATAAAGGTAGATATTTCAGGTGCGGAGTCCGGGACGCTAAATACAGCTGACTTTAACAGCACTAGTGGAACAGTGAATGCTACATATAGTGGTAGTTCGGACGGCAGCTATACTGCTACACTCATCGATGCAAATGACTCCTCCGGAAACAACGGTTCGAGTGGTGAGAGCGGTAGTGTAGATACAGATACTTCAGCTCCATCGATATCCGATTACTCCGTTACGAATCCTTCGGGGCAAGATGTTAAGGTTGAGTTTACGACGGATGAGTCGCTCTCTACGATAAAGGTGGATATTTCGGGTGCAGAGTCAGGTACGTTAAACACAGCAGATTTCAACTCCACAACAGGAACGATAAACGTCACATATAGCGGAAGCAGTGACGGTAGCTACACCGCCACACTAATCGACGCAAACGATAGTTCAGGTAACAACGGTTCTGGCGGTGAAACCGAGACTGTATCAGTCGACAGTACCGCACCAACCATAACTGCCTACTCGGTCTCAAATCCGTCATCGAAGGATGTCGAGGTCCGGTTCAGCACCGACGAGGATCTTCAGTCCATAAAAGTCGATATCTCGGGTGCCGAGTCGGCGACGTTGAACACGGGAGACTTCAACTCGACATCCGGTACAGTAAACGTAACCTACGCAGGATCCAGTAACGGCACCTACAACGCGACCTTGATCGACGCGAACGACAGCGCCGGAAACAACGGATCCACCGGACAGTCCGGATCTGTGACTATTGGAGGTATCCCCACTGCAGATATAGATATCAAGACCAACAGTCCCGAAACGGGTAGCCAGGTAACCTTCAACGGCTCCAACTCCAGCGACCCCGACGGCAGCATAACGAGTTACGACTGGACGATCAACGGTACCGAAAACTCCGGCGAGGAGGTAACACAGACATTCACCGACGCCGGGATATACGAAGCCGAACTCAACGTCACGGACGACGCATCCAAGACGGATTCGGTAACAACGACCTTCATCGTCTCCAACGGATCCGGGGCCGGGGTTTCTGGCACCGTCAACAACTCGGGTTACCAACATAACGTCGAGAGCGTCGTGGATTCGGTTTCACTCAACTGGAGTTTCGACACTGGAGAACCTGTTAACACCAGTCCCGCCGCCGTCGATGGAAACGTGTACGTGGGAAGCAGCACCGACAAAATATACAAGATCGACAGAGACAACGGGTCGGAACTATGGAACTTCACGGCGGGAGACGACGTAAATGGATCGCCGACAGTCAGGTACGGTACGGTGTACTTCGGCAGTAACGACGACAATCTCTACGCCGTAGATGTAGAAACAGGTGAGGAAGAATGGAACTACAGTACGGGTGGCGACGTCGAGTCATCACCGAAGATAGCAGATAGAACGGTGTACTTCGGTGGCAGTGACGATAAGATGTATGCAGTCGATGCAGCGACGGGTAAAAAGGAATGGACCTACACCACACAGGGTGACGTCGATGCATCTCCCGCGATCAACGACAGCACCGTTTACGTCGCTTCGAGAGGTCACAAGCTCTACGCCCTGGACGCCGGGGACGGCAGCGTCTCCTGGAGTTTCAGCGGCTCACAGAACTTCCAGCCGCTTCTATCGGCTCCTGCCGTGGTCGACGGACATGTATACGTCGGCAGCAACGACGATCATCTCTACGCCGTAGATGAAAACGACGGCTCCGAAGTATGGAGCTACAAATCCGATGACGTCATCGATTCCTCACCGGCGGTCCACAACGGCACCGTCTACGTCGGATTGGCGGAGGGAAGTTTAACCGCCCTAGATGCTGATGACGGCTCCAATGAATGGAGTCGTTCGATGGGCGAGAGCCATTCATCACCACGGTTCACCTCCGACACCGTATACGTCGGCAGCAACGACGACAAGATCTATGCAGTCGACACAGGCACCGGAGCCGAACTCTGGAACTACACCACCAACGGAAACGTAGTCACCGGCCCAGCCCTAACCAACGGTTCCGTATACGTCACGAGCATGGATGGCAAACTGTACAGTCTCAACGGTTCTACCACCGATGTCACGGATCCGGTCGCCGAACTGGGTTCCACCTATTACAGCGTTGACAACGACACGAATGTTGAGTTCGACGCGGATTCATCAAGTGACGCCGGCGGAATAAAGAACTACAGCTGGGACTTCAACAACGACAGCACCGAAGACGCTTCCGGGAAGAAGGTCAACCATACGTTCACCTCGACAGGAGAACACGAGGTAACATTGACGGTGACAGACGATGCCGGAAACAAGGACAAGTTTAACGTAACCGTCGATGTCCAGTCCGTGGATGACGGCGGAAGTTCCGGAGGCGATGATGGCAGCGGTTCCGACGACTCCGGTGACTCCGGTGTTGGTGTTTCACCTAAAAACCTCAACTTCGGTAAGATCGGGGTGGGTGAAACGAAGACTCTCAACGTCACGATCAAGAATCCGAGCTCCACGGCAGGTATTCAGGTATCGAGGTCGGAAATAGTGGGGGAAAACCGCTCCGCATTCACCGTAACCGATGGAACCGACACACCCTTCACCCTCGGCCCCGGCGCGAGCCACGAAGTAACTGTGGAACTGTCACCGACTTCGAAGGGAGTGAAAAACGCCCAGTTACAGCTGTTCAGCAACTCCACAGTCGACAGTCAGGTTGATGTCTGGATGACGAACGAGAAAACAGTCCTGTTAGTCGAACAGGTCGAAACAGAGAGCGTCAAAGTCACCGGTAAAAACGTCAAAAACAACTCGAAGATAAACCTCAACGTCAGTCAGCCTGACACCAGGAATGCGGATGCCGGTATGGACGAACTCAACATGACGGTAAACAACGAGCCCGATTTCGAAATCTACGTCAATAACTCGGAATCGAGCGGTTCCGCTCCCAACAACCAACCTAATGGTAAAGAAAACGTCAAGTACATCGAGATAAAACACGACAACCTACCATCCAGCGAGATAGACAACACCTCGTTCACCACCCGAGTGAAGAACAAGTTCACCGGCGTCGAACTCTACAGATACAACACCACAGCAGGAGAATGGAGAAACCTGACAGTCAAAAAAGGCCGTAAAGGAGACAAGTACACGAAGTACCACGTAGACACCCCTGGTTTCTCGATGTTCTCCGTCGAATCCAACCCCACCGGTTCCTCCGGCAGCGGTGAAGACTCAGGATCTGCCGTCGGTGGCGGTGGTAGCTCAGCAGGTGTTTCCGGCCCCATTGGACAGAGGTACGGTTCAGGAAACCAAGCTTCATCGAGCAGTAACGGAGCGGAGAGCAGTGAATCCGGAGGCTCATCATCGTCAAATGACGGATCGGCTGGTTCGTCTTCGTCAGGTGTTGGTTCCGAAGGATCGTCTTCCTCCGGTATTGGTTCCGGAGGGTCGTCCGGCACAGACGTCGGTTCACCGTCGGGCGCGAGTGGCTCCGGTTCCGGAACGGACGGCGATGCGGCCGGTTCCGATGGTTCGGATGCCGATGAGGGAACGGATGAGGGTGCTTCCGAGGATAGATCTTCCGACGCCGGTGCCGGAGTACTCGGTGTCGGGCTGAACTGGATAGCTTCCGCAGCCGGAATGATAGCCGTACTAGTGATAGTTACACTGTTCGTCGTTTACTTCGGAAGAAACGGAGAATAGAGGTCTTAAGTTAGTTTGAAACCGGCTTTAAGATCGATCTTCCACCTAAATCGAACTCTTCTACTTGACCGGGGGATTTTCGACGTTCATCTCTATATCCCTCTGTGTCCTCTAGGAGATTCTCGGGATCGTCGAAGGATTAAATCTAACTCAAATACTCCATACCCCGAATAAACCGTATCCCGGCAAAAATCCCTATCCTAACAGATACATCCTACCTCCGCACAAACACCGGATTCCACACAGACACCGAAGGTAAAAGCAAACACCGAAGGTCAAGACAAACACCCTATCCCAACACCAACACGCAACCCCAACACCAACACGCAACCCCAACACCAACACCCTATCCAAACAACAACACCCTATCACGTCATGTACTTACCTGGCCTTCGAACTCGTCGCCCTCTTTAACATATAGACCGCTATTACACCAAGACAGACGTCGAGTACCACCAGGAACACGACGGCGGGTACAACGGCATTCCATATACCCGTGAAGACATCCACCTGCACCACCTCCATAAAATCCTTGCCAAGCATGAACGACCGTGCCGCATCGACTCCGTACGTTACCGGATTGACCGCCGCCACCTTCTGTATCCATGGTGGAAGCAATCTCAACGGAAGGAATGACGTGGATATGAACAGTATCGGGAACTGAACGATGTTAGCTCCGAGAGCCGTCGACTCCTGATCCCTGGTCACCACAGCAAGTATTATTGAAAACGAAACGAACCATATCGAGAACAGGAATCCGACACCGATGATACCTGCCGCTCCCGCCCACCCCATGGCTACCTCTCCACCGAGAAGAACGCCGAGACCGACTATCATACCGATCTGAACCACGATCAGGAGAAGTTCTGCCCCGGTTTTCCCGAGGAAGACCGCGGACCTGTTCATCGGAGACGCGAGTACCTTTTCGAAAAGTCCATCCTCCATGTCGTTTATCAACCCCATACCCGATGATGCCGCTGCGGCGAGAGAGACCTGCATCGCTATCGCCGGAACCAGGTATGTAGTGTAGGAAACGTTCTCGGGACCCCGGTTTATCGCACTCGTCGCCACCTGGCCGAACACCTGGGTAAACAGGATCATGAAGATTATCGGCTGGATCAGCGATAGAAACATGAAGAACGGATTCCGTAAAGACTTCACGGTCCATCTCTTGAAGTTTGCCCAGAAGTCCCCCGCGAAGGTGTTTCCGGTGGACCTCGTAACCTTCTCTCCGGCCTCGGCGGGTTTTCCACCCTGGTGAGTCATAATCCACCCCGTTCCGAACTGCCGTCTTTAAGTACATCCTCTTTTACTCCACCGTTATCTCCAGCCTCACTATCCCCATGGTATGGGGATTCTCCGTCTTCGTTTCCGTCCCTACTCGTATCCGTACCCCCCTCACCTTCCGGGGACATCTCCCGATCAGTGTCTTCCACTTCGCCGGAGTCGTCTGTTATAGCGAGGAAGACGTCATCCAGGGTAGGTTCCCTCATACTAAATCCCGCAACCGTCACGTCGTTTCCCTCTAGCTCGGCCATTATCCGGCTGGCCTGACGACCGACGTCATGGGCTGACACCGTCAGACCGTCGGGATTCGACTCAACTGAGACGTCGCCATCGATCTCCTCTGTACGTCGTACAGTATCTAGGGCTTCCTCCCTTTCCTGCTTCCCGCCATCTATAACGACATCTAGTAACTCCCCACCCACCCTTTTCTTTAGCTCCGCGGGAGATCCTTCGGCTACTATAACACCGTCACGGATAACCGAGAGTTTCTCACAGAGGTAGTCCGCCTCGTCCAGGTACTGGGTCGTCAGCAGTATCGTTGTACCCTCGTCGTTGATCTCAATGAAGTAGTCCCATAGATCGTTCCTTGCCTTCGGATCCAGACCCGTAGTGGGTTCATCGAGGAAGACGATGGGTGGACGGTGAACGAGAGAGGTGGCGGCGTCGAGTCTTTTCTTCATGCCGCCCGAAAACTCTCCTGCCTTCGTATCCGCATCTTCAACCAGACCCACGAGTTCAAGTAACTCGTCGATACGTTCCTCCCTTCGTCCCCGTTCCACCCCGTAAGCTCTGCAGGAGAACCGGAGGTTCTCTCTCGCGGTAAGTTCCTCGTCGACGCTCGTTTCCTGAGCCATATATCCGATCGACTCCCTCACTTTCTGCGGTTCCTTGGCGACATCGTAACCGTTCAGCCTGACCTCGCCATCGGTCGGAGACAACAGTGTTGCCAACACCTTTATCGTCGTGGTCTTACCTGCGCCGTTGGGACCAAGGAAGCCGAAGAACTGCCCCCTCGGTACCTCCATAGAAACGTCTTTGACTGCCTCGGTACCGTCGCTGTAGGTCAGGTTCAGATCATTCACCACCACGGCAGGATCGTCGTCACTACCGGAATCGTCACATGATTCACCATACAGATCTTCGCTGTACCCTCCGGACCCCTTCCTGCCTCCTTTTTCTCCCTCCATACTAGTTCTTTATTTTTTTAGAACCAACACAACAAAAGCCTATTGAATGAACCGTAAAGATAGATATATTTCCATTCCAAGGTACCGAAACCATCAGAACAACCAATATAACCAACCCACGGTACCGAAACCAATGGAACAACCAATATAACCAACCCACAGAATCGAAACCATCAGATAACCGGACAGTAATAGGTTTAAGAAATCGGTAAACAGGTTATATAAATCTCGGCACCGTTATAATCGGCATGGTCGAGATTCACACTAAGGAAGGCGAACGTTTCGAATGCGATGGGTTTTTCTATATCGGATGACGGTGTTTTTCTTATCGAGGGCCCTCCCGGTTAAAGAAGAGATCCCTCGGAGACGTCGATTGTTGGATATATTCCTAAGGACGAGGTGAAACAGGTAGTTCCGGAGGAAGGAACGGAACTCCAACCCTGACATATTCATTACGTTAGTTTCGAGGCTAAAGCCCCGCCCTTTTAAGGCGTTCGAAAATTGAAAATTTTCGAGTGTTGCGAATCTTAGATTCGCAGACGTGGAAAAATTTAAAATTTTTCAACACCTGAAGTTCTTCGAATTTTCACACGTTCGGAAACTACGTTTCCGAGCAAGCAAATCTATGATTTGCTTACGGGGAGGATGTCAAATACCAGTTACAACATGGTAGACTACATAACCAGTTAAAAAATGGCAGTCACCAAATAACCATTCAGTATCAAAATACTGTTTCCTGCAGTATTTCAGGGTGTACGTAACTCTGTAACAAAAATAGCCCCACTGGGTTCGTTGTCCTCTATCCAAACCTCTCCACCGTATCCCTCGACCAGGCTTTTAACGAGGTATAGACCGATACCTATCCCCGGGCCCTCTTTCTGTGACTCGCCCTTTCCGAATATACGCCGTTTCTCTGCGTCCGAAACACCGGGACCGTCGTCCGCGACAGAGATCCTCACCTCGTCACCGTCCTCCTCGATACGGATCTCTACCCCGGGTTTACCATCGTGGTGCTGGACGGCGTTGTTAATCAGATTTCTGAAAACAGAGGAAAGCATCTCGTTGGCGAGAACCTTCTGACCGTCCTTCATCCCCTTAATCTGGAACTCGGCCTCGGGATACCTCGAACGAGCCTTCTCGATTTCGTCCAGCAGCATCCGATCGAGACTCACAGGTTCCGACTCAACCTCCTTGTCACCAACCACGGTTTCTATGAAGTTCCTGCTGTCCTCTGTCAACTCAAGTATATGCTGGCTGATACGTGATATCTGTGTTACCTGTGTTTTATTTTCTTCATCCACCCTCTCCGTAAGAATATCCGCACAACCTATCAACACCTGAACGTCGTTCTTGATGTCGTGTCTCAGTATCCTGTTGAGTATCTCCAACCGTTCATTACTCTCCCTGAGTTTCTTTTCCCTCTCCTCCCTCTCCATTGCGTACCTAACGGATCGTACCAGGTTTTCCTCGCTTATCGAATCCTTGTTGATGTAGTCCTGGGCGCCCTCCTGGAGAAGCTGTAACGCAGTTTTCTCGTCTTTGAGACCCGTGAGAACCACGAAAGGTACATTACTGATTTTTTTCTTCGCTCTTTCGAAGGTTTCTGCTCCGCTCGACTCAGGTAAACCAAGGTCGAGAAGCACAAGCTCGATATCTTTCTCCCTGTAGATATCAGCGGCTTCGTTCAGGTTTCCAGCATGGAACACAGAAACTTTAGCCGGTAGGAAGGCGGATGACGAGCCAGACAATGTCCTCTCTATTAGACGGTAGTCGTTCGGATTGTCCTCGACGACCAGAACCTCAATCTCATTTTTCCTGTCGAGCTTCATACAGATGTTACCTCATTGACGTTACATCTACGACCTCGAAACTTCCGGAGTCCTTCCTGGATATAGTCAGACCTTTAATCATCCCTGGTAGAGTTACAGTTTCACTCTTCCCTGATAGAGTTACAGTTTCACTCTTCCCTGATACTTTTTGTGCTTTCCCCAAACCGATAAGTTCCTGTAGTTTCGACAGACCAGGCCACCCTACCATCTGACCTGTTTCGGTAACCCATAACGTGTCCATCAAGTGAGCCACTTTAAACCACCAGTAACAACTTGATACTGTATTTTCCCATTGTTTCTCCCAAACACTTTAGGGCATTAACCTTTTGCCTGGTTTAGCTAAATCAGACACAGTTTACACCCGAAATCAAACGTACGACCTCAAAAACTGTTTGAGTTACCTTGTCGCTGACTGTAGATAATTGCTAACGGTGGATGGCGTCACGATGTAAAATAGGTATTTTTTACAGCTACCAGTTGGTGTCCCACTACGGAACTACCGATTTTATCCTTCACCTAATTTTGACTGACCTTATTAACCACCGGTTTTTACCTTGATATATGTCAGAAAACCCGTCACCGAACGCAGAAAGTTCTGGTAGTTTCGAGATTGGTGGAGAGTTCGAGGTCAACAGGCTTGGTTACGGAGCTATGCGCGTCACTGGAGATATGGTTATCGGCGAACCCGAAGATGTTGAAAACTCCGTCGAAGTCCTACGTAAAGCCGTGAAGTTAGGCGTCGACTTCATAGATACCGCTGATTCGTACGGTCCAGGCGTGAGTGAACGTCTGATCCGTGAGGCACTTCACGATGGGAGTGAGGATCCGTATGACGGAATCTGTGTTGCTACGAAAGGGGGTCTTTTACGTTCGCCTGACGGCGAGTGGCTACGTAACTCGGATCCCGACTACCTGACCAACGCCGCACTTTGCAGCATCGATCGACTCGGAGCCGATACCATAGATCTCTACCAGCTCCACAGGGTCGATGAGGAAAACACGGTGGAGGAGTCGGTCCACGCCCTCGCTGAACTGAAGGACGAAGGTCTTATTAACCAGATCGGGTTGAGCGAGGTAACGGTCGAGGAGATTGAGAGAGCGTCCGAGGTTGTCGAGGTTGCAACTATACAGAACAGGTACAACGTCGCCGACAGGGAACACGAGGAGGTACTCGAGTACTGCGAGAAACACGGTATCGGATTCATACCGTGGTTCCCTCTAAATGCGGGAAATCTCTCCTCTCACGAGGACGATCTCGAAACGGTGGCGTCTGAACACGGTGCGTCTGTATACCAGGCTGCTCTGGCGTGGCTTCTCGAGAGGTCACCGGTAACCCTCCCGATTCCAGGCACCTCGTCTTTAGAACATCTACATGAAAACGTCGCGGCAGCGGAGTTCGAGCTGAGTTCCGGGGAGATGGAACGTCTGAAAGGTTAAACAGGGTATCATTCCTCAACTATCCTGTTTCCCGTGTTCTCTAAATTCTCTAAAGATTGAGACTATCTTACTCAGCAGGTACACGTACCTCCCCCTTACTTCAACCCGAAAACTCCAACCGATTTTTATATGTACCGGGGGCGGTCAAGAAGACCCCCTCACCTTCTTGACTTTTTCAACCCGCCCAACTTCTTATGTTCCTGTGTTCTTATTCTAGAGCCAATCCATGGACTGGAAGGAAAATGAACGTGGATACGACGACGAGGTTATAGGGAAATCTACCATACCCGAACTTTTCGAGAACTCCGTCGAACGGTTTTCTGATCGTGGAGCTCAGATGTACAAGGGCGGGGTATACGACCGCACCCTGACACCAGAGGTACTGCCTAAAGCCAACCCCGGAGCTTTCTACACTAGAACCTACAGTGAAACAAGAGAGGTCGTCCGACGTTTGACCGTTGGTTTTAGAGAGTTGGGTGTAAAACACGGAGACAGGGTTGGGATCTTTTCTAACACCAGAATGGAGTGGGCATTATCTGACTTCGGAATCCTTGGTGCGGGTGGCGTAGTAGTTACAGTTTACACGAGCAGTTCCCCCGAACAGGTGGAGTACCTCCTCGGTAACTCGGGAAGTAAAGGCGTCGTCGTGGAGAACCAGGACCTCCTGGCTAAGGTTGCGGAGGTCGAGGACGACCTGGAAGACCTCGGGTTCGTCGTTGTAATGGACAGGTTCGAAGATCCTGGGTTGGACGCCGACGTATACGGACTCCACGACGTATACAGGATCGGTGCAGAGGCATACCACGAGGACGAGTACCTGGAGCTTATCAAAGCCGGCAACCCCGAGGACCTTGCATCACTGGTATACACCAGCGGAACAACCGGACAGCCAAAGGGCGTGAAGCTTACCCACTGGAACTTCCGTTTCAATCTAAACCAGCTCAGGAAGAGGTTCGGACCCAGACCGGACAAACCCAGTGACTCGCTTACCGTCGACGACGAGATAAGGATAGTTTCGTTTCTACCACTCGCACACGTATTCGAACGTATAGGTGGACATTTCGGGTCCTTCTCGGCAGGTGGAACCGTCGCGTACGCGGAGAGCCCGGAGACATTGAGGGAGGACTTCAAAAAGGTGAAACCCACCGGAGGAACCAGCGTCCCCAGGGTGTACGAAAAGATCTACCAGGCACTCACCGAACGTACCTCAGACTCGGTGTTGAAGAAAGAGATCTTCGACTGGGCAAAGGAAGTCGGTTTGGACGAGGTGAACGACGAACCCGATACGTTCCACTCGGTCGAGTATAAACTCGCCGACAGGTTGACGTTCTCGAAGGTGAGGGAGGAGTTAGGCGGAAAGATCCAGGGTTTCGTTTCCGGAGGGGGTAGCCTCGACGATAAACTCTGTAAACTGTACTTCGCCATGGGTATACCGATGTACGAGGGATATGGAATGACGGAGGCGGCTGGACCTGTCTCGATAAATCCGGTGGAGGAACCGAAAGCCGGAACAATGGGTCCACCTCTCCCGGACGTAGAGGTCGAGCTGGACGAGTCTCAGGCGTCGAGTCGGGCGGAAGAGCAGGCGGATGGACGTGTCGGGGAACTGCTCGTAAAGGGGGATAACGTCTTCGATGGTTACTGGAAGAAGCCCGAAAAGACACGGGAGGTTTTTACCGGCGACGGCTGGTTCAAGACCGGCGACATCGTTGAGATAACTGACGACGGCTACCTGGTCTTCCATGAACGTGCCAAACAGATACTTGTTCTGTCGACGGGGGAGAACGTGGCGCCACAGCCAATAGAGGACAGGTTCACTACCTCCGCCGTCGTCGATCAGATATGTGTCATCGGAGATCAGCAGAAGTTCGTTTCCGCCCTCATCGTACCTGACTTCAGTTACATCCGGGACAGGGCAGAGGATGAGGGGATCGATCTTCCGGAGGGAAACGGGGAGCTATGTGACACCGTCTACGCCAGGGAACGCGTCGGTGAGGAGGTGGAGAGGGTGAACCAGAACCTCTACGACTTCGATACGATAAAGGAGTTCAGGCTTCTCCCTGAGAACTTCTCCGAGGAAAACGACCTGTTGACGCCGACGCTGAAGATGAAAAGACGTAACATCAAGGATAGGTTTTCGGACGAGATAGACTCGATATACGAGTGAGTTCTAAAACCAAGCCCTGGTTTATAAAAACCCGTTTTAGATTACCGCCTTAGAACCATATATGGCGTTATTACAAATCAGGTAACGGGTACTCTGGCGCCACTTTCCATCTCTCGTCGAAATCGTCGGCGATTTCGTCGGAGAACTCCGGGTTCTTAAGATCGATCATCGCAAGAAGACGTGTGGGTGCGAGCGGATGCCTGAACTCGATGCATATCTCCTTGTCGTCGATAACGGTGAAGACTCCGAGAATCTGCTGGTTTACCCTGATCTCGAAGTTGGGTTTCTGCTTCGCCAGGTCCTCTATCCTTTCCCGGAGTTCGTTATCGAAACTCTCCAGCAGACGGTTGTCGGCGAGAGTCTTTACGGTGACGTCATCCTCGATGTCAGCCTCGAGCCGATCCATAACCATCCTACCCATTTCGTTCGCCTCGACGTCTGCCGCCGTGGGGCCGGTAACCATCTTTACCTCCTCCCTGGCACTCTCGAGTCTTTCGAGAAGGAGATCTATACTGTCTTCAGCTCCTACCGCTGCAGTCCAGAACTCCTCTTCGATGGAGCCGCTTGTTTCGAGTTTTTCCTCTAGCTCATCCGCGATACTTCGGAAGTACTGTTTCTTCTCCTCCAGTTCCTCCTCCTTCTCGCCCACCAGTCTATCTAGACCTGTTGAGGGTTCAACGGCCACGTACTTTGTCGGTCTGCTCGACTCCTGGCTTCGCACGAGTTCGTGGTTTTCGAGACCCCCCAGTACGTCGTACACCCTACCCATAGGTACGTCCGCGTCCTTCGACAGTTCCTTGGCGGTAGATGAACCCGAACTGAGTAGTGACTTGTACACTCGTCTTTCGTACTCCGAAAGACCCAGATCCTTTAGCGTTGACATAATCTGTGTTTATATCTGAATCCAGTTAAACTACGTAGGTAGAAACTTTCCGAACCCTTAAAAATTAAGTATAGACCATGTCTTAACCACCGGCAGTTTATCCATAAAGTCACAAAACAGGGAAACCGGTATTTTGACATGTATGAAATACCGGCTAACGTATTTACCGGGATGGTTTTTATATTTTAAGGATGGGGTTGAACAGTTGGTTCCGTGTCGGTGGCTTAATAGTGGCGGGCGTCGGTTTCGCAGTAACCAGGGTTTTCGTCGCTGCATCATTATCCCGTGACGCGGGTTTCCTTTACTTCGTAGCCGCTGACCTTACTCCCCTCGTGGTAGGTCTGGCACTTACAGTATACGGTATCGTGCTATCTATAGGTCCGTACACCAGCAAATACGCCAACAGAGTTGCAAAATGGTGTCTCGTGGGTTTCTTTGGAATGACCGGTGTGGTGATGGCTTCCGTTCTAACCAGCCAGTTAACTCCCCATCCAGGAGGCGGAAACCACAGGTTCCAGGTCCTACTGGCTAACGTAGTACTGGCGGGTGCCGTTGGAGGCGTTTTAATCGGTGTGAGGTCCGCTTCCAATATCCGGCACAGGAAAGAGGTGAAAAGACAGGCAAACAGGGGGGTGCTCCTTAACAGACTTCTTAGACACGAGGTCGTGAACGCCGCAACGGTGGTTAGGGGGCATGCAAGCATAATAAAGAACGGTTCCGAAACGTCGGGGGAAGCGCTCAGGGACGCAGCGGAAAAGATAGATGAAACGGTAGATCTGGTGGGAGATCTTACGGACGAAAGTCCTCTTTCAAGCCTGGACGCTACACGTACACTGGACGATGCAGTCGAGGGCTTTTCGGATGGAGAAACCGAGGTCGAAATACTCGGTCCAAACGGAGCAGAGGAAGTATTCGTACATGCAGACGAACGGCTATGTTTCGTCTTCCGGGAGATTCTTGAGTACATGGTCTCCATGTCCGAGAAAAACCAGGTAAGGTTGTCGGTCGAGAATGAAAGCCGGTACGCCGAGTTTAGATTTAGTTACGAAGGACCCGAGATTCCGGAAGAACTCAGGGATGTTCTCGAGAAAAGCAAACTTCCCGACTTCGACAACCCCAACTTCGGATTCGGTCTCCAGATAGCTCGTCTTCTCGTGTCCAGGTACAACGGAAAGATCAAGGTGGATTCGACCGACGTGGAGACAGTAACGTTGAGGCTACCGTTCTCGGAACGCAACGGACCGCTAACCTCCGTCGTATCCGTGACTGTTGGGGGTATCGAACGTGCCACGGTAGCAGGGTTTTCTGGTGGTGTCGCCATGGGACTTTACTTCCGGTACGTCACGGAAACGTTACCGGTTATCGGAGCCCTGTATGGCGTGGAAGATCCGGTCGTGGGTTGGATAACCCATCTGTTCCACAGCGTCGTATTCGGCCTGGTTTTTGTCGCTGTCGTAGCATCACCCTCCGTCTACAGGAGGCGGCTTTCCTCTACTGAAATCGTTGGCTCTGCGGTTGCCTGGGGAGTCTTGCTGTGGTTCTTCGCGGCGGGTATCGTTATGCCGATATGGCTCGACCTGGTAGGCAGGGGCGGATCCCTCCCGACGTTATCATTCACAGGCCTCGTCAGCCATATATTATACGGCGTGACGCTGGGGTCGGTATACGTAGCAACCGAGGCTTTTGAGTGGTGAACTGAAGCCCTTCCCTGCCTTTATCCAGGAAAAACGCCATTAGATTCCATCGGTGGGTGAGACTGTGACAAACTACGAATGTGGATGCAGGACCAGAAATGGTTCCTATCTGAACGTATCGGTCTCAGCCAGCCCTCTGCGGGACTTTAATGACGAAGTAAACGGTGTACTGGTGATAGTTTCGGATATAACCGACAGGAAGGAGAGGGAGCAACGTCTCGAAGTCCTAAACCGCGTACTGCGCCACAATCTCAGGAACGACCTCGCCGTCGGCATAGGAAGGGCAGAGATCATCAGGGATACCGGAGAGGAGATTTCTATCTCCAGTGCTGAAGTCATTAAAAAGAAGCTGGAACAGTTCGTCGAATTCATAGAAAAGTACAGGGAAGCCGAGGAGATACTCGAGAGGGAGGATAACGAATGGAACGTGGTGGACGTTAAGGACACCGTTGAAGACGTATTCAAAAAATACAGGAGTAAGTATCCGGACGCCGACATGACCATCGACGTCACCGATGTATCGATCAAATCGAAGGGATCCAGTGGTTTCCCGGATATCGTTGACAACCTGGTGGAGAACGCCCTCAAACACTCAGACTCTGAGGATCTACAGGTAAGAGTAACCGAGAAAGAAGCTGAGAACGGATACGTCTCTTTAGTTGTAGAAGACGACGGTCCTGGTATACCCGAACAGGAGAAGGAAGTCATACTTTCGGGTCAGGAGAACGCCCTGAACCACAGTAGCGGCGTCGGTCTATGGATAGTAAACTTGCTTACCAAACTTTACGGCGGTAAGATCAAGTTTAAGGATAGCGAACTTGGTGGTCAGGTAGTCAAGATTACTCTTCAACACCGTAGAACAGAGTTAGGGTGGCTGAACGGTGTGCCGAACTCCACCGAATAGATGCAGGAAATGGATCTTTCGTCAGGAAAAGATCATGGGTTACGAAAGGATCTTACACCAGAAAAAGATCTTGCCTCACGAAAGGATCTTGCACCACAAAAAGATCTTGCCTCACGAAAGGATGCCTTCTGTCTGATCAGTTAAGCCAAGGGACGAAGCCTTCAGCCATACCTTCCCCGTCCTTTCACCCAAATGCGGAAGTCCCAGCTTGTACCTTGCCTTATCCAGCTTTTTCAACGGTTCGAACATCCTCGGTTCCGGAAGATCCCAGATCCGGCACCGTTCGGCTCTAACATCCGTGTCGTTAAGCAATGCGTTGACGGCTCTCCTTGCACTTTCGTTGGCGCTCTCCATCGTAGCTAGATCGCTGTTCGTTTTAACGTAGTCCCCCGCGACGTAGAAGTTATCTATACCACAGTCGGCTTCGGGACGGTGCTTCCAGGAGCCCAGGGTGTTGACGAAAAGAGGACTGTCATTCGTGTTCCTCTCGCCATCGTAACTTATGGCTGGATCGAGATGGTAGTCCACCAGGATGTCGTCCGAGAGAACCTCCTCCTCGTGGTTTAAATGTACCTTGAGCTGATACCAGACTTCCTCCTTTATCTCTTCGGGAGAACATCTTTTGGCGGGTTTTTCGTGTAGTAGACCGTTTCTGTCCCAGTCGGAGATACAGACCGAAACAACCCCCTCGATCTCCCCGTACTGGCTCCAGTCCCTGTTCCAGAACTGTCTCTGCGACACCGAAGTTAACGCCCACGGTGAGTCGAAGTACATGCCGTGTCCCTCAGTCACCTCCCTGTTCTCCGAGAGATAGAACTGGATGCCGTTCATCCAGTCGGTCGTGAGTTCGTCGAGTCCCGCGAGTCCGGAGCAGCAGTTTTTCATCTCATCCGTCGCAAGTTTCGACAAAACCCTTAGAGGAAGAGCCGATACGTAGTAGTCACCCTCCACATCCCACGTCTTTCCATCGGCATCGAGGCGTACACCCGTAATCTCGTTTCTAACGGGGTCGTAGTTGAATTCGGTTACCTCGGTCCCCGTCTCAATCCTCACCCCCAGGGAGTCTAGGTAACGTCGCCAGGGCTCTATAAAGCTCTCACTGGTAGGATCGTTGAGTATGCGGACGGCGTCCCTTTCGGGATGCAGGATGTCGAGCATCGTCTGTATCGTCATCTTTCCTATCGTCTTCGTCGAACTCTCCCTCGGTTTCATCGCGACCAGTATCTTGGTCGCACCACGGACCAGGAACTTCCTGTACTCATCCGACATCCTGTCGGCATCCATGAACTCCCACCAGCTGGTTTCCTCGTACTCGTTCTCCCATCTTTCTTCGCAGCTCGTTAGCAACGTCATGACACGGTTGAGGAAGTAGTTGTGTTCGAGCGCCGGAACCTCTCCACGCCAGACCATCTTCTGGGTCGTTTCACGGAACTCCTTTACCGATCGTGGAATTTCGTCGGCCGATATCCTGTCCGGCTGACCGACCATCGACTTCCTTAGACTGCTAGCTGTAACGAGGTTGTCGGAAACTGTGCCTTCATCCGCGGGTATTCTTTCCATGGTGTCTGGGAGATGGCTGTAGCAGCCTGGCATGAAACGGAATCCGTGCTCCGCCGGCAGGTCCATTTCACCGTAAGACATGGAACGGGACTTGCCCCCGAGCCTGTCTTTCGATTCGTACAGTTCGACGTCGAAATCCCTCTCGGATAGTTCGTGTGCGGCAGTCAGTCCCGCTACCCCACCACCCATTACGACGACTTTCTTTGCCATGTAGTAGTCTAATAACGTTGTCGGCGGAGATTAATTAAGCTGTGTGTAGATTATATCTCTCCGGATCCGCAGATGATCTTGGACCGGAATATGTTGCCGGTAAAAAAACATATAAATTAGAGAAGGTATATATACGGAGGATTTTTATACTTGGATATGAGTAAACAGGGTTTACCGGGACCAAACCCAGTCGTCAGAGAAACGTACCGCGATCTGGAAGCACTACTGGAGGACGGTGACGACGTATTCGTTGAGGAGGGACCCGAAGTTATCCAGCAAGCTATTGAAGACAGGGAGTTCTTCGACGGCGTCTCTACCGAGTCGGCCGGAGGCAACGGATACACCCGTAGTAAGGTAATAGGCGAACCCGGTAAACACGTCATCCGGTTCATGGAATGGGCACCGGGTTTCTCTATATTTCCCCACGAACACCACGGCAGACCCTGTTTCGAAGTTCTGGTCGATGGACTCCTCAACGTCGTCGATATGGACGTCGCCGAGGCCGACAGGAACGACGACCTGTACGAGATGGATGTAATCGAAACAAAGACCACCGATCCAGGAGAGGCGGCGGTTGTAGATCCTAGGATAACTGAGATTCATTCGGTTTACAGTCCCGTAAGAAGCAGGTCTCTCCACGTCTATCCCGACGACAAGTACTACACGTACGGATACGTATTCGAGGAAAAAACCCAGGACGGCGAAGACCTTTACAGACGTAAGAAGTTCAGTATGGACTGAACGGCACCACGGCCTACTGACAAACCCACCGTGGAATAAACAGGCGTGTATAGCTATACAAAACTGACAAACAGACGTGTATATCTATAGAAAGCTGATAAACAGAAGTACATATCTATACAAAACTGACAAACAGACGTGTATATCTATACAAAACTGATGTGGGAAAATCTCGAAGTAAGTATATATCTCATCCTCCAAGGTCCGGCCGAACCCTTCTTCGAACTTCAGAAGTTCGTGGACATCAGTTAGCCTGGAATGCGCTTAAATTCCTGTGGACAGTATCTCCCACAATGGCCTACCACCTGGGTTTCACCGGAGACGTCATGCTCGGGAGGCTGGTCGGCGAACGCCAGAGACGGCGTTCGGCCGACGCCATATGGGGCGACGTACTCATGGCGCTGAGGGACCTGGACGGCCTGTTCGTTAACCTGGAGTGTTGCATCTCCAGGCGGGGAGACCCATGGACCCGGACCTATAGACCGTTCCATTTCCGCGCCCACCCGGAATGGGCAGTCACCGGTTTGGGAGAAGCAGGCGTGGACTACTGTTCACTCGCGAACAACCATATACTCGACTTCGGAGAAACCGCGTTAAACGACACAGTCGACCAGCTGAAATCCGCCGGTATCCGGCACGCCGGAGCCGGAAGTCTACCGGATGCACGAAAACCCGTTTCGGTGTCCGTGGGCGACCTGGAGTTTGCGGTCTTCTCGGCGACGGACAACACGCCGGAGTACGCCGCTAGCAAAGATAAACCGGGGGCGTTCTACGACGATATGGATCTCGACGACGGGACACGGGAGGTGTTCCGGGAGGTGCTGGATGCCGCTGAAGAGTTAAATCCGGACCTCACTGTTGCCTCACTGCACTGGGGACCCAACATGGTGGAGGAACCGTCCCGGAAACACGAAAGGTTCGGGCGCTGGCTCGTAGACCAGGGAGTTGATCTGGTTCATGGACACAGCGCCCACGTCTTCCAGGCAGTCGAAATGTACGGAGACGGACTGATCATGTACGACTGCGGGGAGTTCGTCGACGACTACAAGGTAGATCCGGAACTGAGGAACGACCGGAGCTTCCTCTTCAAGCTGAAGGTGACCGAGGGAGGCGATCTCCAGGAACTAAGCCTCACGCCTGTCGAGATAGACAAGTTCACCGTAAACCAGGCGGATAGCCAGGCAAAGGAATGGAGCTTCGAGAGAATGTGTGGGCTGTCGAGGAAGTACGGAACGGAGTTCGAGAGAAAGGACGGGGAACTTCAACTCGAACTCACATAACCTGTGTAGTTATAGATCATCTCCCGGAAAACTGACTGTGAACCGCCGGCGTGTTTGGTAACTGATATGTATCTACGCCTTTCTGGATATAATGTGATTTAGATTGAGTTCCGAGCTGGATTCGGACAGGTTCAGGTCGGTTACGTATCCGGACCTGGATGAGGCCGTAGACCTGGTGGAGACCGGCGTTCAGAACTACTGCACCGTCTCGATACATGGTAAATGCCGCGTGACGTACAGTGGAAGAGCTGATAGTAGACTCTCACCGGGTGACAGGCTCGTGGTCGTCAAGAGGGACGGCACCGTCCTGGTTCACCAGAGCGAGGGTAGAAAACCAGTTAACTGGCAGCCCTCGGGTTCGACGGTATCCGTGGGAGTCGAAGCGGGAGAGATGGTACTGGACTCCGAATGTTACAACCCCCGGGAGATACTGGAGGTGGTTTTCGAGGAGCTTTACCAGGCCACCAGGATCAACATGAAGGACAACAGGAGTCTGTCACTCCAGAAACAGGAGGAGGACATGGTGGTCTACATTCAGTCGAAACCTGAAGTCATCGAGGAGGGTTTCCGTCCGCTCAAGACCGAGTACCCCAGCAAGCACGGCAGGATAGATATCTACGGCAAGGACTCGGACGGAAATGTCGTGGTGGTGGAGGTTAAACGTAAGCAGGCGGGGCCGAGCGAGGTGGATCAACTTCAACGTTACATGAACGATCTGGATGGACGTGGTTACGAGGGTCATCGCGGAATCTTGGTCGCACCCGAAATGTCAGACAAGGGTAGGCAGAACCTCGATGACCTGGGTCTGGAGTTCAGGGAGTTAGAGCCGGTTGCAGCACCGGAGCCACAGACGTCGTCGCTCGACGACTTCACGTAAATCCGAGTTGTGCGGAGTATAACGAAATTACTTCTGTCTTATTTAGTCAAGTCTCTCCTCGGCCTCAGTAACTACCACCCAAATGAGTGTAGCTATTCCGTCTATCCTGGCGAGTTGATAAACCCATTCCTTGGCACCCGATTCGTCGCCTTTCGTCGTTTTGTCAAGAACCGTATCCACCGTTCTCCTTGGAGCCACGACCTCAGCCAGACCTATAAGTACGAAAAGTACTCTGAATACTTTCTTTACGTCCCTCAACACTGAACCGGAGTCATCATTCAGGTCACTAAGATCCACCTCTATCTCTTCCAGGTCGTCGGTGACGTCGTCTGTAGGTGATGTTTCGGTCGACATCCAAATCAAGATATAGACTTCCTATACAAAAATAATACCCGAGTTCAAGGACCTGGAGAACACTGTAACCATAGTTTTTTTATGATTGATTTTTACAACTTCAACCGTGATAAGAAGCTATTCAGGTGCACTGGCCGTAATCGGGCTGGTTCTACTAATCGGGCTAGCCGGTTGTGCCTCGAACGGCGGCGGAAACGCCACCCAGGCACAAGACAAAATCAGCAAACAAAACCAGACAGGTCAGGAAGCGGGACAGATGGACCAAAACAAGACGGAGATGAAACCTAAAGAAGGAAAGACGAGTGACGAGACTGACAGGATGGAAGTCTGGAAGAAACTGGACCCGGAAATAAAGAAGATAGTACGTAAAACAGCGAAGGCGACCGGGGAGGTCAAAAGCTACAGGTACAGGTTCCAACAACGGATGAAACAGAACATCAACCAGGTCTTAAGCAACGGAACAAGCGTCAACGGGTCTATGACGCTGGTTCAGAACGGTAGCGGTGCGATCAACCTGGAATCAAAGAGATCCAAATCGACCGTGGTTCAAAACGTAACCTCGTTGGAATTCGGTGGTAACGGTACGCCGTTATCGAACGGTCCTAAGGGTAGGTCAGGTCTAAACAAGTCCACGGTCGAAGCTTACCTGGTGAACAACACCATCTACATGAAGAACACCTTGGGCGGCGGGAATGTTACATCTGCGATGGCCGGCAGTGGTAACTGGACCAAGTTCAGTCTGCCACGGATGTTCTCAAAGATGTGGAAACAGAAACAGAGACTAGACGCCACCACACAGTTCATAACCGCATCCTCAAACGTCAAACTGTTACCTGATCAGAAACTGAACGGTGTAGATACCTACGTCCTCGAGTCGACACCCGATCCCGAGAAGTTCCAGGAACGGGTCAATAACGAGCTTGCTGGAATGGGGATGTCGGGTCTACAGAAACTGACTAATATGAAGTTTAACGACGTCAAAACCACGATGTGGATATCGAAGGAATCTTATCTACCCCTGAAAACCGATACTGAGATGACTATCACCTCGTCTATGAGGTTACCCAGCACAGGAGAGAGAAAACAGGCTACCGTTAAAAAAATGGAGCAGAAGATGGAGATGAATACAACGAACACCTTCAGAGACTATAACTCGGACATTCAGATAGAGTTACCCGAAAAAGTCAGGAACGCCGAGAGCATGTCGAGCATGATGCAGAGAAAAGGTAAGACTCGCGGTGAAGGCGAAAGCATGCCGTCCAGGTAAGCTCGGACCACCCTCCGAAGATTCTTTGTAGAACTACGTTCGCAATATAAATCTACGTAGAACTGTGTCCCCATCATCCCTCTACGTCGCTACGTTCCCAGTACCAATCTACGTAAAACTGTGT
>JBDGRN010000094.1:0-34616 GCA_042218125.1 Halobacteria archaeon | reverse complement strand
CCCATCATCCCTCTACGTCGCTACGTTCCCAGTACCAATCTACGTAAAACTGTGTTGTTCTCGACGTCAACTGTCCCCCAGGCTATACCTAAGATATTTCCTTCGCACCATCCGTTTCGAGATCCACTTCCCCCGACAACGTCCTCTGCGGGAACGGTATCTCGATACCTTCCTCGTCGAACCTCTTCTTCACCGACTTCCGGAAGTCGCTACGTGTCTTAATAAAGTCGGCCTTCGCAGGGTCGTCGATCCAGACGCGTGCCTCGAGCCCGATGTGGCTGTCGCCGAACTCGTGGAACCTGATCTGTGGATCGGGTTCGTTCATCAAGCCGGAGTTTTCTATCGCCTCCTCGTATATGATCTCGCCAGCCCTTTCCACGTCGTCGCCGTAACCGATACCAAACTGCACCCTTAGACGGAGACGTCCCTCTTTGACGAAGTTCTTCGTTACGTTGTCGGCGAGCTGTGAGTTCGGGACGGTGAGTATCTCTCCGTCGAACGTCCTCACCCTAGTTACCCTGAGGCTTATATCCTGGACCGTACCCTCGTAACCCTCCCACCCGATCCAGTCACCGGTCTTGAACGGCTGGTCGGCGTAGATGAAGACTCCAGCAACCAGGTTTGCGATAATGTCCTTGGACGCGAAACCAACCGCGAGGGTAGCTGCGGCGGCTATCGTAGTCAGGGCCTGTAGAAAGTTGCCGAGACCCGAGAAACCGAAGGCGAGCGATATGGCAGCGAAAACTATTACTCCGGTGGTCAATGTGTTGATTGGTTTCCTGACATGTTTCCCCATCCCCTTCTTTTTCAGTATACTGTTTACGGCCGGTTTAACTCCCACCCTTCCTATCAGGTAGATCACGGTGAATGAGATGATGAAGTAAATTACGCGGCTAACTGCAACACCGTAGGGAACGTTTTCGAGAAACGGAAGCGGATCCATTGCCATATTGAGTTTATTATGACCGGGAGGTAATAAACCGTAGCAAAAAGTGAAAAACCTTGACAAACAGGCCACTTTTTAACAGGACGCGTACTAATTCACGAGGTAAGGCGACGCGTACTAATTCACGAGGTGCGTGAACTGATAATAAATCATCCTACCATCCATCCACCCCTCTCAGTTTCAAACTCTCCGTAAAAATTTTAAATTTACCTTTGGTAGCTAATGGCATGGGGAAAAGATTCATAAGGATTGTTTCTGGGATACTTTTTCTTATTATTTTATCGGCATCGACGGCGAGTGCCTGGGCCATCGTAACCCACGAGGAGATCACGAAAGACGGAACTGAGTTGGTAAAAGAGGACGACCCTGAGAAGTACGAGGACGTTCTGAAACATGAAAAGCAGATGGTAAGGGGATCGGATCTGGAAGACGCCAAGAAACGGTACGTTAACCACTTCGATCCGAGATGGAACGGTTACTCCCAGCCTAAGAGAGATATGGCTCAGCTTTTCTTCGATCTTCCCAGAGGTCAAAAGAAAAACCAGGTTACTAAAGCGACAGTTAACCCATACACCCCTTTGGCGGATATGATGGGTATAGGTGAGAACGTAGTATACAAAAGTGCACCCGACTGGATATACGACGACGGTTGGGGTAGAAACTGGGAGAGCGCGGTCGAGATGTACGGCTACACCGAAGCCTCAAGGAAACGTGCATTTCTCCGTCTCGGGCACGTGCTACATATCGTCGAAGATCTCTCGGAACTCGACCACGCGACTTCTACACCCCATCCCGGTAGCAGTTACTGGGAGAAGGGAAATGAGTTCAACAGCGCTCTCTCGGACTACGACGCAAGTCTAGTCGGGTCGCAGTTTCCGCCACTACAGAACGAATCCCACACCGGCGTAGATTTTGCACATCCCTACGCAATGGGGTTCGAGAAGTTCACTGCCAAGGAAGGTATACATAAGAAGGGTACCCACCCCTTCGACTACGGCAACGATCCTTCGGCACTCAAACGCCATTTCTCCGACGCCCAAAGTAAGACCAAGGCTGCGGCTAGAGGGGCGGAGGTGGAGGCTCCACTCGGACTAAACGACACCACCATGGCGAACTTCCATATGCGCCCCACAATCGTTCCGGAGAACAATCCTGTTTTGCGCCGCACGGAACAGAATGTGGGGCCGAGATGGATGCCTGAGGAGGCGTACAGGAGTTACTTCCAGAACCCTCCCTACGACCAACCACATATAGAGAAGCCGGGCCCCTACAGGGATTACGCCAAAACCGCCACGAAGTTCGCGTCGATGCACGTCGCGGGTGTCGAGGAGCTTTTCTATGACATCGTTAACCAGCCTCCGTACGTCGACCGTTTCAAGGTAGGGGGCAAGTACAACTCACATTGGGAGAACAGCTACAACCTGGCTAAAAAGTCGTACGAGGTCGACGGAACCGAGATACCGGCAGGAGTAAAGACGGTGAACGGCAGGAGCCAAGATACGCAGAAAGAACCCCTGATATGTGGCGAAACCTACGACGTAAAACTGGTGTTCGGACCGAACGATGCCAAGGTCAAGGAGAAGATAAGGAGAGGGGCGACTTCAGTAAAGGTTGGTAACACAAAACTCAATGGAAATTTGAATAAAAAGAACGGCAACGTCTGGGAAGGAAAGATCTCGGTTCCCGAGAAAACCAAATCGATGTCGCTCGCGGAGTGGCGTACCAAGGTCGAGAGGCTTTACGGACAGGGACAGGTGAAGATAAAGTCAAGGGACATACACGAACACGCTCTGGAAAAACCGAAAAGGGCGAACAACCTGGATACACGTATTGGGATTCCTGCGAGAGTCAAGAGCCAGGACTTCGACAAGGACCTCAAGAACAGGCCGCCTTCCTTCACGTGGATACAGTACATTCCAGGGGTTGACAAACACCACGACCTCGACTTCAAATGTGGAGAGGAAGTCAAACAGCCGGCCGTCAAGAAAAAGAAAAAAGACGTAAAGAAGCCAGGCCCCAAGAAAGGCACGAAAAAGCAGGGCAAGAAGAAAGGTAAACAGAAGGAAGACAAGAAGGAGAAAAAACACGAAAGCAAGGACCAGAAAAAGAAAGAAGGAGGAAAGAAACCCAGCGAGGAGGAGAAAGAAAGGCAGAAACAAACCGAGTCCGGAAAAAGTAAGAAAACGGATGAGCCGAAGGACAAGGTAGGAGAAAAATCCGGCGAAAAGGATAAAAAGAAGAGTAAGAAGAAGACGGAGAAGACTGATAAAACGAAGGATAAGAAGAGCGGAAACAAGAAGAAAGACAAGTCCAAAGCCAAACAGAAACCCGAACATCCGAAGGTCATCGACAACAGCGAGATGAAGTACCAGAACCGCGACAAGAACGTCGGATGTCCGCCGGGATACGAACTTCGGGGCGACAGCCACAGTCTCAAGGATGATAACGGAGACCACCAGGTCTGCGTCAAGGTCGACGAGGGGAAGGTAGGGCAGAAGGTCGAGGAGGGTAAGGACGTACCGACGGCTAGACAGAAAGGTGGGAAGTCGGTAAAGGAGATAGGCCCGGACGATCCATACGTCAAGGGTGGATGTCCCGAGGGATGGACTCTCGAGAAGAGAAAGAAAAAGGAGAACGACGCAAACAACGACGGATATGTCTGCGTATGGCGTGACCAGGTTGCCGACAACCAGTTCGGAGACGGTCCAAAACAGGAGACCAAGTCCGGAAAGAAAGGTAAACAGAAAGGGCAGACCGGAAAGAAGGTGAGCGGTAACAAGAGTAAAACCGGAGCTAAGTCTGGTGGCAAGGCCGGTACTCCCGGAAAGGTACACCGGGTCATAGACAACTTCGAAGACAAGTTCCCGGATAACTTCGGCTGTCCGCCGGGCTACGCACCCCGGTTCAACTCGAGTTCGCAGAAAGACAAGAACGGTGACGGCACCGTCTGCCTGACGGAGGGTAAGAAACACAAACCGGTCCAGAAGCAGGATGGAAGGTACATCGACGACTTCGAGAACAAGTTCGGAGGTAACTTCGGATGTCCACCTGGCTATACGCCGATTTTCGATTCCAACCATCCCAGCGACAAGAACGGAGACGGCACGGTTTGCGAGAAAACCAGTAAAGGTCCACCCGGAAAGCAGGATACCCGCGTGATCGACAACTTCGACGACAAATTCGGGGATAACTTCGGATGTCCACCCGGATACACCCCGGTCTTTGGTTCCGACTCTCCACTCGACGAGAACGGAGACGGCACTGTCTGTGAGAAAGCGAGAGGTAAGATGTCCGGGAACCGGTCGCAACAGAAGAATCAGGAACCCGGAAAAAACGTGTCGGGAGAGGGACGAGATACGTTATGCGTCGGACTCCTCTGCGCCAACGAAAGCTACGGGGACCACATGTCGAACCAGGAGAAGAGAGAGCTTCAGCGTGGACTCAGGTCTATAGACGTACCGGAGTTCCGCCGCGAACCGATGGAGTGCGATGCGGGCGACCTAAAATGCAGGATAGACGCAGTGAAGAAGCTGGACGGTTCCGTTATCGCTGGTGTCGACGTCAGAGGCGGATGTGGAAGCAGTTGCCGGAAGAAGATAAAGAGAAAAACCAAGATCGGTAACTGGATCGAGAAACCGGTAGGTGTGGGAAAAACCCGGGGTGGAAAAACTATCATCTTTCCGCTGGAGTGTGAAGCCAGCAACCCGGCGTGTCAGCGTGCCCTCACGAGACCGACCAGCATCTACAACGTCAAGTTCACCTGCGGGAAGGCCGACATCAGCTGTATCAGGAAGGCTGTGTCTACACTCGGAGGACCCGTCGAAGACTTGAGAAACGTCTCTAGAGACAAGCTTTCGCTCGGCCACCTCCACAGCAACGATATGTACATCGTCAAACACGACGGCAAGATCAAGTACACCAACACCAAATGCGACGCATTCGGCCCATCAGACTGCGGAAAAGGACCATGGCCGCTGTTCAAGTCGCAGAAATCAAGCTACACATGCGGGAAAAGAGACATATCCTGCATTAAGAAAGCGATAAAGAACCTGGGCGGCGACAGGACCAACTTCAAGCGAAAAGACCTCGCATTTGATCACCTTTACAGCAAGTCGATGTACATCACGAAGAAGGACGGAAAGATACAGTACAGCAACACCAAATGCGACGCATTCGGCCCATCAGACTGCGGAAAAGGACCATGGCCGCTGTTCAAGGGAGAGAAATCGAGCTACACATGCGGAAAGAGGGACATGTCGTGCATCAAGAAAGCCGTCGGAAACCTCGGTGGAGATACCGACTTCACCCGAAACAACCTGTCACTCGACCATCTCTACAGCAGTTCTATGGCAATAACGAAGGAGGACGGTAAGATCAAATACACCAACACCAAATGCGACGCATTCGGACCATCAGACTGTGGACGTGGACCCTGGCCTCTTTTTAAAGGTGAAAAATCCAACTATACATGCGGACTACGTGACATTTCGTGTATCAGGGACGCGGTGAAGAAACTCGGTGGAGACAGTACGGAGTTCAAACGGAAAGACCTCGCCCTCGACCACCTCTACAGCAAGTCGATGTACATCACGAAGAAGGACGGAAAGATACAGTACAGCAACACCAAATGCGACGCATTCGGCCCATCAGACTGCGGAAAAGGACCATGGCCGCTGTTCAAGGGAGAGAAATCGAGCTACACATGCGGAAAGAGGGACATGTCGTGCATCAAGAAAGCCGTCGGAAACCTCGGTGGAGATACCGACTTCACCCGAAACAACCTGTCACTCGACCATCTCTACAGCAGTTCTATGGCAATAACGAAGGAGGACGGTAAGATCAAATACGCTAACACAAAATGTGAGGCATTTGGACCATCGGACTGTGGACGGGGTCCATGGCCTTTGTTCAAGGGAGAGAAATCGAGCTACACATGCGGAAAAAGGGATATTTCCTGCATCAGGAAGGCGGTAAAGGACCTGGGCGGGGATAAAACACAGTTCAGCCGATCCGACCTCGCACTCGACCATCTCTACAGCAAGTCGATGTATATTACAAAGGAAGACGGAAAGATACAGTACAGCAACACCAAATGCGAGGCATTCGGCCCATCCGACTGTGGAAAAGGACCATGGCCGTTGTTCCAGGATCAGAA
Source organism: Halobacteria archaeon (assembly GCA_042218125.1). GTDB lineage: Archaea > Halobacteriota > Halobacteria > Halobacteriales > Halorutilaceae > JBDGRN01. The sequence goes on along the minus strand of JBDGRN010000094.1, from coordinate 28,515 downwards.
GAACAGCTATACCTGTGAGAAAAATGACATGTCCTGCATCGTCTCGTCAGTGAAGAAGTTGAGCGACAAGGCCGACTTATCTGAAAACGATCTTAAACTGGACAACGTCTTCAGTCAGAACGTCAAGATCCACAGGAACCGTATGGGAGACGTGGTTTACAGCAACACCAGGTGTAGTGCATCTAATACGCAGTGCCAACGTGGTCCTTGGTCGGTTTGGGCGAGCGAAAGCACCTATACCTGCGGAAAAAGGAACCTAGGCTGCATCAACAAAGCCACGAAGGCACTCAAAGATACGGATGTAGAGCGTGGCGACCTTAAGCTGGATCATGCCTATAGCGCTAAGATAAACATAGCAAAAAACAGGCGAGGGGAAATCGTCTACAGTAACACGAGATGCGAGGCGTTCGGTCCATCGGACTGTGGACGGGGTCCTTGGCAGCTACTGACTCGGGAGAAAAAGAAAGAGATAGAGAGAGCCGCCGAAAAGAAAAAGAAGAAGTCGGGCAAAACGGAGGCCTCGATGGATGCCAACGAGTCCGGTGGCAAGAAGTTTAACATAGATAGGCTGAAGAAAGCTGCCAACAGTTACTTCGCGAAAAACCCGAAGATGGCCAAGGAAATGCTCGGGGGAGAACGGGTCCTGATTGAGGTCAAGGGCGGACAGAACTACTTCGGCGTGATGGAGGACGGCCAGGTCGCTGACGTCCGCCCCGCGGACGGAACCGAGAACGAGACCACAGTACTTCAGATGAACGCCACAACCGCCGAGAGAATATCCCAGTCCTCGGATCCCCAGGCCGCGGTAAAGATGGCGTTCGACAAGGGATACATAGAGATCAAAGGGAAGACGATCGGGAACAAGGTCAAGTACGGTTTAGCTAAGGCGGCGAAGGGAATCAAGGAGTTCGGGGAAGATATGGCGGATAAAGTAAATAACCTGTTCGGAGGGTAAGTAGAACCACCCCCCCCCCCCAACAATTAACTCAAAATCACCAATTAACTCAAAATCACCAATTAACCTAAAATCACCAATTAGTTCAAATAACAGTCGGAAAATTAGTTAAGGATAGAAACCCCACCTTGTTCTTGGCACCGGTTACAGCAGGTACCTTGGTAGTTTTCGCGCTTATACTAATAGCCCTGACTCTGCGTCACCGAGGTGGTGCCTAGCGACGTCACCACCGTTTCTATAACCGTGTATTTCGGACTTTAGCCCCCCCCCCAGATATGGAGCCAGAATTGCGATGGGACGGCGACCTTTTTATAAAAGGATACATAAGTTACCGGTAACCGAACAATGGGGTTAGATACCAGCGGAGATGGGTCGGGGGATGGAGAAAGGGTTAGTTACGACGGTAGATTTATACCTCCCGAGAAACCCGTCGTCCCTACTTTCGATGGCGTCGGCAGGGGTAGAACCGTGATCCCCGCGGCACGGAGGGTGCTTACCGCCGCCGCAAACTCCGTCGGCCGCAAGATCCGTTGGCTCCATCTACCGGCGGGCGACGGTGCGGTCGAGGAACATGACTCAGCACTGCCGGACGAAACCGTCGAGAAGATGAAGCGGTACAGGGTCAGTTTTACGGGACCACTCGACACCCACCGTTACTCTCCTGGAACCACGGCAAGCCGTATTATACAGGAGCTCGACCTGTACGCCAGCGTTCACCAGGCTGTACGTCTCGACTGGATGCCGTGCCCCATCAACAACCCGGGTGACACCGAGATACTGATGTTCAGGGACCTGAAGCTCGAGAAGGAAGCAGAGGAAGCGGTTGGCGAGAGGGAGAAACACCGGCGATCCGTTCACAGGCTGATCGAGGTGGCTGTCGAGTACGGTTTCGAGAGGGATAGAAACCACGTAACGGTGGTAGATGACGTAACGACCGAGACGGAGTTCTTCATCCGGGAGGCGATGGATTACATCGACTCCGAGTACGGAGACACAGTTATAACGGAGAGAGAACGCAGAAAACTCCACGGCGACGGATACCCGGAAGACAAACTCGTGGTCGAGGCGGTGGACGGTGCCGACCTGTGTCGTACCCTGGTGTCATGTCCCGGAGAGGTCGACGTGGTGGCGGCGAGCTATCCGAGCGGACGTTACGTCTCCAGCGTCATGGCGGAGGTTACGGGTGGCGTGGGTAACGCACCCGAATGTATGGTTGGTGACGGATACTTCGTTGCTGGTACTGGCGAGAAAGGTATACCCCGTGAGTTCGACGTCAAGAAGGCGAACCCCGTGGGAGCCATCCTTTCTGGCCGTCTGCTGTTTGAGCAGATTGGCTGGTACGACGCGAGCCGGGTCGTCGAAAAGGCGTTGAAGGAGACTTTCAGGAAAGGTATCTTCACTCCCGAAATAGCGGCGAGAAGCGAGAGAAGCAGAAAGGTGGATACCGAGGAGTTCACGGACGCCGTCGTAGAAGAGATTGAGACGGGATACGAAGAAGAAGATGAAACCTACGTCGAAAGTTCCTTTGAGGAAAGACGAGACATAAAAGAAACGATAGCCGCGGTCCACAACACCGTGTTCCAGGACGACCTGGATGTGGAAGGTATACACCTCAATCAGCTGGGCGGCGTCGACGAGGAAGCCGAGATCTTTCTCCCGGAGGTCGGGATAAACTTCCGTTACTGGAGAGAGTGGTCGGTAGAGAGGAAGGTAGAGGTGATTCTACACGAACTCGCACACGTCGAGAACTACTATGACGACCACCAGCCGAGTTTCTACGAAAGGTTCGTGGAGCTGACCGATATAGCGGAGGACTGGAGCGACGAGCTGGAAGAGAAGATGGGAGAGGATATAAAGTTCGGAATGGTGAAACGGTTGATCGTCGAGTCGGTGCACGAGGATACGGTCGAACCCGATATCGAGTCGCCGAGTGAGAGGAGACGGCTGTTGAAAGAGGAGTTCGGTCTGGCGTAGGATCTGGAAAGGTTAGAAAACTCCAGATTAGCTTTCTACTCCAGACCCCGTGCCTTCGCCTGGTCGTTCCACAGTTTCCTGTATCTGTAGAAGTACATCTGTAACTCTCCGAAGTCGCGGCACCAGGCTATCTCGTGTTCCTCGATTACACGGTGTTTGAGTTCGAGGGAAAGTTCTTCAAACGTGTATACATCATAGTTCCTTCTCTCTGTATTGACGTTGACGTAAACCTCTCGCATGAGTTTGGATGGATCCGTTCCGGGTGCGACTACACAGACGTCGATATCGCTTCTCTCGTGGAACCTCTCGGTCAGCACGGATCCGTGAACCAGAACTGCAAGTACGTCCTCGTTACCATCGAGAAAACCGAAGTCCTCGGAAACCTGGTCAGTTACTTTTTCTGTATCCATTCTCTTACCTCTTTCTCGAACTTCGACAGAGGATCCCTCAGCCTGTACACCGCGTCAACCGCTTTTTCATCTAATAACTCATCTCAGGTATCCCCACTTGATCAGTTTCTCGGCTTCGTTGTACCAGTGGTCCCCTATGTCGTTACGGTAGTACTTGTTCGGAAGTATGACCTTTTCGGCGGTGTCGTACGCATCCGCCTGCGCCTCCCTCATTGTGTCTCCCTTACCGGTGATAACGAGTACCTCTCCCGTCGCACCCGCCACACGGTACTCGTCGTCGACCTTCTTGGTGTCCTCTATATGGACGCCTTCAGGAATCTCGTTACCCCGGAACCTTATGACGGCGTCCTCGCTTTGTTCGTCGAACCAGTCGATGTCGTCGTACGGAAACGGCGGTACGACCATACGGAAACCAAGCTGGTAGCCGTCGTGTACCTCGAGTTCGGCTTCCTCGTCTTCGCTCGCCAGCTTCCAGAAGAACTCGCCTACTGGCATTTCGAGGGCGGCTTCCTGAACCGAAATCTGGGGGTATCCGAAACGTGGCGTGAGTTCCAACGGAAAGATCGCTTCCTCGTTGACGATACAGTTTATATCGAATGAACCGACGTATCCCTCCTCGGCGAGCAGTTCCTCGAAACGCCCCACAGTCTCTTTGAACAGCCGGTTGGGTGGGTCCCAGAACATACTCGTCCCCATCTCACCCGTCATCGGCCCTAAGTTTCCAGGGAACAGCCTTTTGTGTTCGAAGGTATAGTTGATTGGTTCCAGGAACTTGTTGCCGTCGAAGAAGCCACATATCGACATCTCGATTCCCTCCTTCCTCCTCTGTAACTGGACCTGGTCGACCTCACCCACCAGTTCGTCGCGGTATCTCTCCATCACCTGTATCACGTCCTCGCCGTCGTCGCCCTGCCCGACATAGAGGAGGTGGTTGAAGTTCTGGCTCTCGCCACAGGGCTTGAGGACGTAGGGGGCGGGTTTGTGGCGTACCCTCTTTATCGCTTCCGTCAGGCTGTCGAATATCTCGCTTTCGATGACGTTCAAACCGAGGTCCTCCATCACCTCGTCTCCAAGTCCGCGTTCCGCCTCCAGGCTATCCGTGTATTCGGTACCGCCGACCGCTGGAATCCCTTTCTCCCGTACCTCCTCCGCTATCTCGCCCAAGCCGAAGGCGTCGTCAACTATCACTATGTCTGCCCAGTCGAGTTCCTCGCGCCAGTCGTCGGTTTTCTCTACGATGCCGTCACAGACATCCTGGCTGAACTCGTCCTCCATAATGTCGTACCTGGCACCGTGGCCCTCTCGTTTCACCCTCCAGGCAATGTCACCTATCAATCCGTCTAGCGAAACGAATAGAAAGTTTTTAGATTCCACATCCAATCATAGTAATCAATTTTAATTAAACCATCGCCAACCGTCGGTTATGAAAAAAGATTTAATAAAATAACGGCTATTTGAGCCGATGTCTAAATCCGATATCGACGAGGAGATTGAGAAAAACATTCTTTCTTTATACAACATTCTCTACGAAGACTCACTCGAATCCGAAGATATCGAGCTTTACGAACTCAAGAGGGAGACGGACGAGGGAGAGATATATCTACCCCATATAGGTATCAACTACGAACTCTGGCGGGAATGGAATGTCGAGAAGAGGATAGAGGTGCTGATACACGAGTTCGCACACGACGAGAAGTACAGCGATGACCACCATCCCGACTTCTGGGACAGGGTGGTGGAGCGGACGAAAACCGCGGTATGTCGTCACCGCGAAATAGAGGAGGAGATGGGTGACTTCGAACCTGCCGTGTTGAAGGATACCGTCGTCGACTCCATCCACCGCGGCGTGATAGAAACCGACATCGACACCGTAGCGGAGAGAAAACGGAACGTCCGAAACCAGCTGAACCAAAGGAAGCTGGATTCTGTATCCGAGGAAGTTGAGGTCCCATAGAACCTTATTTAGCGAGACTTACCTATAACCTGTTCCCGTTCTCCAGTCTATTCTGCATCTGTCCAGATAAGCCCCGTAACGTGTTCTACACTCGGAAACAGGTTTAACCTAAAACAACGAATTCATTTAACCATGAAGTTCAGCAACCAGCTCGTGGAAGAGGCAAAAGGTATCTGGGACAGTCAGATGGAACATCCCTTCGTGGTCGAACTCGCGGAGGGAACGCTCGACAGAGAGAAGTTCGAGGTATGGGTGAGACAGGACTACAGGTATCTCCTGGACTACGCACGCGTTTTCGCGCTCGCGGGCACCAAGGCGCGGAAGGAGGAGACGATGACGCAGCTATTCGGAGTGGCGTACACCATACTCGACTACGAGATGGATCTCCACCGCGAGTTCGCCGACAGTTACGGTATCGAGGTATCGGATCTAGAGAACACCGTGAAGTCCCCGACCTGTGAGGCGTACACCAGCTTTCTCGTCAGGACGGCTTTCCAGGAGACATTACCCGTGATCGCGGCAGCTGTATATCCCTGCGGCCAGGGATATCTCGACGTCGCGGAACATATGGCCGAGATTTCGGAGGGAGACCACGTCTACACCCCATTTATCGAGAAGTACACCAGCGACGAGTTCCGACACGCCGTACGGGACATGACGGAGTTAGTCGACAGGTGTGCGGAACGGAATCCAGGGGAGAAAGATGCGATGCGGGAGGCTTTCCTCACGACGGCGAGGCTGGAGGAGAGGTTCTGGACGATGTGTTACGAACAGGAGAAGTGGTAACCCACCTGACCTAACCGCCGCTAGCAGCTATTCGAATGTCTCAGTAACTGTTTCCCCTTCGCCGTTACTTTAACTCGAATCAGGTTTAAATAGGCCGAACAGGAAGCCTGGAGTTAGAGGAAGTAAGAATGATGGATTCGGAAACATACGAGAAGATCAACAGCGAGGTACGTAATGGCTATACGGAAAGGGGCTCCGATGTTGAACACGCGGTAAGGGCGCTCGAATCCCAGGATCACGAAGAGAAAGTCAGGGGTGCCTGCACCCTCAGTTACGCCGCGGACTCGAACCCGGGAGCCATCGCGGGCTACGTCGAAGAGCTGGCCTCGTCCTTAGAGGAGGATTCGGTCTACGTCAGGAGAAACGTCGTCATCGCTTTAACACGTCTAGCTGAACTGGATGTCGGTTTCGTTGAACCCCTGGTTGGTTCACCCGGGTTCGAGACTGTGATGTTGGATCCCAGACCCGGAGTCAGCCTTTACGGTGTCTCAATACTGAACGAACTGTCGAAGGAGGATCCGTTGGCCGGGATTCCGTACCAGGACGTGCTTTTCGACAGCATGGAGACGGATCATGGACCCCTGAAACGGATGTCGCTGAGAGTGGTAAGGAGGTCTGCCCACGGTGAAAAGATGGACGTCGACCGGGAACGGATCGAAAACGTTTCGAAGTTCCTGAATGAAGAAAGCCGGGCTAAGATCTTCGACGCCTGTGTGGTGCTTGCGAAGTTCGCCGACAGGGGCCACGAACTACCGGATCTATCCCACAAACTCGAACCGCTGATCAGTTCCGACGACGACTTCATCAGGCGAAAGACCATAGGGGGACTCGATGCTCTCGCTATAAACGCACCCAGGGCCGTCGGTGGAGTGATCGATCTCCTGCCGAAGATCGTGGCGGATAGAGACGAAAGAGTAAGTCAGCACGCCCTTACGCTGCTGATCTCCGTTTCGATCCGGATTCCATCCCACGTCGGTGACCGGGACGGCTTCAGGTCGGTAATAGAGAATGAGCTTAGAACGTGTGGCGATCCTGAGCTCCAGAGCTACATGAGACAGGCACTCGACAACCTGGACGTGGAGGAGGGTACGGATGGATTCTGGTGAAAAGCCATCAACGCTTTCATGTGGACACGAGACCGGAAGATCCTGGAAGAGCCAGGCAACCAGGGAGATAGAGGAGATGTCGATCAGTCAGAACTCTGACACTGAAGCCAGGTCACATACGCAAAAGGAGTCCTTCGCAAAGATCCTGGGTGGCGGGTTTTCGGGTGGGCTTGGTCTTACCAGCCTCGTGAACATCGGCGCCAAACTAATAGGACGGCTGAGGTCAACGAAGTCCGAGTCGGTGACAGAGACCGATTCGGATACAGATACAGTCAAAGAAAGGAAGACAGAAAGATGGAGGTTCAATTATAACGATGACGTGGATCTTGGAAACTCGGACGTTGCAGGTTGTTGCTGTGAGGACTGTGGCAACTACCACGAAAAGGTCGAGAACAGGATCCAGGAAGCCAAGAGTGCCGACAGTTACGAGGAGTTCCTGGACAGCAGAGAAAAACTGATCGAGAAACACGGTGTGCCCGAATCTGTCAAGTCGCGAAGAACCGGAGAAAGACGTACCGATGAGGGGCGCCGTGTATTCGTGGGTCGAGGTGATACGGGTGTTCGGGAGGGTAGGCGCGAGTACGTCAGGGTTGCAGATGCAACGACAATGACAACTGCACCTCCACATCCTGTACGTTCCGGTAAATACGTCGGTTCACGGGGTTTTCGGACTAATTCAGATGAGAGTAACAGGAGGTACAGTTCTTACGTCCGGAGTAACCAACAGTTCGTACAGAAAAACACGGAAAACAACGAGCATCTGGTAAGATCCCGTAACCATGGTCCTGGAGGTATGGCAAGTACCCCGGAAAGTAGAGATTTTCCAACGTCTACAGTCGACGGGAGAGGTTCCCGTAGTCCAGTTAGAAGGAATCCACGGGATCCAGGCAGTAGAATAGGTTCCCCCAGTATGAGTAGTAGAATGGGTTCACGTGGAAAGGAATCCGGACCCGTACAGAAAGAAAGCTGGATAAACGTAGTATTTTCGAAGGAATCACTAAAAGAGATGCAGGGTATCGGTTTATCGGTTTCCCGGGTAAAGGATGGAAAGGTGGAGAGTTCACGGCTCGAGTTCGGCCCAACCGGAGGTTCCGGAAAGGACTCTTCACAGCAAAACGACGGTAGCTCCGAGAAAGAAAAATCCGAATCAGCCGGAATGTCAGTGGGATAGCCGTTATACGAGCGGTGAAATAACTACGGAGTTTCAAAGCCCAGGATAACCTTCCCTCACCACCTGAAAATGAGATGCAGCCATCGGTCTAAAGAAAAATTTACGAAGCAGGATCTCGGGAAAGATAGAAGCTGCTTTACCGATCTCTTGAATTCAGTAGAGTCCGGTTCATCCGCCGAAAGGCTCCGTAGCTCTTACGAACTGAGCCTGGCTTCACGTCGCAGCCCGGAATTAGCAGCGGAACACCTAAGAAAAGTCGTCCACGCGGTATCCGGCAAGCGGTTCCACGTCAGAAAGTTTCTATCTGAAACGGTATCCATTGGCGTTGAACACGACCCCAAGGGTTCCGGTTTCCTGCTCGACGAACATCGTTTTGAAGCCCTGACTGAGGACGAGAGACCAGAGATAAGATACTACGGAGCGGTAGGCCTTCACGCATTCGTGCCTAAGGAACCACGTAAGGTGGTACGTTACCAGGATTTTCTGGTCGACAGTCTATACATGGACCACGGACCGCTCCGCTCCATCTGCCTCGAGACCCTGATTGGTGTAGCTGACTGCCGCGGATTATTCGTGACCGACGAGCTTTTAGACGGTTTGGTTTCGTTCCTGACACCTGAACACCGGAACCGGATCCGTAAAGCGGCTTTAGCACTCTCAGTATTAGCCGAAAGAGGATACGTTATACCGGATCTATCAAACCGATTCGGCGAACTGTTTTCCGCCAACGACGAAGCAGTTAAGCTCGAATCTCTCGAGGCATACGATCTAATCCTTAGATCCAGCCCCAGATCCTTGGAGGGAACCGACGGCATACTGTCGAGACTGGTAGAAGCCGGGTCGAACATGGAGGTTAAAAACGAAGCCGAATACCTCCTGGAATCAACTGAAAAGAACAGTCTCTGATCCATCCATTGAACCAGGTAGATAGACTGTCTGTGAGATACTGACAGAGGATATCCTACGAACTACAGTTAAAAAAGCATCAAAACGTTCATGTAAAAAATCTATAAAACCCTATATCCACAATCACCATCAACAACCCCAATATCCACATACACAACCTCTGGAATAACCCTAGTTCTGTCCTGTATCCTCGGTGCCTTCCCTCTCCGCGATATCATCCTTTTTCAGCTGATCGGCTTCCACCGCATCGACGTTTCCCTCCTTTATCTGTTCGGCCTCCTCCTCCATCTTCTCCAGTTCCTCATCGTCAACTACATCGTCCTCGGTTTCGAGAAGCTCCTTTATGTCGTCGAGATCCAGTAGTTCACGGGTGTCATCGTCTAAGTCCAGGCTATCCAGAACTTCCTTACCAGCCTTGACATCGCCACCCGACAGATGTTTTCCGTAACGTCCGAGAAGTGAGGAAAGCTCCTGGGGTATGATGTACTTGGTGCTCTCACCCTCCCCGATACCCTCCAGGGTCTCCAGACTCCTTTCTATTATAGCCCTTTCACCCATTGATTCGCTCGCCTTCGCTTCGAGAACCGTCGATATAGCTTCACCCTGCGCCTGGATAATCTCGCTCTTCTTCTCACCCTCTGCCTCGATAATCGACGACTCCTTCTTTCCGCGTGCCTTCTCTATCGCACTTCTACGTTCACCCTGTGCTTCCAGTATCATTGCTCTCCTGCGGCGTTCGGCACTCGTCTGTTTCTCCATCGCGTCCTGAACGTCCTTGCTGGGACTTACCTCCCTCACCTCGACGCTCTCTACACGTATACCCCAGGCGTCTGTGCTTTCATCGAGTTCCTTCCTGATCTGGGCGTTAATTTCGGCACGTTTATTCAGGGTGTCGTCGAGTTCCATGTCGCCGATAACGCTCCGGAGCGTGGTTTGCGCCAGGTTAGAGACCGCTCTCGTATGGTTTTCTACCTCCAAGAACGCTTTCTTCGCGTCCATGACCTTCATGTAGACGACTGCGTCACAGGTGACGGGTGAGTTGTCCCTCGTAATCGCCTCCTGGCGGGGCACGTCGATGGTCTGTGTACGCATGTCGAAGCTGTAGGTCTTCGATACGTAGGGATAGACGAAGTTTATTCCCGGTTCGAGAAGTCCCTGGTACTGTCCAAACCGCGTTAGAGCCTTCTTCTCGTACGCCTGCACCAGCCTGATGGACTTCCATACTGAAACGATTATGATTATGAAAACTACTATCGATATTATACCGGATGTTCCCCCCAGAAACAGTACCGGAGGCGATGAAGGATCTATCATACCCTGAAAAAAGACATAGGCTTAATGTAAAACTTACCTTACTTCTCGATTGCCGAAACGCAACTAAATAGCTCCCAAATACAGCAGCTAATAACAGCTAAATCCTCCACTCAAAATACTCAACTCCAGTCAAAATACTCAACTCCACTCAAAATACTCACACCAATACTACCCGACCTGGGTTTGTCTTTAAGACCTCTCAAAATCCAGTCCGGTTCTTTAGATTTCCTCATCTGACTCAGAGATTTCCTCATCTGACTCAGAGATTTCGTTATCAGACTCAGAGATTTCCTCGAAACGTTCGACGACGAGGACGTTACCGCCACGTGGATCTACGACTCTGACTTTCTCGCCCACCTCTATAGTTTCGCCCGAAAAGTTTCTCGCTGCGAAACTCGGGTCGAAATGCTCGTCGATCTTGATACGTCCCGTATCGTTGGTGACTTCCTCGACAACCCTCCCCACCTTACCTTGAAGGTCGCTGCTGCTGCTCGTACGAGCCACTTCCTCGTCGGGATACAGGTTGTTCCTATAATAGTAGTATGTGATACCACCGTAAAACAGCGCGAATATTCCAAGATAGAGAAAAGAGTTCGTTCCGATCACCAGTCCGGTTATTCCTGCCCCCAGAAGCGCCAGACCTATAACCATGAAATGTGCTCCCGGCATCACAGCCTCAGCCACGACGAGGAGCGTTCCGATCCCGGTTAGGATCGTCGGTATTGTCGGAGGTATGTCTGCCATTACGGTAGATAAAGGGATTCTCCGCAAAAGTATTTTGATCCGGAAACCCTGCACCCGATAAAAATGGTGAGTCTTTACGGTGCCGTGGTCTTTACACTGCCGCAACCGTTACCCCCCTCACAGCCGTTAACCTACCACAGCCGTTAACCTACCACAGCCGTCAACCTGTAATAACCGTCAACCCGCCAAAATAGTCAACCTGCCACAGCCGTCAACCTGTAATAACCGTCAACCCGCCAAAATAGTCAACCTGCCGCCGTCGTTAACCTGCCGCAGTTTTTACCCTGGCGAAGCTTTCTCCCTGATTTTCTCTAACTCTTCCTCCGGGACCCTCACCTCTCCAATACGATACTTACCTGACCCCCTTCCGTGACAGTCGGAGCCACCCGTCTTTATCAGTCCGTGTTTTTCCGCCAGACGATGAGCGTCCTCGACACCGAGGTCAGCGTATCTGTCACTGGTTACGTCGCCGTAGGGATACCACACCTCGACTCCATCCAGGCCGTACTCGGCGAGTTCTTCTACGATACCCGGTACGTCGTCCGTAGATATCCTTCCTGGGTGTGCGAGTGAAGCGACACCACCCGCAGCATGTATGGCATCTATCACCTCCCGGTATGGAACGTACTCCATCCGGACGTATATCTCGCCGTCCTCGCCCAGGTATTCGTCGAAAGCCTCGCCGACATCGTCGACGTATCCCTCCTCCATCAGTATCTCGGCGAAATGGGGTCTACCCAGAACGCCCTCGACATCCGCCTGAAGTTCCTCCAGTTCAACTTCCATACCTGTAACGTCGTTGAAGTTCTCCACTAGCTGCCTGTTACGTTCGTGTCTGTATCTACGTGCCTTCTCCAGAACCGAGGAGAGTTCGGAACCGTCCGGATCCACGTACAGACCAAGGAACTCGACTTTTGTTCCCTCAACATCTGCTCTGGCTTCCACACCCGTAATAAGTTCCACACCGTCTACCATCTTCGACCTGTCGTCAAGTTCGTTTGAAAGTATATCGTGGTCGGTCACGGCTATAACGTCGAGCCCACGATCTGCCGCCTGTTCTAAACGGGTCGAGATCGTATCCGTACCGTCCGACGCCACGGTATGCATATGGAGGTCAGCTACACCTGACTTAAGCTCTTCCCGATCTGTCTCTGAATCCATTTGTTCCGACTTGGAGCTACCGTTAGATAATCCCTGCGTCACAGCATTTTCGGAAAACCCGTATCCCAAACCGGGATGCCCCCTGTCTTTTAACACAACAAGACCTTTCAACCGGACCTGTGTAGTATGTACCATACATGTCAAAATCGAGGGCATCCGGTTCTGACTCGGGGGAAAACCGGGAAACTCATATTACGCTGGTAGGTACCAGCATAGCGGAAGTCGGAATGGAGTTTATATACACAGGTGAAACCGAGGCTTGTCAAGGTTGCCCTCACAGGGAAAACTGTCTGAATCTGAAGGAAGACGTGAGGTACAGGGTTATGAACGTCCGAGATAAGGGACAGGAGCTAGACTGCAGGATACACGAGGACGGCTCGGTAAAGGCAGTGGAAGTCGCCGAATCACCAGTTCTCGCACAGGTCGAAAGCAAGAAGGCCTTCGAAGGTTCCAACGTCACCATACAAGAGGACGCGTGTGACAAGAAACAGTGTCCCGCCTACAAGTTCTGCGTACCCGACGGCTTCGACTACGGAGAGAACTACGAGATAAAAGAGATAGTGGGAGACAACCCCGTAAAATGCCACTACGACAAGTCCTTGAAGCTCGTCGAACTGGCGAAAGACGACTGATTACGGAGTAACGGGAAACCGAGAAACATTTCCACTCTACCCACCGACCTTTTTCCTCACCGAGTTTTTACTCCTCGTTTTCTTATTCCTCGGCTTTTTACACCTCGGCTTTTTACACCCCGGCTTTTTACTCTTCTACCTTTTCCTTCTTCTCAGTAACCTTCTCGATAACCCTTCTGTAGTATAGAATAACGACTACCGCGGCGGCAAGCAGAACTGCAACCAAGCCACCGAGTATGTATGGATCCTTCTTGGAATAGAAGTCAACCTCAACCACCTCGTTTCTTTCAATACCATTCCAGGTCACGTTTATCCGGCCTTCACGCGATACGTTGTATCCTGGGGGATACACCCTTCCGAGCAAGGGGTTCGAAACCCTTTTGTCGCGTGGTAAGACAACCTTGACAGATCCGGACACAGGAACGTGGTGCCTGAACTTGGAGGAATCCATCGTCACCATGTAAGCCACTTCGCCGTCGAACCCCGACAGGTTCACGACTGTTCTTCCGTTCCGTGTCTCGGTGGATAAGTTCGAGACAGTCCCGTTCGCGAACCGCGCCTTGAGGTTGTGTAACTCCACGGGTTCGTCCTTACCAAGCCCTGTACGTCTCCACGCCTCTAACTCGGTTTCGTTTCTGGAAGAGTTTGGTTTTACGACGGCGGTAAAGTTGTCTGAACCGACGTAGAACTCCGCGTCCTCATCGATCCCCCATTTATCCTCGTAACTACTTTCGAGGTCAGGGCTAGAGAGACAACCCGCAGAAACTGCGGCGAAAATCAGTAGAATAACTAGGTGACGACGCACTTCATCTCCCCCTGTATGTAGCCACCGACGTCCGCCAGGAGTCCAGGAGGATCCGTGCCCTCACGACAGATAACGCTCTGCTCCAGGACACCCAGTCTCTCGACTGTAACTATGTCGTCAGCGTGTCCGGCCCTGTTTACCGTTGCACGGACCTCCGACCTCGTTGCGGAGTTTACGTTAAGCCTTCCGTTCCCTTTACGCCAACCCCAGAGGGAGTCAACCTGGACGTCCGAAAGCTTCGGTGTTTCCCCGTACGTAACTTCGAGAGGTACGTGCTGTACCAGACCATACCGCTCCCTTATCTGTGAGGGGTTTCCTTTTCCGAGTTCTTCCAGTTCCGACGACTGCACCTGAACATCACTTCCGACGTCGATGGTAAATCCCTCCGGACCCCAGCTTTCCAGCGTACCGATGTAGCTTTCATCCTCCTCGGGATCGGTCTCCATCCGTCCGTACTTCTCCTCCAGCAAACTCGACGCCGCCTCCGAGTCATCGCCGTCAATAGCCACCTCGATCCTGTCGTCTTTTCTGAGGTCGATATCGGGTTCTGCGTCTAGATCTTCCAGAAGATTACGAACCTGAGATCCGAAGGAGTCCAGGGCACGTTCCCTGGCTCCCCCTGAAACGTAGATCCTGGCGTTTAGCACAGTATTCATTGAAAGTTAATGTGTGGTCCACTCAGTTGTCTCTAACGAAAAACGGATTCAAGTTATCTTCTTTACTTCGTCGTTCAGTTTCTCCAGCCTCTCCTCCATAGCCCTAATTATGTCGTCGTTGTCCATAGGCTCAAGGGGCGAACCGCACTCGGGACAGTTGAAGGACAGATCCATTGCTTCCGCAAACTCGAACCGGATTCCGTCGAGCTCACATATGTAGAACTCCTTCTCTTTCTCGTAGGTAAGACGTTCCTCCAAGTTGTCACGAAGCTTAAGCAGTTCCTTGTTGAGCTTGTCAGGTATGTTCTCGTACTCGAACCTCCACAGGTAAGTGTACCAGCCGGACTCCTCGTCCCGCTCCCTACGGTAGCTTGCGAGGTCGTTTTCGTAAAGAATAAACAACGTCCGTCGTACCACCTTAGGATCTATTTCGAGCTCCTCAGCCAGGTCCTCGTCCGTGATTTCGTCCTCGATAGGTTTCATGGCGACTGGCATCCCCTTCGATCCTACAATTTCGGCGAGATAGGCCTGGACAACTTCGTTTTCGAGGAGCTCCTGGTAGCCGTTCATCACGTTTATGTTGGTTATGCTGTTCATAAAATCTTCGTTAAAGTAACCAGCAAACGCCGAAATTCCCCTTAATACACTGAAAATCTATCCGGGGTACGGAAAAGAGCCATCCACTCTCTGAAATACATCCAGAGCAGTCACCTATCCAAAATACCATAGATAGCTAATTACGACATAAAGATCAAATTACACCATAAAGATCAAATTTAGTATACGGAAAAAAGCCAACACCTTGACAGGATAAGGGTTGATCAGAAATTAAAAACGTCAGGAGTACAGAAAAACTCAGCCAGTATCTTATAAATAGCAATTTGGAATATGAGAAAGCCTGGAACTGATACCGTAACAACCGGGTCAGGCTAAAATACGGTGAAGGCAGGCTATTCCGTTGTTTTAACGCAACCTTTTTACAAGGATGAATCCAAGGTTTAGACAAGATGAACTGTAGAGTAGTGGTAGAAGCCGCGGTGCCTGTATACGATGTAGAAACGGAAGACGAAGCAGTCAGGATCTCGATAAGTAAGATCGGGGACATGCTCAACCCCGACTTGAACTACGTCGAGATCAATGTAGGAGACAGGGATTGTTCGGAGTGTGGTGGACAGCTGGAACCCGCGTTCATAGCAGCAGATGAGGGATTGGTTGCTCTGGAACTCGAAATGAAGGTCTTCAACGTGGAGAGCGAGGAGCACGCGTCGAGAGTAGCGAGGAAGGAGATAGGTCAACGTCTCTCCGACATACCGCTTAGTGTCGCCGAGGTAGAGGAGATAGCAGAAGAGGAGTTAGACGAGGAGGAGCTCGAAGGCAAGGACCAGGATAGCGGAGTCGAGGACATAGGCGCGGAAGTCGACGACATCGACGACGACGAAGACCTGCCGGAACTCGACGACATACTGTAGAACAGGTTCTTAAACAGTTACGGGACAGGAACTCTTAATTAATGGATTACGACAACCGGGAATGGGGTAGAATAAACCCGGTAGATTACGTACCGTTCTTTGGCGTGATGTACAGGATCTACTGGTGGCTCATGGCGAGGAGAGGCAGGTATTTAGAGTCGACGGCGGAGGACGGCGATCCTGCACAGTGGCACCGTGCCGCCATGAGTGAGGTAAACCGCCTGATCCTTTCACTGATATTCACCGCTGCCTTCGGTGTATTCATGTTGGCAGGAGGGGGTAAACTCGGATTCAAGTACGCCCTGGTTACAGTGATAGTCGGAGTGTTTTTCCACAGGTTCGGTACAGCGGTGGCGAATGCATTCGGAGTCGGAAGTTAGACACCCTGTTTGTAAAGATGGATGGTTTTTCCTTTCTGCCTAAACTTCACTTTCCTTTCTGCCTAAACTTTAGTTTCTTCCCGTATTTTGTAACCCAGGGTTTATCGGCCACATGTCAACACATATCTGTATCCGGTTAAACAGCAGATCTGTATCCGGTTAAACAGGATTTATCCGCCAAGGTTCAACCCATTGATGTTACTGGAGACATGATCCCCCTCACGTTTACTGGTTACTTTGCCATACGAGTGCACCGAAAAGAAAGGGTTTTAGGTGGTCTCCACCTCAGTCACAAACTAATGAAAGTAGGTATTCTAGGTGCTACGGGAAACGTGGGACAGAGATTTATACAGTTGCTCGACGGACACGAATGGTTCGAGGTGGGGGACCTAACTGCGAGCGAGAGTTCGGCTGGAAAAAGATACGCTGATGCAGCTAACTGGCAGTTAGATACGCCGATGCCCGACGAGGTAAAGGACGTGGAGGTAGGTTCGACAGAGCCGGAGTCGGTATCCGACAAGATAGAGCTCGTGTTCTCGGCTCTACCCTCAAGCGTAGCGAAAGAGGTCGAACCGGAGTTTGCAGACTCCGGATATACGGTAGCTTCAAACGCCGGATGGGCCAGGATGGAAGACGACGTCCCACTTCTGATTCCAGAGGTCAACCCGGAACATATCAGTCTTCTGGAGCTACAGAAGGAGAAAAGAGGGTGGGCCGGCGGAATTATAAAGAACCCGAACTGCTCCGCGATAACGATGACGCCTACTCTTGCGGCTTTACAGGATCTCGGACTCGAGGAGGTTCATGTCGCCACTCTGCAGGCCGTCAGCGGTGCAGGATACACGGGAGTAAAAAGTATGGAGATCATCGACAACGTACTTCCATATATAGGCGGCGAGGAAGGTAAGATGGAGACTGAGCCGAACAAGATGATGGGAGAGTTCACCGGTGCCGGAATCGAGGAGGCTGACGTCGACATCTCTGCGACCTGCAACCGGGTCCCCACTATCGACGGACATCTCGAAAACGTATGGTGTAAGTTCGAGGACGACGTCTCGGTTGAGGACGTTGAGGAGGCTTTCGATGAGTTCCCCACCCTGGAACTACCGAGTGCGCCCGAGGAAACGATTGTCGTCAGGGAGTCGTCCGACAGGCCACAGCCACGTCTCGACAGGAACGAGGGCGATGGAATGTCGATAGTGGTCGGCAGAATTAGGGAGGATCACGACGGTATCAAGTTCTCGTGTCTCGCACACAACACGATAAGGGGTGCTGCTGGAGCGAGTCTTCTAAACGCCGAACTTATCGCTGAGGAACTACTGGAGGTACGCGCCTGATAGGAGTCGATGCCTATTTCCTATTTATTTCAATTTTAGGGACGCCGATAATAACATGAGGTAGTAAAGTAATATAAATATCTTTCTTCCGGTATTTATAAATAGCCGTTAGTTTAATATTGCACAACTGGAAAGGCTTTCATGTAGGTGAAATAAAAATGGTGAGAGAAGACGGAAAAAGAAATTTCGCACTAAGAAAACAGGATGAAGAAACCAGCGTCTTTAGCGGCAACACGCCACGACAGGCTGCGCTGAAAGCGGCGAGACGTCTGGAGCCGAAAGACGGTGAAAAGAAAGCAAAAGACGAGGCCACCGAAATTCAGCTTAGGGAAAAAGGAACGGACAAAGTACACATTTACGATGCATGGGCCTGGGAGGAGGAAGCACCAAGCAACAAACCGGACTGGATGCCCGAAGTCATAACAGAGGCCAACGTCAGCAAAAAAGGTATCGAACATATAGAAGAATAAGCTGAATTAATTGAAGGTTTCGTTGAGAAAAACAATTTTATGCCCATATATTAGCCGGTCAGTCACAACTGTAAATAGCTACTCAAACCTATTCGTAGAGTCAGATCTCACGTCTATCGGGAATAAAGACATCCAGCTACAGGAAACAGCCCGAGCCCTCATCACTCCGGTCACAGAACCAGTTCGACACCAACAACCAGTAGGATTAGACCTATCAGGGTACCTATTCTGAAAAGGTTGGTTGCCGAACTGGCGGGTTCACGTACCTTGCCATCATCCACCCCCTTCTTCAGTATTGAAGCTCCTGCCTGTACCACACCTGTCATCAAGCCCCAGAGGACCACCATTGAGAGAACCAGGTGTCCCTGTGTAGTAGTCTGCAGACTACCAAAGGTATACTTGGTAGCCGCCAGATGGCCGCCCGAGAACAGCAGAACAAGGGATGAGATAATGGATATAACCGAGTACCTATGTGAGAAAAAACCCAGTGAGTTTGAATTAATATCGCCGTTCCGTGCCAGTGGTAAAACACCCCAGGTCACAAATGCGGTTGTGCCTACCCAGAGTGCCGCGAATATCAAATGTGCCGAGTAAAATGCCGTGTTTACGTTAACCATTGATTACAACAGGTAGTATAAATTCGGTTAACCTGTATTGGTTTTTTGATTCCGTCCCGGAAGTATTCTCTATCCTGCAACCAAGTATTCTCTATCCTGCAACCAAGTATTCTACATCTTACTGAAATCATCCTACACTCCTAAAGGAAATTTACACATCTTTCGGAGGTCAAACTCGGAGGTTAAACCTTTTCCGAGGTATAGACGACGTGTGTCGCACCCGTAACCTCGTCCTGGGTTACGACCGAGCTGACATCGAAAGCCATGCCGACGTTCTCCTCCGTAAGAACTTCCTCCGGCTTACCTTCCACTATCACTGAACCCCCGGAGACCAGGACAAGTTGGTCACAGTACCGTGATGCAAGGTTGAGGTCATGTATCGCAGCCACAACCGTCTTACCCTCCTCGTCAACCAGCGACCTCACCATCTCCAGCGTCCTGTTAGCGTGTCTTATGTCGAGGTTGGAGGTCGGTTCGTCGAGTATGAGGTACGGCGTATCCTGTGTCAGGCATCTCGCCAGCAACGCCCTCTGCCGCTCACCACCCGAAAGTTCATGTATCGACCTTTCAGAGAACTCCTCGACCTCCATCCTTCTCATTGATTCGTCGACGATATCCGGGTTCGAGTCTTTCCTGCCGTAAGGATGTCTACCCATTTCGACTACTTTCCGCACACTGAAATCGAAAGTAACGTTGGTGTTCTGGGGCATCGTCGCTACCAGCCTGCTGATCTCACTCGCCGACATACCCGATACGTACCTCCCGTCAACTGAAACAGTACCCCTGGTGGCGGACAGATATCCGTTCACCAGTCTAAGGAGCGTCGACTTTCCTGCACCGTTAGGACCTATCAAACCAACCATACGTCCCTCCTCGATCCCGAGTTTTACGGAGTCAAGTATCCTCGATCCATCCATCTCGACCGAGACGTCCTCCAGACTTATCATTGGAAACACCTCTTTCCGGCGTTCACAGGTCGTGCACCTCCCTCTTCCTCAGGAGATACAGGAAGAACGGCACGCCGACGAATGCGGTCACAATACCTACAGGAAGTTCCGCGGCACCGAGAACGGTCTTCGCAAGGGAGTCGGTGGCGA
This sequence comes from Halobacteria archaeon, assembly GCA_042218125.1. Lineage (GTDB taxonomy): Archaea > Halobacteriota > Halobacteria > Halobacteriales > Halorutilaceae > JBDGRN01. The sequence goes on along the minus strand of JBDGRN010000094.1, from coordinate 8,571 downwards.
CAAGGAACGAAGCACCTGCGAGTGCGCTCGTAGGAACAAGAATACGGTGGTCTGGACCTACCAACAGCCTCATTATATGTGGTACGATTAGCCCCACGAAGCCGATAACTCCCGAAACTGCCACGGCGGCAGCGGTGACTACGCTGGAGATAGCTAACAACATCTTCTTGGTGTAGTTTACGTTGACACCCAGGCTGTGGGCTGACTCCTCCCCCATTAATAGAATATTCAGGTCCTCGCTGTAGTATAGTAAAGCCAGGAAGCCGGCCGCCACGAAGGGGAGGGAGAGCGTGAAGTCGGCCCAGGTTTTCGCTACGAGGTTCCCCATCAGCCAGTACATAGCCCGCCTCAGACTGTTTCCACTCATGTACAGGAGGAAGGAAACCGCGGCACCCAGGAAAGTCTGTACCGCTACACCTGCCAAGAGAAGCGTGGCTACCGGAGTTCTTCCGTCACTGGTCGCGAGGTAGAAGACGAAGAAGGCAGCTATCAAGGCACCCGCAAAAGCGGCTAAAGGAATGTAAAACTCGAGATTCAGTACTATCGCCGCTACCGCTCCAACCGCAGCACCCGAGGAAACACCGATTATAGAGGGGTCCGCCATCGGATTCCTGAAAAAACCCTGCATTACTGCCCCGGCAGATCCGAGAGCAAAACCAACTACGGCACCCACGGCAATACGTGGTAGCCTTATATCCAGAACTATAGTTCTGTGGCTGTCTTTGCCGGAGTATAAGCCCGGATGAAGGTCAACGAGGTTTGCTACGCCGTCAGTGATTATCGCCGCGACCGAGAGATATCCGATATCAACAGAACCTATGTTGGCACTGGCGACCACCGTAACAAAAAGTACTGCTGTCAGTACCGTAATCCAGGGCAAGGTCCGCCATCCCGCCTTCATTGAACTACCATCCCTTATCCATTGAATTAATTTCAATTTGGATTAGTTAAAGTTTTGTTGAATAACTACGTTCCTGGAACCGTGGTGAATCCAAGGACCGGCCGGTCGGTAACGGTAACTCTCTTGATAGCGGCTATTCTGTTGATCGTTACGTCGACAGTTCTCGCCGGTACCGTGGCAGCAGCCAAAGAAACACCCGGGGCATCGGGGGATACAGTGGCACCCGAATGCAGTTATCCCGCGACCTTCACCGGCGTCGACGGCATGGACGTGACACTCAACTCTCCACCTGACAGGATAGTATCCCTGGGACCTAGTATAAACCAGATTCTATGGGAGATAGGAGCCATGGACGAAGTTGTAGGTGTCGACAGCCATTCACTCTACCTCGACGGAGCGAGTAAGAAGACCAATGTTGGCAAGTTCACATATGACACCTCAAAGATCGTTAACCTGACACCGGACGTCGTACTGGCAGCGAACGTCACGACCGCAACCGGCGTACTCGGAAAACTCCGGGAGTCCGGTCTCAAGGTATACGTCTACGGGGAGTCCTCCAGCATCGATAATATCTACAGGAAGGTACGAAGGACAGGTAAACTTTCGGGACACTGCATCAAAGCTTCGAAGACAGTCGAAGGTATGAAGGATACAGTTGAGAAGGTCGAATCGGTAAGCAACGGTGAGGAGGACCCGTCTGTTCTACATCTCCTGGGAAGCAGTCGGTTCGTCGCTGGTAAAGACACATTCATCAACAGCGTTATCGAAACAGCGGGAGGTGACAACATCGCCGCGAAAGCCGGAATCACGGGATACAAGGAGATAAGCTCCGAGGACCTGGTGAAGTACGATCCAGCCTGGATCTCGTTACCCGAAACAGTTGACGTTCCCCAAAGTTCGGGCTTCGGGTCGACGGTAGCCGTCAGGAAAAACCAGGTGGTTCACGTCAACGATAACTACATATCCCAGCCAGCACCGCGGGTTGTAGTCCCTCTCAAGAAACTCGCGAAACATTACCACCCGGAAGGTTACGCCGAGGTCTTCGGTGACTCCGTCTCTGCCGGGAACGTCTCCGGAAAGACCGTGGGTGGAGAGAACGTTTCGGCCGACGGCGACAAACTGAAGGGGGTAAGTCGGGAGGGCGGAGGGGACGAAGATGTTCAAAGGAATGGAGGCAGTGGTGCCAACGGTTCGGAATCCGGTTCCGAAGGCAAGTCACAGCCGGGTTTCATGTTCCTAACGGGTGTCACCGGCCTTTCAGTCGTTATCTACCAGAGGTATAGATCTGCGTAGAACCCAACATCCCTTATCTAACAACCGAAATCCCCTCACTAACAACCTACATCCCTAAACTAACAACCAACATCCCTAACAGGAGGATGTAAACAAGATCTATAGAGGTAGCTAACCTCCGACAAACAGTTTAGAGATGACTAACCTCCGACGAAGGCGAGTGGTAACATCAATCCAAAACCAACGACGATACCGAATCCAAGAGTAACCCTCCCTCCATCTGGCAGTTCCTCCCCGGTTTCAAGTGCCTCCGGAATGAAGTCCGTCAGGACGAGAAATACCATTGCACCCGCCGCAAACCCGAAGCCAGCCGGGAGTAGCTGTCTTGACAAACGCACGAAGTAGAACGCAGTCACAGCACCAATCGGCTGTGGGAGGCTGGAGAACACAGCCCACCAGACCATCCTGGACCTGGGTATCCCGAGGTTTTTGAGTGGAATAGATACCGCCAGACCCTCGGGTATGTTATGTACTGATATAGCTACCGTCATGAAGACGGCGAGTACCGGTACTGTGAAACCCGCCAGATGAAGACCGGACTCCAGATTTAGGTCGGCGAAGGATACGCCTATCGCGACTCCCTCCGGAAAACTGTGCACCGTCAGGATTCCAAGGATCAGGACGAGCTTCTTGAAGTCGGCCTCCCTGTACTTCCGAGGATCTATTTTGGCGTCCTCCAGGAAACGTTCTGCCGCCAAGACAAGCAGCACACCCAGGAAGGCACCTAGGCCGACTTCCAGGGGCGTACCCTCCACGAGACCTTCCGTCACGAGTCCGAAAACCGATGCGGAAAGCATTATCCCGGAAGCCAAACCCCATAGAAAAACCTGCCCCCTGTCGTGAAACTCCTCCCTGACGTAGAAAGGAAGAGCACCTAGACCCGTCGCCAGGGCAGTTATGAGACCGGAAACGAAAACCAGGAAAAACGAGGATATCTCCGCCACGTATAGATGTTGGGTGTAAAAGCCGTATAAGCTTTTGATCCAGTCAAAAACTTCGGATTTCCTGAAAAGCTTGTTTTTTGAATACTGGCTCGGTAGAGGTGATTGGAGCGCTTTTGCTCCGAACTACATCAAGCTCGAAAGATGCCAACCCCAACCAAACACAACCCCGATCGATCTCAAGCTTGGAAGATCGATATCAAGCTTGGAACTATAAATACCGGGAAGACGGATATTGGAAAACACGGGAATATACATGGAAAACGGTGATATGAATGAAAGACCACCAGGTAGGTTCTGGGATAGGGACGAGGCGTTGAGACAGGAGGTAAGGGCGCGGTACGACGGGGCGGTAAAACGCTGGAGCGAGGAGTTTCTCCGAAACTTAGCCGTCGAAACCGCGGAAACTATAGATGGAAATGCAGCACAGATCGATAGAAAGCCCCCAGAACTCGAGACGTACGACAGGCGGGGAAATGTAAAGAACGAAGTCGTTTACCATCCAGCACACAAAGACAACGAAAAACTCGTCTTCGAGATCGGTACAGTCTCGGACAGTTTCAAACCCCCCGAGAACCTGGACCGGACGCTACCCCATCTCCATGGCTTCTTCTCCTACTACGTTCTCTGCAAAACCGACGTTGGACTCACCTGCGGAGTATCGATGACTGCCAGTGCCGCCCTCCTGCTCGAAAACTACCTGGAGGAAACAGTAAAAGGAGGACCGGAAACCGGTCCCGGGGAGGGATCAGGTACCCCTGAATCATATAAAGATGATAAAGGCGAACCACATACCGATACCTCCACCGGATCGGAAGACCAGAGTGGTGTAGAGAAGATCCTGAAGAGGTACTTTGAGGGAATGACGGCGGACGACTACGGAGACGTAGTACAGAGCGGAATGTTTCTGACCGAGAAACAGGGCGGAAGTGACCTCAACAAGGTCGAGACGACGGCGGAGCCGACGAAGGATGCAGGAGTCTACAGGATCAGTGGGGAGAAATGGTTCTGTAGCAACGTCGACTGTGGAGCCCCCCTCGTGCTCGCCCGGACACCAGGAGCATCAGCCGACACCCGAGACCTCTCGCTCTTCCTGGTTCCAAGGAGGAAGAGAGACGGTGAACTCAACGACGTTCTATACCGGAGGTTAAAGGAAAAGATGGGAACCAAGAGTGTCCCCACCGGTGAGGTCGAGTTCCAGGGAGCCGAGGCGTATATCGTGGGTGATGAGGGTGAGGGTATGGACAGGATGAGCACGATGCTGAACTACGAACGTGTCACCAACGCAGTCGGTTCAGCGGGAGGTATGAAACGCGGAATCGAGGAAGCGAAAAAACGCGCCGCCGGGAGGGACGCCTTCGGCAAACAGCTCGACGGCCATCCCCTCATGAGACGAGATCTCGGAGAGATGACGGTCACGCAGGAGGCAGCAACCTGTTTCAGCTTCGAAGCGGGAGAACTGTTCTGCATGAATCAGGAAGCCGGGGACGACGAACATCTCCCTCTGCTGAGGGTGCTCGCTGCTACCGCGAAGTACAGGACGGCGCGAGACGTCGTCGATGTCGCTACGTACTGCATGGAGGTGCTGGGTGGCGACGGATACGTCGAGGAGTATCCGACGGAGAGACTGGTCCGGGACGCCCACGTCACACCGATCTGGGAGGGAGCCTCAAACGTCCTGGCTCTTGAAACCCTCCGAGTACTCGGAAAAACCGATGCACACGTCAGGATCATGGAAGAGATAAAGGGAAAGATCGAGGGCACCGAAGATCCGTTACTCGATCCCCTGTCGGAAGCCGTCGAGGAAAGCCGCAGGGAGTTAGAGAAGAAAGCAGCCGAACTCGCTTCCGTGGATAGGAGGGAAGCCGAGTTGGAAGCCAAGGAGATACTCGACCGTATATACGACGTATACACCGCCGCAGTTCTAACGTCTAGAGCTGACGAGAGAGTTACCGAGGAGAACGACGCCAGAAAAACGTTGATCGCGTATCTTTTTGCAGACGAAAACCTCGGCACCTCTTATCTCTCCATCACCACATACGACAGGTTCTACGACACAGTAGTTAACCACGGTAGTCTCGACCCCGACGAGTTACGGGACATCCTTCGGACAGGGTACTGAAGGACCACTACCAAACAACACCACTACCAAACAACACCACTACCAAACAACACCACTACCAAAACACTACTCACTAAACATCTCGATCGCCAGAACGAGGTTTTTGACGTAGTCGTCTGCAGTCGACCGTAGGGAACCTATCTCCTCACGTTCTATCCGGGTAACTACCCGTTCGCCCTCGACGTACGTCTCCATCTCCTCTGTGTTGTCGGGTTCAAGACACCGGGCGACCTCGTCGGGATTACCGTGCCTAAATTCGATCTCCACTGAAGGCAATGTTTCAACTGGGTATAGAACGTCTCATTGCTTAAATCCTCCAGAAGAAACCTTCGACAGGTAGAGTCATTCCGGTGGCTCCAGTTCCACGAAGTAACGCGACCCACCGCCGTATACAGTTGATCCGAAAACCTCCCCCAGAGAAGCAGGCTTCAGATCGTAGCCTGATGCCGAAATACAGGTCGTGCCGTCCCGGCCATTTAGGACTACGCCGTCCTCAACCGTGATCCAGGTATCCAGGACGTTCGCCACACACTCGAGGACCTTACCGTCACCGGTTTCGGATATATACCTCTCCAGAACAACGGCTCTGTTCTTTTCATCCGAAGCCTGGATCGTCCCCTGGTTCTCCGCCGCCGCGACCGTTTCAGCAACCTCCATCTGGAAATCCCTGTACCCCTGGTTAGGCCATTCCTCACAGATAGCTCCTTTCGAGATGGTGCCGCCTATACCTTCACCAGATATAGCCGCCTCAAGGAGACCGGAGAAAACCCTGGAGGGAGAGGAGTTCATGGCAGCGTCGATACAGTGTGCTATCTTCTCCACGTCTAAACCGGATTCCCCCGTCGAAACCCTGGTCGACATGAGGGTTCCTACGGTTTCCGCCGTAACGCCTTCGTTTTCGGCGGCGAGCAACGTAACTGCGGTGTTGAACCTCTTCCTCTCATCGGAACCGAGTTCACCGCTCGTCGAAACATCTATCTCATCTAGAAAATCTCGCGCCGCCTCAGGATCCCCGGAGAACCTGGTGTACGGATGTAGAGATGTGGACAGCACCTCCACAGGTGAACCTGCAGGAGCCACCCCTTCAACCTCATCAACAACCGGGTTACTCCCATCCGGCTCGGTAATTTCCGGATATCGGCTACCGACGATTACCGCGTCCAGGAAGTCGGTTTCCTCCATATCTGACAGACCTGAAGGGAGATCCATCCCTCCCTCAAGCGTCGCTGTCAGGAGTTCCTCGCCTATGTATCCGTTGCCGCCGTTCCCCGTCTTCGACGCGCCCTTACCGGTTTTCAGACATTCAGGTTTACCGAGCCCCAGAAAAACCGGGTTCCCGCCATCCGCAAAACTCGACTCAGGTTGATTCTTCAGTATCTCACGGTAACCGTGGGACCTGTACCTGTACCTTCTATTTTCTTTCTCGAGTAAGGCACATACGGCTACGGAGAGGGTTACGCCGTAGAGTGACACGTCGGATACTACGTTGAAGAAACCGTCCCTTTCGAGAAAGCCGTTCTCGGCCCCTGCACCGTACTCCATCCCTCAGATTTAGCCCTTAGATTATGGTCTTAGATTTAGTTCGTGGTCCCGGATTTAGTTCGTGTCCTTGAATTCTCCTGTATCAGCTAACGTATATTAGTTCCTTAGTATACGTTCCGCGGATTCACGCGAGTACTTGAAGTCCTCGGGGAGTTCATCTCCCTTGTAGTAGTCGACCATCCGTCTGATCTTGCTCTCCAGGTTCTGGAGGGCTCTTTTGTTGCTGTGATCGGTGTTGTTTTGATCCATATGTTCGTGGAGATTGATGGCTTTCTCCAGGAGATTTATCAGATCTTCGGGGTGGTCGTCAACTTCCTCGTTCTCCTCGAGTATACCACCTATCTTCTTTCCCGTAACCAGCTTGACGTCTGGTACTGGTTTTCCTTTAACACCCTCGTCCCTGAGCTTTATACCGATCTCGCTGGTCGAGTAGCCCTGTTCGGCTAGCTCGACGACTCTTCCCTCGACTGCTTCGGCGTCCTGACAGCTCCATTCCGGCGGTTCGTCCCTGACGGGTTTGTCGCTCGAGCTTGAACCCCGTCTACGGGTATGCATTCTGGCCATGGTGATCAATGTATCTACTCGCGGAATTTAACAGTATCGTTGTTTAACCGGCCTTGTGGAAAAATACAGTAAATCTAGAGCAGTTGTAGAGTAAATATACCGCCATTTTAAACCTATAGCCAACAACGGAACTCCTCGAAAGCCCTCTTCCTGTGGGAGATCCTGTTTTTCTGGTTACCGCTCAACTCGGCTAGAGTAGTTCCACAGAGTTCATCGACTCCGCCGTCCTCCCTCTCCGGCCGGTACTCGAACACGGGATCGAACCCGAAGCCGTTGGAGCCTCGTTGTTCGATCGTCAGGGCACTCTTCACCACCCCCGAGAAACTCTTTGTTGTATCGCCGTCGCAGTATGCCACGACACACCGGAACTCGGCTTCCCTGTCCTCGAGACCGGACGAAGCGTTCAGCAAGCCCTCGTTTCCGAGGGTTCCATGTACGTAGGAGGAGTACGGACCCGGAAAGCCGCCGAGGCCATCCACGAAAAGTCCGGAGTCGTCCACGAAACACGGTTCCCCTAGTTCGGCAAAGCATTTCTCGGCTCCATCCTCGGCGACCTCACGTATACTGTCTGTCTGTATCTCCCTGTAGTCGTAGTTTCTACGGTCGAGATCTCTACCCAGTATCTCGCGAGCCTCCTTTGCTTTTCCCGGGTTGCTTGTGACGAATATCATGGTAAAGTTCCGGATGCCATCCATCCCCATAAACGTACCCGTAGCTAAATCAAGTCATCTTCCCATTATCGTAACCGTAGCCAAAACAAGTCACCTTCCCATAAACGTAACCGTAGCCAAAACAAGTCACCTTCCCATAAACGTAACCGTAAAACGGCAGGACCCTTTACCTATCTTTAATTTGACAGACGTCAATAGGATAGCCCGAGAACGTATCGAACTGCTCTTCGGTTTCGCCGAATCCGTTTACGGAGACTCACCGAAGCACGCTCACCTAGCTGTGGAGAGGGCGCGTGAGGTCGGTATGAGGTGTCGGGTAGAGATTCCGGCGAGATATAAACGCCGGGTCTGCAGCAACTGCTACCGATACCTGGTTTACGGGGATAACGCGAGATCCAGGCTGAGGGAGGGACACGTCGCCGTCACCTGTCTCGAATGCAACAACATCGACAGATATCCCTACTCTGAATGAATAGCTGTACGAGTGAACTCTCCACGGGTCGGGTGTTTGGTAAATCCCTACGGGATTTACGAAAG
>JBDGRN010000074.1:53319-58156 GCA_042218125.1 Halobacteria archaeon | reverse complement strand
GGTTTAGGTGGTTTGGTGATGTTGGTTTACGTGGTATTTTGATGGGGGTTTAGGTTGTTCGGTTATGTTGGTTTCATGGTTTGGTCAAATGTCGCTTAATGTCTGCTGAACCTCCTGTTCGCCCACGCTTTTACCGAGACGTTCGAATCCGATCTTTTCCTGCTGGTCGTCAGCGCCCGCGATCAGGCGGGAGACGATGAACTCTGGCGTTGACTTTCCAATGGTGTCGAAACGGGGCTGGTAGTCGACATCAAGTTCGAGTTCGTCGTCCAGGCCTTCGGCGAAGATGCCGTCCACTCTCGCCTCCTCGGGAAGTGGTTCGAGGTCGTCGGCGAGATGTGTGACGAAGACGCCGTGTGCACCGCTGTCGACGGTCAGGTTCACGAGTCCATGGAGAAGGTCGGCGGCGCTTCCCGGCTCGGTAATGGCTTCGAACTCGTCCACCAGCATCAACGTGTCGCCCTCAAGCGTGAGTGGCGGAACCACGGAACGGAGGGTCGATTCGAGGACACCGGCGTTGAAGCTGGCGTGGCGCCGGTGGAAGACGAGGCTGTCAAACAGCGAGACGTGTGCTTTCTCCGCGGGGACGGGTAGACCCATCTGTGCAAGCAACACGATCTGGCATGTGGTTTCGAGGAGAGTGGTCTTACCGCCGCTGTTCGCACCCGTAAGAACCGAAACCAGATCCTCCTCCGGAAAATCAACGTCGCTGTTTTCATCTTCCTTGAAACCGGGTGAACCGATAGCGAACTGGACAGGCTGAACCGATCCTTTTTCTATACCCAGGTTCCGGCCGCCGACGAACCCCACACCGTCCTCCACGAACTCGGGTTCGGTTAGGTTGAGGTCGCCCGCAAACCGCGCTAGGGAGACGAGAAGAGCCAGGTCGTCGACGACCTCAGAAACCTCATCGACGCTCCCTTCGTGGTCCTCGAGATCCTCGGCTAACTCCTCTCTTACTGCTTCCTCCCTTTCTTCCATACTTTCCTCGACGTTTCTGGAGAGTGTCCTGAGGGTGTCGGTGACGAAGTCGGTGACGTCGAGGGGGTTTTCGGGTACAGCCTCCTGGACATCGCCGTAGGGAACGTCGGCCTCCCCAACGACGTGGTCGACGAACTCGTCCTGTAACGCATCAACGTCCTGTACGCCGCTTCCGCGGAGGTTCTCGACTATGTCGAGCGAGTTCTCCTCGAGGTCGGAGACACGGGAGTTCATTTCCCTCAGTCTATCGAGTTCTTGGTCCGCACCCTCGTCCACCCTGTCTCCCTCAAGGAACGCAAGCGCTTCGCGTGTGCTTTCGAGTACCTCCCGGTCGAACTCCCGGAGTTCGGAGAAACGCCCCCGGTCGAGATTGAGATCCATAGCTTCGAGAGCGACGTCAACCGCCGCCTTTCTACCTTCCCCTGCTTCACCGTATCTCTCGAAGATTCCGGTTATTTTCTCCCGTGTCTCCCCCGAAAGTTCGGACCAGACGTACCTCATCTCCAATACATCGGTGAGGGATTCCTCTATATCCGTCCGGGAGACCATTGGCGTAAGAACCGATATCCTGTCCCTCGCTCCGGGAGTGACGGCGTAACCAGAAACCAGGTCGAGTAGCTGTTTGTATACCTTCCGTGCGTCACTCGTCGCCAGCACGTCAAGACCCGCACCACCCTTCGCCTGGCGTACGATACGTGTAGCACGCCCCCTCGCCAGACCAGAATCCGTCAGTTTACTAATGTCCGCCGACTCTATCGCCTCTTCTGCCACGGAATCGCCCAGGTTCTCCTCCAACAACTCCCTTGTTTTAGGACCCACACCCCAGTAGTCGTCGAGACTCATACCCAAACCTAATTCTCACGGATATTAACCGTGGCTTTTTCGACCACAAAAACCTAGCTTCCATAAATGACTCTTGACAAAGACAAGGAAATCGAAGACGTCCTCGGAAAGAAAACTATCGCCGTGGTTGGTTGTTCGTCGACGCCAGGTAAGGCGGCACACGACGTGCCCGAGTACCTCAAGAGCCATGGATACACCGTCGTACCCGTGAACCCATACAGCGACGAAATACTGGGAGAGAAGTCTTATGACTCCCTCTACGAGGCAGCCAAGGACCACGAAATCGATGTCGTCGAGGTATTCCGGCCGAGTGAGGAGGTATCAGGGATCGTTGACGAGGTACTGGATCTCGGGGATGTCGACGTCTTCTGGATGCAGACAGGTATAATGGATGTAGATTCCGCCGAGAGAGCGGAGAAAGAAGGGATCGACGTGGTTATGGACCGATGTATGAAGGTGGAGCACGGCAGATTAATGGCATAGACATTCGGGAATACCTTCTTTATGGCGTAGACGGTCCGGAATACCTCCATTTTGTGTAACTTTAGATATTGTAGTCTTGGATGGTGGAGTCTAGGATGTTGTGGTTCTGGATGTTAATGTCTCAGATGTTAGATTCTCGGACCTAAAGCCCCGGAAGTTAGAATCGGGTGGTAGAATTTATACCCGTGGCTCTAGATAATGGAGTTATGGGTCTCGACGAAGAATCTCTGGACTATCACAGCAGCGATCCCCCCGGAAAGATCAGGATCTCGACTACGAAATCTACACAGACGCAGCGTGACCTCTCGCTGGCGTACACCCCTGGGGTGGCAGCGCCGTGCGAGAAGATCGCCGACGATTCCCACGACGCGTACAAGTACACGGCGAAGGCAAACCTTGTCGGCGTGATCTCGAACGGAACAGCGGTGCTCGGACTGGGGGATATCGGTTCCCAGGCGAGCAAACCCGTGATGGAGGGCAAGGGCGTGCTTTTCAAAAGGTTCGCCGACATCGACGTCTTCGACATCGAACTCGACGAAACCGAAGTTGACGCCCTCGTGAAGAGCATCGAGGCGATGGAGCCGACGTTTGGTGGAATCAACCTGGAGGATATCAAGGCACCCGAGTGTTTCGAGATAGAGAAACAGCTCAAGGAACGGATGGATATCCCGGTGTTCCACGACGATCAGCACGGCACCGCGATAATTTCGGGTGCCGCCCTCCTCAACGCCTGCGAGATCGCCGACAAGGATCTCGGCGAAATCGAGGTTGTGTTCAGCGGTGCAGGCGCATCCGCATTAGCGACGGCGAGGTACTACGTAACGCTGGGGGTCGAAAGGGACAACATCACAATGTGTGACTCCACCGGTATCATTACCGAGAAACGTGCCGAGGGAGACGAACTCAACAAGTACAAGTCGCAGTTCGCACAGGACCGACCCGAGGGCGACCTAGCTGACGCCATGGAGGACGCCGACGTATTCGTTGGTCTTTCGGTCGGTGGAATAGTGTCGAAGGAGATGGTGGCGTCGATGGCGAGCGATCCCGTTATATTCGCGATGGCGAACCCCGACCCCGAAATAGGATACGACGAAGCTCTGAAGGCGAGGGACGACAAACCCATTATGGCTACCGGGCGGTCGGACTTTCCCAACCAGGTCAACAACGTACTGGGATTTCCGTTCATCTTCAGGGGAGCGCTCGACGCACGAGCCAGGGAGATCAACGAGGAGATGAAACGCGCCGCCTCGGAAGCACTCGCTGAACTTGCCAAGGAGGATGTCCCCGACTCCGTCCTCAAGGCGTACAAGGACGAGGCACTCAAGTTCGGGAAGGACTACATCATCCCCAAGCCCCTCGACTCCCGGGTACTGTTTCGGGTCGCACCCGCGGTAGCTAAGGCAGCGATGGATACCGGAGCCGCGAGGATCGAACTCGATCTTGATGAGTACAGAGACAGACTCGAAGCCCGTCTCGGCAAGTCACGTGAGATGATGCGTGTAATTCTAAACAAGGCGGTAGGGGAGCCGAAACGCGTCGCGCTTGCCGAGGGCGACGACGAGAAGATGATCCGGGCCGCCTACCAGATGCAGGAGGAGGAGATAGCAACGCCGGTGCTGATCGGGGATCAGAACAGGATCGTACAGAGAGCCGCAGACCTGGGGCTCGACTTCGACCCGGATATAGTCGATCCGAACGCCGGCGACTACGATAAGTACATAGATCTTCTCCACGAGGAAAGAAAAAGAAAGGGCGTAACCGAGAGCGAAGCACGTGAACTCCTGAGAGACAGCAACTACTTCGGCAGTGTAATGGTGGAGAACGACGACGCCGACGCACTCCTGACGGGGTTGAGTCACAACTACCCCGCTGCCCTACGTCCGCCACTACAGGTGATAGGTACGAGGGGCGACACAGATAACGCATCGGGCGTCTACCTCCTGACGTTCGAGAACCGAGTGATATTCGTAGCAGACACCACGGTGAACCTCCGTCACAACGCGGAGTCACTAGCCGAAACCGCGGTACAGACTGCGGAACTTGCACGCAGGTTCAACGTCGAACCCAGGGTCGCGATGCTGTCGTACAGCAACTTCGGCAGCGTCGAAAACTCCGAGACACGTAAACCCAGGGAGGCGGCACGGATGCTGAGGGAGGAGTACGATGTCGACTTCGAGGTCGACGGAGAAATGCAGGCAGACACCGCGGTGGTGGAGGAGATACTGGAGGGAACCTACGGATTCTCCGACCTCAACGACCCCGCAAACGTCCTGATATTTCCGAACCTGGAGTCCGGTAACATCGGATACAAACTTCTTCAGCGTCTCGGAGGTGCGGGGGCGATAGGTCCAATGCTGGTGGGTATGAACAAACCAGTCCACGTTCTCCAGAGAGGCGACGAGGTAAAGGACATCGTTAACCTGGCTGGTGTCGCGGTAGTCGACGCCCAGGAAGAGGAAGGATAGGTTAGTTTAGGCGAATAAGTAGTTTAGTAAACTAACCCAAAGGGTTGTCACGAACGTAGCAGATT
>JBDGRN010000074.1:43377-53219 GCA_042218125.1 Halobacteria archaeon | reverse complement strand
TATTTGAGGTTGTAGATTTATTTGAGGTTGTAGATTTATTTGAGGTTGTAGATTTATTTGAGGTTGTAGATTTTCTTAGAGGTTACAGCTTTTCTCCGGCACTGTTGCTTTCGAGGTGTGTGTTTTCCAGTATCTTCTCTACGGCGGTACGTATCCTGTGTGAAAGTGCCTGTGAGGTTACTTCAAACTCCTTGGACAGCTGTTCCAGGCTAATCCTCTTGGGGGTTTCGAAGTAACCTTTATTCCATGCTATTCTCAAAGCTTCAGTCTGCTCCTCCGTCAGACTGTGGCCGAAACTCATTTCTGAAAGCCTGGAGGGGGTCTCCACGTATTCTAACTCAAGGTCTAAATCATTCTTGGTACACCGTTCGTAGAACTCCGAAGCACAGTTACGGTCGTCGAAATGGAGTCGGTAATACCATTCTTCCTTCCCGCCTTGTGCATCTAGAATCAGTCCACCAGTATCGGCTATTATGTCCGCAAGTCCGTTTTCCTTTACGAGACTGGCTTTGTATAGAGACCGTTTTTCTGTTTTTTCCAGAAGGCTTACGTTTTTCAACTCATGGGATTTACGCATAGCTTGCCCGAACTTATTCAGGTTCTCTCCGTTCGCCCAGAAGTATGAGAGAGTTTCGTTGCCCGTCGGAACTACCTTGAGAAGATGGATTGAGGTTGAAGGGAACTCAGATAACGCTTGCCCGAAAGAAAAAACTCCGTCTTACTTCTAAAAAGAACAATTGTACTCATCTTTCTAAGAATATTCGACGTACATTGAATCTATTCCCGATTTATATTTAGCCTCGGAACCATTATCCTCTGTTACTTCCATCAGTATATCTTCTTTTACCAGAATGTCTATTCTGTTTTCTACTGTTTTCAAGGAACAGGACATACGGCTTGCGATTTCCTCCGCTGTAAGGCTCTGGTTTTTAGTAATACCTAGAATAATATGGATAACTGAATCACTAATGAGGTTTAACTCCGGATTCCAGGTATGAGGGTTGGAGTCATTAATTTTAATCCGTTTACTAGTCATGGATGAATCTATTCGTTTTAACCTTTTAGCCTCTATCTTTGATCAGGAAAACCCTTTAAATGTAAACCAGGTCAAACCCAGTTAAACCATGCTTTTCGGGGAATACAGGGTTAACTGTTACTCCAGTATATAATCTCTTGGACGGTATCCCGGTTTACCCCCCACTGGAGGTTCGGTGCCACCCCACTCCACCCTCGCTTTACTGCTCGACGCCGAACATGGATATCCATCGCCAAGACTGTAACTGATCTCGACATCCGCCAGTCCGCAGTGTGCCACGTATCTTGAACTGTGATCTGGAGCAAGGTAACACGCCTTCCTGTACTTACCGTCTACATCACCCAAACTTTCCTGGTCGCCGCCATCAACTTCGACCCGCACGTCAAGTTCGAACTCATCCTGACTCCCCGTGAAACGCCATCCATCTACGTTGTTGTACCTCGTATCGTTACCCCGCAAAACCTCGTTTAAACGGTTTAACATGTAGGACTCCCCGTCGACGCGGAAACAGATTGACGTCTTTCCGTCGAGGTGGAGTGCTTCTATAGATACCGAAGGATCTTCGAACGAGTTGCAGTGGATCCAGCTCCAGCTATCTGGAATCGACCTACCTGCCGTATGACCCTGGTGTCCTGGTGCGTCCCGGAACTCTATCTCCTCTCCGTCTAGAGTGACGGTTCCGTTCATAGATATGGACTCGTTAAAGCTCCAGTGTCTTCCCGAGTTGAGGAACTTCTCCGCCATCTTGGTAACTTTCTCGCTCCTAAGGGGAGTGAACGTTACCTCGTCGGGTTCGTAGCTGAACTCCCACGAAACTTCGTCTTCTCCTTCGATTTCACTCTCTATTTCACCTTCTGCGCCGTGGTTACTTATCCCGCCGGAGTCACCCATCTCCAGATAGAAGGGGGAGTCATAACTGACTTCACCGATGTCCACGGAACGAGTCTCGAGAAAACTGGAGGTTTGATCTTCTCCGTCGCTCAAACCGAACCAGACCCTACCCTCCCGTCTACCTTCGTCGGTCGAGATGAGGCTGTACCGGTACCAGACTACGAGGGGTCTGTCCGGATGTGTTACTAGACTGTACCAGACTTCCCGTGCTTTTTCCCCTTTTTCGAGGGGCCAGTCGAAGTAGACGTCGTTTCCCGACTTCATTTAACCTATACATGGGAAAAGGTGCATTAACGGTTACGTATAGATAAGGTGCATTAACGGTTACGTATAGATAAGGTGCATTAACGGTTACGTATAGATAAGGTGCAATAATGGTTGCATATACAGGCGTTTGACAGAAACTGCTACTGACTTTTTCGGAATGGTTGCTGCCGATGTTAAGGGTATGATTGTTGTCGACTTTTTCGGAATGGTTGCTGCCGACGTTAAAGGAAAGATTGCTACCGACGTTTACGGATGAAAAACAGCAGTTAACCAGGATCAGGTAGTAGGTTGTACTGGGTTATGGCTACGGAAACCTGTCCCGATGTATGGCGCCTACATCTACGTGGGGTTAACAGCTACCTCGTAGACGCCGACGTACTGACTTTAATCGACGCCGGATGGAAATGGAGCGGCGATAGACTGTTAAACGAGATAAACGGCGCGGGATACGGAGCAGATGATATCGAAAGGATACTGTTGACGCATTTCGACCCGGATCACACTGGGTCACTTCCCAGGGTAGCGGAGACGGAGGGTGAAGTAATAAATAAAGGAACTGCGGTTTACGGGGGGGAGGAGGATCTCGACGTATACCTCGGTGAAACCAAACCTTCGACGAAAAAAATAAAAGGTCTACTTCAGAGACTGGCTCTTGAATTCCAGGATACAGCCGACACCGTCTATCACTCTTTTGAAGAACGGGTGGAGATAGAGGAGTTCACGGCTATACCTACGCCGGGCCACACCCCTGGACACGTTACGTACCTCCACGAACCGACCGGAACGGCTTTCGTCGGTGACCTGATGGACGGGGACGGAGAGCCTCTTACCGGATTTATGAACTACGACACCAAACAGGTGGAAGAAAGTATCGAGAACCTCCGACAAACCACGGAGTACGACCGGGTATGTCCGGGACACGGAACACCGTTCGAAGTTTGAACAGGAAAGTCAGAGGAAGTCGGAGAACCATCCCATCGCTAACTGGGTGAGAACCGAGGCGAAACTGGTGCCGCTACTCCATATAGCGGTTTCATCTACACCACTCGAGTTGATGTCGCTTAGTACGGACAGAAGAACCGTGTCGCCGTCCGTCATAACGAACCTGCCACCCCGGTCGTCCCTTCTAATTTTTTCGGGCGTCGACTCCACTAGTATCTCTTCGTATCCAGAGAAACGTCTCCGTACCTCTCCGGACTCGCTCATTACATATACCTTCATCTTCTCGGATGCATCACATAACGACTTCTCAATGCCCGGAGTAACCAGGCTTAGCTCTGTCGCCACGAAAACTACCCGGTCTTGGGCGTCCTCCACTATCTCGACTACACGGTGGTCTATGTTCTCCCTCCCTTTCACCGTCCAGAAGTCCTCTCTTTCCTCGTTCTCGTCACCTGCCTCCCGGTGTACCTCCTCAAGATAGTCGAAGGCCCGGTCCTCCTTGGATCTGTAACGGTCACGCAGGAGATCTCTCGCCTCCTCGAGGTCAACGGGACGGTACTCCATGGGGTTCGACTGCTGTATCTCTAACAGGCCACGTTCCTCCAGGCTTTCGGCTGCACCGTACACCTGGCTCCTCGGTACGTCTGCCAACTTGTATATCTCACGGGCCGTACCGACCCCGAGTCGTTGGAGAGCGATAAAGACTTTAGCCTCGTACTCCGAGAGACCCAGGCTCTTCAGACACGTGACGGCGTCGTCCTCGTCGACAGTCATATAGAAAACCGGATACGACAGAAGGTCATAACTGTTATGGAAGCTTTTTGTCTCTACCTATACCTGGACCACGTTGTTCAGTAACTCGCCCAGGACTCTAACTACAGGTATAGCCAGCCAACCCGGTGGTCCGTATACCACCCTGTAGAATACGGTAAATATAGTACCGAATCCAAATGAAAGTCCAAACAGAACCTGACCAATCCAGGCTTTCCTTAAATAACCTATGCTGGCAAGAACGGCCCAGACACCTAATGTACTTGCTACCGCTAGGTTCAGAACCGCGTTAAACTGAACTGCCTCCGAGAACCTCGGAGTAATAATTGATGTTAAGTATAATATTAGGATCTGGGAGATCACGAATACGGTTACTAAGTAAGTCCCAAACATACGTTCGCCATAAAAACTCTCCTTTCGGGTGCTGAATATAAACGACGTTATAGGAAGTCTAAACACCAGGTAAAGCAGTAAGGGGTAGACAGGGACCAAGTACCTACCGTTGATCGATGCCTGAATGGGGATTCTATGGATATATAATAGAAGGAATAATACGAAGTACGTTAATACGAATAGATCGGTCTGGGTTTTGGAGTTAGATATATCGATTCCGTCTTTCATTTTTATATGGTTAATAAATACCGGGGCTGAGGCGAACAGGGTACCAAAAACCGGTACGCTTTCGAGAACAGTTAGACTTCGAATCTTCTGTCCCTGTAACGAGTAACTTACTCCACCGATTCTACCGCTTCTGAAGAATACGTTGAGGTATTTTTCGGGTTTTTTGATGCTGGTGAGTAAACCGTTATATATTAAATCGGTATATACCGAGATTTTACCTGTGAATGAAGGCAAAACTGAGGGATTCTCAAACTGTCTTTTATTTTGGGTTTCCGGAGTCGGTTTATTTTTAAGATCTACGTTTTCAAGATCAACGGCTCCCAGGATTTGATCTACAAACCTAGGTGGGTAGAGAAAGTTTCCCGTTATCAGATAGTTGGTGTAAAAGAATGGAGTTAGAGAAATGATAAAACCTCCAAAAATAACAAATAGGGTTTTGGGGTTGTTTCTATCTGCGGTGACCAGGTCAAAAACAATTAGAACGATAAACAACGTAAAAGCCTCGGGAGCGTGAAGCCAAGCGAACAATCCTACGGTTCCATAGGATAAAACCCGATACCTTACGGCTTTGTTCCTGTCTTTTGATCTGGATAAATAGAAGAAGTATACAACTAATATCGAAAATAAAGCAGAAAGACTGTGTCTTTTCGGGATAACCGACCAGAAACCGACTGGTGTACCTAAAACAAGGCCAAAACCTGCGACGAAACCCAGCTTTTTATCGTAGATATCGGAGATTATTCGGTATAATGTAACCCCTGTAAACCCCGCAATCACCATTGTACTCAGCTGCAGCCCCATAAACGCAGTCCATTTCGAGTTAAGTTCCAATGAGTTTGTGATATTTGCAAAAAATAACAGTAATCCGATAATACTTCCAGCGTATAAAATAGATTTTTTCCTGTCAAATATATAACTTAACTGAACCGTAATCCCCAACAGTATAAGACTCCATAACGCACTGATCAGGATCCTTAGATCAGCTATATAACTAGCCAGTTTGAGCAGAACTACGAAAGGGACAGCAGTTATGATCTGTGCGTAGTTTCTGCCGTATATTTTATTATCATGAACAAAGCTACCCGGGTATCCCCGTGAGTCACCGTATACGGTATCGTCGATGTATAGGTGACCGTCCATGACCCCTATAAGTGTGTTTGCAACCGTATAGTTGTCAGAAAAATTAACGTGGATCCGCCATATGAAGAAGGAAAAGAAAAGGCTTAGTAGAAATATAAGCAATCCCAGTCTATCTCTGAATAAGAGTTTATGAAAACGTTCGGCGTTTTCCCGTAGGTTGTTGTAAATTCTAGTCATCGTTTTCCACGGAGATAGTTACGTTTTTTTCGAATACGGTTCTGGTCTGGTTCCCCTCATTTACTTTTAACCATATACGTGCGTCGAACTCGGACTGGTTAACCTCTTCAGATGACAGACCTGGTGATTTGATGCTGGTTTCATACACACCATGTTCTTCGTTATTAAGTAGAGTCATACCTATAGTCTTGTACTTAAGCTTGGGGATATAGAGATAGTACTGTAGAGTAGTGATGTTTTCCACCTCTGAGACGTCCGTGTTTATTTTAGGTGCCTCCAGATAGTACGAATCCGTACCAAACTTTCCTTTCCTCAGGACATATTCGCCTGAACCCATCCGGACATCGTCGATCTCGATGCTACCGTTACCGAACCACTTGTTCTTCTCTCTTTCGCCTGTAGGATCGATAACCGGGAATAAGGGTCCGGTAATAACTGTAATAAAAAATATTAGTCCAACGGCTAGGTATATACTGGTTTTTGGCTCAATCATTAGTTAATTCCTTAAGTCATTAACTTATTCCGTGGATGGATTATGTACCGTGTAATGTGTTAATGTAGTGTTCTTACCCTGGTATTCTCCGACAACCGTTACTCTGTCCCCCGGATCAAGGTTTGTAAATGACTTGGAACTACCTATCTTTTCATTGAGGTTTGATTCGAACGTTTTGGGCGAATCCGAAGACGCTGGTACCTTGATAATGACTTTGTCGGCTCTATCGACATTGCTCAGGGTGACTTCAACGTGCGATTTGTTGTCCTGACTAAAGGAGACGGCAGCCTGGGGGTTGGGTTTCAGTTTATCCTCGGAAAGATCAAAAACATAGATACTTATCGTAGTTGCTATCAAAACTGCGATAGCGACTAAAATGATGCTCCCGATAACACTTGAAACAGCTCTATCCGTTTTTATATCATCCATTTACTTGAATAAGTTATAGATAAAAAACAATATAAGAAATCCGTTTTGGTTCTAATCGATCGTGTACGACTCTACTGTGCTGTTGGAACCTTCGTATTCGGCAACGAAGTTCAGGGTGTTACCTGAACCCATGCTACTGCTGGTGATAGCACATGAACCTGTGTTTGTTATTGAGTCACTGCATATGTCTTTCTCCTTACCGATGTCACTGTTCGATATGTCGGAGAACAGCGATCCAGTTGCTGCACCCTTCACATACAGTGCATCAGCCCTTTCCACGCTGGCCAGTGTAACGTTAACGTAGTTGTTTCCTCCAGAGTCGCTACCCTGTTCAACCGAAACACCTAGCCGTGGATTCTCCTGAACGTTGTTACCCAGGCCCAGTACAAACGTCCCGATAACTGCTGCAAGTATAACCGTGATGGCAACCATCAGGATGACGCCAATCACGGGTGACACGGCATCGTCTTCTTTCAAGTCTTTAACTGTTTCTTTGTCAATTTTCATCTGTTGGCTTTCCCCTTTCCGCCGTTTTTTGTTACCTTCTCATTACCCTTATAAACTGATGATTATTTAGGGGTGTAAGGAAGCATTATAAACATTAAGCGGTGCTTATTTGCTATTAGGTGAAATAAAATTGGTGGTGGTGGAATACTTTTTTAAAATTGACTAAACCAGGCCATGGCTTTTTACTCACATAATGAATATTCAACCAGGGTACGCGCGGATATTCAGGGAATTAATCTATACAGTAAATCAAAATTTAGCTTTCTTAGTCTTTGAAAATAATATTAATATCTTTATTTAGAAGAGTTAAACTTCTTTGTCAAGACTGGATAAACTACCGTTTATTGATAACTACCTGATACTTTTCTCATTCTCACGATATTAGTTAATACGGTTCTTCTAGTTCAATAATTAGCTTATTTTCTCAAATACTACTGGATCTTTCAAACCGGGAGAAGTTGTTCTTTTAATGGTTGGTTCGGATGTTGTAGTTTTATGGGTTGGTTCGGATCTTCCGCTTTTACAGTAATCTTAAATAGAAGTACGGATATAAAAAATCAGAACATTCCTTTTAGTGGCTTCTATATCGATCTTCTGGTTACGGTTCTATATAGACCCGATACGGCAACAATAAACAGGTAGATCAATCCCCACCACTGTATCCCTATATCGGTAATCAGTGGTGCTTTGAGTGCGTATGCGAAGAAAGTAAGTAGGCCTATAACTCCTATTGCGAGGTAGAACTCGCTCCAGGATAGTTCCCTGGGTCCTACAACTTCGAGGTAGACGATGACGTCCTGGAAACTTTCTGCGACATTGATTGTTTTTTCTTCCTTGTCGTAATTTATTATATTCAACCTGTCCAGTTCAGGTAGGTGTGTCTGATGGAGCGATACGTAGACGGTTTTTCTGGCTGATTCGGGTGGTGGCGAGTCCGTGGATTCCAGCGTAGCTATATAAGTGGTAAGATCGTCGATTTCTACACTTCCATTCGTCTTCTGAAGGTAGTTGATGGTCGCTCTACGTCGCTTACTGCTCAGTACTTCGTAGATACTGTCTTCGTCAAGTCGTCTGGTATCAGTGTTAAGGTTCCACATCAGTTCATCTTTTGTTTGGGGTTGACGGATCCGCCGTATCTATTTAGCAAACTGTTTGTACATGTAATAAACCCGATAAAGTAATCAAGCTTTTGCTTAGAGGTAGTAGATACTCCGAAAGAAAGTGGGGAGTACGGTAAAGATTATTTTGTTACAAAAGTATCTACTGTGGTAGTTTTCGTTTAGTTTGTTACTGCAGGTATCTTAGTTTGTTAAAGGAGATTTTTTAGTTTGTTACTGTAGAATTTCTTGTGTTAAGTGGTGGTTGTTGATTTACTTGTATTCAGTTGAGGTAGTTTCTATTTGTCGTTTAGTTCCCTTAGGCAGTTTCAGGTTTTGAGGAACGATACTCCAGTAAGAGGTCTTTTTTTATCTCTGTTTGACTGCTACTCCCCTGTCGAACTCCAGCATCTCTTTGGATGACATCTCCGTTCTACCGGTGCCGAGGAGGCTATCTCCGGGTCCCGTAATTAGGACCTCGTCCCTGCTTCTGAGTTTAGGATCTGTTTTTCGGACGAACTTGGCAAAGCCGTTTCTTCCATCCTCCAGGAACGGTATGCTCTCGTTTCCAAAAACAACTCTATGTTCGGGTGGTTCGGTTTCCCGGCGTATTAGTTCGGCTCCTTTAACTCCGAGCGTAAATCTCCCGGTGGTTTTGAGTGTAGCGACGTGCCTGTTTCCAAGCGTCACCTGACGTATCCTGTCGGACTTGGTGTACGTAAAATTAACTTCCTCCGGGAATAGTAGTTTTCCGACACCGCCCCCAAACTGGTAGTCCGCGATGGTCCGAAGGTCATAAAGATCTGAAGCCACATCCAGTCTTGACGTTGGTAAGGCTTACGTCTTACCGTCTCTTTTTTGAGTCTATGATTACGAGTAAGAAAATGGCGGTAGCAGACGCCAACGCGGCGTACCTGGGATTGTCTACAGCCAAACTCATGGAGAACGCAGGTGCGGGCGTCGCGAGGAAAACCGTGGAGGGTATCGAGTCGGATAACTTAGACGTCCTGATCTTATCGGGTCGTGGAAACAACGGTGGTGACGCGATGGTCGCCGCAAGATTTCTAAATAACATCGAAGGTGTTGACGCCGAACTACTCCTGATGGGTAGATCTGAAAGGATTACCACGGAGATCACTGCCGATAACTACCGGGTTCTCGAAAACTCAATGATTGACGTGGCGGAAGTACGGGACAGCACAGGTTTGGAAGACAGGAACTTCGGGGAGTACGAAGTCTTGGTGGATGGTATGCTGGGTACCGGGGTAAAAGGAGGGTTAAGGGAACCCGTCGCCTCCGCGACGGAAAAGACGAACGCCGCCCGAGACGAGGGGTCCGTAAAGGTGGTTTCGATCGATGTTCCCACGGGTCTCGATCCGGACAGAACCCAGGTTGAAGTTGGTGACCAGGACTGCGTGAACCCGGACCTGGTAGTGACGTTCCATGACTATAAACCCATACACCAGGCTAT
>JBDGRN010000074.1:25146-43367 GCA_042218125.1 Halobacteria archaeon | reverse complement strand
GCCGAGGTTACTCTCGTGGATATAGGTATACCGGACGCCGCTACAAGATACGTGGGTGAGGGTGATCTTGACCTCATCCGTAGAGAGATAGACAGCCACAAGGGGGAAAACGGAGAAATTCTGGTGGTTGGTGGTGGACCGTATACAGGTGCTCCAGCCCTCACATCTATGGCTGCGTTGCGGTCGGGATGTGATCTTGTAAGGGTTGCGTGCCCCGAGTCGGTTGCCGACCGAATACAGGGCTATTCACCTAACCTAATCACCCATTCGCTCACCGGGAACGTCATAACAGGGGATAACGTCGAAAAAATCATCGGTATTGGTGAAGGATGTGACTCCGTCGTACTGGGTCCAGGTCTGGGTGACGCGGACGAAACCGTCGAAGCAGCGGGTGAACTGATAGAAGCAATGGACAGGTTGGTGGTGGACGCCGATGCGATAACCGCTGTGGATGGCGTCGATACCGACGGTAAAGACGTTCTTATAACGCCACATGCGGGAGAACTTGGACAGTTCGTAGAGGTACCCGAAAACTTGGAGGGTAGAACCGAAGTGGTGAAGGAGTTCTCGAAAGACAGGGGTCTGGTAACTCTTCTTAAAGGAAGGAACGACGTAGTTTCCGACGGCGACGACGTAAGGATATCACGCACCGGAAACCCTGGCATGACGGTGGGGGGAACGGGTGATGTGCTTGCGGGAATTTCCGGGTTCCTTTCGACACAGATCGACCTGATGGACGCCGGATGCATCGCCGCATTCGTCAACGGACGTGCTGGAGACGAGGCTTTCGACTGTTACGGCGACGGACTGACCGCCAACGACGTCATCGATAAAGTCCCGGTGGCGTTCGAAGACCGTTGACCAGTATAAATCGGTCTGCAGGAAGATGGGGTCGGTTTGTGGGAAGGTGGGGCTGTTCTGTAGTAATGTGGGGTCGGTTTGTGGTGAGATGGAGCCGGTATGGAGGAGTTGGCTGTGTTCCAGTCACCGGGGATTTTTTGGTGGATTGGAACTGAACCTCCGAAATTCTGGTTTGAAAGACAACTGCTTTAGGGGTTCCTGCATCTATCCTATCCATGAAGATAGTCGGTCTAACTTCGGGTGAGGGACGGAACTTACGTCATATAAACGACCTTGGTTTCGATCTCGTCGGGGTTGCCTCTGACCGGGGATGCACCGCAGTCGATATACTCGACGGTGATGACGTATCCGTCGAGGTATTTGACCGCGAGAAAAGATCCAAGGAGGAGTTCGAGGAGGATCTATCGGAGTTCGTGGCGGAACACGAACCGGACCTGGTGGCTCTCGACGGGTTCAATCCGATACTGACCCAGGATTTCGTGACTCGTTACGGAGAAATGCTGGTGAGCGTACATTCTTCCCTTCTACCTGCATTCAACGTCAGCGATCCCTGGAAAGCGGCACTCGACGCGGGAGTATCTGTGACGGGATGTACCGTACATCATGTGACGGAGGAGATAGGTGAGGGGGAGATCGTTACACAGGAACCCGTCAGGGTCAAACCTGACGACGACAGGGAGTCCCTGAAGGAGAGGATCGCCAGGGCGGAACGGCGGGCATATCCAAGAGCACTGAGGATACTGGATTCAGAGACCGAATCTGCCGCAGATGAGGAGGGCGACTCCGGCGGCGAACTAACGCGAACATGGACAGACTCATTAGACAAGAAACTCGATCTCCGTTACGGGGAAAACCCCCATCAGGACGCTGCATTCTACCACGACGACTCATTCGAGGGTGTGGGGATCGGTTCCGCTGAAAAGCTTGGTGGCAAGGACCTCTCCTTCAACAACGTCAACGACACGGCCAGCGCATTGGAGTTCGTGAGGGAGTTCGATAAACCTGCGGCGATCGTCGTGAAACACACCAACCCCTGTGGTGCAGCAGTTGCCGACAGCATATCCACGGCATACACCGACGCTCTCGAGACCGACGAGATGAGTGCTTTCGGCGGCATCGTTGCACTCAACAGGGAATGCAACCTCGAGACCGCGGAGTCCATAACAGACAGCTTCAAGGAGGTCGTTATTGCTCCTGGATATACAGAACAAGCGCTCGATCAGCTACGGACCAAGGAGAAGCTACGTATACTCGACGTCGGAGACCTGGATGTCGAGAGGGAGCGTTGGAACACCAAGAAGGTAGAGGGTGGACTTCTGGTTCAGGAACGTGACGACCTCCTGATCGGTGAGGACGACCTCGAGATTGTTACTGAGACGGAGCCGACCGAGGAACAGGTTCGGGGATTGCTTTTCAGCTACACCGTCGTCAAACACGTTAAGTCGAACGGTATAGTTCTAGGTCGCGCATCCGAGAACGGTGCGGAGACTGTTGGGATAGGGGCGGGACAGATGTCGCGTGTGGACTCCGTGAACATATCCTGTGACAAGGCGGTCAAGGAGGTCGAAGGCTCGGTTCTGGCGAGCGACGCCTTCTTTCCCTTCAGAGACAACATCGACCTAGCGGCGGAGAACGGGATATCCGCTATCATACAGCCGGGTGGTTCGGTTAACGACGACGAAGTTATAGAGGCCTGTGACGAACACGGTATAGCCATGGCTCTCACGGGAAAACGGTGTTTCAGGCATTAATCAGGTACCTTACCCCTATTTCTTAAAAATCTCTTTTTTTGTATAACCGGCTGTTACCGGAGTTTTCTCATTACTCTTAAACGGCTGTACGTCTGTTTTATGGGTAATGGACGAGGGCGAAGCTGTCGATTACCTGTATGGTTTAAAAGACGAGGGTATGAAGAAAGGGTTCGACAGGACATACAGGTTGCTGAACTATCTTGACAACCCCGAGGACGAGTTCAGGGCTGTTCAGGTCGGCGGCACGAACGGGAAGGGCAGCGTCTCCCGAATGATTGACTGCTGTCTACGTGAGTCGGGATACAGTGTAGGACTCTATACCTCCCCCGACATGCATGGTCTGAATGAAAGGATTCTGTTAAATGACAGAAAGATCCGTGACTGTGAGATACTGGAGTTCGTCGAGGAGGTGAAGCCCGAGGTTGAAGCCATGAAGGACGATGGAGATGCACCCACATTTTTCGAGATACTCACGGTACTCGCGATCTACCAGTTCGCCGCTGAAGACGTCGACGTCGGAGTGTTGGAGGTTGGTCTAGGGGGTCGTTTCGATACTACCGGTGTAGCCGATCCTCAGGTTTCGGCGGTTACCTCAGTTGATCTGGAACACACCGACGTTCTGGGGGATTCGATAGAGGATGTCGCGTGGGAGATAGGGCACGTAATACCTTCATGTGGAGACGCGGTTACCGGTGTATCTCAGTCCGAAGCTCTCAAGATTCTGGAGGATTTCGCTTCCGAGAGAGAAGCGAATCTGGATGTCGTCGAGGACAGTAGCTACCGAAACAGGGGTCGAGACGGGTATGTACAGGTTTTCGATCTGAAGTACCGCGGTATCTTACTCGAAGGTCTGATGATGCCGTTGTTGGGTGAACACCAGGTCAGGAACGCTGCAGTAGCCGCAGGTGTACTGGAAGGTTTCGGCGTCGACCCGGATGAAGTTAGACGTGGATTCACGTCGGCTGAATGGCCGGGGAGGTTCGAGGTGGTGGACCGGAACCCCGTCGTGGTTCTTGACGCAGCCCACAATCCGAGCGGTGTCGAGGCAGCGGTATCCACGGTAACGGATGAGTTCGGTTTCGACGAAGTAAACGTCGTTTTCGGTGCGATGGAGGACAAGGACGTAGGTGGGATGGCGCGAGAACTCGAACTCGCCGACGTTGTTTACGCGGTGGAGCCCGACAGAAACCGTTCGATGTCCACGGAAGAGATAACTTCGGCGTTTCTGGATGAGGGTGTTACGGTAAGGCAGGTTCCCGTAGTTCACCGTGGGGTCAAGAGGGCTGTTTTGGAGACGGATCGCGGCGGATGTGTCCTGGTGACGGGTTCGATATATACTGTAGGTGAGGCACGTAGAGGGTATAGCCTGTCGAGACACGAAGTCCTGCCCCGGTACCGTGAAAAACCGGTTGAGAAAAAGAGAGAATCCAGCCACGTACAGCGGTCGGTAAAGGTGGGGGATATGACGAGAAAGGAAAGACGTGAGTTGGTTGATTCAGTGACATCCGGCAAGACCAGGCTGTCTGGGCTAAAGCGGGAAAGGGGAACAGATGTCCTTGAGGGATACAGTGACGGCGATGACGGAGAGAGGAGCGGTGACATTGATGGGGTTGAGGGATACAGTGACGGCGATGACGTGGACAGGTACCGGGACCTCGTTATTTCGGGGAACGTGAATGAACTGCTGGAACTCGACGTAACGGGTGTGTCGGAAACAATCGGGAAAGATGGAGATAACCGTTCTGATGGTACGCAGGTGATGGGGATACTAAACGTAACACCCGATAGTTTCTACGACGGCGGGCGTTACCACGACGAAAGTGATGCTGTAGAGAGAGCACGGGAAATGGCGGGGAACGGCGCCGACCTGATAGACGTGGGTGGAGAGTCGACGCGTCCGGGGGCGGAACCCGTGGTTGTAGAAGAGGAGATACAGCGGGTCATTCCTGTGGTGGAGAAAGTTAGCCGTATGGATGTCTCGGTTTCAGTCGATACAAGGAATCCACGTACCGCTGAGCTGGCTCTCGAGGCGGGTGCCGACGTTGTAAACGACGTCACGGGTTTACGTAACCCCGATATGAGGAGTGTCGTAGCGGATGCGGACTGCGGTGTAGTGGTTATGGATTCGGTCAATGTTCCGGTAGATCCTAACTACAGTCCGATCTATGACGACGTCGTCGACGATGTCCTTGACAGACTCGGGGAACGGGTGCTGCAGGCGAGAAGGGACGGAGTAAGTAAGGAGAAAATAGTTCTCGATCCCGGTATTGGGTTCGGCAAGAGGCCCGAACACGATCTAGAGCTTCTACGCCGCACCGGGGAGTTCAGGGGTCTCGGATATCCCGTCCTGGTTGGATGCAGCAGGAAGAGCTTTATGAAGAAGTTCGGTCCACGTTCGGAGGAAGATAGACTCGAGTACAACGTCGCAGCCAACTTCTTCGCCGCATTACAGGGTGCGGACTACGTCCGTGTCCACGACGTGAAGGAGGTTGCGCGTGCCGTACGTGTCGCTGAGGTTCTTTCTCCGGATAGATAGCTGTAGTTCTGGTTAATGTAGAAAATTGTTCTTTTTAAAGTAGGAAACCGGATTTCAGGAGTGTTATGAGTCCCGTCACGGTGAAGATGCTAAGCAAGGTCGTCGTAACTATCGCTGCCGCGGCGTACTCTCTGTCGCGTTCGAACTCTATCGCAAATATCAGTGTTGTTACTGCGACAGGCATCGAGGATTCGAGCACCACCACCTTCGCCACAGCAGGGTCGGAGAAACCGGCGAGTATAGCTACGGGTACGGCCGCTATGGGAGCAAGTACGAGTCTGGTGATGTTGATATCACCCACCTTTTTGAGGGATCTTGACGGCCGGGTGTCGCTGACCTGCATTCCGAGAACAAGCAACATCAATGGTATCGCAGAGTTTCCGACGAGACCAAGTGTCCCTAGATGTTCAGGTGGAAGCTGGAGATCCACCGCCCGTGTAAGGGCGGCGAGTCCGACCGCGTATATTAATGGTAGCCGGAAAACCTGTTTTCCGGATTCGAGGATCGAACTTCCCTTGGATATGATGTAGATACCTACAGTGTACATCATAACGGTAGAGCCGACTACGTAGAGGACGGCGGTGGATTTTCCTAACGAAGGGAAAGCAAACGCCGAGAGCGGGATTCCGTAGTTGGCTGTGTTAGGGAACGCAGCCGCAAGTTCGAACTCGGGCCCCCCGTCCCGGAACAAACCCACGGTTTTTGCCATCCCCCACATAACTACCGTCATAACTATAGAGACCGCCACTATCTTTGCCCCTTCCTCGCCCCCGATTTTGGTCGTAACCAGGCTGTGGTAGACGAGAACCGGAGTAAGGACGTATATCGTAACAGTGGCTATGGGCTTCGGATCCAGTTTCTTCACCCTACCGAGAACGTAACCTGTACCCGCGATTACGAGGATTGGGAAGACGGCGGTTGCGAAAGCGTTGAATACGGATACCACACCTCATCCTTGACGCATAAACGTGAGAAAACCTTCGAAAAACCCCGGTGAGTTAATGGTTGTTGACCATCCGACGTTCAAGACACTGCACCAGTCAAATTAATACGTACCGTTCTTAATTTGTTATTCATATAATGGATCAGTACAGGATAGTAAAACAGGTTTTACTTCGGCCGGGTGAGTTCTTTCGAGGACGGAAAGAAAGCTACAGTTTAAACGAGGCTTTCTATATCCTCGGTATACTGACGATGGTATCATATATAATTTCTACTGGAACCCTTTTCTACGCCCAGGGAACTGGTGGAGGGTTAAACATCCCTCTTATGGTTATGGCTCTTCTGGTATCCGGAGGTTTGTATGGACTGTTTTGGCTGTTGCAGTCGGCGTTTTTCCACGTGGTTTCAGTTCTACTTGGCGGCGAAGGAAGTTTCGACCAAACCCTCTGGGTCGTGGCCTATGGATATATTCCCTTGATTTTGGCGTTCATTGTTCTCGAACTGCCGTACCGAATATACTTGGGGGCTAGCGGTGATCTTACCGACGTTAGTAGATCTTCTTCAGCGGTACTGAGTAAACAAACAGGGGCCGGTGAGTTTCACATTTTCGTCTACTGGGCGAGTTTTCTCTTTATTATTTGGGGTGCATATATATGGACCCAGGGTCTAAAAACCCAGAAGGATCTTTCAGTGAGGCGCGGCATGGTCGGTCCCGTAATCTTACTCGTCGCTATATTTTTAAATAAGTTATTTTAGTGTAAACAACTTTTTTAGTGTAATTAAGTTATTTTAGTGTAAACAATCTTTTTAGTGTAAATAAGGCATTTTAGTGTAAATTAACTCTTTAGTGTAAATAAGGTAATTTACTCAAGTTATTTATATAGAAAATTTAAAGATTAGAGGAGAGTTGTAGATAACCCTCGTCGTCAGGCGAACATCGCGCTGGACTTTCCGGCTTCCTCGTTTTCATCACGGACCTTGTCGTAGGCGTCGATGAAGTCACCCATCGATACCTCGGTTTCGCGGTCACGGATGGAGAACATTCCGGCTTCCGTACATATTGCTTTGAGGTCGGCTCCACTCATGTCGTCCGTGATACGTGCGAGACGTACGTAGTCTACGTCGTCGCTGACGTTCATGCCGCGGGAATGAATCTTGAATATCTGCTTCCTGCCTTCCTCGTTCGGTAGAGGTACCTCGATGAGGCGGTCGAACCTGCCGGGTCGGAGTATGGCACGGTCGAGCATGTCGAAACGGTTCGTGGCCGCGATGATCTTTATGTCGCCGCGGTTCTCGAAGCCGTCCATCTCGTTTAGGAGCTGCATCATGGTACGCTGGACCTCGGCGTCGCCGCTCGTCTTGCTTTCGGTGCGTTTGGATGCGACGGCGTCGATCTCGTCGATGAAGACGACGCTGGGGGATTTCTGGCGTGCAACCTTGAAGAGATCTCGTACAAGCCTTGCACCCTCACCGATGAACTTGTGGACTAGTTCGCTGCCCGCCATCTTGATGAAGGTTGCGTCGGTCTGTCTCGCGACCGCTTTCGCGAGCATCGTTTTACCCGTACCGGGTGGTCCGTGGAGTAGTATCCCTCCCGGGGGTTCGATTCCGGTCTCGTCGAAAAGCCCGGGTTCGTTAAGCGGAAGCTCGACGGTTTCCCGTACCTCCTGTATCTCGTTTTCGAGACCACCGATGTCTTCGTAGGTTACTTCGGGTTTCTCGTCGACCTCCATTACGCGTGCCCTTACGTCGGTGGAGTCGTCGAGGGCTTTAACTACCGAAAGCGAGTTGTTGACGGCTACGCGGTCTCCGGGACCGAGGTTTTCCCGCATCTCGTCCGTGACTTCCGTTAGTGCTTCCTGGTTGTTACCGTGTTGACGGATCACGACGCCCTTTTCCGTGATCTCCTGGACGGTAGCGATAAATAGAGGCGACTTCTTCAGCTTCTCGTTCTCATGTTTTAGTCTCTCGATCTTCTGTTTGTGTTTGTTTTTCTCCGCATTAGCATCTAGCAACTTGTCTCTCACTCTCTCGTTCTCCCCTTCGAGTTCCTCCACTCTTTCCCGGAGTTTGTCCAGTGTCTCCTGTGTAGAGTCGTCCGAGGATATATCGAGGTCTTCAGGTGAATCTACGTCGTCCGAAATGTCACTCATACTGTACGTGAGATAGATACTCTTGATAAAAAGACATTGGGGTTCGTTTTGACCTCACCAAAAGAACTTAAACCATCTTTTAAACTCAGGTATTGAAACTTAACTGGTGTAATATTTTCCAATAACCCACCTAAACCGGGATTTACGTTAATATAACGTCTTTAAACCGGGGTAATATGTTTTTTAAACCGGGGTAATATGTTTTCACAGTCCAGCTAAACTGGAGTTTATTTTGCTGGATCTCACGTGTTGATTACTGAGACTACATCGTGTCGGGACATTCCACTCCAATAAGGTCCAGGGAGGCTTCGACCGCTTTCCTTACGGAGTTGACGACAGCGAGACGAGCCTCTTCGTTGCTGCTTCCGTGGACCCTGCATTCCCGGTAGAACTCGTTGAAAAGGTCAGCCAACTCCTTGGAGTACCCGGCTAGCCTGTGGGGTTCACGATCAATCGCCGATTCGTTTACTACGTCGGATAGCTCTCCGACCTTCTCCACCACCTTTACAGCTTCGTCTTCCTCGACTTCCAAAAACTCGGGATCGGGCTCTTTTTCGGACTTCTCCAGAATTCCCGATGCGCGTGCGTAGACGTACTGGATCGATGGTGCGTGCTGACCCTCGAAGTTGAGTGCCTCCTCCCAGTCGAACGTGATGGGTTTTTCGGCCTGCCGTGAAACGATGTCGTACCGTACTGCGCCGAGACCGACCTTCTCCGCCACTAAATTAACGTCCCCAATCTCCCTGTCGCGCTCCTCGAACCTGTCCTCGACCTCACGACGTGCCCTTTCCACCGCCTCGTCGAGTAGATCATCCATATTGACCACCTGTCCCGCCCGGGTACTCATCTTTCCCTCCGGGAGGTTGACATAGCTGTAGAATATGTTCTCTGGAGACCTGTCGACACCCAAGAGATCCAGTGTAGCCGATAGCTGTCGCGCCTGGAGCTTGTGGTCCTCGCCGAGAACGTTCACTGCTTCGTCACAGCGGTCGAACTTATCGATATGGTAGGCTATATCCCTCGTCGTATACAGAGAGGTTCCGTCCCCCCTGAGATACACGAGCTCTTTGCCGATACCGAACTCCGAAAGGTCGAGTTTGTAGGCGTCCTCCTCAAGATACGACTCCTCAAGATCGCTGAGGTCCTTAGAGAGTTCGTCAACCGTTCCGTCCAGTACGAAACCGGATTCCCGTACGAAGTTGTCGTAGCTCGCGCCGAGACGTTCCAGGCTTTCGAGCTGTCCCTCGAGACACGTATCGACCGCTTCCTCCACCTTTTCGAGAGCGTCTCTGTCCCCCTCCTCAAGGCTGTTGAGCAAACCATCGATCTCGCTCTCGGTCTCCTCGGCTACCTCCTCGCCTTCCTCACCCTCTAAGCGTTCGTTAGCTCTTCTGTAGTACCTCACGACGTCGTAGTCGGGCTTCTCCCTCTTAGCTTCCGGAAGCTCGTCCTCCTCGATGTTGTGTAAAGCCCACGTGATGGTCGCCACCTGTCTACCCATGTCGTTGACGTAGTAGTCCACCGAGATATCGAAACCCGCTTTCCGTAGTATCCGGGCGAGTGAGTCTCCGATAATGGGGTTCCTTGCCCTTCCGACGTGGAGTGGTCCTGTAGGGTTGGCGGAGGTGTGCTCAAGAACGACTTCTTCGTCCCTCTCCGGCAGGTCGGGATAGCCAGGTGCCTGGGAACTCTCCAGAGTTTTCCCCAGGTATACATCGTTGTATCCGAAGTTTATGTAGGGTCCCTGGGTCGAGACCTCTCCGATCAGCTCGTACTTTTCGGGGTTCAACAGTTCCAGTATCTCGTCGGAGTTCTCGTTCGGGTTTCCCGGCAGTTTGAATGCAGTAGCGGAAGCAAGTCCAGCGTCGACGTCGTCTGGGGGTTTTTCGAGACTTAGCTCTGGGTCATGGTAGCCGCAGTCCTCTAGACCGTCCGACAGGCAGTCCTCGACCTGTCTCCTGAAATTAAGAAACATATTTTGAGTTAACGGTGGAATGGAGACCGTTAAACCCCTTCGGTATAAAATATTTTGTAGAGTTAAATATGTAGTGAAGTACCACGGGTCAGGTGTTTGGCAAATCCCTACGGGATTTGCGAAAGCCGAAAATCTACGATTTTCGGAAACCCGTGGAACTCTCGCTGAACTTCTTTAGAAAGGGATGTAGAGCTTCAAGTTAGAAAGGGATGTAGAGCTTCAAGTTAGAAAGGGATGTAGAGGTTCAAACCGGAACCGAGCTAAAATTAACCATGGTCCGGACTTTATTATCCGGACTTTATTATCCGGACTTTATCATCCAGACATCCTCAGTTTTCTTTTCTGGTGGTATTAAGGTTCCATACGTAGTTCGGGGACTGTTCCGTTTCTCAGTCCTCGTTTACGGGCTGGGATTCGGCTCTTAGTTCATCTCTGTTTTCCTGCATTATCTCCTCGATCTCCCTCTGCATCTCTTCGAAATCTTCGAGCCTGTTCTCTATCTCCACCAGATGCTCGTCGACCTTGTCGAGCCTCTCGTCCACTTCCTTGAGACGTGTGTCGACATCCTTCGCCAGTTTCTCTACCTTTGGAACTAGCTCCTCGATACGTTTCGTGATCTTGACGATCTTGGAAAACCTACCCATTTTTATAACACTCTTTGTGGACTAGTTCGGCAGGGGAGCCGTATAAGCTTTAAAACCCTGAAACGGTTTCTCCAGGTTCCCGGTACTGGAGTGGTATCTCAGTTTTTATGTTCCCTCGTAAACTGTTCCGAGGCGGTTACCTGCGAACCTGTTGCCGTTGAGGGTGATATCGAAGTCCGGGTTGTGAGCGACTCCGAAGCCACCACTCTTCAAGATCTTGCAGTTTTCTACCGTCAGTTTTCCCGAACGCGTGGCGACTACGTTTGCCGGTTTGCCGATGTACCAGAACCTGTCTTCACCCGAGAACTTACCTCCACCGTACTCCACGACTGCGTTTTTCAAAACGTTGTCGTCGCTACGGCTTCCTTCGAAGTTGAGGCCAAGCCAGTAACCTCTTTCCTCGGATTCGCCTGTAAACACGATCGAGTTCTTTGTACTGCCGGAACCGCCGATGGCTTTAAGCGAACCGGTCTTTTTCACGCTTAGTCCCGTGTCACGGGAGAACACCAGTTTGGATCCCTTCTCTATCTTCAGATCGCCACGTACTGACCCCACGTCTCCCTCGTCACCCGACACCATCAGGTATGGGACGTCCAGCGAACTCCAGGTAACGGAGTTCCCGGATGGTATGCCGGTGAACTTGGTATCCTGGCCTATTACAACCTCGACGAAGTCCCTGTCGTTTCCTCTGAAAGTCGAGTCACCCGATAACTGGTGAACCACGGGTGCGTTGACTCGTCCAGCACCCTCCCTGTTCGCCGTTACTGTGTTGCCGGTGAACTTACCTAACTCGGATCTCGGGTCGAAGAAAAATCCGTATCCCCCGCTCTCTCTCAACGTGGAGTCCGTTACATCTACCGTCGAACCACGGGCAAGTGTGAGGTTCGCCGGTTTGTCTGCGTAGTTGTAGGATTCGCTACCGCCGTATTCGATAACCACGTTCCTGAGTTGGTTCTTCTCGCTTTTGCTGGACTGTAGGTAGATACCGCGCCAGTAACCCTTGTTGGATTTTACAGCCGAG
The DNA here is from genome assembly GCA_042218125.1 of Halobacteria archaeon. GTDB lineage: Archaea > Halobacteriota > Halobacteria > Halobacteriales > Halorutilaceae > JBDGRN01. Next base: position 31,484 of record JBDGRN010000074.1, on the reverse strand, counting down.
AACGTGATAGGATCTATACGGCCCTCGGGGGTTTCACCTACTGCCTTCAGAGAGCCATCCGTCTTCACGGCAAGACCTGTATCCCTTTCGAAACGTAAGGTAGCACCAGGTTCGATCGTCAGGTCGCCACGTATAGGTGCTATTCCGTCCACCCGACCTTTCTTGAATCTGTAGTCGGCAGAGATAGCTGGCCAAGACACCTCCTCACCCGCTGGTACCCCGCCGAGTCCCGGGGTACCACCGATTTCCACGTCGACGACGTCGTTGCCGTTACCCGTGTAAGTCGTTGTGGCGGAGAGGCCGTGGAGGCTGGGTGCCTGTACATAACCAGCACCTAGACTGTTCTGTGAAACCTTGTTGTTGGAAAAGTCCTTAACATCCGCCTTGGAGCCGATGTAGAATCCATAGCCATCACTCTCCTGGATGATGGTGTTTTTAACCTCCAGTTCGGTATCGAGTTCGGCAATTAGGTTGCTTGCCTCATATGCGTCCCCGAGTTCTTTGCTGCCACCGTACTCGATCACGGAATGGTTAATTACGTTTCTGGAGTCAGGGTTGGAGAAGTAGAGTCCCTTCCAGAAACCACGCTGTTTACCTGTCCCGGTAAACGTAATCGGTTTTTCCTTTCTTCCCTGGGCACGTAGATGACCGTCCAGGAACTTGATCGTCGCACCCTCGTCGAACTCGACTGTCGCCCCTGGTAGTATACGCAGTTCGGCGCCGTCAACGACCTTGATCTCTCCAGTAACCCGAAACTCGTTACAGTCTATTCCGAGGACGGTATCCTTGCTTATATCGGTATCCAGTTTTTTATGTTTATCACAGCTAGCCTGGGCAGTTTCAGGTATCTTTTTCTTTTCTCCGCCGTCGTCTTCCGTTCTATTATCCTCCACGTTGTCGGAATCCTGCTGTTGTGCTCCAAGACATCCCGACACGCCCGTCGCCGCAACTCCTACGTAAGCAAGCCACCGTCTACGGTTCACTCCTTCTGGATTCTCTTCTTCTAACTTCTCTTCTTCTAACTTCTCTCCTTCTAACTCCCCTCCTTCCTGGTTCATGAAGTAAAGGTTCACCGGACCAGAGTAATATAAATTCCCATATGTATGATCCAGCTGGTAGATTACCAGTTCTATCCCGAATACTGCCGATCTGATGGACCGTCGTTAACCCCGGAACACGAAAAACCCAGGTGATAGGACTACATCCGACAGCCTATACAGTTCGGGAAGACTTTCTCAGTCTCTAACTGAACCATAACCGAGCTGTTCCGCTTCGTTGACCACCTCGTTTCCCGCGAGCTGGACCGATACCAGGCTGGTGATCGCGCTGGCGCTGAACAGCATCGCCATGATGACGAACTGGTAGAGCGCCGCGTATACGGGGTTCGCCCCCGCAAGTATCATTCCGGACATCATTCCAGGAATATAGACCAGGCCGAGACTCCTGAGAGACTCCACCATCGGTATAAGTGATGCTTTAACGGATCCTGAACTGTACTTCGAGAGGCTTGTTTCTCCCGAGGCACCCAGCGACAGTAGCACCTCGATTTCGTCACGGTTCTCACTCAGGTCGTTCGTGAACCGTTCGAGTGCCAGCGAGTTGGTCTTCATCGAGCTCGAAACGATCATTCCGGCCACAGGCACGAGGTTTCGGACGGTAGGTTCAATCGCACCCATGTACAGCATCGACGCGATAACTACCCCGCTTCCAGACAGGATACCGGCGAAAGATATACGGAAACTGTTAGGCAGGCCCTCACCCCTGCTCTCAGATATCTGGGTGGCGAAAACCACCATTCCGAGGATAACTACGAAGCTCCATTCCAGCCTGAGCGAGAACAGTACCCCTATCAGCAACCCCATAGCTATCACCTGTAGGAACCCCCGGGTGAAGGCATATCCGAGCTCCTGCACAAGCTGTATGTTTCTCAGATACGCGGCAGATAGAACCAGCGCGGCGAGAACGACGGCGACCGCTACCTGTTTGACCCCCTTCACCAGAACCGGATCCGTGAGCGACGCTAAGTTCGGCTCCGTCACTCTATCACCCCATCGTCACCGGTTTTCGTGATACCTCCGTCCTCGAAAACCGCTATCCTGTCCGCCACCCGGCGAGCCTGTTCGGTGTCGTGAGTAACCCAGATCACAGACTCTACCGTGACGTCAAAGCTATCACCGTACCCCATAACGTCATCTATCAACTCCTCAACCTCTCTCTTACTGCCGGGATCTAGATGACTGGTGGGTTCGTCGAGAAGAACTGCTTCCGGACGGTTCATGAGTGTACGGGCCAGCGACACCAGCTGTTTCTCGCCCCCGGAAAGTTCCCTGACCTCGGCGTTTCTTCTGTCCTCGAAACCGATCTCCCGTAGAATATCCGCAAGAAACCCTTCGTCCACCTCTTCACCCCTATATCTCGGTCCTACAGTGACGTTTTCCTCTACTGTATCTTCGGTCAACGTCGGGTGCTGTGGAACGTAACCGATCCTTCTACGGAGCTCCGTTGGTTCGAAGTCGCGGTAGTCCTTCCCCCGAAGTAGTACGGTTCCGGAGGTTGGTTCGTCCAGCCTGTTCAGGATCCTGAGTAAACTGGTTTTACCGGAGCCAGAGTCGCCGTAGACTACGAGTACCTCATCCTCCTCGAGCTTGAAGGAAACTTCGTTGACGAGGATACTGCCGTTCGCCGTACGCGTTAGATTCCGGGCTTCCAGGTAGACGGACATCTACTATTCTGGTTGGTTAGACGCCCCAGTCGTTAGTACTGTTGATGTATTTTCCTGCAAGTATAGATTAACACGTTTCCAGAGGTTAAACACGCGTCCATACTGGGTTAAAACTTTTAGGTGCATTATTTAGCTTCATGTTTTTAGGCTTTAATTGGTTATTTGGTTAGTTATTTGGTTTCTTTTTAAGGTGTAGGTTCGTTATTTGGTAAGTTAATTAATTTCATGGTTTTTCTCCTTAAGTTCATTAATTAGTTCCTCGGAGTCGGCTGCCGCCACGTAGAAAGTTCGGTTTTTTCCTCCAACCTCCGATGATTTACGTGGCTGATCCCCGCTTTTACCTCTCTCTTTCGTAACCAGCCCGAGTCTTTCGAGAGTTCGGTAGATGTGGCGGGAGTACTCGAACTCCATCTCGGTTTCTTTGGCTGTTCCTCTCGGGGAAGATACACCCTCGTTACTCAATCTACACAAAACCCTGTAGCTGGCCGGTAGATGTTTGAGGACGTTAAATCTTCCCTCGCGGCTTTCAAGAAACCTGAGTAGATGATCCCCCTCTCTCGAAAGCCGGTAGTAGGTATGGTGCTGTCTCACCTCCTCCGCCTTTTTCGCCTTCACCCTACGTTGCTTAACGGTTCCTGACTCGACCCGTTCGAGCAAACCCGACTTCTCCATCTCTTTACAGAGTTTCTCTACGTGTTTCCGGCCGTCCTCTAGATATCCAGCCATCGATTTAGGATAATTCCCCTCCACTCTGTCGAGATGGTACATAATCAGATACGCGACAGGATCCGAGGGCAACGGCGACAGTTCTTTTACAACCGACTCCCTACGTTCTATCTCCCGTTCCATATCTTTCGCTCTGGAGTACCTCTCCTCGGCGTTCTCGTTGACGGAACTGTCGAGGTCCAATGTCACCTCAATAGACTCCCCACCCGGCGTCTCGAGTTCGAGAACTATCTCCCGATCTTCCCAGTGTTCTCCCTCGGAGCTCCGTGCTTTCCGGAGGGCCTCATCAGCCTGATCGTAACGGGTCATCAGGGTATCGGCCTCGGTTCGGAGACGTTCTATTCTACGACGGGAAGCCATTATTTGAAGAAAAACCCGTACGGAAGTTAAACCCTGTGCGTAACTGAGTTTTCTTTGTGTAAATAAGGCATCTCTATGTAACTAACTACTCTAACCGGAGCCCTGTTTATCCGTACCGCGTATAGTTTTGACGTCGAGGCCCTCCACCGTAGCTTCGACCATCTGAATCGAACTGTATTTTTCAGCCTTTGATCCAGTTGCGCTAAGGAACAGTAGTTGCCTGCGTTGATTCATACTCATTCCTGAGTATCTTTCCGGAAATACTCCGAGACCGGCACGAAGTTAAGTCTCGTTTCGAGGTAGAACCAAGGAGATGCTAGGAGAACACCAAGCAGGTTCGCGTAGGCATCAGAAACAGAGAAGTACCTTTCCGGGATGAAGGACTGACCAACCTCTATCCCCACCCCGTACAGTGCGACGGGGATAACGACGGAAAGAACCGACCTCCACCCCCTCGATTCGGTGTTGACGGTGGCGTAACCGACAGACAGGGTGAGGGCGGCGTATGCAAGGAAGTGACGCCATTTGTCAAGAGGCAGTAGTACCGGTTTAAGTTTATCAACCGGTGTTTCGGGTGGGGAGGTTAAAACTGAGGTATAGAAAATAAATAGTGCGAGAGCCGCCACCAATCCCCATCGTAACGGACGGGGAAAAAGCGGTGTCCTGGGTCTCATGCGTTCAACTCGGTTGTCCCTCGACTAAATAACTTAGTTTTTATTGCCCAATCCCTCGGAACCTACGTCCCGAAGCTTTGTTTCCGCAGTTTCGACGTCCTCCTCGTTGTTCACGTTGACCTTCCACCCCTCGAAATGCAACAGCCTGGTGCGGAATCCGGCGTGTATCAGGAGATCGATGGCGTCGGGGAGTTCGTACTCGCCACGTTCGGAGGGTTTAATAACTTTACAGGCTGCGAAAGTTTCCGGAGGTAGCACGTAGAAAGCTGCCGGTGCGATTTTTGAGGGAGGATCGTCGGGTTTCTCGACGATACCGGTAACCTCCACGGATTCGTCGGTTTCACAGACCGCCCCAAGTTTCGCTTCATCACGTGACACCTCTTCTACCAGCATGGTGATTTCGGCATCAGAACTGCGGTGTACCGTAACCGCTTCCGGCAGGTTTCCCCGGTAAACGTTGTCACCGTTAACGACAACGAAATCCGAATCTATCTTGCACTCCGCCGTAAGGACTGCGTGAGCCAGTCCCTTCCTTGCCTCCTGTTCCACGTACTCCAGATCCATACCGCGGTAAGAGTCATCGTACCTACCGACGATATCGGATTTCCGGTAACCCACAACTACGACTGCATCAGTAATCCCTGTCTCTAGCAATGAGTCAAAACAGTGGGACAGTATCGGTTTGCCGTTAACCTCGACGAGAGGTTTCGGTATAGTTTCAGTTCTGGGTCTAAGTCGCGTTCCCTCCCCCGCAGCTAGAACGACAGCCTTCATCCTTAACGTACAAAGCATCAGGGTCGAACCTAAAAGTAGGAACGGTTTACTTGGATGTCAAAATACTAAACCTTCTATACACTTGCCGAATCCTAATCTAACCCATTGCCGTACTTTTAATGGTGGTTTAGTTTAGTGGTGGTTTAGTTTAGTAGCGACTATGCCGCGGTAAAGTAAGGAAAAATAAAGAATTTTGGTAATTAACTTAAGCTATCTCTTGCTTCTTTTCGCGCATCCTGGTTTCGAGTCTACCTATGTCGCTAAACTCGGAACCGTCTTCGTTCATTAGGTCTGCGATGTTTTCTCCCAGACTAAACAGGGCTTCCTTGTGTTCCGACTTGGATTTATGTATGTCGTCGGGCGAGACTTCCGGCTTTACCTTCTTTTCATCCTTCCTCTCTTCGAGGTCAGCGTGAATGTCGTAGATCATAGCATGTAGCTCTATTAGCTTATCTTTCCTCATTGCATCTTGACCTATCCATTAGGTATATAAAGCCTTTTAGAACATTATTAAACCGGAAGTACTAAAAGTATTGAGTAGACAGGTGGAAGGCCAGTACAAATCGCCGTAAGGGCCTCTATTATCTACCGACGGTTTACTATTTACAGGGGTATATAAAATTTTGGTGGCAAGTATAGATTATGATAAATGGCTCGTTAGTACTGGGGTGAAAGGTTTCTAATTCAACCTTGGAGAGGGGAACCAACGGGTTTTCCGGCAAAATATGGTTTTGTGTCAGGGATGGTTTACTGAAAGTTTCCGAGGAATCCCTTTAGATATACTTTCCTACTGATACAGTAGCCAAAAATCGGAGATTTTGAAAAGTCGAGGGGATTTGAACTTTGGTCAGTTCGCTCACTTCGTTCGCTTCCTTCCCGAGTTCAAATCCTTCGTGCCGGTTCGCTCACTTCGTTCGCTGCACGGGAATACAAAAATCAGAGATTTTTGTTCACGTATAACATAAGTTCTACGGGCGTTCAGAAATCGAAGATTTCTGAGCACGCAAATCTAAAAGATTTGCGGGCGCGAGGGGATTTGAACTTTGGTCAGTTCGCTCACTTCGTTCGCTTCCTTCCCGAGT
>JBDGRN010000074.1:20709-25046 GCA_042218125.1 Halobacteria archaeon | reverse complement strand
TCAAATCCTTCGTGCCGGTTCGCTCACTTCGTTCGCTGCACGGGCGCGAGGGGATTTGAACCCCCGACCCTCGGATTAGAAGTCCGATGCTCTAGTCCAAACTGAGCTACGCGCCCTCTCATTGATTTTTACCGCCGTCGAGTTATAATATTTGCCCTATAGACGTAAGATGTGTTCCGCGGGGGTAACGTTTAACCTTGTTTCACGGTATTTACATCCAACGTGACAATAGAAGACAAAATTCAGGAACTCCGAAGGAAACGGGAGGAGGCGCTCGAGGGGGGTGGGCAGGAAAGGATCGATAAACAGCATGATAAAGGCAAGCTGACTGCACGGGAAAGGATCGAATACCTGGTAGACGACGGCAGTTTCAACGAGTCAGATCCATTCGTCGAACATCGAACCGAGAAGTTCGGGATGGGCGACAGGAAGATACCCGGGGACGGCGTGGTCGTTGGTTACGGAGACATTAACGGCCGGAAGACCTGTATCTTCGCCCACGACTTCACGGTGTTCGGCGGCAGCGTCAGCGAGACGGTAGCGGAGAAGGTGGCGAAGATAATGGATCGCGCCGTAGAGAACGGAGTACCCGTCGTAGGACTGAACGACAGCGCCGGCGCACGTATACAGGAAGGAATCGCGTCTCTCGCGGGATACGCAGAGATATTCCGGCGGAACGTCGAAGCCAGCGGAGTAGTTCCACAGATATCAGTAATCATGGGTCCATGTGCCGGGGGAGCAGTCTACAGCCCCGCAATGACGGACTTCACCTTCATGGTGGACGAATCCAGCCACATGATGATCACCGGACCCAACGTAATCAAACAGGTCACTGGTGAGGATGTGTCATTCGAAGAGCTCGGCGGCGCCCACGTTCACACCAACACTAGCGGCGTCGCCGATGCCAGCTACAGGGACGACGAAGCGGCACTCGACGCAGTCAAGACGTTGCTGAGCTACCTTCCACAGAACAACCTGGAAGATCCGCCGAGCTACAGGGGACAGGATCCACCAGAAAACATCAACCTGAATAACGTCGTACCCGACGAACCCAGGAAACCATACGATATGAAGGACGTAATCCGGGGGGTATGTGACGAAGACAGCTTTTTCGAGGTCAAGGATTCGTACGCACGCAACGTCGTGACGGGGTTCGCGAGAATCGACGGCCGTTCCATAGGGGTAGTGGCGAACCAGCCACGTATCAACGCCGGAACACTCGACATAGATTCGAGCATGAAGGGCGCTCGGTTCGTACGCACCTGCGACGCATACAACGTACCGATACTAACATTCGTCGACGTCCCGGGTTTCATGCCCGGGAAGCAGCAGGAACACGGCGGCATCATTAAACATGGAGCCAAGATCCTGTACGCATACAGTGAAGCCACCGTCCCTCTCGTAACTGTTATAACCCGGAAGGCGTACGGTGGAGCCTACGTCGTGATGGGGTCGAAGTACCTCGACGCCGACTTCAACTATGCCTGGCCCACTGCTGAGGTAGCGGTAATGGGTCCCGAGGGCGCCGTCGAAATACTGTATGGCGACGAGATATCCGAAGCAGAAGACCCGGAAGCCAAAAAGAACGAACTCAAGGAGGAGTTCCGGGAGGAGTTCGCAAACCCCTACAACGCGGCTGAAAGGGGGTACGTCGACGACGTAATAGAGCCCGAGGAAACACGGGGACGGGTCGCGGACGACCTGGATCTGATCGAGGATAAAAGAAAAGAGCTTCCCGGCAAGAAACACGGAAACGTACCGCTTTAGAGGAAACATACCTTTTTAAATAATGTACATCGGGTCTCCTATACCGATTTTGTGTAGGTACTGTTTTAGCTACATGGTTAACCTGGAAACGTAGGAAATAAACGTCTATCACGATGAGTTTCACCATGCTTGATTTCGGAACTGCCTCAGCAGAACCCGGTGGAATTGATACCGGATGTCTGGAGGCGGGTGAACTACGGGACGGCTCTTCATTCTCTCTACCTGTAGCGGCGGTAAACGGTGCAGGAACCGGAAAGACTCTTTACATCCAGGCGGGAAGCGACGGGGACGAGTACAACGGCGTCGGGGTCGTCAGGAACTTCGTAGAGCAGCTGGATCCTCGAAAGATCAAAGGGCAGATCCTGGTCGTGGGTATACTGAACTTCCACGGCTTCCAGGTGGCGGAACACAGGAACCCAATCGACAACAAGAAGATAAACAGGGTGTTTCCCGGTAACCCCGATGGATCGAGTAGCGACCGCCTGGCAAGCCTGGTCTACGACGAAGGGGTGGAGCGCGCAGACCTCGCGATCGATCTACACCAGGGATCGACCAGCAGAATGATCGACGAAGTCCGTGTAAGATGCGGTGGAAGCCACAGGATGCATGGCCGGTGTCTCGGACTCGCCAAGAGCTTCGGAACCCGGTACATCCTGGACAAGAAGGGTCCCGATGGACAGCTAGCACGCGTAGCACCCGACGACGGTATACCAACTATCGACCCCGAGCTAGGGGGTTCGGTCGGATGGGATCCTGATTCGATCGAACGTGGCGTCACAGGTCTATTTAACGTACTGAAGGGATACGGATTCCTGGACACCGATGCGGACGTGCCGGAGGAACAGTACGTAGCGGACCGGTTCGACACCTACCATTCGGGACGCGGCGGCCTCCTCCGTTTCAGGGTCGACCTGTACGACGAAGTCGAGGAAAACGACCTCCTGTTCGAGATTACCGACGTGTTCGGAAATGTCAGAGAGAAAAGGAAAGCCGAAAACCCCGGACTTGTGTGGCGGAAACGACGGCTTCCTAACGTTGCGACGGGAGAGTATGTGGTAAGCGTGGCGACGGGGTTGGAGGAGATGCGTTAGTCTGATTTAGGTTAATTTACCTTTAGTCTAATTTAAGTTATTTTACTCTCGTTTCCCGGTCTTTCTCAGGGTACTCCACCACGACGGTCATTCCGTCGTAGGCGACTACGCTGTCGGGAAAGATCTCACGTGCCTCTCTCTCCAGGTCATGTACGCCGTCGCTGTACCTTGAACTCACGTGGGTAAGCGCCAGAAGCTCGACATCAGCGTAACGTGCAAGCTCCGCGGCCTCCCGCGTCGTCGAATGACCCGTATATTCTGCCCTTTCCGAATGGCTGGACTCGAACATACCGTCGTGTATCAGAAGACTGGCTTTCTCCGCCTCTTTCTTAACCGCTTCAGTAGGACGCGTATCGCCGGAGTAAACCACTTTCCGCCCTTTTCTCGGCTCACCCACCACCTGATCGGGGTCCACGACGGTACCGTCCTCCAGCTCGATAGTTTCTCCGTTGTGTAGCCTCGAGAACTTTGGTCCGGGTTCGACGCCTAGCTCCTCTGCACGTTCGCGGTCGAAACGTCCCTTCCTGTCGTGTTCATCTAAGCTGTATCCAACCGAACTGCAGTCCTCGTGGTCCGTTTCGGTAACGGCGACGTCGTACTCTTCGAACTCCAGTCTATGTCCTGGTCTGACCTCCTGGTACCTGACGTCGTACGGGGGGTTATGGCCCGCCAGATCGAAACAGTCTTTTATGGTCTGGTAGGTTCCCTCGGGTGTGTAGACCTCGACGGGTTTCTCACGACCCTGAAACGTCCAGGTCTGGGAAAGTCCCGGCAGCCCAAGTATATGGTCGCCGTGTACGTGGGTTATAAAAATCCTGTCGACTCCGAAACCGGAGCCGTAACGCATCATCTGGCGCTGCGTGCCTTCGCCGCAGTCGAACAGTAGCAGGTCGCCCTCCATCTCGACCGCGACGGCGCTTGCGTTCCTGTCGGTCTGTGGAATAGAACCGCCGGTGCCGAGAAACGTGACGCGTAACATAGATAAATGAACTACCTTACTGTTTGACGAGAGTGTTTAAAAAACGGTTGCCTCCACGGTGGTATACGCCCCGGTACCTCCCATGACAAGCCACCAAGCTTAAAGTATGTCGCCTATCCTCCTGGCGCCCGAATTGAACTCCACAGACCGATCTATCATACGCATAACGTCGTGATCGGTTGCGTCCCGGTACTGTTTTCCTGTGGCTTCCTCGACTACCTTCTTCCGGAGCCTGAAGTCGTGTCCCTCGTACTCGACATCGATACCCTCCTTTTTGAAATCCAGCTTCGTTCCCTCTATCTCAACTTCCGTCATGTAGAAAGATAGTTTCCGCTCATTCTAATATTGGTCGGTAGTAGCCGGAAGACCGTTCCATTCGAGGTTCGATCCTCCTACTCTAGCTAGTTCGCTCTGTACTGGTGGTCTGTAACGTACTTGTATTGGACTGTACTGGTGGTCTGTAACGTACTTGTATTGGACTGTACTGGTGGTCTGTAACG
>JBDGRN010000074.1:10782-20609 GCA_042218125.1 Halobacteria archaeon | reverse complement strand
TACTTGTATTGGACTGTACTGGTGGTACTGCACCGTACTGGTATTAGTCAGTACTGTCCGTTTCGGAACGGTCACCACGGCCTCTATCGGGAATGGTTACCCCAGACAGTATCGAAAAATCATAGCAGTCTTTATAGGTGGGTACGGAAACCACTAACACGGATCAAATATAACGGTATGTACGTATGAAAAAACAGGTTCCAATAGCTCTGTTCCTGACGGTCATGGTGGCTCTAAGTGGCTGTGTGGTTCAAGACCAATCGGCAACGGATGGAGCTAACGCAAGCTCCGGGACGGATGCCGGGTTCGATGGTGGCATTGAGCCGATAGATAGACCGAAGTCGATCCAGGTGCCGGATAATCCCCCGCTTTTAAACAACAGTCCATCGATTGCCAACAGCTACAAACGGCTGTACAGAGAGATAATTGACTCCGTGGTTTCCTTACGTGTAGGAGAGAGACAGGGTTCGGGTTTCGTTTACGACGAGAGCGGACACGTAATCACTAATCAACACGTGGTCAATCAGGCCAACGGAACAATTTACGTGAAGTTCAGCGAGGGCGAGTTCCGGGAAGCAAAGGTCATGGGTACCGACGTCTACACGGACCTGGCGGTTCTCAAGGTCGACGGCGTGCCGGAGTACGTCGACGCATTACCGGTTGCCGAAGAAGACCCCGTCCAGGGTGAACTGGTGGCTGCAATAGGTACGCCGTTGACCTACGAAGGCAGCATTACGCAGGGTATAGTGAGTGGCGTAAACCGTAGGATGGTGACGGCGAACAACTTCGTGATACCGGACACTGTACAGACCGATGCACCGATAAACCGTGGGAACAGCGGAGGACCACTGGTAACCCTGAACGGAGTCGTGGTGGGTGTCAACAGAGCCAAGATTGGTAGCAACATCGGGTTCGCGATTTCTCCGGAACTCGTTAACAAGGTGGTTCCGAAACTGATCAAGGATGGCAATATAACACACCCCTACCTCGGGGTGAAGACACAGACAGTGACTCCCAGGGTTGCTAAAGCCCAAGGTATGGACAAGGTTCGTGGGGTTGCGGTCGTAGAGGTAGTTGATGACGGTCCGTCGTCGGGAATCCTTCAGGGTAAGACGGGTAAAGAGAAGATAGATGGACTCGAAGTACCTGTCGGCGGAGACGTCATAGTTGCAATCGACGGACAGAGGATAAACAGCAACGAAGAACTTGCACGGTACCTGATGACGAAGAAGAATCCTGATGAAACAGTCGAAATTACGGTTCTGAGGGACGGATCAAGGAAGGACGTAAAGGTAACATTGGGTGAAAGGCCGGAGCCTAAATGAAGTAACAAGGGAACCGAAAACGTTTATTTAGATAGTCAGAAACTCCAGAAACCAGAAATCTGTTATCCGAACTTGTCCGGGGTGAGGGGGTATATCAGTTGCTGTCTTCGTCTCCTATGACACCCTGGGGCTCGTAGTCTGCACAAACCATATCCGGTTTAAGATTCGTCTTTACGTCCCACTCGGTGCAGAAAGGAGCGGGTTTCCCCTTGTGTTTCTTGAACTCGACATGTCTGCAGTTACCGCAGTACGGTGCATCGACCTCGAAACCGAAGTCGAACTCGGTGAACGGACGTAGCTCCATCTCCTCCTGGTCATCCTCCTCGATTCGGTTGCTCCTGCTCGTCTGTTCCTTCAGTTCGTGTACCTTACCCTTCTTGTTCTCCCGATAGATCACGTCGTCTATAGGGGTGTAGTTTATTCCATCGTCGTCCTCTTCTTCCTCGTCCACCTCCTCCGTTTTCTCCGAAAGCCGGTCTTCGCGTTTTGTGGTTTTCCTTAACTCCTCTATGTCGGGGCCGTCGTCTTCTTCCTTAACTTCCCCAATCGTGGATTCGGGTTTTTCTTTTAAACCCTCTATCTCCTCCTCAGTCATCCGAAACCGCCCCCACCTCTATAGTTGACGGCTGTCTCCGGGTTTCGAGCCTCGAAACAAGTTCGTCGGCGTTCTTGAGAAACCTGTTTTTCGCACGTTCTGCGGTTTTCGAGGGCTCCTCTAGTTCGAATACGGTTTCTCCGTCGTTCGCCGCGTTCTTTATATCCTGGCTCGCAGGCAGAGGTTCACCAAGGGTTTCGGGATACGCCTCCTCGAACTCGGTTAAGTACTGGTTCGCAAGCTTGGTTCGGCGGTCGACCTTGTTGGGGATAACCATGCTGAGCTCCACCTCAGCATCCAGGTTCTCGCCCATCTTCTCTAGATCTCTCTCCAACGTTTTGAGCTGACTGGCTTCGAAAACACCTATCTCGGCGGGGGCGATAACGTTTTTGGCAGCCCAGAGACCGTTGTAGGTGACGTTGTTCGTAATTCCGGGAAGGTCGATCAGGACAACGTCGTATCCAAGGGGATCGATGTATGTCGAGAGGAACTCGTCGAAACGAGTGTACCTCTCGTCGGGATCCGAAATGTTTCCGAGTTCGGCATCGAGGCTGTCGAGGCCTGGATGTGCGGGAACCACGTCGGGTCCCTGATCGGTATCCAGGATGAGGTCGTCGATAGCTTCTCCGCCCAGTTTGTCGACGATTATATCCCACTCGTCCTGGAACACCGTACTGATGTTGGGCCAGTCATCGTCCCTCGCTATCTGTTCCTCCACTTTACCCCACACACCGAAATGTTTGCTGAGGTCGCCCTGTTTACCAGCGAGATCTATCAGCAAAACCTCCCTGTCCATTTCGGACAGAGCAACTCCCAGGTGTGCGGCAACCGTGGTTTTCCCGGTCCCTCCTTTGTCGATAAATGTAGCGACTCTCAGGGGTCTAGACATGGTGAAAAATCCATTCTCCACCTCCATAAGCCTACGTCAGACGGATGTCATCGCCCAGGGGGGTATCGGTGGTTAGTAGGATAAATTTATTAAAAAAAAAATTAAAGAATAAAAATCAGGACAGAGCTTCTTCCAGCCTCAGCACCATCTGTCTCAGTTCTCCGGCGGAGCTAGCCAGGATACGTATCATGGGTTCCTTACCTACCGCACCACCGTCGATTACGGCGTCGGGGACTGAATCCCGATCCTCCATCACCTTCCGTGCCGACCACTCCATCGTATCGACGTGGCCGGGTTCTCCGGTTCTATCGAACTTTTTTGCGTCGAAAAGACCCTCAACCTTCTCACTGACGTACTCGTTGTTCCGAAGGTTACAGGCCGCTCGTAGGTCGTCGTACTCCCTCATCTCCAGGAGGAACCGGGCTATGTGTCCCGACGCCCCGAACCAGACATCCTCGTTCGCAGATACTCCGTCGGTGACCCTGTGGATTCTACCTTCAACCGCAGCAACCTCGTCCTGTTCCAGGGCGTAGGGCGTCGCGACGGCGACGTTCATGCCGACTTCGGGAACGAGTTTGGATATGTCCCGGTTCTCGAAGGACTCGACGGCGGAACGTACCTTTCTGAGTGCGTCGAACCTTTCTACCTCGTTACGTATTTCGGCCATATGATGAACCGGTCCCTCTCCTTCGCCGACGTCGAGACCGAACTTCACGGCACGGTACATGAACTCCTCTGCCCTCGAAACCGCGGAATGGAGTGACATGTCTTTCGCGAGACCGGCGGCGATCGCGGACGATAACGTACAGCCCGATCCATGGGTTCCGGCGTCCTCGACCTTGGGTTTCCGGAAACTGGACAGTGAACCCGTGAAAAGCACGTCGACGACAGATTCTTCACCGGATTCTCCTACGTGTCCACCTTTGACGAGCGCCGCGTTTGCTCCCTCCTGGACCAGTATTTTGGCCCCTGACTCCATCTCACCGATGTTTTCAACGTCGATATCCGTCAGAACCGTGGTCTCGGGTACGTTGGGTGTGACGAGACGTGCCTCAGGTACCAGTTTCTCCCTCATCGAATCCTCCGCATCCCGGTCGAGTAGTCGGTCCCCTGTCTCCGAAACCATCACGGGGTCGACTACGGCATCAAGATCGTACTCCCTGATCTTCTCGGCAACCACGTCTATTATTTCTGCGTTACTCACCATTCCGGTCTTGACGCATCCGACGTCGTAGTCGGTGCATACCGAGTCTATCTGTTCCCCGACCATTTCGGGAGACACGTCCTCGACCCCGTCGACGCCCAGTGTGTTCTGTGCGGTCACGCTGGTGATCGCCGAGGTTCCGAATACGTCGAAAGCCTCCATAGTTTTGAGATCTGCCTGGATACCCGCTCCTCCACCCGAATCGCTTCCTGCCACCGTAAGAACCACTTCTTTCTCTACCATGGAGAAAAATTGGACGCCCCGACCTTTTATCTATCTTTCACGAGGCTACATAGATTAAGGTGAAGATGCAGGAATTTGGGTGTGATGTGGGTTGTGGTGTGGGTTGTGTGGATGTTTGGGTTTGGAGAAATTATGGATATGGAGATTGATTATGATCTCAGTTTATACATAGATATGGGTACTGCGGAAGTTGTCAAGAACTCCGATTAAAAGTTCAGTTTTAAATAGGGAGACAGATTCCCACGAGTCTTAAAGGTTCTTCGTCTTCCTTTCTCATGACTATTCCACGACCGAGAACCCATCTCTTTTCGTCTCCACGTTTGAGTCTGAACTCCGTTTCGAAGCTTTCACCTTCGTTTACCGTTTTCCAGACCTCTTCCTCGAACAACTCGAGATCCTCAGAATAAATCTGTCTCACGAAGTCGTCGTAACGGCCGGTGAACTCACCCTCGCCCCTACCAAGTAGCTGGTTCATGCTTTCGTCCCAGTAGAACTCGTCCTCCTTCATGTTCCATTCCCAGACTCCGGCGTTTGCCGCGTCGACTGCGAGCGAGAGACGTTTTTCGCTCACCATTAACTCCTTGTCCTTCCTTTTTCTCTCCGTCACGTCGGACATGACCGAGATAAGTTTTTTACCGTCCTGAACCGCGAACACCTTACCACTATCTTTCACCCATCTGACGTCATCGCCAGAGACCAGTCTGTACTCCGCCGAATAGTTCTCCCCTAACTCAACGGCTTTCTCGAGCTCTCTGTCGAAATGGTCGAGGTCGTCGGGGTGTATGTATTGACGGAAACTGTCGAATGTATCACCTGTACCTACATCGAAGTCGAAGACGGTGTTCATACTGCTCGAAAATGACACTTTGTTCTCATTTATGTTCCAGCTCCATACACCCGAGTCGGTGCCTTCGAGAGCCAGTTCCAGACGGCGGTTCGATTTTCTGAGTTCGGATAGGTCATCCTTTCTATCGGTTACATCGGCGTACTTTTCGATTCTGCCGCCGGAATAAAGACCGGATTTTATCGGTTTACTGGAGTACTCGAGCCATCTCTCCGACAGGTCTCCCTCGCCTTTTACCCTACAGTCTAACTGTTTGGTGTAGATACCCTGATCGTAACTCGCAAGCACTGCGTCGGCGTATCCCTCGCCGTCTTCAATTACGGGTTTTAACCTATCCCTTACGAGGTCACGTACGTCGGTACCAATGATATTTTCGGTGTCTATACCGAAGTATTCCCTCACAGCCTCGTTCACCCATACCACCTTTTGACCTTCGTCGACGACCATTATCGCCACGTCGAGTAGCTCCATGACGTCTTCAGTGAAGGTCCGGTACTTCTTCTTAATCTTCCTGCTCTCTTTCTTCGACTCCTTAACTGCGGTTACGTTCCTCATCGAACCCACGACACCACGAGTCGCTCCCGAAACATCCCTCAGGGGATAGTACTGTATATGGAAATGCTCCCCATCTTCGTCGTCAGAACCCGACCTTTTCATCTCGTACTCTACAGTCTCTCCATCGAGAACCCGTTTTAGATAACGTTTGATGACCCCGAAGTCCTCCTGGCTGAGAACATCTGCAACCTCTCTACCTTCTATGGGGCCAGAAACCGAATGATACTCCCTGTAGGATTCGTTGGCGAAAAGATATCTGTGGTCGGTGTCTATTGCGGCGATAAGATCGTCGGAGGACTCAACTGCCTGTTTGTAGTAGTTAAGCTCCGTCCTCTCCTCGATCCCCGGTTCCTCCCTGGACTGGTCTTTTGTCTTAGATTCATTGATCAGCAGAAGGGTGGCGGGTTTGCCGTCGTACTCGATCGGCGTTAGACTGACTGAAACAGGCACCTTGTTCCTGTTTCGGGAAAGAAGATTCACTTCGTATTCGTCGAACTCGATCTCTGTATCCGTATGTACACTCGTTTTCTGGAGCAACAGATCCTCGTCCTCGGATGAAACAAGTTCCGAGATTTCCCTTCCCAGAACCTCGTTCTTCTCGTAACCGAGGAGGTCCAGGAACTCCTGGTTGACGTACTGAATGCTGGAGTCCTGAACTACCGCGAATCCATCGTTTATTCTGTCGAGTGTGTTGGTCATACGGATCTTTATCTCCGTTCCTGAGGTACTTTACCGTCTGCCGTGTTTAAGGCTTTTCACTTATAGGTAAAGTACTGTTTACATGTTAAAAAGCCTGTTTGCCTACGGTGTCTCGTTTTATAACGAGTTTTTTCAACGTCACGTGCAATTCAGTAAAACCTGCCAACGTTACAGCTATTGGTGGCATCCGGTTCCATTCTAAGCTCCGCGTCACGAGGAGTACACAACCAGTTTTATCTACCGAACCCGCATTACGGATAACCGATGGAATGTCTAGTGGTGGGTGGTGCCGGTGATATGGGAGAATGGTTCGTCGGGTTTTTCAGGGATCAGGGATGGAACGTCGATGTCAGCGATCCCGAAGCCGACGATTCCGTACCGATAGAGTACGCCAATGACTACGACGTAGTAATGGTCGCCGTACCTATCGAGGTAACCGTCGACGTTATTGAAGATGTTGCAGAAAGAATGACGGACGGCCTTTTAATGGATGTTACTAGCGTCAAGACAGAACCTGTCGAGGCGATGGTTAACGGGACGGAGGAGTCGATAGAAGTCCTTGGAACCCACCCTATGTACGGACCCAGCGTCCCCGATATGCGGGGTCAGACGGTGATACTGGTTGAATCTCGAACGGGAGAGAAGACGGAAGAGGTCAAGGAACTGTTCAGTTCCGCGGGTGCCAATGTTCAGTACTCAACTCCGGAGGAACACGACGAGATGATGAGTGTGGTCCAGGGGCTTACCCACACTGCATACATCTCTCTGGGTTCGACGCTTGAAAAGCTCGATTTCGATGTCGACGACAGCAGGCGTTTCATGTCGCCTGTGTACGAAATCATGCTTGACTTCGTGGGGAGGGTGCTGAACCAGAATCCCTATCTATACGCCGAAATTCAGGTGAATCAGCCCGTAGGGAAGATCCACGAATCCCTGGAGGAGTCGGTGGAAGAGCTGGAGGAGTACGTCGAAAACGACGACGTCGAGGGCTTCGTTGACGTTATGCAGTCGGCTGCCAAACATTACGGCGACACCAAGAGCGCTCTAAGAAGGAGCGACAAACTCATCCAGGCAAACGTTAGGGAGTACGAAGAACTCCTGGAAAGTGTTGGAAGTGAGAGAGGCCTGGAACATATCTATTCGGGTGTAGTACATGTCGGCGAGGTCAAGGGACTCGACGGCCGGGTCGTCCGTCTCCAGGAGGGCGGAAGGGAGATAGAGCTGAACGTCGAGAACGTCGAACTTCTGACAGCCGAGGAACTCAGGGACTGGAAAAAGAACAACCTGGACAGAAAGAATAGGGACGTCAGCGTGATCTACTGGTCCATCATGGATACCGGTATACTGGAGGATATAACGGAACTCAGCCACGAAGACGTCGTGAACGTCGAAACCGTCGATGAGTACCGGGGAGATGCTATACCGGACGACGCCGTCAGCTACACCCTTCGTCTCGAGATTCTGGAAGATGGTTCGGCGAAAGATGCTGTCGAGGACGCAGTCAGGGTGCTCGAGGGCATCGGCGGCGAACTCCGTAGTTAACCCTGAACTGAACTTTATCGAACAGTCGTCAACCAACCATAATGTATGATGGAGAGAGGTGCGGAGGTTCCCATGAACTTCTTCTATAGTGACTGGCGTCACAGCGTTTTAGTCCGTTCCCTGCGTTACTTTTTACATGACTGAACCGAGCAACGAGGAGGAACCGGAGATTACGCTATACCGTCTCCAGGCGTGTCCGTTCTGCGAACGCGTCGTCCGTAAACTCGATGAACTCGGTATCGACTACCGGTCGAAGTTCGTCGAGGCGTTGCATTCACGCCGCGATGTAGTTAAACGGGTTTCGGGGAGCAGGACTGTGCCGGCGATAGTCGACGATAGCTATGGGGTCAAGATGTCCGAGAGCGCCAACATAGTAGAATATCTCGATAAAACCTACGGCGATGGATGAACGGTATGGTGGGACCTTCAATGGTTTATGGAGTAACTGTTAAATGAAGTATGAGGCATGGAGTAACTGTTAAATGAGGTATTTGGCGATGGAGGAACTGCACGAGGTGGTTCATTGATGGATCTCGGTTTCGAAGTGGTTGATCTACCGGAAGCAACTAATCCAGGGCCGGGTGATACTGCTCCCGACTTCACTCGACCACTGGTTAATACCGAGTTCTGGGAGGACGTCTCTCTGTCGGAACTCGCATCCGAGGAACCAGTACTTCTGGTGTTCTACACCATGGATGGCGACTTTCCAGCGACGTATATATGGAATGAGATAAGGGACAGGGGTTGGAGGGAGAGATTTGACGTTAATGTCGTTGGTCTATCGATATCGACGCCGTATGAACACAGCCGTTTTTTGGAGGAACGCGAGATGGAGTACGACTTATTTACCGATCCCTCAAACGGGGTGGCGGAGAAGTACGGTATCGTCAACCCCCTAGACGGTATGGCTGGAATAGAGGAGCCAATGCCGGCGGCGTTTCTGATAGACGGAGATATGGAGATAAGATACGTCTGGGTGTCGGAGAAATGGCCCGAGTTTCCTCCGTACGAGGAAATCGAGGAGGCTATGGGTTCCGTATAGGTGGTTTGTTAGGTATTATGATAGGTTAGGTATTATGATAGGTTGTTTCAGAGTGTATTGAAGTGTTTTTGCGGAATATGTTAAGGTGGTTTTGTGGAGTGAATTTTGGTGGTTATGTGGTGTGAGTTAAGGTGGTTTTCTGGAATATATCAGCTGACACCTTTATTCTTGTCTCCTGAAACTTTCTCACCGTTTTCATTTCTCAGGAACCGTACTGTTGGATTCGTCATCACTTCGTCGACGTACTTTATATAGTTGTCGTTGGTGTTCTTGGAGACGAACACGATTTCGGGTTCGACGTCTCTATCGACCTCCTTCGTCGCTATTGAAGCCTGGACAGCATCCACGCTGGTTACGGATTTATCCTTCAACTCTCCCGTGGAGTTGAAAATAACAATATCTCCGGTTCCGTTTACCCCGGTGACCAGATCCCGTTCACGCTCGTTGAAGTAGACGACATCGCCGTAACCGCAGTTTTTTCCGCCGCACAGGTCGATGTTCGGTATATTGTTGACTGTCCCTGACTCCGTAATGTAGTTCAAAGTCCCTTTTGTGCCCGAAGGACTTGTTCCGCCGTAGACAATCTCGTCTTTACCATCGTCGTTTATATCTCCGATGCCGAGTATGCCATCGGCTTCTCCCTGGCCGAAGCTATGGACCTCAACCGGGTTACCGCTTGAGGTTACGCGCCAGACGTCGTCGTTGGAGGCGTTACCGTAAAACACCGAGGTTTCGCTTCCTTTCCATCTTCCGACCTCCAGGACACCCGATTTCTTTACGTTGATCGCCAGGTCGGTTTCCGTTCCTGTACTGTGATCTATATAGCTGAGGTTACCTCCTTGGTTTCCTCCGCCTCCTTGGTTTCCTCCGCCTCCTTGGTTTCCTCCGC
>JBDGRN010000074.1:6432-10682 GCA_042218125.1 Halobacteria archaeon | reverse complement strand
CTTGGTTTCCTCCGCCTCCTTGGTTTCCTCCGCCTCCTTGGTTTCCTCCGCCTCCACCGTTACCTCCTGTTCCCTTAGTCACGAACGAAATATCGAGGCCGTCGACGCTGTCGATGTTGTCGTATGGAGCCAGCACTTCTGGACTAGATGTCGTATGAGGTCCATCAACCGAACTCCCGTTTCTCATGGTATATACACCCGACTTGTTTCCAATAGTCACCGTTCTCGATGACTGTACGTCGAGTATATACCTCGTTCTCTCCAGTGGACCTGGGTTGTCCGAAAAACTCAGCGTAATGTTGGCTGCTTTTCTTTGGGTAGGTGGACGGTAGTAGAACTCCGCCCGTCCATCGGCATCGGTTACCGAGCTGTCGGTAATAGCTGCGTCCCGAAGATTATTTATACTGGAGTTGACTTGCACTCCCGAAACCGGGTTATCGAACCTGTCTCTTACCTCGACGATCAGTTTCCTCCCGTTCCCGTCGTAGACGTAGTTACTGTTTTTTACCTCTCCGTTCCTATGGTGGACGAAGGTCCCGTTGTTACGTACGTTGGTTATGTACTTCGGTCTGGTCTGACGTCCACGATCGATGTTCACGCGGGTCAGTCCCAGGGAGTACTCGGTTCCCTGTTTGAGAGTTACGTTTACTTTATCGCCGTTTCCATCTGAGACGTTATGTACGTATTCCTGGTCCGACAGAATTTCGCTCCAGTTTTCCTTTGACAGCCTGGACTCTATAGTTAGGGTGATGTTCTTATCCGTCTCGTTCTTGACGGTAACTGTTCTACCCCGTGGACTCGTAGGTTTTAGGGCGACGGTTGGTATACTGCGGGTTTTAGATATGGAGCCGTTGAGGGTAACGAGCTCTATTGAATCTCCCTGAACCATACTCTGTTGGAGGAATGTCAGGTTGGCGTTTTTTAAGCTGTCCCCGAAGTAGTTGTATGATACTCCGTGTTCGTAGACCGATTCGGGGGCGTTCTTCAGGTAGTTGTATCCGGGATCGAAAGACACTGCCCGGGAATCGAAAACCAACTCTGAACCATTCCAGTAGTCGTCGGTCTGGTTCTTCGTCGCCACTGCGTTCGATACAGAGACCGAAACTTTGGAGGTGTTTACCCTGCCGATCCTGGATGGAGGGTTCATCAGCATCATACGTCGGTTGTACTCCACTTCAGTGTCGAACTGGTAAGAGGTAGGCATCGCTTTGGAGGACGATTTTTCCACCGTCGCTCCGAAGGACTCTATATCTTCCTCTACCATCTCCCTGTGATCCGCTTCGGAGTCCAGGTTTTGGTTGGGGACTATGTCGGTTTGGAGTACGGTCAGAAGAGTAATACCGAGCGCCAGAACCAGGACTGCTGCTATCAAGGTAGACACCGCTGAGTCCCTTACGGTGCCTTGTTTGAGCATTCTTTTTTGATAGGCTTTCTTAATCTATAAATGATGGGGTAAAAGATTTGTAGCTTTTAACTTCCCAATAAAAATATAATCAGGTGTTCACATATTTAACGTTTACATTAAAAAGAACCACGCTTATATATGGAGGATTTTTCTTCCCACAAAAGGACTCCGACGGATTTTTACTTAATGTAATCAACCTCCACCGGTTTTTAGACCTCTATCTTCTCGAGACAGCTGGATTCCCCACAGAACGGGCAGTCGAAGTCCTCCACCCCGACATCATCAGGCATGTCGTAGGTGTAATGTAGCTCCATCATGTCGAGTTCGCAGTCGCCGTCAGTGCATTCGATCTCAACAACTTTAGGCATACTATGGGTTAGGGTACAGTTACCGATAAACGAAACGGTGACTGGATCTGCCGATTAACGGTCCCGAACTTGCTTTTGAAGGGGTTTATTTCTCAACCGACGTCGATCAGGTTTTTACTCTCAGGTGCTCGAATAACAGTATGGACAAGACCTCGATAGAGGAAGCCGATGAGGTTCTCGACTCCGCAACAGTCTGCAAACCACTCACCGACGACCTGGACGCTTCGAACCTATCGTTGAACTACTACGAACTCGCCCCTGGAGACAGTTTCGCCTACGGATACCACAGCCATGAAACACAGGAGGAGGTGTTCCTTGTACTTGATGGAACGGCTACCTTCGAGACAGATAAGGGAGACGTAGAGGTAGGAAAGGGGGAGGTTGCGTGCTTTCATCCTGGGGAGTTCCAGCGTGGAGTAAACCGAAGCGACCAGAGGTTAAGAGCGTTCGCTTTCGGTGCACCAAGGGAGATGGGCGAAACTACGGTTATGAATGACTGCAGTAACTGCGGTAAACGTACCGGGAACAGAATAAAACCGCATCCTGACAGAGAAGCCATGGTTACGTGCTGTGAAGAATGCGGATCTATAACGGAGGAGTTCGACTAATCCGGAGCGGTGTGTTTGTAGTGTTGGGTTTGTAGTGTTGGGTTTTTGTAGAGGTGTGTGAGTTTATGCACCGGCTTTGTCCTTGAATCCGAAGTAGAACCTTTTACCGCAGTCCGAACATAGCTTGCTAGCGAACCTGCCTTGAGTTTCCCCGACGTTTTCGGAACGGCATCCGGGACAGTGGATCATAACCTCTCACCACCGGACCTTTCGGATAAACGGGCTTCGGCTTCCGAAGTTCCACGGTGATCCAGGTAAGCGACGTCAGTGATGACGACCGCGGCGAAAACGATAACTCCGGCTGCTATCGCCCCCATCTTCCCTGACTCGATAGTAACGGGTACGAGCAATCCAGCTAACGTAAACCCGGTTATAAACGCCAGTATCATCCCGAAGTTTCTTTCCGCCGTTAACGCTGATTTCTCTCTGAAACTCAACTCCTCGGTTTTTCCGTGGATTCTGTTTTTCCTTGTCATCTTTACACCTTATTATAGATCCCGGATCTCGTTATATACCCACAATCTTAAGTCCGGTTTAAGCGGGTTTAAGCCGGTTTAAATCCGATGCCGTACTGCGGTTTTCTCTAAGACTCTTCGTTCAAATATAGGGGCGGGGTTTAAAAAATAGTTCTCGTATTAGAAAGTTCGAAACAGGTTTAAACAACCGGAGATGGTAGTGTCACGGGTACAATTGACAAACCCGGAGTTGCCCGTGGTCTTCCGGGCCTACGGATCTTAAGAAACTCTTTTCCCGGTGGTGTTCCGGGCCTATAGAACCTCAGAAACTCTCCTGGTAACTTCCGTACTCCTCCTCGAAAACCTCCATAATCTCACCCATCGTGGCGTACTCCTTGATGGCGTCGACGATGTAAGGCATCGTGTTTTCACCCGTCTCGACAGCTCCACGCACCGCATCCAGTGCCTCTTCCACCTCGTCGGTGCTTCTTTCCTCTCTCACGTCACTCAACCTCTCGAGCTGTATCTCCCGCGCAGCCTCCTCGTCTACGTGGAGTACATCGATGTCGCCTTCCTCTTCCTCGGAGTACTTGTTTACCCCCACAACGGTTTCCTCCCCCTCCTCCACCCTTCTCTGGTGTTCGAACGCACTCTCACGTATCTCACGCTGGAACCAACCCTGCTGTATTCCATCCAGGACGCCGTCGACGTAGCTCCCGTCTCCTCTCTCTTTAACTTCTTCTATTAGATCGACAGCTTCCTCCTCCATCTCGTCCGTTAGTTTCTCGACGTAGAACGAACCTCCGAGAGGATCGATCGTGTCGGCAGCACCCGACTCCTCGGCGATGATCTGCTGTGTACGGAGGGCCACCTTTACCGCCTTTTCTGTCGGTAATGCGTAAGCTTCGTCGTAACTGTTGGTGTGGAGCGACTGAGTGCCACCCAGTACAGCGGCGAACGCCTGTAACGTGGTTCTAACTATGTTGTTAAGGGGCTGCTCTACCGTCAGAGACTGTCCCGCCGTCTGGGTATGGAACTTCAGCATCCGCTCCCTCTCCCCCGCACCGAACTCCTCATCCATTAACCGTGACCATATACGCCGCGCTGCCCGGAACTTGGCGACTTCCTCGAAGACCGAGTTATGGCTGTTAAAGAAGAACGAAAGCTGGGGGGCGAACTCCTCGATGTCAAGTCCACGGTCGATACACGCCTCGACGTATGCGAGTCCGTCGGCGAGGGTGAACGCCAGTTCCTCCACCGCCGTCGAACCCGCCTCCCGTATATGATATCCTGATATTGAAATTGGCTTTACTTTACGTGTCTCCTCGGCGGCGAACTCGACGGTGTCGACGACGAGATCCAGGCTGGGTTTCGGTGGAATCACCCACTCTTTCTGAGCGATAAACTCCTTCAG
>JBDGRN010000074.1:0-6422 GCA_042218125.1 Halobacteria archaeon | reverse complement strand
TGACCAACTCCAGTTTGTGTCCAAGTGTCAACGGGGAAGCGACCTGGACGCCTCTCTGGGTAAACTCCTTCAGCATATCGTTCTGGAACGTCGCGTTAACCTTCTCCCTTGGAGTACCGCGTTGGTCGAACAACGCGACGTACATACCGTATATGACGGGGGCACTCGGGTTAATGGTGAATGAGACGCTCACCTCATCGAGAGGTATACCGTCGAACAGAATCTCCATGTCTCTCAAGCTATCGACCGCTACCCCTTCCTTTCCCACCTCACCCTTGCTTAGTTTATGATCCGAGTCTATACCCATGAGCGACGGCATGTCGAAGGCGACCGAAAGCCCGGTCTGTCCCCTTTCAAGCAGGTAATGGTAACGTTGGTTTGTCTCCTCGGGGGTACCGTATCCCGCGAACTGCCTCATGGTCCAGAGACGTCCCCTGTACATCGAGGGATAGATACCCCTCGTGTAAGGGGGTTCACCCGGGAAGCCGAGTTCGCCGTAACTTAGTTCAGAAACATCGTCGGGGGTATAGAGCCGGTAAACCTCGCGGTTGGAGACGGTAGCGAACCTTTCCTTCCTCTCCGGATGTTGTTCCAGCCAGGGATCCAGGGTTTCTTTCTCCCATTCCTCCCTGTCTTTCCTGAGTTTCTCGAGTTCCTCCGGGTCGAACATTATTTACTCTAGATTTTTGGTGCAGATAGCTTTTATCCAGGCTGAAACTAAGTTTCGATCATGGTTCCGGGGGTTCGGTAACTTCATTCCTGTAAATCCATTCATCCATAAGCCCTGACGACGAGGTACTGTTTTCCCGACTGCGTGGTAACATATTCCCTTACGTCGTCTCCGTACCGTCCCCGTAAAGTATAACAGTTTAAGGTGGGAATGTAGCCTTATGTCTGACGTGGATCACAATCCTCTCGAGAACATGCGGGCACAGATAGAAAACGCCCGCAAGTTCGTGGATACAGAGGATAATATTTTCGAACGTCTAAAATACCCTGAACGTACGATGAAGGTTTCACTTCCGATAATGATGGACAACGGGGAAGTGGAGGTATTCACGGGATACAGGTGTCAGTACGACGGGGTGCGAGGACCCTACAAGGGTGGTATCAGGTACCATCCCGGCGTTTCTGTAGAGGAAGTGACCGCCCTCGCTGGATGGATGACCTGGAAGAACGCACTAGTGGGTCTACCCTACGGGGGTGCCAAGGGCGGCGTCGTCTGCAACCCAAAAGAGATGAGCAGGAGCGAACTCAAAAGACTTACTCGACGTTATACCGAGGGATTCAGGATGTTGATTGGTCCCCAGAAGGATATCCCTGCACCCGACGTCGGTACAAACCCCCAGATAATGGCGTGGATCATGGATACCTACAGTATGTACGAGGGATACACAGTCAACGGGGTCGTGACGGGTAAACCTCTACAGGTAGGTGGCACCGACGGACGTATCGAGGCGACGGGCCGAGGTGTATCAATAATTACCAGGGAGGCTTTCGATTACTTCGACAAACCCCTTAACGGCGCTGAGATAGCTATACAGGGTTTCGGTAACGTCGGCAGTATTGCAGCGTACTACATAGACCGTCTGGGTGGAAGCATCGTAGGTGTCAGCGACTCAAGCGGGGCTATATACGACCCCGAAGGTCTCGACGTACAGGAGCTTATAAACCATACTGAGGGCGGGATCATTAGGGAGTACACCGACAACGGAGGCACCCATGAAATAAGCAACGAGGAGTTGCTTACTCTCGACGTCGATGCCCTGGTACCAGCGGCACTTGAAAATGCCATTGACAGTGAAGTAGCCGAGAAACTCCAGGCTGACATGGTGGTGGAGGCGGCGAACGGACCGACGACACAGGAAGGTAACAAAATCCTTGTGGAACGCGGTATACCCGTCATGCCGGATATACTGACTAACGCCGGCGGAGTAATCGTCTCTTACCTCGAATGGGTCCAGAACTTCCAGCAGTACTCCTGGGACCGCAAGGAGGTCAACGAGGACCTTGAACGTAGAATGGTCCGTTCTTTCAGCGAGGTGACCGACACCTACGAATCGATAAACACCGACTGTATCAGGAGGGCGGCATACACGGTAGCGTTACAGAGGATATGTGATACACAGAAATGGCGGGGTCTGTTCCCATGACGCCGGTTTAAAGACGGGAATCTACCTTTCTGTATTTCTACCTCTCTTTGTTTCTGCCCTCCGAATTACAGTTTTTCGGGGTGTAAACAGTTACGTCCGCACCACACCAGATCATTGTTGAAAAGGGTTTTGTTGTCTCGACGGGATTATGTCGTCTTTCCTCAGAATTTATAATTATCTATACCGTCGTTTGTAAATGCTTAAATAAGCTTCAGCGTCAGGGTTAGTTTGAGAACCATTCACACGGATTCTACAGTTCTAAAAAAGGTGGCAATCTAATGGATTCTGGAAAACCCGAACAAAAAACCCCCATAACCCGGGAAAACCGGCAACATTCGAACTGCGGCGTAGGCGTACTCATGGATATGGGGGGAGGTAAGACACACGAGATACTGGAGGACGGCTTCGAGGTGCTGGAAAGCCTCGATCACCGGGGTGCACGTGGGGCCGAGGAGAACACCGGGGACGGCGCAGGGGTACTGATACAGAAACCACACGAGTTCTTCCAGGAGGAGGTCGAAGGACTCGGCGAGTTCGACGACTACGGGGTAGGACAGGTATTTCTCCCAACCCGGGAAGAGAGTAAGGAAGAACTCAAGCAACTCGTGGAGGACAAAGCCCGGAGTGAAGGTTTCGACGTCGTTGGGTGGCGTAACGTCCCCACCGACAACTCGAGTCTCGGTCCCACCGCCCTGGAGAGCGAACCCGACGTGACACAGTTTTTCGTAACCCCGGTTCCGGAGAACGGGTCTTCCGAACCCGAAGATCTTGACGCCGACCTATATATACTACGGAGAGTTTTAGAGAACGCGGTCGGGAACTCCGACGTAGAGGACAGCGACAGGTTCTATATCTGCAGTCTCGACCGGAGAAAGGTTGTCTACAAAGGTCTACTTACCAACGGCCAGGTAAAGGAGTACTACCCCGAACTCTCCGATCCACGTGTAAAAACCAGCCTGGTGCTGGTTCATTCACGGTTCAGCACCAACACGTTGGGTGCGTGGGAGTTAGCACATCCGTACCGGAACATCATACATAACGGTGAGATAAACACATTGAGGGGTAACCTCAACTGGATGAAGACCCGGCAAGCCGAACTTGAGAGCGAGGTTTTCGGTGACGACGTCGACAAACTCAAACCAATTACGAAGGAGGGACAGAGCGATACCGCGGTAGTCGACAACGTACTCGAACTCCTCGTTGAGGGTGGCCGTGACCTTCCACATGCACTCCGTATGTTGATTCCTGAGGCGTGGAGCAAGGACGATTTAATGAGTGAGGACCGTGAGAAATGGTACGACTTCCACTCCACCATCGTCGAACCGTGGGATGGCCCCGCCCTGGTGGCTTTTACCGACGGGTACAGTGTGGGTGCGGTACTCGACAGAAACGGTTTCCGTCCATGCAGGTACTACGTCACAGAGGACGATCGTCTCGTGATGGCTAGCGAGGCAGGGGTTCTGGACGTGCCGGAGGAGGAGATCGTTGAAAAGGACCGGCTGAAGCCTGGGGAGATGTTTCTGGCCGACGCCGAGGAGGGACGTATCGTGCCGGACGAGGAGGTTTTCGCCGACCTGACGGACGACAAGTACGGTGAATGGCTTGACGACAACCGGGTGAAGTTGGACGAGGTCAAGAAGGTTCTGGAGTACGACCTCCCCGAACCGATCGTGGATCAGGAGGAGATAACGAGGATGCAGCAGACGTTCGGCTACACCACAGAACATCTGCGTAGAATGGTGAAGCCGATGTCGGAGGATGCCAAGGACCCTGTAGGTGCGATGGGTGACGACACGCCACTTTCGGTGCTTTCCGAGAGAAACAAACGGCTTCCCACGTACTTCAAACAGCTGTTCGCACAGGTCACCAATCCACCCCTCGACTACATACGTGAGGAGCTTGTGACGTCGCTCAAAAGCCACGTCGGTAAACAGGACAACCTCCTGGGAGAGTCGCCGGAGCACTGCCGCCAACTCCAGCTGGAGAGTCCGATACTGTCGGATCCAGAGATGGCGACCGTGAAGGACCTCGACGAAAACGAAATAACGAGCTATACTATAGACGTGACCTTCAGGGAGGAGCGCTCCCTCCGGAAGGCGATAGAGGACGTCCGACATGAGGCAGTAAGGGCGATAACCGAGGACCACGAGATACTGGTTCTGTCGGACCGCAACACCGGTCCCGACAGGATACCGATACCGTCCCTCCTGGCAGTCGCGGCAGTACACCACCACCTCATACGTGAGGGATTACGTACACGTGTAGGTCTTGTTGCGGAGTCGGGTCAGCCGAACTCCGTACACGACTTCTGTACCTTGATCGGGTACGGGGCCGACGCCGTCAACCCCTACCTCGCCTACGAAACTATAGACAACATGGTAAGGAGAGGTCTCGTCGAGATGGAGGATCTAGAGGCACGCCGCCGGTTCAGGAAGGCGGTGGAGGACGGTCTGAAGAAGGTGATGTCGAAGATGGGTATCTCGACCCTGGAGAGTTACAAGGGTGCCCAGGTTTTCGAGGCAGTAGGTTTGAACAGCGACTTCGTCGAGGAGTACTTCTACGGCACAACGGCCCGGACGGAGGGAGTTGGACTGCCGGAGGTTGAGGAGGACGTGCTGGAGAGACACGAGCTAGCCTACAACTCCTCCCAGGGATTGGAACAGGGCGGGGAGTACTACTGGCGCCGTGACGGCGAGTACCACCAGTGGAATCCCAACACGATAGGTAAGCTCCAGCAAGCAGTCAACACAGACGACTACGAGGTATACCG
This sequence comes from Halobacteria archaeon, assembly GCA_042218125.1. Lineage (GTDB taxonomy): Archaea > Halobacteriota > Halobacteria > Halobacteriales > Halorutilaceae > JBDGRN01. Next base: position 1,499 of record JBDGRN010000074.1, on the reverse strand, counting down.
GGAGTACGCAGAGGAGATAAACCAGCAGCAGGAACAGCTCCAGACCCTCCGTGGGATGCTCGAGTTCGACACCGAGGGTGAGGGCGTCCCGATACAGGAGGTTGAGCCGAGGGAAGAGATCTTCAAACGGTTCTTCACAGCCTCGATGTCGTTCGGTTCGCTGAGCAAAGAGGCGCACGAAACCCTCGCGATAGCGATGAACCGCATAGGGGGCAAGGCTTCAAGCGGCGAGGGCGGCGAACCCGTCGAAAGGTTCAACACCGACCGAGAATGCAAGAACAAACAGGTGGCAAGCGGACGGTTCGGCGTCACAAACCATTACCTCAACCAGGCGGAACACCTGGAGATCAAGATGGCGCAGGGCAGCAAACCTGGAGAAGGAGGACACCTACCGGGAGAGAAGGTCAACGAGATAATCGCCGAGACCCGACATACCACTCCGGGTGTTTCCCTTATCTCGCCGCCGCCGCACCACGACATTTACTCGATAGAGGATCTCGCACAGCTGATACACGACCTCAAATGTAGCAGCCCGGACAGCGATGTCCACGTTAAACTCGTGAGCGAAGCCGGTGTAGGGATAATCACGGCGGGAGTGGCGAAGGCGAAGGCGGACGCAGTACTCATTAGCGGTGCCTCCGGCGGTACGGGTGCGTCGCCGAAGACGTCGATAAAGTCTACTGGTTTGCCTTGGGAACTCGGTATCGCTGAGGCGAACCAGGTTCTTCTTGAGAACGACCTCCGTTCACGTATAAAGATGCGTGTCGATGGCGGCTTGAAGACCGGAAGGGACGTCGCAGTCGCAGCACTCTTGGGAGCGGAGGAGTACGGCTTCGGTACAGCGGCACTCGTGACCGTGGGCTGTATAATGCTGAGGAAATGCCACTGCAACACCTGCAGTGTAGGAGTAGCGACACAGGACCCCGACCTGAGGGAGAAGTTCCCAGGGACGCCGCAGGACGTCATAAACTACATGAACTTCATGGCACAGGAGGTGAGGGAGATAATGGCAGAGCTGGGGTTCCGGACGATGGACGAGATGATCGGACGGGTCGACAAGTTGCAGCAGAAGGAGGTCGACCACGAGAGGGCAGACAAGCTTGAACTCGACGAGATACTCGCACTCCCAGAATCCGACGACGACAGAACCAAGACGGAGGAACAGAACCACAAGCTGGACCAGAAGCTTGACCACGAACTGATCGGGGAGTCCGAACCTCTCCTGGAGGACGTGGACGCCGTAGAGATAGAGACCGGGATATCGAACGAGGACCGTACCGTGGGAGCGATGCTGAGTAGCTGGGTAGACGACTATTTCGGTGAGGAAGGTCTACCCGACGACTCGATCGATGCCAAGTTCGTGGGTTCGGCGGGCCAGAGTTTCGGCGCGTTCTTGGCTCCCGGAATTAAGTTCGAACTTACCGGCGACGCTAACGACTACGTTGGTAAAGGACTTTCTGGTGGTAAGATTATAGCTTCGACTCCGGGGGAGGCGAAGT
>JBDGRN010000004.1:0-62964 GCA_042218125.1 Halobacteria archaeon | reverse complement strand
TTTTATCTACGAGAACTCCGGGCCAAACAAGGCGTTCAATAGATCCAGGGTAACAATCCGGTTCAATAGTGTAGGAAATGGGGTGGATGATTATGAAAGAGTGACTTTATGGGTTCAGGGAAGCCTAAAATCTGAAAATACTCCCCCCGAAATCGAGTATATCAAACGGCCGGCCAAGGAGGAACCCTTAAACGTAAGCAAGGATGACGCCGAAAACGTGACCGTCGATGTCAAGTTTAACACGTCGTCGATGGATGAGGACGAGAAACACGCCGCACTGGTAGCTAAAGCTGACGACGCCGTTAACGAAACAAAACTGGAAGAGAAACTTGGGGATATTGGAGCTTCGGAGATCGAAAACTACCCGGAAGGAAACACCATTGAAAATATAACGGGCAGTAATCAAACCAAAGGGTACGGAGTAACGAAACGTATTTTATACAGGGTATACAACTCGACATCCCTCCAGAACCACACATCCGATTCTGTAACCGGTGGCTTCCTCGGTGGCAACGACAGCCTCAAGGAACAGTTTAACCTGAACTCCAGCCACTCCGAAAACCTGACGGCGGTACTGGTTGACGAATCGGGTGGATACGACGTCGAGAACATCGAGATAAACAAGACGGGGCTCCAGCTACAGCCGAAGTTCGAGATAGATCCCGGGGTGGGTACCGTTGATGATACCTTTACTTTAGATGCTGGTGAAACCATACCCGGGTACAGGTCCGAACCCGGTGATCTTTCCTACAACTGGAGCTTCGGTGACGGCGATAAAACGGATTTCGGTGGTAATACGACAGAACACAGTTACAACAAACCCGGTAACTATACCGTCGAGCTAGAGGTAGATAACGGGATAACCAAGAAAACGACATCCAGGAACGTCGCTGTGAACGGAGGTCCACAGGCTAAACTGAGTATAAATAAGTCAAAAACCGACGGCATATACGAGGTTCGGCCGGATGAGGTCGTGAAGTTCAACGCGAGTAACTCATTCGATCCCAACGGCAACGGTACGATCAGTTATGTATGGAGGGTAAACGGAACGAAGGTAGAGGACGTAAAAAGTCCGGTATCTTGGACGAAGATAGACAACGGTACCGAAGTCATAGCCAAGGAGTTTGAAAACGACACTGTATACACGGTAAAACTCACGGCAGTCGACATGTTAAACAGTAGCAGGAAAGACTCCGATAAAGTCTCTGTAAAAGCCATAAACCATCCGCCCGAGGTAACGAACATTGTTCTAGACGACCAGGACAGGGACAAAGTCGTAGAGGGTGAAACAGTTGAGTACGAAGCAAGAGCAACCGATCCCGACGGCGACGAACTCAAGTACAACTGGAGTTTCGGAGACGGTACCACCAAGAATGATACAGGTAAGTCAGTTGAGTACACCTACGGCGGTGACATACAGGGCACCAAGAAGTACGACGTGAAGGTGACTGTCACCGACGTTTACGGTAAGTCTGACAGCTACAGTAAAGAAGTCCATGTCGGGGAATCCCAGATGAAGGCACAACCCGGAAACAGCGGAAAGAACAACCAACCCCCATGCCACGCAAGTTCGTGGGATGAACATTTCGCCAGCGCTCGGGAGATAACTAATGAACTCGGAAAGAAACCCTACAAACCAGGATACGAACAGGTAAAAACGGGTCAGCCCTACTCATTCAAGATCTGTTCCAGCACGGGCAGCGACGACAACAGCATATTGTCGGTATACTGGAAGATATACCGAGACGGCGACCTCGTTAACCAGGAGTTCGGACAGGCGATCTCCTATGACTTCCCGAAGCCAGGAAGCTACAATATAACCGCGGATATTAACAAGGAGGACGGTTCTACCAAACAGATAGAGGCCGAGATCCAGAAGATCGAGAGCAAGGAAGGTAAGAAGTACAAACAGTGTGGGTTGATCCAGGCAGTGAACAATACACCGGACGTCAAAACCGATCACTGCGTCAACTTGGACGTAAGCAAGGGATCAGACGCCGTAGGTAACTCTCTGAACAGCATACAGATTGAGTATCCTGGTGGTTCTGCGAATGTTACCGGGATCGACAAACTAACCAAGGTAAAGACACTGGGGATAGATAGGAACCGGGATGGAAAAATAGACGTCGACGCTATCGATGATTTAGAATGCTGTCCTCCCGATGACGGACTCATAGTTTCCAACGGTGGAAACACGCTCCGTGTTGAAACCAGCGGAAACTACAACGTAAAGGGGGGAGACAGAATCGTACTAAGGTACAGTGACGTCGACAACCCCGGACCAGGCACATACGACGTGACTATCGACCTGAACGGTGACGTAAAGAAAACCGGGAAACTCCGGATCGAGAACCAGGAACCCACAGTCAATGAAATAAATGTTTCACCGACTAAACCCAAGACAGGTGAATCGGTCGAGTTCGAAGCAAACGCCAGCGATCCAAACGGCCCCATAGTTAGCTACGACTGGAGTTTCGACGGTACTCCGCGGCAGAACCAGGGTAAGTCGGTAAACCATAGCTTCGGAAACAAGGGCAGCCACACGGTGAAGGTGACAGTGACGGATAAGAACGGCGGTCAGGCGTCGGCGAGTAAGAACATCCAGATCTCCGAAGCTAGTGAAGACCCGTTGAATCAGATCGGGGTCGACAAAAACCAGTTATGTGAAGCGGCGAAATCCGATTACGAAACGGCGCGGAGCCGAGGACATGTCGTTGTACGAAACAAGAGGCAGAACCTGTTAGACCTCCAGGGAGGTGACTACATTATAGCCAAGAAAGGGGTACGTGGAAAGGTTGAGGGATGGGGTCGTGACAGCGATACCTTCCTCGCTACGGGTGGTGAAATCGGGGAACAGGTCAAACAGTTAGGGCATCTGGTGGTATCAGGTGCCGACGTGAATAAACAGATTCAGCACGTCGGAACAGTAACTGTCGCTGGTGACTCGACAGTCAGTAAACAGGTTCAGCACGTCGACTGTCTCAAGATACCGGACGGTTCATCCGTGGCTATTGAGGGGCAGGTTCAACATATCGACAGAGTAATTGTAGGTGACAACTCAGATCTGACGGTCGGAAAACAGCTACAACATATCGATAAACTGGAGATAGGGGGGAACTCAAAGGTTGACGTTAAGAAACAAATACAGGATATAGACAACATGACTGTTGGGGACGGCAGTAACGTAGCAACGATGAAAAAGCTACAGGGGGTTTCGAATCTCGAACTCGGAAGTAACAGTAAGCTTACAGTCGCTGAACAGCTCCAGAAAGTGGCTTCCATGGTAGTTGGAGTCGACACCGACGTATCTGTCGGGAGACAGGGACAGAAAATCAGTAGCCTGGAGATGAAGAGCAAATCCAGCCTTAACGTCGACAAGAAACTATCCTGCTCAAGTCTGAAAAAGGATCCGTCGGCTACGATAACCGCGAAACAGGACAGATGTCCGTCCGGTGGTGGCCCTCCCTAACCCGGTGACGGGTCTCCCTAACACCCGGTAAAAACTTCGTGAATTTTCAGTTCGTCGAAGTCTATTCTTAACACCGAAATAAACAACAGTGAATTATGGGTGGCAAACAACAGTAACTAGAAAGATGGGTGAAACTAGATAGATGGATTGGATAGAGTTCGAGGGAAATGAGGTTCCCGCAACGTCTTCCGAAGCTTCAGGGGAGCGTCGAACCTGGATGCCGACGGAGAGTAAGTTCTCAGCGGCGTACGTAACGGCTCGAAGGGAGGGAGTTGACCTTCCCGAACTAGACGGAAGAAAAATTCTGTATCTAGGTGGGGGTGCGGGCACGACGGCTGAGTACGTCGCGGACCTTGCCCAGGTGGTCTACGTGGTCGAGTTTGCTCCCTCACCCACCAAAAGCCTGATAAAGAGGGCGGAGGACAGGAATAACCTGATACCATTACTCCGTGACGCAAGGAAACCCGATACTTATTCTAAGGTTGTCGAGAAAGTCGACTTTATCTATCAGGACGTCGCGACGCGTGGACAGGCAAAGGTAGCCTGCGAGAACGCGGTTTTTCTCAAAGACGACGGTAACGCAGTCATCTGTATTAAGGCAAGAAGCGAGGACATCTCGAAGAAAAACAGGGAGATATACCACGACGCGAGAAAGGTGCTGGAGGACGAGTACAGTGTGGAGTCTTTCTACGAACTCGAACCGTTCTACACCGACCACGGTGTCTTCCACCTGAAACCTCGGTAGCTTATTTTAGACGTAGTCCAGCCATTTCTCGTAACGGTCCAGCTTACCCTTTGTAGCATCGAAGTACGTTTTCTGTATCTCCTTCGTAACCGGTCCCCTGCTTCCGTTTCCTACCTCCTTGTCGTCCACCGTCCTTATCGGAGTGACTTCGGCGGCGCTTCCAGTAAAGAACAACTCGTCGGCGAGGTAAAGCTCTCCGCGGGAGATCCTTTTCTCCTGGACCTCGTAGCCGAGATCCTCCGCAATCTCCTCTACGCAGCGCCGCGTGATACCCTCTAGTATGCTGGAGTCGACGGGTGGTGTATACAGCTTTTCGTCCTCCACCATGAATATGTTCTCTCCGGGTCCCTCGGCGACAGTGCCGTCCTTATCAAGGAGAATGGCTTCTGTGTAGCCGTTGGCCTTCGCCTCCTGGCTCGCCAGAATCGAGTTGACGTAGGCACCGGTTATCTTAGCCGTCGTCGGCACCTGTGTGGCGTGGTGTTTCCTCCACGACGAAACCATCACGTCGACACCGTTCTTTATCGCATCCTCACCCAGGTAGGCACCCCACGGCCATACCGCAATCGCGGTCTCGACGGGGCAGGATTTGGGGTTCAGGCCCAAAACATCGTATCCGTAGTAGACTACCGGACGGACGTAACAGCTTTCGAGTCCGTTCTCCCGTATCAGGTTACCTGTTGCCTCCATTAGCTCTTCGACGCCGTACTCCATCTCGATACCGAGTGTTTTGGCGCTGTTGTGAAGACGTTCCATATGGTCGCGGTTCCTGAAGACCGCCGGTCCGTCGACGGTGTCGTAGCAACGTATACCCTCGAACACCCCGCTGCCGTAATGTATAACGTGTGATAGAACGTGGATCTGTGCGTCGTCCCAGTCAACTAACTCGCCGTCCATCCAAATCTTGTCGACGTCGAATTCGTCGAAACCCATGAATTCCTATTTCCGAGACAAGAGTAAATATGTTACCAACCGAAGGAGACAGGGTTGGATACAGAGAGAGTTAGGGATAAAAAGGTACGTTAGTTAAACACGTCCTTCAGTTTCTCGAAGATACCTTCGTCGAACTCTATCTCGTCTCCCCCTAACTCGGCGAACTTCTCTAACGCCTCCCTCTCCTCCTCATCTAGGTCGCCGGGTTCCGGAGTAATTATCTTGACACGGACGTACTGGTCGCCCTTCCTGTTACGGCGATCCATGATCGGCATACCTTTTCCACGTAGACGGAACTGTTCACCGCTACGAGTACCTTTTGGAACCTCCATCTTCACCTCACCTTCGAGCGTCGGAACCTGTATACTGTCGCCGAACACCGCCTGCGGGAAACTGATTGGGTGTGTGTAGTATATGTCGGCGCCGTCCCTCTCGAACTTGTCGTGTTCACGTACACGGACCTCTATGTAGACGATGTCGTCGCCGTCACGCATCCTCAACGTAGTTCCGTTCTCGACGCCGGGCGGGATGTCGATGACTCGGGTTACACGTTCCGTTACCTCTCCCGTACCGCCACATTCCCGGCACTCGTCTTCTATCTCCTTACCCCGTCCCTTACACCTGGGGCACCGTGTTACCGTGGTTTGACGGCCGAAAGGCGTACGTTGCTGCTGCTGAACCTTCCCTGAACCACCACATCCCGAACAGGTATGTACGTCGTCGGGGTTTGCGGCGCCTCGGCCGTCGCACGCCGCACATTCCGTTTTCGTTCGGTAACTGATCTCACGTTCGACGCCCTCGTACGCCTCCTTTAGGCTGACGGTGACGTTGGTTTTTATCTCGTTTCCACGGCTTTCACTACGTCCGAATCCGCCTCCACCCATGCCACCGAACATGTCGAAGATGTCCTCGATGTTCTCGAAGCCGGCGGACTCGAAACCTCCTCCACCCTTGCCCCCCAAACCTCCGAATCCTCCGCCTTCTCCGGGGTCAAATCCCTGTTTCTGGGCTCCCTTGAACCGTTCGTGGCCCATGCTGTCGTAGGCTTCACGTTTCTCGTCGTCGCTCAGTACCTCGTAAGCCTTCTGCACCTCCTTGAACTTCTCCTTGGCGTCATCCCTGTCGCTGGTGTCGGGATGGAACTTCCTTGCTTTTTCGCGGTACGCTTTCTTGATCTCATCGTCCGAGGCGTTCTTTGAAACGCCCAGTACGTCGTAGTAGTCTCGCGGCATCTAGATATCTCCAGGTATGTCTCCTTTCAGGTAGTAATTTTACGTCCCGGCTGGGACGAATGTCTCTCGGTGGTTTACTCCTCTTCTTCCTCGTCCACGTCCTCGAAGTCCACGTCCTCGACGTCTTCCGCGTCGCCGGTTCCGGCCTGCTGGGCGAAGTCGGCGCCTCCGGGTCCACCTGCTCCTGCACCCGGACCGCCGCCCATTCCGGCGCCTGCGCCGCCCATACCTGCTCCGGCGCCTGCACCACCCATACCGCCACCTGGGCCGGCGGCGTCTTCCCCGCCGTAGATCTCCTTACCGATCTCCTGCACGGCTTCCTCTAGGTCCTCTACGACGTCCTCAAGCTCCTCCTTCTCGGGTTCGTCTTCCTCCAGCACGGAGTTTACGTCCTCGACCGCATCCTCGACTGTCTCCTGCGTCGAGCTGCTGATCTGGTCCTCGTTCTCGTCGATCATTTTTTCGGCGCGGTTGACTGCGTTCTCGGCCTCGTTCCTGGCCTCGATCCTTTCACGGCGTTTCCTGTCCTCCTCGGCGTGTTTCTCGGCCTCGTTCACCATGTCATCGATCTCCTCGTCTGTGAGACCGGTTCCGCCCTCGATTGTGACTGACTCCTTGTTTCCGCTGCCCTTGTCCTCGGCTTCGACGTTGACGATTCCATTCTCGTCTATCGAGAACTCGACCTCTATCTGCGGTGTACCGGCTGGAGCTGCGGGTATACCCGTCAACATGAACTCATCCAGGAGCTCGTTGTCCTCCGCCATCTCACGTTCACCCTGGAACACCCGTATCGTGACCGATGTCTGGTTGTCGACCGCAGTCGTAAATATCTTGCTTGCCTCGGTTGGAATCGTAGTGTTCCTGTCGATAAGACGCGTGAAGACGCCGCCCTTCGTCTCAATACCAAGGGATAGAGGCGTGACGTCCAGGAGGACGAGGTCGTCGACCTCTCCGGAAAGAACGCCACCCTGTATCGCTGCACCCATCGAGACGGCTTCGTCGGGGTTGACGTCCTTCCTGGGGTCCTGACCCAGCTTGTTCTTGATAGCGTCCTGTATCATAGGCATCCTGGTCGAACCACCGACCAGAATAACTTCGTCTATGTCGTTCTTGGAGGCTTCGGCGTCCTGTAACGCCTGATCTACCGGATCCATAGTAGCCTTAACCAGGTCCTCGCTTAGAGCTTCGAACTTGGCACGCGTGATCTTCTCCTCCAGATGGAGGGGTCCTGTATCGTCCTGTGCGATGAAAGGTACATTTACGTCGGCTTCTTTCCTGCTCGAAAGCTCCATCTTCGCCTCCTCCGCGGCATCCTTGAGTCGCTGGAGCGACATCTTGTCCTCACGGAGGTCGATGCCGTTTTCCTCTTTGAACTCCTCGGCGAGGTAGTCGATCAGAACCTGGTCCCAGTCGTCTCCGCCTAACTGGTTATTTCCGCTCGTGGAAACGACTTCGTAGACACCGCCCCCTAGCTCAAGTATGGAGACGTCGAAGGTTCCTCCACCCAGGTCGTAGACGAGTATCGTCTGATCGCTGTCGTCGTCGAGTCCATACGCCATCGACGCCGCCGTCGGTTCATTTATGATTCTCTCGACGTCGAAGCCCGCTATCCTGCCCGCATCCTTTGTAGCCTGTCTCTGGGCGTCATTGAAGTAAGCGGGTACCGTAATGACAGCTTTTTCGACCTCCTGACCCAGGTAGTCCTCGGCGTCCTGCTTGAGTTTCTGAAGTATCATCGCGCTGATCTGTTCCGGCGTGTAGTCCTCGTCGTCTATCTCGACCTCAAACTCCTCACCCATATGGCGTTTGATGCTCTGTATCGTCCGGCTAGGGTTCTGGACCGCCTGGTTCTTAGCGGTTTTACCCACCAGACGTTCGCCGTCCTCGCTGAACGCCACCACGCTGGGGGTCGTCCTCTCACCCTCCTGGTTTTCTATAACTTCGGGGTCACCCGCTTCCATAACTGCCATAGCACTGTTAGTCGTCCCAAGATCAATTCCAAGTATTTTTTCGCTAGCCATAATTTACCTTACGTGAAGTTAACCAAACCAGTCACCTAAAACTTTAACTTTATCGCTGGCAGGGATTTCCGGTACATCCCCCAGATACTTCATTTGGTAGTTAGGTAGAGGGTTATGTTCAATAACAGGTTTTGACCGCGGTATATTTAATAACCGTTCATCCGAACATCATGTTGTGAAACGGAGTTACGGCGGTCTAAGTATAGTTGAGTGGAGCGGAGTCGCAATTCTCGCCATAATAATCGCCACTCTGGTGTTCGCACAGAAAAGCTTCGTCCTTTGGTACGACGTCGCGGATGCCTCCATCGCGGGAATTATTTCTGCAACGGTCGCCACCCTGTTGTTAAGGACACGGGGCAATGGCCCGACATCGGGATAGGTCCCCTACTCTCGCTTTGTTCCTGCCTTCCTTATTTTTCCTGCCTTCCTTATTGTTCCTACCACCCTTACGTTCCTACACTCCTTATTCTTCTTCCCCATCGGTGTTGTTGGAACTGTCGGCGACCGTAACACGTGCCTCCCTGATTACCTTGTCCTTCATCCTGTATCCAGGCTGGTATACATCGACAATCTCGCCCTCACCGTGTTCCTCTGAATCGACCTTCATCATTACCTCGTGTTTCTCCGGATCGGGTTTACCGTCGGTTTCGATCTTTTCGACCCCTTCGTCGAGAAGAAGCTTATCGAGTTCGTCCTGAACCATCTCGACACCCTGCTTCAGGTTATCGATGTCGCCGTCGGAGTTCAGAGCCTTGTTGAGGTTGTCCCTGATATCTAGAAGCCGGGTTACGATATCGACGGTGGCGTACTTCGCAAACTCTTCCTTCTTCCTTTCCGACCTCTTCTTGTAGTTCTGGAAGTCCGCCTGGACGCGTTTCAGTCTCGACTCGAGATCATTGATACGTTCCTCCTTCTCCTCTAAACTCTCCTCCAGATCCTCTATCCGGCTTTCGGATTCCTCCCCTACATCCCGGGCTTCATCTTCCGTTTCTTTCTCGGCTTGTTCTGTATCCTTTTTGACCTCTTCTGTTTCTTCCCTGGTTTTTTCTGTTTCTTCCCTGGCTTCTTCTGTTTCTTCCTCGGTCTCTTCCGCCCCATCTTCGACCTCTTTCTCCCGTTCTGTCTGGTTGTCCGTAGACAAGAATAAACTACCTCGCTGGTTCGACCTTTACAGGGGACCGGTAAACCCTTTGCGTATTTTCACAACAAAGCAACAAAGGTTGTCAATAAAATATATTTCAGCTCAGCATGTTCCTGAACCCCCGTATCTCGGGGAACTCCAGAACATCTCCGTCCTCCTTCTCGATCACGAGACGGAACCGACCGAAGTCGCCACGTATGAAGGGGCTCATGAAGTCTCCTGAATCCATGCCGTTTACGACGGTTCCACTGCAGAACGGATTGAAAGGCGGCGTCACCAGAACCCTGCTTTCGTCGAAGTCGCCGTATAGGTAACACGGCTGTTTGTCCATCTGTATCTTGACGTATGGATGATCGTGTCCGACCACGTAGAGGTCCGCGTCCGGGAGATCCACCGGCATGTCATCTCCGTGAAGACAGCATACGGTGACATCTGACTCGGTGGGTTTGAACAGGTACCAGTCACGGGTCTCAACGACTTTGTCGAGCATCGTGTCGTGGTTGCCCTCGACGTACACCACCTCCGCACCCGAGTTTTCCACAATGTCTCCGAGCCTCTTTATCGTCTTACCGATGGGTCCAAGCTCCCCGAACTTGTGGTGGATGTCGCCGTTTAGAACCACTACGTCGGGGTCGGCCTGGTAGAGAGAGTCCCTGAGTTTGCTCTCTATGGTCTCCTCCTCTCCGAGAGGGATTGTGTATCCTGAGTCCTGGAGACTCCTTTCCAGGCCCAGATGGAGGTCTCCGACAGCCAGGAGCACCTCTCCCCCGAACTCGAAGGAGGCGGTGTCCCGGAAGAACTCGATCTCATCGATGTCCACCGTCATTCTTTACGGTTCAAAATAATGCGGGCGGTTTAATCAGCCTTGTTAGTTATGTTGTCACCACAAACTTCGGAGAAAAACCGTCAGTATGCTTCAATCCATCTCTCAGCCGACTTTGGGTTTCGTTTTAGTTATGTGGGTTTGGATTTCGGGTTTGTTAAATGAGTTTCTTGTCCAGTGGTTCAGTCGGCTTTCTTCCCGAACTCCATCTTGGTTTCGCCGTCCGAATTACCGGCGAGTACGTCCAGTAGCTCGTTTATGAGTGTTAGTACTCGTGGCATGAACTTTATTACCATGAAGGTAATCGCTATCAGGACGACGACGCTCAAGGTCTGGCTTATTACCTTGTCCGCCCAGAAAAAGCTCGCGTACCCTTGTGGTTCCCCGAAGTAATCATTTATTGTATCGCCCCATATCTGGAACCACTGGTGGCCGTACGCCACCGTAATAAAGACGTTTCTTACGAGGTTCAGTAGGTATATAACAGGTATCGAAACCATAAACGCCTTCGCCTTGGCGTCTAGAGGGGCCTTCACCACTGCGATCAGGCCTCCGAATATAGCCATGCTACCTATCCCGGTGCAAGCCAGGATTATGTACGTGGCGTATGTCTTTCCGGTTTCGGGGTTCTGTATAAGGAACTTGTTTTCGAGTCCGTTCCTGCTGACCAGGTTGGCGTCGATACCGAGAAGGTTTAACGCGTGGTACTCCATCGCCGCTGTATGCTCGATAAGAAAGTTTGATGCCGGGGTATAGAAAGCAAACGGCAGGTAGATCAGGCCCATAGCGGCGACGGCCTGACTGAGTTTTACGAGAACATCCTGCTTCCTGAAGAGAATCTGGTAAGCGAAGTAGAGGGAGGCGGGAAACGCCGCGACAATAAGTATCGTCTTGACGAAGCTATGTGTCTCATTCATGTAGTACGGCAGACGTGTAACCCAGAAGCTACCGAACGCTATCCATCCCGCCGCCGATAGTTTCCTCGCGTGATCCGGGAAAAGTAATCCCAGAAGAAACAGGGCTATGGCAACCCAGATCAGTGCAGCAAGTATCTCCATCAGCTAAACAAAATAGTTCGTTAGAGGCTAAAAACCTTCAGGTATCTTGACACACGTGATAGATACTCTAACACATTTAAGTTGAGAACGTTAAGAAAGGTTAGTGGGTTTGATTGAGGGTGTTTGGAAAGGTTAGTGGGTTTGATTGAGGGTGTTTGGAAAGGTTAGTGGGTATAGATCTGTCATTACACCATCCCCTAATCTTTAGCAATCACTGTCTCCCCTCCATAGACCTTCTCTCCAAAATCTACATCCACGTCATCCATACCGTATCTTTCGGGTAACAGGACATCGGCCCGTGAACCGAATGCTATCAGGCCAATCCGGTCTCCCCGGTCGATACCCTCACCATCATTTAGGTAGGAGGTAATACGTCTCGCGACGGTTCCGGCTATCTGCACCACCCGAAAATCACCCTCTTCGGCCGATATCTCGGTGACCTGCCTCTCGTTCCTCTCGCTGGACTTCGTGAACGCCGGAAGGTGACCTCCCGGTACGTGTCGATTCGACTCCACCACGCCAGTTACTGGGGAACGGTTTACGTGGACGTCGGTTACGTTCATGAAAACACCTATACGGACCCTGCTGTCCTCCTCCTCAATAACCGAGACACGTCCATCGGCAGGTGAAACAACTCCCGACTCGGGAGTATCGCGGTCGGGGTCACGGTAGAACAAAGCGGCTGCGAAGGGTAGGGACAGGAGAGTCCACCAGTACTGCCGGGAGATCAGTCGGGCTACGATAGCCGGAAAGAACGAGTACAGGATCCATTTCACACCTCCTTTGGCTAACATCTTTAATCAGTTTCTTTCGTTGGTTAGAGTCTTTTGTTAACTGGAGTCTTACGTTGGTTAGAGTCTTTTGTTAACTGGAGTCTTACGTTGGTTAGAGTCTTTCACCCTCGACAATCATTTTAAGATAGGTATCCTCGATTACCTCGTCCTCGTCGAAACCGAGTCTGTCGAGTAGTTCAAGCACCCTGTCCTGCACCTCCTCTAACTGTGTCTCTGGGGATACCAACTCTATTTCGGCGAACTCCCCGAGACCAGATACGTCGTCGAGCGTGACCGTGGCGTCCATGAGGCTGTAGACCTCCCTGTCTTTCTCGACCGTCTCGAACTCTTCGAAACCCAGTTCGAGCAGAAGGTCTTCGATCTTATCCTGGGACTCGACCTCCATCTCTATCTCCTTCCTGGACTTGGTGGTCTCCGAAACCACCGGACCCTTGTAGGTTACGTGGGGAACACCGTTTTCGATCCTCACTCTGAGTGCCTCGTCGGTTTCTCCGAAGTCCCGGTGGGGTGCCGAGTAGTACGTGTCGACCTGACGTTTCCCGGCCACGTGTTCGCCACCTAGCTTCTCGATCCGTTCACGTACCTCCTCGTGATCCGCCTCTACCTTCGTCTCGACCTCGATCATACAGGTCAAAAGCACCGAGCCGTATTCAAGATAACGTAACATGCCGCTCCGGTCCAGGAACGATTTATAACTCCAGTTTAAAAGGACCTGAGATCATTCTGTAAATGAGTCGCCGGAATCGAAATCAGTTAAGTCGGTCCCCCAGGTATCTCCGAAACGTGAATAACAGAGATGGAGGGTGAAAGGATCGTCTCCCTCGGAATCCTGATGATAGTAGTTGGGTTTATACTGACGTTCGTAGGCACCCTAATATCGTCCTTCTCGAAAACCGATGGCGGTGGAGGGGGTGGGGGAGGTTTCGAGGGAGGTGGGGTCGTACTCATCGGGCCGATACCGATTGCGTTCGGGTCCTCGGGCCAGGCTGTAAAGATCGCTATGATCCTTGCTGTCGTAATCATGGTTATCTGGTTCACGTTCGTTTTCCTCGCGAGATAGATACCTCGTGGCATGGTTACTATCCATGGATACAGTCGTAACGGCGTAGACCTCGAAATTGTTTTAACTCGAACCGGCTTAGTTTCAAGGGAACTGTGAAACACATATCGGACGAACCGCTACCGGACAAACCGGCGGAGATCGTAGAGGACCTATCGAGTTGCGACTCAGTCCTGGTGGCGTTTTCGGGTGGAGTCGACTCCAGCACCGTCGCGGTACTCGCCGAACGTGCTCTCGGAGATGATGCCGTGGCGTGTACCGCGGTGAGCGAAACATTACCCGAGAGTGAGTACCATGAAGCCGTCGAGGTGGCGAACGAGATCGGTATCCGGCACGAACTCGTCGAGTTCAGCGAACTCGAATCCGAGGAGTTCGTTGAAAACGACGTCGACCGGTGTTATCACTGCCGGACGGGACGTCTGTCGAAGATGTACGAGAAAGCCCGGGAACTCGATGTCGAGATGGTGGTCGACGGCTCGAACGCCAACGATGCCGACCCCGATAGCCACCGCCCCGGCATGGAAGCGGTGGAGGAACTCGACGTCGAATCGCCACTTCTCAAACACGGCGTCGGCAAGGACGAAGTCAGGAAGATCGCGAAGGAACTCGGTCTGAGCGTCTGGGACAAACCCAGCGAGGCGTGTCTCTCGAGCCGGATTCCACATGGCATAGAGGTGACGGAGGAACGTCTGTCGCGAGTCGAGGAGGCGGAACGCGTAGTAGAGAGCTACGGGGTACGGCAGTTCCGGGTGAGGGACCACGACGGATTAGCACGGATAGAGGTGGATCACGACGAGATGTCCAAACTCCTGGAGCGCGGTACGTTGCGGGAGATACACGACACGTTACGTGAGATCGGGTTCGACTACGTGACGCTCGACATGAAGGGATACAGGACCGGGAGCCTGATAGAGATCGAGACGCCCGCAGACTGAGGCTCCGCTAAGATCCCCATAATCCAGTATACGTGAACCGTATCCGTCTTCTCTGTCTGAACTTCATCAGTTATTAGATTTGAATGTTAACTGAATTAACTGAATCCGATTTGCTATCTCAACCCGATTAAGATATAGCTTCGGCAACCACGTCCGCGACCGATAACGTACTAAGACCCGTCTCTATCGTATCGGTTGCCCGTATCTCCTCCACACCCGACCTGTACAGCTTGGTTAAGGCGTTTTTCGCGAGAACTGGATGTATACATCTTAGGGAGACGGAAGCCGGTTTCTGCTCCTCAAGCACGTCCAGGGTCTCCGACATCGTACTCCCGGTCGCGATCATGTCGTCCACCACGACTGCGTCCCTGTCCTCCACCGACAGGTTCTTGGGTTTAACTTCGACTTCGTCGCCGCTCAGACGGGTTTTCTCGAGGTAGTCCCAGCTACAACCCGCTTCCCCGGCGACCTTCTCCGCCAACCCCTTGGCTCCTGTGTCGGGCGCCAGCACCAGTTCGTCTCCCACGAGATCGTCGGCGAGTACGGTCGACGCGTCGAGATCCCTGGTTTCAACGTCGGTGAACCAGTCGAGAACGCCCTCCTCGTGGAGGTTGACGGTATAGATCTCATTGAGTCGAGCGACGGTAGCCGACGTGGTGCGCGCGACGACTCTCGCGGAGACAGGCTGTCCGTCCTCGAACCTTTTGTCCTGCCGGGAGTAACCCATGTACGGGATTACTAGAGTTACAGAATCCGCTTTCTCAAGGGCATCCAGAACTTGATGCAGCTGGACCAGTGAACGGTCAGTTGGGGTTGACGCGACCACCGCTACGTCCTCATCCTCAACCACTCCATCTATTCTCACTATCCCTTCTCCGTCCGGGAACCTGTCGTACTCCACGCGGCAGAGCTCCCTCTCCGTCTTCCTGGAAACTCTTGCCGCAAGTACCTGGCTCTCGCTTCCGGGTACGATCATTAGTTACTCAAATTAAAATCCAGATTCATATAGATAGCCATATAGATAGTTGATAGATACTCGTTTCTCGGCGTTAACCGACGGAGTTCGTTATCCTAATTCACCGGGATAGTCTAAAGAAAGTCAGCGAGAGTTCCACGGGTTGTCGAAAATCGAAGATTTTCGTACGTATGCGAATCTTTGATTCGCAGCATTCCGAAAATCGTAGATTTTCGGCTTTCGCAAATCCCGTAGGGATTTGCCAAACACTTGACCCGTGGGTGAATTCCGAAAACGCTTCGCGTTTTCGACTTCAAGCAAATCGTAGATTTGCGTACCGTCGTAAATCTATGATTTACGAGATCAGGAAAATCTTCGATTTTCCGTGAATCGCGTAAAATATAAAAAACCTAGAGTTGTTTTTATAAGTGGAGGTTAATTTTAGGCATCACAAAACCCTGAGACATGGTGAGTCTTGTCTTGTCGTGCCGTGAGTGAAGCGGTAGGTGTCTACGGACAGTATGTAACTGCATACGCTCGCACGGACTGTGCGAGCGATAAACCTTCGGCGGTGATAGAAACCCTATCACGGAAGGTGAAACCTGTTCGGGTGTTTGTTCCTCCACACGACCATTCAACATGGAAGTGCAGGCGGAATTAAATTCCGTTGCTCCGTTACGCTGGCATAGTGCCAGAGGATAGATACGGAAGCCACGGGTCACCCGACCCGTGGTACTTCACTGGTCGGTATGTATCTCGAAACGGATGCCGCCGTCCACTCCGTCGGAGCAGATGACCTCCCAGCCGTGTGCCTTGGCTATGCTTTTGACTATAGAGAGACCAAGTCCGGTACCTTCCGCCGTCGAAAAACCGTGTTCGAAGATCTTTTTCTTCATATCATCGTCTATACCGTCGCCGTTGTCCTCTACAAAGAAACCCTCGAGATAGCCGGCATCCACACCATTACCATCCACCCCAACTCCATCGACACCCTTGTCATCCGGCTCTAAATCGACTTCCACTGGACCAAGATCCTCGTATATTGGTCCAAATCCTACCTCGAGATCCGATGTATCCTCCTTCGCGTGTTCTACCGAGTTCCTGTAGATGTTCTCTATAAGCTGGAGAAGCCTGTCTTCGTCGGCTTCTATCTTCCCCAGACCGTCCGAGACGTTTATTTCGGCTTCACCCGTGTCTACATCGAACCAGGCCCTACGGGCTATCTTTTCAAGATCCACCGCCTCGGTTTCCCCGATTGTCTGTCCGTGTTTTGCCAGCTTGAGGGTATCCTCTATGAGGTCCTCCATCCTGACCAGCATCTCGTTAACCTTCTCAAGATTTTCGTTATCACCTCCCCTCTCCATATCAAGACGTGCCTTCGCTATATTCAACGGATTCCTGATGTCGTGGGAGACCACGCTGGCGAAGTCGTCGAGATTTTTCTTCTGCCTCTCCAACTCTTTCTCGCGTTGTTTTCTCTCGGTGATGTCGCGGGAATTCACCACTATACCCTCCACGGCGGGATCATCCAGGAGGTTTATACCACGTGATTCGAGATACCGCCATCCGCCGTTCCTGTGCCGGAACCTGAACTCGACTGTTTCAATATCCCTCCCCTCCCTTATACCATCCCTTATTTTGGTTATGACTTTCTCCCTGTCACCCGGATGTATATAGGGGAACACCGTCTCATCCAAAAGTGTCTCCTGTTCGTACCCCAGTATTCTTTCAACCGAGGGGTTTTGGTACATGATATCTCCCGTGGCTGACAGCACTGTGATTATGTCCCGGGAGTTCTGGATCAATGACTTGAACCATTTGTCCTTTTTAACTCTGTTTGATATATCACGGATCACCCCTACTGTTGCACCGTCTCCGAACATATTCGTTCTGTTCTCACAGATAATACTCCTCCCGTCCTTGGTCTCCAGGGTCACGTCATACGTCATGGAACTCTTTCCACTCTCCTCCAGGTCTTTGATGGCGTCAGTTCCCTTTTCGTACTCTTTCTCCTCCGCCACGAAAAGCACGTTTCCACCCAACACCTCTTCCCGACTGTAACCCGTCATATCCAGGAAGGCGTCGTTAACCATAACCAGGTCTCCCTCTTCGTCGAGAACATATACGCCGTCCTCGATGGTTTCGAGGATTTTCTCGTACCTCAAAAGATTCCTTTCCCTTTCCTTCTCCTGGGTTACGTCTATCATGGCACCCAGTATAGCAGACCCCTCATCCATTTCCACCAGGGAACCGAATACTTCGATCTCCCTCCTTTCCCCGTCTTTCCGTATCCCTGTAAAGGTGTATTTAGCCGACTGTTTCTTTCCGTCGAGGCGTTTCCTGATCATCTCTTCCACGAGATTCTTGTCTTCGGGGGCAACGATTTCGAAAGCATCCATGCCCTCAACCTCACTCGGTTCGTAACCGAATATCGAGGCTGCCTTCGGATTCATGTAGTCGATCTCCAGGTTTTTGAGCATGTATATACCGACGAGGTTCTGCTCCACGAGCCTCCTGTACTTGTTCTCAGCCCGTTTGATCCGTTTCTTCATTTTTCTCTTCTCAGTAATGTCATTAACCATCGTCTGGATCACGGTGTCCCCCTCGAAGTTCACGGTCACTCCCGTGGTTTCTATGACACAGGTATCACCATCTAAAGTTTCAATCTTTATCTCGTCACCCCTCGTTATCTCACCCTCCCTGATCTCCTCCATACGTGCTTGGGCCTGGTCGAGATAATCGTCTTTCACGAACTCCGTAACATCCCTTCCTATTATTTCACGTGAACTTCGGGCGTTTACGAGTTCGGCGAGCGAGTCGTTACAGTAAATTAACTC
This sequence comes from Halobacteria archaeon, assembly GCA_042218125.1. Classification (GTDB taxonomy): domain Archaea; phylum Halobacteriota; class Halobacteria; order Halobacteriales; family Halorutilaceae; genus JBDGRN01. Next base: position 44,961 of record JBDGRN010000004.1, on the reverse strand, counting down.
GCCGTTCCTATGCACAGCTATAGGATAGGGTGAGTTCTCCACTATCTTCCTGTACCTCTCTTCCCTCTCCTGTACCTGTTTACGAGCCCTGTACTCGGATACGGTGTTCTTGATCCTTTTAGCAAGGAGTTCGAAGTCGTCTTTCGAGCTACCTTTCTGTATGTAGTCGGATACACCTGCTGTGATGGCTTCGCTGGCTATATCCTCGCTTCCGTGGCTCGTAAAAAGAATGAATGGGAGGCTATCGTAGTTTTCCCGAACTTCGTCCAGGAGTTCCAACCCGTTCATCTCCGGCATCTCGTAGTCGCTCAATACGCAGTCAAACTCCTCCGAACCGAGTTTGTCGAGGGCTTCCTGGGGTGTGTTTGCTGTGGTAACATTAAGGCCTAGATCTGTTAGAAAATCAGAAACCAGGTCTGCATAACCGGTGTTGTCCTCCACGTGGAGTAGATTTATCATATACATAGGGGTAGAATTTTCAATCGCAAAACCCTTGTCCATCGTACTATGTTTAAAACCGTCCTCCCGTTTTAACTCGACTCCCTCCTTTTGTTTTAACTTTAATCTCTGCTTCTCGTTTTAACTCGATTCCTTGTTACGCGTTTTAGGCTATATTGCCTGTTAAAACAGCCTAGGATACAGCCACAGTCTCGGATACCGGTTCTTGATCACCTGGTTGCCGCAGTTTCACCTCTGGCCCTGTATGTTGGACATGAAAACGTTGGTCATCGTCTTGACGTAGTAGAGCGACTGTATGAGGTCGTATACCGAGTTCATTAGTCTGTCCTGGCTAAAGCCGTCTGGATATATTCTGTCCTCTACCCGAACCGCTTCCAGTCTGCCGTAATCGACGTCGTTGCCCTCTCCATCCGTAAATCTGTAGAGTCCCGGTGAGTTCGTCAGCACCGCACCTATCTGTGAGAGGTAGTTCATACGTTGATTTTCGGAGAGGTCCATAAACAGTTCCAGATGCTCACCCTCTAGACGGATAACTCCCACCACGATAAGCGGGCCGTCATCCCTCTCTCTAATTATATGTGCACCCATACCACCGACGTTGAGACTTACGTTGAACTCGATACCCTGCTCTGATACTGTTTCGATAACGTCGACGACCTGGTCGTCAAGGTAGTCCACCACTCTTTCCTGCGATATAGTCATACATCCACTATCAGGTTCATCCCGTTAATTACTAACGGTACCCCTGGTCAGATATCTAAACCCCTAGACACCCACAAAGTTTCTATACCCGGGGGAAGGATCTAATTAATACAAGATGAGCGTGAAAGAAAGGGGGACCAACGGCTTTGGAGTAAGAACCGTCTTTGTGGGTTTGGTTTTTGCGGTGTTCTTTGTGGGGGTAATAGCGGCGACGTTCCTGGGTCTGGGGCAGGTACAACCAGAAATCAGTGAAATAACACAGAGGGTAACGGAAAGCGGTGGAGTAAGTAACCTAGAGGCATACCTGTCAAACGGTGAACTCACGGCACGTATACAGTCGATAATGGGTTAGAATAACCCGATTGAGTGGGTTACGAGATTTCCAGTACCACGTCTCTTCCGGTTTACCTGGCACTTATTCTCCCGGATTCCGATATCCTCTATTCTGATATCCTGTATAAAGTTTCGGATGCCGTGGATTAGTGCTGTATGTGGATTAGGGCTGTATGTGGATTAGGGCGCTTATGGATCAGGATCTAGACAATCTTTTCCTATACAATCTCTACAAGGACTGCTATTCCGGCTCCCCCAAAAAGTGAAATCACAAGACTCGCAAACGCAACCTTACCCCAGAACCCACGTCGTCCTCCGTAGGTGGCTACCACTGTCTTAACCAGAGTACTTCCGATGCATGCGAGCACCACTCCGACGGACGCCTCCACGCCCGATGCTTTACCGGAGGTGAACACAAGGATCATGCTGGAAACCGAACCCGCGCTCGAAACAAGGCCACCAAGAAACGCCGTTAAAAGGAGGCCACCAGTGCCGAGGTAGTCGAGTGCTAACCGCTGAAGGATCATTATTCCGAGAAACAGAGCTCCAAGCTTAAGTGCACTCGAAACGTTGAAGGGACTCTCCACCGATGGCTTAAAGCTTTCATCGTTTCTTCCGTAGTACAAAGCGAAACCGAAGCTAACCAGAAGCATCAAGCCCAGCACCGGAAAGATCAGGGGTAACAGGCTCCAGGCGAAAATACCGACCAGTATGGCGTTCCGCGTCAACATCGCGGAAACCGATAGTATACCTACTGAGGCGAGGGTTCCATCTAACTCATCGTCCCCTGAACGCGCCCGGGCTGTAACGTCGCCTATTACTGCGAGTGAGTTTGCCAAACCTCCCAGGTAGCCTGCGAGATACATACCTTTCCTGCCGTACTTCTGGGCTATCGCGTAGTTGAGAAGCCCAATACCGGTTACTGCAATGACGAAAAGCCATATCTTCCGGACGTCGAGTGATACACCCACGTTGATCGGCTGTGAGGGGAGTAGGGGATAGATTATCAAGGTGAAGACCCCGAGGATAGCGGCGCTTCTAAGCTCCTGGTGGTTGAGTCCCCAAACGAAGCTGTGAAGTTCGGGCTTGAAGACGAGGAGGAAGGCAGTAACTGCGGACAGTATAGCCGCTGCTCTGAACCTCCCTATCCCGAGCAGAACTCCTGCGAGGTACGTGACTAGTATGCTGGCGGCGGTGGTGTAATGCATCTCCTCTTCGGTCAAGACACCGTGAATCAGCAGCGAGAAGGCGACTACGATAACGAATACCCCACCCACCACAACCTCTCCACTCCCGAGGAAAGACATGACGGCACCAATCACCGCTATGAGGGGGAATGTTCTGACTCCCAGACCTTTCTCACTCCACTCCCTCTCGAGACCGATCAGGGCACCGAAAGCCACAGCTACCAGGATCTTGAACTCCAGGGACTCCAGTACCGAAGCAGTTAGCTGGGAGCTTCCTTCCAGGGCCATTGGTTACTGTATAAAATTGATTCCGGTGCCTGTTAAGTTTTCCAGGGTATTTGCCCGTTCTAACCATACGGGGGTTCTATCTCTGTTAAAACAGGGGATATTCACGTACAAAAGACACCATGTTCAGGAATTCAGTCAGTATAAGAAATACAGCAAGTATAAGAAATATAGGCAGTATAAGAAATACAGCAAGTATAAGAAATACAACTTAAATTACCGATTTTTCCCGGAATATTACCAAGTCTCTCCGGATTTTTAGGGTGTACGGGTTGTCGAGAACCTGTCTTTCAAGGGGCGTACGTCCCGGTGTGTTCCGATTTCTGTATCACGTTTCCATCTATAGCGTCCTCTAACTCGTCCTTACCGTCGTCTTTGTCGAGGTCGAGCACTGTATCCAGGGCGTACAGCTTGAATATGTATGTGTGCTCTCCGTCTGGTGGGTTAGGTCCTCCGTATCCGACTTCCCCGTAGTCGTTGGTCCCCTCGTCCGCTTTGCCGTCGATGCCCTCCGGGACCTGGTTCTCCTGTATCTCCTTGACTTCGGGGCTTATGTTCCAGACTATCCAGTGATCCCAGACCTGTCCCGCCGGTTCCAAAGCGTCGGGATCGTCCATAACAAGTGCCAGGGACTCCGCTTCGTCCGGTACGTCCTGGATCGTTAGCTCCGGTATTGTGTTCAGGGCTTTGTATCCATGCCTTTCGGGGATGGCTTCCCCGTCTTCGAATGTGTGGCTAGATAACTCCATGTGTTGGGAATGCCTCCATACAAACAGTAAAGTCTTCGGGTAACTTCAAAATTTACCTGTTATTTCAAGAATTGCCCCCATCACTCAACTTATTTATAATACCTACAAACTTACTCCTACGTCATGGTTAGCAAAGTCGAGAAATGGAAGAACGAGAAGAATCCAATCGAACTCAAGGAGACTATCTACGATGTCTATTCAAAAGAGGGGATAGAAGCCGTCGACGAGGCTGAAAACCCCGATGCGGAGTACGAACGCCTCAAGTGGTACGGGCTTTACCGGCACAACGACAACTCGCCTAACTACTTCATGCACCGTGTGAAGGTGCCTAACGGCGTTATGACCGCCGAACAGGTACGAAAGGTGGGTGAAGTTACCAAGGAGTACTGTCGGGGGGACGAACCCAACCCCAACTTCGGAAGGACGTTTGTGGACGTCACAACACGTCAGGACCTCCAGATACACTGGGTCGACATCAGGGACATAGTGGATATCTGGGACGAATGGGACGAGGTGGACCTACCCACTGGAGCGACCGGCGCGTGTGGAGACGTCTTCAGGAACATCGTTGGATGTCCCGTTGCAGGGGTCGACAAGGAGGAACTCATCGACGCCAGCGACATAGTGGACGAATGTGCCGAGTACTTCACCCGGGAGGAGTTCTCGAACCTGCCCCGTAAGTACAAGGTAGCTATTTCGGGGTGCAAGGAGGGATGTGAGCAGGGAGAGATAAACGATATCGGAATGCATCCCGCAGTCAAGGAGATAGACGGCGAGGAGGTCGAGGGATTCAACGTGATGGCGGGCGGAGGTCTCGGACGCGGGGGCATCATGGCGAAGGACATGGACGTCTTCGTCGAACCCGAGAACGTCCTGGGGTTCAACCGCGCGGCCGCGACAGTGTTCCGTGAGAAAGGCGACCGCGACCAGAGGGCGAGGGCACGTCTCCGATACAAGATAGAGGAGGAAGGCGTGGACTGGTTCCGCCAAGAGGTGGAGAAGGAAGCCGACATCGAACTCCACCGCGGGGGAGAATCCTTCCGTGACGAAGCCGACTACAACGCCGGTTCCCATTACTGCGACCACGTAGGCATCCACGAACAGAAGGACGGCAACTACTACGCAGGCCTCCAGGTGATCACCGGGCGACTTAAGGCAGACTGGTTCATCGAGTTAGCGGACTTAGCCGAGGAGTACGGCGACGGAACCGTCCGACTCACCCAGAGGCAGAACGTGATACTTACGGGAATTGAGGAAGAGGACCTGGAGGAGTTCAAACAGGAATCACTCCTGGAGGTCGTACCCGTCGATCCTTCCCCGTTCCGCCGTGGAGCCATCTCCTGCACCGGTACGGAGTTCTGCAACCTGGCTTTGATAGAGACGAAGAACCGGATGGTGGACTGGATTACCGAGTTAGAGGACCGCGTCGAGGTGGACAGCCCCCTCCGTATACATCTGTCGGGATGTAACGCATCGTGTGCCCAGCCCCAGATAGCAGACATCGCTTTCCAGGGAACCAAGACACGGGACGGCGACGAGGTAGTCGAGGCCGTCAACGTCGGTATAGGCGGCGGACTGGGAGAAGATCCCGGATTTGCGGAATGGGTAGTGAAGAGCGTGCCCTGTAACGACGGTATCGACGCCATAGAGGACCTCATCAGGCAGTACAGGGCGAACAGGAAAACCGAAAACGAGAGTTTCCGTGACTACGTCTGGCGTGTAGGTCCCGAGAACGTCGCGGAGGAGCTCGACGCCTGAATAAATACATGGTTTCGGAACCACATGGCGGCGAACTCGTCGACAGGGAAACAAGTCCACCCGTAGACGTCCAGAAGCTACCCGAGGTCGAGATAAACAACGACCAGTACATGGACCTCGAGATGATCGCCACAGGTGCCTACAGCCCCCTTACAGGCTTCATGGACAGGGAGGACTTCAGGAACGTCCTTTACGAGAGGAGGTTGAGCGACGGCACACCCTGGAGTATACCCGTCGTACTGACCTCCGACGAACGTCCCGAGGAAGGAAAACACGCGTTACGTTACGGGGACAGCCTGGTTGGCGCGGTCGAGATCACCGACGTATGGCAGCACGACTGGCGGGAGTGGAGCGACGCCGTTCTCGACACAACCGACACCGAACATCCCGGGGTTAGGAGGATACGGGAACTCGACACCTGGATGGTGGGTGGGGAGATAGAGCTTTACAGTGACACACCCGAAAAAAGCTACGAGATAAGGAGAACCCCCCGGGATACACGGAGGGAGTTCCGTCACAGGGGATGGGACTCAGTCGTGGGGTTCCAGACCCGGAACCCACCCCACAGGGCCCACGAGTACCTGCAGAAATGTGCCCTAGAAACAGTCGACGGTCTTTTCCTTCAACCGATCGTCGGGAGCACCAAACCCACGGATGTTGACGCCGACGTCAGGATGGAGGCGTACGAGAGACTCGTCGAGGGATACCACGTCGTCGACAGGGTGTCTCTATCGACTCTCAAGACACCGATGCGTTACGCCGGTCCACGGGAGGCACTGTTCCACGCAATCGTCCGTCAGAACTACGGCTGCACCCATTTCATAATCGGTCGGGACCACGCGGGAGTGAAGGACTACTACGGAAGCTACGAAGCCCACGAGCTTCTCCGTAGCTTCGAGGACGAGATAGACGTGACGCCTCTGTACTTCGACTACGCCTTCTACTGCCACGGATGTGACGGTATGGCGACCAAGAAAACCTGTAGCCATGGAGACAGTTTGAGGGAGAACCCCAGCGGAACAAAGATACGTCGTAAAGCGAGACGTGGTGGCGAGGTATCGGACAAGATAATGCGTCCGGAGATATGGCGTCTCGTCAGGAAAGGGCTGGACGGCGAAGCCCGCAGGGAACAGGGTGCCGAACTGAGAACGGAGGTAGACTGAAGCATGTCAAACAAAAAAACCAAGGAAGGACGGAGTTACACCGAGAAAGAACTGAGTAAGCTCAACCAGACATACGTCGAAATGACGGCAGCCGAGAGGTTGAATGACGGTCTCGACAGGTTCGGGGAGATAGTTGTTGCTTCGTCCTTTGGTCTGGAGGACGTGGCTATACTCGACCTGGTATACGACGAACTCGAAAGGTCGCCTCCAGTCGTTTTCCTGGACACGCTCCACCATTTTCAAGAGACGCTGGATCTGGTGGACGAGTTCCAAGAGGAGTACGGCCTCGACCTTATAGTCTACACCCCCAAGAATGTAGATACGAAGCAGGAGTTCAGAGAGAAGTACGGTGAACTATGGAAGACGGACGTCGAACGTTACCACCAGGTCACCAAACTCGACCAGATCGAGAGGGCGCTCGAGGGACGGGATGCCTGGGTGACGGGGATAAGAAGGGAGCAGGCGGTGACGCGGAAGGAGGCACAACCCGTGGAGTGGGACGAAAACCACGGACTCGTGAAACTCAATCCTATATACGACTGGACGAGGGCGGACGTTGAGGAGTACGTCTCGGAGAACGAGGTACCGTACAACCCGCTCCACGACCAGGGTTATCTTTCTATCGGTGACGAACCACTCACCGAACCAGTCGCCGACAACGACGATCAAAGGTCGGGAAGGTGGAGCGATAGCGATAAAACAGAGTGTGGTCTACACGAATGACTGAGGGCGAAGCACTCGTACTGGCTGGACACGGTTCGCACGAAAACCCCGAGTCGTCTTTAGCCGTAAAACGGAAGGCACGTGAGATACGTGAGATGGAGGTCTTCGACGAGGTGACGGCTTCGTTCTGGAAGGAACAACCAGAGTTCCAGAACGTGCTTGACGACTTTGAATACGGTACCGTGTACGTTGTACCCTTCTTCATGAGCGAGGGCTACTTCTCCGGTAGAGTGCTTCCCAGAGAGCTTAAGGCGAACAAGAGCCATCCAGACAGCCAAGTTTCCACTCCAGAGGAACCGGACTTCCGTCTCTGTGAACCTGTAGGCACCGACGACAGGATGGCGGAGACGGTAATCGACCGTGTCAGGAGGGTCAAGAAAACTGTGTCGGTAGAAAGCGGGGACGTAGATGTCTTAGTGATCGGTCACGGCACGGAGAGACACGAGGGGAGTTCCCGTTCGCTGGAGGAACACGTCGAGTACTTGAAGTCTAGGTACGGAGACGAGTTTAGTGATTTGGAGGCAGTTTATCTCGACGAACCGCCCTATCTCGACGGATGGCGTAAACGGTTCGACGGCGACCTGGACGTAGTGGCTGTCCCTTTCTTCGTCTCCGATGGACTCCATACACTGGAGGACATACCCGAGATACTGGAGGTCGGTATGGATGAAAGAACTACCGGAGGTATAAGGCAGGGAGGCGACGGAACCACGGTATGGTACTCCGGCGCTCTGGGGACCGAGGAAAGGTTGACCCAGGTTATACTCGACCGCGCCCGTTCGGAGGGAGCAGATCTCGAAAAACAGGTACCTACGGGTATGAACGACTATACCAGGGAGTTCGTGTCCCTGTTGGATGAGTTTATCTCACGTGAAGGGAGTTTAGACTGGGGTGAACTCCGAGTAACTGCCGAGAGAAGTAATAACGGTGAGGCGGAAGGGTGCCGAGAGAACGCGGAGTACCTGGTACGCAACCAGGACGACGACCTTGAGGATGAAGTCGAACCTGTGGAGAAACCATTCGAACTTTACAGACTCACGAGGTTCGACGACTCCGGTGGATTCAGGTCCTGGAGATTCGAAACCTCGTTACCATCGGGGTGGGTATACAGGGCTTCCTCCCCAGAGGCGGTCGTCGAGGCTGTAGAGTACGTCTACCCCGCATCGGTCCGTAGATGGTGGCGAACCAGAAAACAAAATGACGTGGATCCCACCACGGATTTCATTTCGTCGGCGGAGAGACAGTCCGGAATCTACGCTGGACTCTCGGAATGTGGGAGGGATAAAGTGGAGTCTCTTTCTGAACCTGTCTGCGGTAGATGCGTGAAAGAACGTGAATGGAGCTTCGACGGTTCATGCTCAAACTCAACTGAAACCGAATCGTCCTCTAAGGGAACCGGTTCTTTCTCTATCCCATGTGTAGAGCCGTGTTCTTTCTTCCGTGCCGTAGCAAAGGAAACGGTTGAACGGGAGGATTCCACGTTGACGGTTCCGGATGTTTCTGATACTCCGGAGGGTGAGGAAAGAAAGGAGTTCTATCTCGGGGAGTACCTGAGAAAATCCGTCGATACGAAGTCTCAAAAATCCGAGTCCGGGGAGGTGACGCCGTAATATGCCGGATGGCAAGGTCTACGTTGTAGGAGGCGGACCCGGCGACCCGGAGCTTCTTACATTGAAGGCGGCGAGCACGCTGGAGGACGCCGACACGGTTCTGTACGACTCGCTGGTTGGTGACGGCGTACTGGATTACGTCGCGGACGATGCAGAGCAGATATACGTGGGGAAGAAGCCGGGTGGCGAGAGAACCACCCAGCACGAAATAAACGAGATGATGGTTCGAAGAGTCAGGCGAGGTGAGGACGTCGTCCGTCTCAAGGGCGGCGATCCATGTATCTTCGGTAGGGGTGGCGAGGAACTCTGTTACCTCGCACGGCGGGACGTCGAGTTCGAACTCGTTCCCGGGGTGTCGAGCGTACAGGGTGCTCCCACCGACGCGTTAATCCCACTTACTCACAGGAAACATTCCTCGTCCTTCACGGTGGTTACGGGACACGAGGATCCGTCGAAACCCGAGAGTGCACTGGACTGGAGTGCACTGGCCGACAACGTATCTGCTGGAGGGACGCTGGTTATACTGATGGGTGTCGGGAAGCTTGGAGACAATATGTCGGAGTTGATCGAAAACGGAGTCACGTCCGATACTCCGGCGGCGCTTGTGGAGAAAGCGACTCTAGACGATGCCGAGATGGTTGCCGCGGAACTGAGTGAGATAGAGGAGGCGGCGAGAAAGACGGGGATAGAGCCTCCCGCCGTCACCGTGGTGGGTGACGTGGTGGACGTTGCGCGTGAACTTGAACCCGACATCTGGGTTTCGAGTGGGGTCGAGGAGGAAGAACGCGACGGCGTATCGGGTGTACCTGTGGACGGCGTGACGGGGCAGTTCGGGGACGCCGCCTCCATGGAGTCGCTTTCCCGTATAACCACTACCAGGCAGGGAGACTGAGTTTTTCTACATTCTAACAAAATATCAACATGTATCCGGACTGAGTTTCCAGGAACTCTATATAATAACTATGAACTGTCTATGGAAGTTATGAGGGATCTAAGGAAGTAAAAATCAGACGTCGGGACAGTACATGTCCTAAAAAGGACGTAAGAACGAAGGAAGAAGGGCGTACAGTCCCGTATAAAGAAGGACGTGGACATACGGTAAAACAAAGAAACACGGAAACCCGGAAACGGTATTTAAAGTGGACGACTGGACAACAAAAAATGGCTGTTAACCGGAAAATGACAATAACAAGAAAATGAACGTACCAGTAAACCTAGAAACGGAGAGCGGGGTGAAGATTATTGAATAAAGTCAAGGAGTTAATGCCAAAGATCGGTTCGGGACCGAACTCTAGCGAGAACGCTACATACGACGAGTCGAAGGAGGCAATGGAGGACATACTGGATGGTGGCGTGAAGGATGCCACCCTGGGGGCTTTCTGGCTCGCCAACCGCTGGAAACGGAACAACCCCGAGGAACTGGCGGGATTTCTGGACGCCGTACTCGAGGACGACGTCGAGAGAGTTGCGCCTGACGTCTCTCCAGTCGACTGCGGAGCCAACTACGACGGCAAGAGCCAGACGGCAGTCCTGGGGGTGGCATCGGGTCTCGTCGCCGCCGCAGCGGAAACCCCTGTGGTGGTTCACAGTGGAGACAGAATTCCCACACAGAAGGACCCATGTTACAAACAGGTGCTGGCAAACCTGGGGATCGAAACGGATATCTCGCCGAAAGAAAGCGCAGAGACGGTGGATGATGTTGGATTTGGTTACTACAGCCAGGGCAACTTCAACCACGCGATAGACAGACTGTGGAGCCAGAGGGACGCCGTCGGAGTAAGGACGTTCCTCAACACCGTCGAAACCATCGTCAACCCCTCTCTGGCGGACGTACATCTCGGTAGCTTCTACCATCTCGCGTTTGCCAGAAAGATCGTCGATACCGTGAGGGAGAGCCGGCATCTTGACTTCGACCGCGTCATCATGTTCCAGGGCTTAGAGGGATACGACGACATACGACCCGGGTATACGAAAGTTGCTGAATGGCGTTCGGGTGAGGAACTCGATAGCTACGAGATAGAGACGGGGGAGTACGGAATGGATCTGGAGCGTGAGGACCTGGAGGTAGATGACATCGCGGTCGACTCGGCGGAGATAACGGAGAAAGTTTTAGCTGGAGACGCGGATCAAACCTGGGTCGATACGGTTGCTCTAAATGCGGGATTCAGGATATATGCCGGTGGTAACGCCGAAACGGTGGAAGCAGGTGTTGATGAGGCGCGAGATATCATCCGGGATGGATATGCGGCGGATCTGCTCAGCGAACTCAGGGAGTTTGAGCCATGACTTCAGAAGATATCGACAGGGATGGCGGTTCTGGAGTGGTAGAAACCGACAGCGGAAAAGATTCTAGTTCGGAGGAGAGATACAAGATAATCTTCGAGGGTGGTGCATGTATCGGCACCGGGAAATGCGCAGAAGTCAGCGACAACTGGGATATGGATATCGCGACAGGTAAAGCGCGGCCCGACAGCCATTTCTTCGGGGAGGAAGACCTCGACCACAACTTAAAGGCGGCGAGGGTCTGTCCCGCGAAGAACGGCGAAGGCGTCATTAGAGTGCTGGATACCGAAACCGGCGAGGAGTTGGATGGCGAAAGGATGGAATGAGTTTAGTCTAAGTTATTTCTAAGATATTTCTCTGACGGTAATTTCTATAAAACGTAGACATTAAACGTTGCAGACCGTTTGTATATTGTTCTTCGGTTAGTTCTAGCTTAAACTATCCATTATAGAGGAAAACTCTCCACCAACCTTTGCTTCCCTTCCCGTGTCATCTCTTTTATCTCGTGTTCCCTCGATAACGCCTCCCCACAAGTACCGTGTCCTTCGAGATAGACGAGCGTAACCGGCGTCCTCCCCCGCGTGTACTTCGCACCCTCACCGGCGTTATGTTCATGTATACGTCTGTCGACGTCGGTGGTGTATCCTGTATAAAGAGAACCGTCGCTGCACCGGACGATGTAGACGTAGTGCCCGGTACCGTCTTCCTCCGAACATGTTTCCGTTTCTCTACCTCCGGTGTCCTCCGAACTCATTCTACGGTGTCGATGGAGTCGAAATGTTCTCGGTAGTCGACGACGGTACGGTAGGGTTTACAGTAAGGTTCCCTGACGTACCGTTTTTCGGCTGAACCTCCATTTCGTCTAACTTCTTGCCAAGCTCCTCTATCTTTTCTCCATACGTCCCAAACTGGCCGTCTTTGAGTGCCTGTTTTGCTTCCGAGTAGATGTTACGTAGTTCACGTAGTTCGCTCTCGGATACGCCACCCGGTACTCCGGGTACGCCAGGAACCCCCGGACCGGTCGGTCTCTCGACTTCCTCCCCGAACAGAACGTTGAGTCCGTCGGCGAGGGTTTTCTGCATCGTTAGTTTGTCGCCCTGCGCTACGATAACCCGTTTGAGCTCCGGAATCGAGTTGCCGCCGGTCGAGCGGAGGAACAGCGGTTCGACGTAAAGTATTGTGTCGCTTACCGGTATCGCGAGCAGGTTGCCTCGTATCACTTCGCTTCCCCTCTGGTTCCAGAGCGATAGTAACTCCGAGATCCTGGTGTTCTGGTCTATTCGTGACTCTATCTGGCTGGGTCCGTAGATCAGCTTCTGTTTCGAGAACTCGAACGCCTTTATCTCGCCGTAGTTCGGCGGGTCGCTCTGGGCGGCGAGCCATCCTATCATGTTCTGTTTTCCGTTCGGCGTGAAAGGCAGTATCTGAACGAACTCCGGCTTATCCTTCCCCGGAATCTTCATTATAAGGTAGTAGGGCTCGACGTCGACCTTGTTTCCGCTCTTCCGGTAGACCTCCTGTGGGACCTTCCAGGCGTCCTCCTTGTTGTAGAATACCCTCGGGTCCTTCATGTGGTAGTTCCTGTATACGTCGCTCTGTACCTGGAACGCGTCCTCGGGATAACGTATATGTTTCCTGACGTCCTCCGACATCGCACTCATTGGCTGGAAGAGATCCGGGAAGATATTTTTATAGGTTTCCGCGATCGGGTCTTCCTCATCTACTACGTAGTAGTTGGTTTCTCCGCTGTAAGCGTCGACGACTACCTTGACGCTGTTACGGAGGTAGTTGGGGTGTTCCTGGTTGAACTCCGTGGGTTGGCTGTAAGGATAACGGTCTGTTGTTGTGTAGGCGTCGTATATCCATTTGAGGCGGCCGTCTGCTATCACGACGTAGGGGTCGTCGTCGTACTCCAGGAACGGCGCGATCTCCCGCACCCTTTCGTCGATGTTACGATGGAACTGTATACGGGAGTCAGAATTGATCGACCCCGAGAAAAATATCTGTGGTGAACCGAAGTTAATCGCGTAGACGATGCGGTTCAGTAATCCGTTTATCTCGACGCCGCCCGTCCCGTTATAGCTGTTATAGACGTTCTGGTCCTGGGTGGGATAGTCGAGTTCACGGGTGTCGGTGTTGACGATTGTGTATGTCCCCGTTCCTTCGCCGTAGTAGATACGTGGCTGGTCGAGTTTTAGGGGGATATTCATCTTGGGTGGGATGTCCTCGACGAGCCATTTGGGTATACCTTCCTCGGTGGCTTTGTTGACGCTGTTCATCGCGACCCCGAAGCCATGTGTGTATACGAGATGTCGGTTGATCCAGGACTTTGCGTCGGTCTCTAGGTTATCGAGATTTATCTCTCTCGCCGAAAGCATCACCTGCTTCTCGGTTCCGTTGAAATGGTACCTGTCTGTGTCGATGTCCCGGAATGTGTAGTATAACCGCAACGACTCCTCCTGGTTGTAGGTTTCGAGCAACGGCCGGTAGTCCCAGAGACGGAGGTTGTCGATGGTTCCGGGGTTGTTGTCAATTTCCTCCCTCGTCAGGTTGTTGGTAACCTCGAACTCCCTCGTATCCACCCTGTCGAGGGCGAACGCATTACGGGTGAAATTAATCTCGTTTTCGATGTACTTCTGTTCCTTGTTGAACTCGTCGGGGTCGACTACGTAGCTCTGGTATAAACCCGCCGCTACGTTGCCGCCGACGAACAGAACTACGAGAAGGATGGCGACGCTGTAGGTGATCCTTCTGTCCTGTAGACGTGTGTTAAGAACGTAGAGTAAACCGCCTACGATAGAGATAAAGGCGAGGGCAAGTAGCAAAGGGTTCATGATAGCGGCGTCGGTCGCACCTACGCCGAAGACAGCTCCTCTCTCCGAGAAAAGAAGTCCGTACCTGTCAAGAAAGAAACCGAAACCCAGGACGATCAGGAGGAAGCCCAATATGGACATTATCTGTCCGTACCCATGCTGTTTTAGACGGCGGACGAACAGTCTGGGTTCGAACTCCACCGCCTTCTGTTCCATCTGTCCGAAAACCTCCTCGTGTTCCTCGAGTCCATAATGGATGGCGTAGATCGCGAGGGCGACCACGAGGCTGGCGAGCGATATGAAAAGAAGGTATCCCACCACGAGTTCGTATAGGGGAAGATCGAATACATAGAAAGCCACGTCATTACCGTAAACCGGATCGACCTGGCCGAAACTGTTTGAGTTCAGGTACCTGAGAAAGGTTTTCCATGTCCCTGTATATAAACCGCCGACGAGTAATGAGAATACCGCTATACCTGCCTGTGCCCAACCCGAGGGTCGGTAATCGGGATGTAGCTTTCTGACGTTCTTCACCGTTCGTCTGTACGTCGTGGATACCACCGCGTAGGTAACCACGGAGAAAAGCACGAACAGCCCTATCTTGTATGCCAGTATCTTGACGAATACGCTGTTGTAGTCGAGTGATCCGAACCACAGGAAATCCCCGTAAATCGAAGGCAAAGTCGTAACGACGTAGAAAACCAAGATTAGGGCTGCGGCGTAGAACCAGTTACGTCTACTCATTTTTTAGATGTTTGTTCTTCTACACAAAAAAGGCCGTGTTATCAAGTTCAGAGGAGTAACCTCATACACTAATTTTAAAACTTTGATCTCAACATAGTATAAATGATCTCTGTGCTGGTGTTCCCGGTGCAAGTTTGGTGGGGGGTATTGTATCTATGCGTCCTCAAGATGCTTGTTTATCGACTTCACCGTCAGTCCGCCCTCCTTCGCCGACTCTATCGCTCTAACCGCGGCTTCCGCTCCACGTATCGTGGTGATGTACGGCGTCTCGCGGTCGACGGCTTCCCTCCTTATGTCGGATCCGTCCTCACGTGCACGTTTCTCGTCGGGGGTATTGATTATCAGATCGACTTCATCACGTTTCATCAGGTCGACGACGTTCGGACTCGTCTCGTGTATCTTCTCTATGAAGTCTGATTCGACGCCGTGTTCCTTGAGATGTTGCTGCGTCCCCTCGGTTGCGACCAGATCGAAACCCATGTCGGCGAAACATTCGGCTATGGGGACTACCTCGTCCTTGTCCTTGTCACGGACGCTGACGAAGACAGTGCCGTCGTCGGGTAGTGGGTTACCTGCCGCGAGTTCCGCCTTGTAGAGCGCACGTCCGTAGTCGTAGTCGACGCCCATCACCTCACCCGTGCTCTTCATCTCTGGCGACAGAGTTGGGGAGACGTCGGGTAGACGGTCGAACGGCAGAACCACCTGTTTGACCGCTACGTGGTCTCCGTAGGGTTCGTCCTCGTAGTCGAACTCGTTGAGTGACTTACCCATCATAACTTCGGCGGCGACCTTCGCGAGCGGTATACCGACGCTCTTCGATACGAACGGAATTGTACGGGAAGAACGTGGATTGGCTTCTAAGACGTAGACCTCGTCGTCCCTGACAGCCATCTGGACGTTGAGAAGACCCTTTACGTCGAGGGCGCGGGCGATCCTACGTACGTAGTCGCGCGCCTTGTCTAGCATCTCCTCACTTACGTTCTGAGTAGGGATAACGCAGGCCGAGTCACCCGAATGGACGCCCGCTTGCTCGATATGCTCCATGATCGCGCCGATCAGTACGTTCTCACCGTCGGCGACGGCATCAACGTCAAGTTCGACTGCGTCTGACAGGAAGTTGTCAATAAGTATGGGGTGGTCGGGTGAAACCCTTACAGCCTCCTCCATGTACTCCCTGAGTTCGAGTTCGTCCCAGACTACCTCCATCGCACGTCCACCGAGTACGTAAGACGGTCTCACGAGTACGGGGTAGCCTATCCCATCAGCTATCTCGAGTGCCTCCTCCTCGCTGTGTCCAGTTCCTCCCTCGGGCTGGGGAACCCCTATATCCTCCATCAGTTCGTTGAACCTGTCACGGTCCTCGGCCAGGTCCATGCTGTCGGGGCTCGTACCCACGACTTCGGTGTCTAGGCCTCGGCGTTCTATCTCCTCCCTGATCGGGACGGCTAGGTTGACGCTGGTCTGACCTCCGAACTGCGTCATGATCTTATCGATATTCTCCGTCTCGACGATGTTGATGACGTCCTCGATCGTGAGAGGATCGAAAAACAGTTTGTCGCTGGTGTCGTAGTCAGTCGACACTGTTTCGGGGTTGTTGTTAACGATCTGGGCTTCGACATCCTGGTTCCTTAACGCCTGTACGGCGTGTACGGTACAGTAGTCGAACTCCACACCCTGGCCTATACGGATGGGTCCCGCACCTACGATGAGGGATTTCTCACCCTCCGTCTCCCTGACTTCGTTCTTGCTCTCCCAGGAAGAGTAGTAGTACGGTGTCTCGGCTTCGAACTCGGCTGCGCAGGTATCCACCATCTTGTAGGTGGCTTCGTCACGCAGTTCCTCGACCTCCTCTAGCGAAATATCTGCGTTTTCGGCTATCTCACGGTCGGTGAAGCCAAGACGTTTTGCGTCGTTCACCTTCTCCCCCGTCAGACCCTCCGCGATATTCCGTTCCATCTCGACTATCTTCTTCATACGTGCGACGTACCATTCTTCGAAGTCCGTGAGTTCTACGACCTCGTCCACCGAGATGCCGCGCCTGAACGCCTCTAGAACCGCGAACATCCTTATGTCTGTCGGGGTCTCAAGGTAACGGCGGACCTCCTCGTCGGGACCGAACTCGGGTTCGACTACGTCCAGCGACCTCAGAGCCTTTTTGAAGGACTCCTCGAACGTCCTACCTATCGACATCACCTCACCCGTCGACTTCATCGCACTTCCGATCGTACGGTCGATGTTGGGGAACTTGTCGAAAGGCCACCTCGGAATCTTTGTTACGACGTAGTCGATCGTGGGTTCGAAGGCAGCCGGGGTTTCCTTCGTGATGTCGTTCTCTATCTCGTCCATGTTCTTTCCGACCGCGATCTTGGCGGTGACGGCAGCGATGGGATAGCCTGTCGCCTTCGACGCCAGCGCGGAGGACCTCGACACCCTCGGGTTGACCTCGACGACCTTGTAGTCGTCCTCCTCGTCGTCCCAGGCGAACTGTATGTTACAACCTCCCACGATACCAAGTGCACGTATCACACGTATCGCGCAGGATCTCATGCGCTGGTGGGCGTCGTCGCTCACTGTCTGGCTCGGGGTAACAACCGTCGACTCTCCCGTATGGATGCCCATCTTGTCGATGTTCTCCATGTTACAGATCGTGATACAGGTGTCGTCACTGTCCCTGATGACTTCGTACTCGAACTCCTTCGTCCCCTCAATCGATTCGTCGACCGTAACCTCGTTCGTCATCGAGAGCTGAAGGCCCTTCTGGACCTTCTCCTCTAACCTTTCCCGTGTGCGCACGATTCCGCTCCCACTTCCACCGAGTGTGTAGGTGGTGCGCATGATAACGGGTAGACCGAACCTGTCGATCACGTCGTCTATCTCGTCCATACTTTCGATCGTCATCGATCGCGCGGTATCTTCACCGATCTCGTCCAAGAACTCCGCGAACAGTTTCCTGTCCTCCGTCTTGTGTATCGTGTCGAGACTCGTCCCCAGGAGTTCGACGTTGTGTTCTTCCAGGACGCCTCGTTCAGCGAGGGTTGCGGCGACGTTTAAACCCGTCTGTCCGCCGAGACCCGCGATAAGTCCATCGGGCTGTTCCTTTTCGATGATCTGTTCGACGTACTCGGGCTCCAAAGGCTCGAGGTAGACTTCGTCAGCAATCTCGGGATCCGTCATGATGGTGGCTGGGTTGGAGTTGACGAGAACTACCTCGATCCCCTCCTCCCTTATTGCCTGACAGGCCTGCGAACCCGAGTAGTCGAACTCGGCGGCCTGACCGATCATTATGGGTCCCGAACCGATCAACAGGACGGTATCCAGGTCTTCACGCGTAGGCATTCTTGAGACGTGGTATGAAAGCAACGGATAATAGGGTCACGGTTTCTACCGAACAGCACGGCAAAAATCAGGGGTCGTGGATGTCGGATCGTTCGCCGAGCCGGTCAGTTAACGCGGCTATTAAAACATCGACACCTGTATCCTCCTCGGCGGACGTGTAAACGACGTCTACCGCCCCATCGAACCTGTCCTCGATGTTTAACTCCGTGTCAAGTTCGGTGTATGGATCTCTCTCCGCGTCCATGGCTTCAGCCTCGTCCGGAAGTCCGGACTCGGCCTCGGGGTTTAGATCCAGGTTTGCGTCATCCAGCAGATCTATCTTGTTCACCGTCAAGACCACGTCTACGTCGAACTCCTGCTCCATCTGGTCGTAAAGCTCGATCTGTCTCTCCCTTTCGTAGCCACAGTACTCGCTGGGGTCGTATACGAAGATCACTAGCTCGGCTTTGTGTTCCAGAGCCTTGACCGCCTGGCTCTCCATCTCGTTTCTCTCGCTCTCCGGCCGGTCGAGTAGGCCGGGTGTGTCGACGACCTGAATTACTCCGTATCCCTCGCTTGGCTCCATATGCCCCAGCTTCAAACTCTGGGTCGTGAACGGGTAGTCGGCGAGTTCGGGTTTGGCACGCGTCATCTTCCTCAGGAGACTGGACTTGCCGACGTTGGGGTATCCGGCGAGAACTACGGTGGGTAGGTCGCGGAACTCGGGAACCTCGACCAGAACCTCCCGCGCCTCTCTGAGCGTGGTTAATCCGTCTTCTATCCTGTCGAGAACCGACGACGCACGGGCGAAAGCTCTTTTTCTCGAACTGATCGCATCTCCCGTACCGTCTGCGGCGTTTATCTCGCTAACTGCTTCGTCACGGACCTCTCTCACTTTATCTGAAGCCCAGTCCACTCTCGCAAGCGACTTCCTGACCTCGTCTACGTCGACTGCAGCCGCGGCTATTTCGCGGTAGAATGGATCTATCCTATCGAACGACGGGTACTCGTCGACGTACCTGTCAAGCGTACCCGATATCTTCCCTAACGCCTTCGCAACCATCGCTTCCTGCGAATCCTTACCGGTCTCAGTCTCAGCTATACGTGAAGCTGAACTGTAGGCACGGTCAACGGTATCGTCGGGATCCTCAATCTCGGGAAGTCTTTCGAAGGGCGTAGGCATTAGGTCAGGTATGGGGGTTTAATCCTTAAGTTACATGGGTTCGTAGACGGGGTATGTCAGAACTAAGGGCACATGTTTGGATTTCGGGAAAAGTCCAGGGAGTGTACTACAGGGCAAACACCCGGGACGAGGCACGTTCCCGCGACGTCAACGGCTGGGTGAAGAACCTGCCCGACGGACGTGTCGAAGCAGTTTTTGAGGGGGAAGAGGACACGGTAAAGGAGATGATAGAGTGGTGTCACGAGGGAAGCGACCGCGCGAACGTCAAGGAGGTCGAGGTGGACGAGGGAGATCCCACCGGACTGGACGGATTCGAGATAAGATACTGACCATCAGGGATCCCGCATCGAGATCACTTATTTTGGAGCAATTTATCAGCGAAAACTGCCGAGATCAGGTCCCAGGAGATTACATCTGGTAGTAACGGATAGGTGGTAAAACGATAAACGGTTAGGTGGTTGACTACCAGCCCAACCTTCGTGCCACTACACAGGCTTCGTGCCACTACACAGGCTTCGTGCCACTACATAGTCTCTCATACCAACTCTCTCTTGCTACCTTTACTTCTGTTTTCTACTGTGCTTCCTTGACTTCGATTTCGTAACCACGTTTCTCCTCCTCCGTCTTGATCGGCAACGTAACTTCCAGGACTCCGTTGCGGTAGGTTGCGTCTATGTCCTCGGGCTCCACCTCCTGGGGCAGCCTGAATGTGCGATGGTACCTTCTCTGCCTGTTGCGACTATCGTCGACCTGTTCTGCCGAGACGTTCAATCTCTCGTCGTAGTAGTTGACCTCTATCGCGTCCCTTTCGAATCCCGGCATCTCCATCGTCAACAGATACTCGCCCTCCTCCTCACGGAGCTCAACACCCTCGTCCACGTCCCAGTTGAATATCTCGCTTGGATTCTCCATTCCCTGTATCCAGTTGCTTCCGGGTGTTCGAGGTAACGGGGTCATTTCAACCACCATCCGTATATACTATTTCTGATAATAAATTAATTATGGTGAATTACACAATAAACAGACAATAATTCTAACTAAAAGTTTTAGAAAAGAAAACATCATCCGTTGAATCCATGAAGAAAACCCACCGTGAAGACAAAAGATTTCAAATGACTCTATCTGGGTTGGGGAAGGTTAGGGCTGAAGTTATGGCTCCCTTGTATATCCGTAATATCAATTGTTCTATGTAATATCAATTGTTCTATGTAATATCAACTGTTCTACGTAATATCAACTGTTCTACGGACTGGATAGGATCGTCCGTTTCACGTCTCCCTCACCCGCTCTCCGCACGACACCGGCAACAACGTCGTCGACACCCTTAAGAACGCCGTCGCCGTCGAGTACAGCAATCTGTGCGGCGACACCCTCGTCCAGTACACCCAACCCGTTTCCGTCAACGAGTCTTCCACCGTTAACTGTAGCCATCCGTAGAACGTCGTCGTCCGGTAGTTCGTAGTACTTCGATACGAACTCCATCTCCCTCCAGACGGAGGGAGAGTTCAGCATAACGTTGTCGGTGCCGAGAGCTACGTCCGTAACCTCGTTAAGACGTTCAACCGGAGGTAGACCGACGTCGGTAACCATGTTGCATCTTGGACAGACCACGACAGGAGTACCTGAACCGTCCAGTTTGTCAAAGTCCTTCTCCCTGGCGTGAACCATGTGGACGAGAAAGTCGGGATCATACTCGAACGCACCGTCGATGTCGTCCGGGTCGACTTCACCGGCATGTATCCCGAACGGCTTTCCCTCCTTTCTGGCTCTCTTTCTTTCCACCGAGAACTCGCCGTCCCTGGAACCGCTGGCTCCGTATCCGTCCGCAACTTCGAGGACCTCGGGTGGTCCGCGCCCCATACCGAAACCCCTTACGCCGGAACCCGAGACAGCGTCCCTTAGATCCTCGACACCCTCGACGCCCCCCTCTCTGAAGTCCACGAAGCTACCGATACCCGCCGACCGCATCCATTCCACAGTCCGGGACATAGCCTCGACTTTAGCTTCTCGGGACGAGTTACGTAGAATCCTGTGTTTCAATCCGTCAGGGGGAGCGACGAGGTCCTCGAGCGATAGGCCACGGCCCCTGGTTTTCGCAAGAGAATCACCTATATGCGTGTGGGCGTTCACGAGTGCGGGCATCACGACGTCCCGCGAACCGACCTCCTTCTCGTTGATCTCGGAAACCCGGTCCTCCTCGACTACGACCTCGCCTTCTAATACCTCTACGTCTCTATCGGCGGTAACGTGGATGATACGGCCCTCAACGATGTGGTTCAGATCACCGTTGGTTCCGTCCTCTTTCTCCATTTACAGTTTTATAGGGGTTTCACGGTAGTAATCAGTTATTGTAGCTAGCTATTCCGCGACCACTGTTTTATCTATAAGAATACGGTCTGATTTTAGATGGGTCAAACTGAGATCCACCTCGTCGCCTGACGAGAGGTCGGTTCCCGGTGAACCCGAACTACCTTTCTGTATACGGAAAACCATCGAATCACCTGTGTGCCAGGTACCGTCAGTATCGGGTCTGTATGAGGTCAGGCTACCCTCAACCGTGCCACAGGAGCCGTCGACAGCGCCCTTCGCCCGTAGGTTCGTAAGACAGTTTCTCGGACTCGGCAGGTCTGTAATCCGTCCCTCATCGCCGTTTGGCAACCTAACCCTGACCTCTAAGTTTTTCACGTCCACGGAACTACCGTGGTTCTTCGTAACCTCAAGCTTCTGGCTTTCGGCATCGAGCGTTGATTCTGCCGTGACGTATTCTACCTCCTCGGATGGGTTACCCAGACTAGGAACTACGACGGTAAACGTCGTAAAGGCGAGTAACAGGGTAATGAGGGTTAAGAGAGCCACCGAAACCACGGTCCCGAGTCCCTGCCGTGTATCTCGTGCCATAATCACGGGTATCCAGAACTCCTAAAGAGTTCACCGTTTCTCAAAGTATATCGGAGTCATAGATACGTAGAAAGTTTCAGAGTAGGTATGGGTTAACATCCGTTAAAGTTGAATAGGTTGGCTGAGAAAGGTTAAGCATCCGTATATATGAGTTTACTGGTGACTCTAGCAGTCGTTGTTGTGGTACTGGTTTTATTCAGTATAGTTGGCGATATATGTCTGAAAAAATATTACGGATCCGACGACGACTCTGACGAAATACATACCTTCCATACATCGGATGGTGTGGAGCTGTCTATCTACCGTTACATACCGGCCGAGAAAAAACACGAACATCCCGTCCTCGTAGTTCACGGACTAGCGTCGAACAACAGGAACCTGGCACTCAACGAAGAAACGGGTTTGGTACAGTACCTCAGGGACAAAGGCTTCGAGTGCTGGGCACTCGACCTGAGAGGTAGGTGCGGAAGCGAGGTACCGAGTGGCAACTGGAGCTACCAGGACTACTCCGAGAAGGACGTTCCGGCGGCTGTCGAGTTCGTGAAGGACGAGACAGACGCCGACGGCGTGCACTGGGTCGGACACAGCATGGGTGGAATGCTGTTCTATACAACTGCTCCTGAGAGAGAAGACTACGTTTCGGCAGTGACGCTTGGAAGTCCAGCGGCTTTCCAGGACAGGTTTTACTTCCTGGCGCTTGCTGAACTCGGAAAACTCTGGAGTCCACTGTTAAAGGCGCTGAGACGCAACTATTTTCTACCCTTCCTTACAAGATGGGCGGCTGTATGGCTCCCCATCACGCCGCGTTTCATTTCAAACTGGACCTTGAACAAGAGCAACATAAAGATGTCCACCGCCAGGAAGTTCGCCGCAAACGGAATGGCGATGGTGTCATTCAACGTCCTGCTCGAGTTCGGAGACTGGATCGTCGACCGGGAATGGAGAAGTCCGGACGGCGAGATCGATTACTACAGACGCCTGAGCCATATCGATGTCCCAACGTTGGTGGTGGCGGGTAAGGCTGATCAGCTCGCTCCCGAAAGGGACGTGGAGGTCGCATACCACGAACTGGGTACGGACCGGAAGGAGTTTATTCACGCCGGAGAGGGTACAGACGACAAGTATGGACACGTCGACATGGCCGTCGGAGATAAGGCCAGGGAACAGGTATTTCCTGAGGTAGAGGAATGGCTATCACGGTTCGGCTGACCCAAACTACAGGTTGAAAATGTTTAAGCTTCACAGTTCTGCTAAGTAGTGATCCACCACGTAATCCGTGATATCTGGGGTAAACTCTACCTGAACCAGGGGTACATTCTACTCGATCTTTACCTGGTTGTCGGTGACGTGTAGGAACTTTATACTGTCCTCGAGTTCGAGCTCTATGGTGGCTCCACCGACTTCCGAAAGCTCGAGATCTCCGCTGAAGTCCATCGTGTTTGATATAAGTGCACCCCATACGTTAGGGGTGCCGGAGGTGTCGACGTCGGAGTTCGGTGCATATATCATGGCGTCGAACTCGAGTGTACCTGCGCCCGCGGCGTTCGGGAGAAACTCTCCGGCTATTAACAGGATGTTTCTAGACGGCTGTTTGTTGCTCCAGGGGTCGCTACCAATCTGACCGTTCCCGTTGGCTTTGAAGGATTCGTTTATGTAGTACTTCACGCCTCCTTCGTTCGAAGTTATCATCAGTTCGTTGTTTCCGAGGTCGAAGTCTCCGTTGGTGATGATAGATATGTTTTCACCTGCTGTCTCGATATCGACGTTGCTGTCCATGGAGAAGTCGGCGTCCTGAAAGAACACGGTCGCCGAGCTGTCGTCACCAATAATACTGTCACTGGCTGCATCGGAGAGGTTTTTGCACGTCGAGTTGCTGGAACATTTTCCGCTCCAGGTATCTATCTTCAGTTCGACCGTGTTGTTCGGTGACGGATAGGTCTGTCCCTCGTTACTCGAGCCGTTTATAGTGCAGCCGCCCTGGCACGCAATTCCGTTGTTCTGTACTGTGGCTGCTCCGTCCTGAAAGGTCACTTCGCTGGGTACGTTTATGCTGACGTTAACCTTCTGTTCTCCGTGGTTTATGCCGTTTATCTTTGTCGTAGACCTTCTTCTAAAGTAGTTTTCCCAGCCTACGTAGAACTCGGAATCAACCGTTATATTTACCGTACCGTTCGTCAGTAGGTTCTCGAATCCGTCGGTGATGTTGGGGAACTCGAGTTTGGGGTCCTGTACCTCTTCGATAACGAACTGTCCCTTTCCGCCTGCAAAGTTCTCATTCGACGTGATGTTTATCAATGGAAAGGTCAAGGTGTCTTTTCTGTACCTGAACTCCGGAGGAGATACCATCATGCTTCCGTTACCCGTGTTCTTCCATACCCCACCCCCTTGATAGGCAATTGTTTCGTTGTCATTTTCGTACCTGAGACGACCCATTGATATGTTCGATATAGTGTATTTTGGCTGACCACTTGGATCGTGTTCTATCTTCACCCATCCCTCATCAGGATCTACATCCAAAGTCCCTTTCCTGAGGTTCGAACTACTGTATCTCTTCTGACTCGAACCAACCGCTATGGAACTGATGTCTGAGTCCAGAAGCGCGAACTCGTTCTGTATCGAGTTCTTGTCCAGCATCGCACGGGTATCGGTGTGGGTAGGCTCGAAGTAGATCAGAATCGCAGTTATGGATGCGAGAGTTATACCTAAGATCATTACGACGCCTAGAATCTCGGTCTGGCCTTTCCCTGGCCCCCACTTTCTCATCATAACTAATCTAAGGACGAAAAATATATAAGGTTTGTCTGAACTCGACCGTGCCTTCGGGTAGGGGTTGTGGCTTACAAAACCCTTCAGCTTTATTTGGGGGTTTATCTGAGTTTTATTTGGGGGTTTATCTGAGTTTTATTTGGGATCTATCTGAACTCCATTTCATTTTTCTCGAGATGGAGATAGGTCAGTATGTTTCCGGTACCTAGCTTTATGCTCGCATCGCTCGTTCCTTCTACGTCAACGGTGCCGCTGAAGTCGACGGAGTTCGCGATCAATGAGCCGTACAGATGTGGAGTACCCGTCAGATCCACGTCGGCGTTCGAGGCGTAGAAATGCCCCTCAAGGTCGATGGTTCCGCCGCCACTGTTTCCGTTATTACCATTTCCGTTTCCATTCCCGTTACCCTGTCCGCTACTCCCCGGAAGAAATCCTCCGGCGATCAGGAAAACGTTTCTGTCGGTTGGACCGCCGTCGAAGGGCCCCTTTCCTACGTATCCGTTACCCTTACCCTCGAACGATCCGTTGACGTAGTAGGTCATGGAGCCGTTATCGGAGGTTATCTTCCAGTCCCTGTTTTCCACGTCGAAGTCACCGTCCACGACAACTGATGCGTTACCGTGGCTGAGGTTTACATCTGTGTCCTGGTCCAGACGGAAGTCACTACCCTGGTAGTATACCGATGCATCGTGGTCGTCTCCCACAACCCCGTCCGATGCTGCGGTCGAGAGGTTTACACAGTCGCTCGAAGCGGAACAGGCTCCGTCATCCCATTCATCTACCTCGTCCTGGATAGTCTGGTTGGGGGACGGAAAGTTTCCGCCCTTGAGGGTTCTTCCGTCTATCTTCGCATTCCCGGAAGTCGTCAGTGTGTTGGTGTCGGTGGCTACGGCGTACTCGAAGTCTATCTCCACCGGAACGTTGAACGAGACGTTTACCCTGTCCTGACTGTCATCGACATCCGTTACCGACGCCGGCGTCGAACTGGCGAAGTAGTCCTTCCAGCCCTGATAGTATTCACTCTCTATCGAGAACTCTACGGACCCGTTTTTCAAGGGATTCGTGAAACCTTTGGAGAGGTTTGCGTGAACCTGTTGAGAGTCGGTGTGCTCGACTTCGATGTCGGCGTATTCGCCACCGAACGACCTGTTGTTATCGACGAAAATGAGGGGAAACGAAAGCGTACGTTTCCGGTACTCGAGGTCGGGTTCAGATATGACTGTGCTATGGTTATCGTACTTCCTCCAGACACCTCCCCCTTGATAGGCCAGTACGTCGTCACCGTTACTATACCTAACTTTACCCATGGAGTTGTTGTAGATCGTGTACTCGGGCTGACCCGCCGGATCGTGTAGAATCTTCATGTTCCCGGCTCCCTTGGTTACGTTTAACTTGCCTCCATGAAGGTTCATCCTCATCTGCTCCCTGGTTGGTGTTCCCGAACTCACCCTACTGGCTTTAGTATCGAGTCTAGAAAGATGGTTCTGGACATCCCTGTTGGTGGCGTCGTCGGTCAGTTTTTTCATGGTAGGTCCGGAGAAGGAAATGATAACACCCATCGAGGTAAGCGTAATTGCCAGGATTAACACTACTCCTACCGTAGCAGTTTGAGCCGTGTCGTCCGGACGGGTGCTTTTGACCATTATTTGCTTTTGACCGTTATTCTGTCACCTGTAGCCTCTCTTTAAACAATACTTTACCAAACCTTATGTACTCTTGTTAAATCTTAAGATACTGATATATATTCTCCTTGCGAAACTCAGGAAATAGTTAACTTTATATCGGTTCTGAAATACAGGGCTTTTATCTTGGTTCCCGTAACCGTCATTACCGTAGAACTTCCGTCCCGGGAAACTGATGCCACGTCCGAACTTTTCCTGAAGTAGGACTCCCATGCGTTCGCACGAGGTGAAGTCACCTTTACCGTAATGTTATCCGCTGTTGAAACGTTGGATGAAACACCGGTCTCTTTGGCTTCCAGAAGTACGGTGTCTTCGCCTGCCCTGGTTCCCGTACCCGTCGTTCTAACCACCGAAACGATCACGGTGTCCTCCTCGATCTTCCAGTCCGGTGGATACTTCATTCCGGAACTGTTTTCACTCGTATCGGTATCTCGTATTATTGCCCCGGAGTCGTAGATAACGTTTTCATTGTCGATCGTATGCACTACCGGAGTGGAGTTCGAGACGAAGCTGAAGCTAGAACCCGAAGAACTTTTGATCGTTACGTTGATCTTGGTCTGTGAATCTCCGTCGAGATCGACTTTAGAGTTACTCAGCCTGATCTCGGTACCCCTGCTGGGTGCGAATCCCCTGGAAATATCCTGCATGTTGTTCTGGAATACGGTATAAGCTTTCTCCGTGTTCGAGATATGTACTGATTCCTCCGACGAGATCAGTGCCGGAAAGCCGTTTACGTAAACCAGACTTATGGTAGATACCACGAGACCAAATATAACAATGTATCCAATTGTCTCCGAAACCCCTCTAATGTCAATCGAATTTAGGTATTTCACTCCACCACCTCTATCTTACTACTCGTGTACTCGATATCCACGTCTGAAAACTTCGTAAAGGTCGCTGACTTTACATTCGTGCTGGTGTTGTAGATAGTGCTGACGTTGGTGTCACTCCCCCTGGTCGAAACGTAGATGGTGCCGTTGCCGTTTGATCCGGGATCCTCCTGTATATATACCTTGTAAGAGTTTTCGGAAAGACCGGCCGGTAGATCCATACTCAGGTTACCAGCTGAACCCGGGCTTTCCGTGGCGATCTCGTCCGCCTTGTAGAGCTTGATGGCTACCTTGTTACCCACGACGGTCAGCTCTGTATCGTCTGTGCTTTCCCTGACGTTTTGAACGATCGTCTGACTCTGTACAATAAAAAGAGTAATAACCGCCACCGCCACTGCGACGTTCACCACGTATCCCGTAACAACAGAAACTGCCTCGTCGTCTAATATATCTCTTTTCATGGTGTCACCGAGTCCGTATCTGTATCCGTGTTGCTGTCTCCGTCGTTGATTACAACTTCGCCTTCGAACGTGTTGGGGCTCTGCATTCCGTTGAAGGTCACCGTTGTATTTTCCGAATATGATCCACCCGTGGGACTGAGGGACTTGCTTTCCTGGTCGTTGCTCCCGGTTTCGGTAACTGTTACTGTCCCGCCCCCCAGGTCGTTGTCACATGCGCTGGCGGACCAGTCAACGTAGATGTCCCAGGTATTTCCCTGCGGGTTGTCGGCCGTCATACTGTTAATAGTCGAACTAACAGTCGGTGTACATGCACCTCCTCCACCTATCCTGGATACGTTGGATACGAGGAACCTGTTGTCGTCCCCAAGGACGTCTTCACTTGCTTTGGTCATGTTAGTATCCACTGTTATGGAGTTTTCCATCGATACGGATTCGTATACCTGCTTGTAGCTGGCGTTGATAACAACGCCAGTGCTGCGGTTGTCTGCAGTCCAACAGGGATTCGGTGGTGTGGAGCTGCAGACTCCATCAGGAGAGGTTATACTTTGCTCGGTCACCCTGATGTCGTATATCCCCTGGAAGCTGTCTCCACCCTGTATTTCGAGACTCAGGGGCAGGCTGTACGATTCAGTTAGTGCTTCGTCCAGAAGCAGGTTCTTGCCAGACCCGTCTATGCTGCCGGACCCGTTCAAAACCTTGATTAGTACGGGATCGGTTTCACTGAAAGTCGTTGAATGATCTTGAGATCCCGTTCCCGCGAGGTTGTCTGTCTGGATTTCGTTGACCTCGGTGTTGAGCTTCATCTTCCAGACTCCCGAACCGCCGGAGTCGTTGACGTGTACGGTGAGGTTGTCGTCGACTCCCTGGGTTTCGGTGACGTTGAGTGTCAACATCTTCACCTCGTTAAAGTCCTCTACCACCCTCCAGCCCTCCTTACCCGTATCGCTCGTGAGGTTCATGCCAGAGTTGTTCTGAGCCACCTGCCATCCACCGGTTACCGAATCCACTTCCGTATCGATATAGGTCCCGCGTTTTGAGAGGATGACGTTAGACGACTTCGTGTAGTTATCTATGTAGTTACGGTAGCTGTCTTTCGCTTCCGTTACGGTACGTGGTAGATTGTTGACGTAGGTAGCGTAGATAGCATGGCTGCTCTGGTTGTCCGTCACTTCGTTGAACTCCAGGAGGGAACCGGCGTCTATCTGTAGCCCCCGTGAACCTACGTTGTGGGAGAGTATGGCTCCATTCAACATCGAGGTGATTACCAGCAGACCAGCCATGATTATGAAGGCAGCCAGCACGATAACCTGTCCTTCCTCTCCGTCTTTTCTGCCGCCGTCCTTTTCTCCCATTACTTTCTCCATGCCGTTAACCTCACCTCCACCACGTTGAAAATAAGGTCCGGGCTGTCTAGGTTCTCAATCGGGTAGTCGACTGCCTCACCAAGTTGTTTCGACGATCCTGTCAACGTGTCATCGTCATAGAGGACGATTAACCTATTGACTGTCACGGCGTTAGTGGTGGGTTCGCCGTTGGTCACCAGGGTTGTTGTCGCTGTGTCGTTGGTTCCTGACCTCCTGTAGGTGAGTTCGATATTGTAGGCGATACCTTTCTGGAAGTAGGTTTGGTTGAGGTCGTCTCCGAATTTACCCGGCATTCCCCTGCCACGGTAGAAGCCCTTCGTTCCGGCGTCAACGAAGTTTCCACCGGTTCCATTCCAGTTCAGTAGGGCTTCACGTAACCCCCCCGTCGAGTAGGTTTTGTCCAGGAGGTCCTCTCCAATAACCTTCATCTGAGTCTCCACCTCCTTACTTGCCGTACTCGAAGATGTGGGGGTAATCGCGAGGGACTGAACCATGAAGGTGGCGGTCAGTATTATCAGTACAGCCGCGGATACCCCCTCCAGTGTATGGACCTGTCCTCCGTCGTCCCGTTTACGGTCTACCACACCGTCACCTCCACCCTTACGGTTCCCTCGTTCTCCACCTTACCTATACGTGTAATCGTGTTGGTTGAACCTCCGGAGTCAGGTACGTTACCGCCTATACTCCAGTCCACACCGCCCGTGTTCAAAACCGTGTCGTCGGTATTGTTGTAGGCGGTGACGTTAAGTCCCCTGTCCTTGGATATTCCCGAAAGGTTCTTCACTTCCGAACCGTCCTTCGGGTAGCTTGAGCCGCTGAAGAAGTCCTCAGATTCTGTCTTGTTCAGTATCCCTGGGGCTTCGGAAGGTGTTCGCATCTCCTGGCCGTAAAGCTTGGTAGCGACCCGGTTAGGTACGTCTATAGAGGCGTCGTTTCCCTGTGTGAAGGGCTGTATACTGGTCGAGAGGAATCCAAATATAAAGATCATTGTGACCACGAAAATAGTCATCCCAGACAGGAAGTCGAGGCCTATCTGTCCCCGTTGCCTGCCATCTTCGGCCGACCGCGGTGAATCGTTCCCCCTCTCCATTCTGTATTAAACGTAGATTCCATAGACATTTATAACATAGGATAAAGGTTAAAAAATGGAGTTAGGTGTTTAATGGAATATAGAGGTTTCTGTACGACCAGGTTGATGGGGCTGTTCACAAAGTATAAATACCGACCTAAATACCAACCGTTGGTTTTCAGTCGTCGTCTTCGGTCGTTATGTCGGATGATAGCCCCTGTGCGAGTTCGATGCCCTTCGAGTTATTGAGGGTCCACGCCGTCCTCTCGGTTACAGCCTCTATGACCGCCCTCGCGCTGGGGTACCCGTTTCCGCTCTTCTTTACGCCGCCGAAAGGTAGCTGGACCTCGGCTCCGATACAGGGAAGGTTGCCGTATGCGAGACCTACTTCCGCATGGTCCCTGAACTGGTTGATCTGTCTGTAATCCTCGCTTATTATCGCTCCCGCGAGACCGTAGTCGGTGTCGTTATGGATCTCGATGGCGCGGTCGATATCCCCCGAGTACTCCATCAGGGCGACGTGGGGTCCGAATACCTCCTCATGTATACATCTGGTTTCGGGATCGTAATCGATCTCGTATGCGAAAGGTCCGACCCAGTACCCTTCCTCGTTGGGTGCGCCCTGATCGGGTAGATCTTCGCGGTCTACCAGGACGTTGGCGCCCTCCTCCCGTGCGAGTTCGTTGTAACGTCCGAACTTCTCGACCTGATCCTCGTCGACCAGTGGACCCATAAAGGTGTCCTCCTTGAGCGGATCCCCCACCTTGATGTCTTCCGCGATGTCCACGAAACGTTCCTTGAACTCGTCGTATACGTCCTCGTGAACGATCAGGCGTTCGCTCGCTACACAACGTTGACCCGTAGTCTTGAAACTTGACATGATCGCCGAAGGGACTGCGATGTCGAGGTCGGCTTTCTCAGTTACTACGATCCCGTTCTTACCACCCATTTCGCAAGCCGCAAGCTTTCCAGGCGTACTACCCACCTCGCTCGCTATCTGGTTGCCGACCTCCGCACTTCCAGTGAAAAGTACAGTATCCACGGGAAGATCGACGATTTCGGCTCCTACGTCTCCAAATCCGTGGACCATGTTGAAGACTCCGTCAGGTATCCCGGTGTCGTCGAACATCTCGGCGATTATCTGTCCGCATTTCGGTGTCTGTTCCGCCGGTTTCCAGACCACCGTGTTACCCTCGACTAAACTGACTGCCATGTGCCAGAACGGTATCGCTACGGGGAAGTTCCAGGGTGTAATACACCCCACCACTCCTCTAGGCTTTCGTCTCATGTAGGCGTCCTTCGACGGAATCTCGCTGGGTATCACGTCGCCGTGGGGATGGCGGGCGTCTCCAGCCGCCCATTCTACCATATGGTAAGCCTCTACGACGTCGGCTTTACCCTCGCTGATCTCCTTTCCGCACTCCATCGATACTATCTCTCCTAGCTCCTCTGTACGGTCCCTGAGTTCGTGGTATATCTCCCAGAGGTATTCGGCCCGATCGATATAGCTCAGGTCCCTCCACTCCTCGTACGCATCCTCCGCGGCCTCGAATGCCTCGTCGACTGCTTCAGTGTTGCTCTCCGGAAACTCTCCCAGAATTTCTCCATTTGAGGGATCGATGCTCTCGAAAGTACCGTCAGTGTTTTCGTCCGTCCACTCACCGTTGATGTAATTACTGTATACCTGATCTTCTGATTCAGAACTCATCTATTCGTTCACCATGTCTTACCTCGGATTGAAGGGTTAAAAATCTCCATGGCGTTACCAGAAACTGGAATACGTTAAACCGACATAACATCAGCTGTTCAGCCGAAAAGTATTATATACCGTTTTCCAATATTACCTGGTTCCGCCAACGTACTCAGGTTGTTGTATTTTCTCCGTCAAAATCCAGCAGCTAGCGAGGTTAGATAACACGACAGAGAAACCGGATTCTTAGTATGGATCGTAAACAGAGAGTGGAGGTTCACTGCTACTTATTTTGGAGGTCCACGGTTACCTGTTGGGTTGAATATCCTGGAGTTTTAGAATCTCCTGAACTATCCGTTTGTTAGTAGATATTTGCCCACCGGAAACCCATCCGGCGTAAGACTTTTATACGCAAAAAACGACTTCAATCCGTAAATGATACCACCAATTGCCGATAAATTTCTGGCCGGGGAAACAGATCTCGAGGCTTTTCAGCACGTAAAGGACGTGAACAGCGAGAACATCAACGTTATTCTGAACCACCTCGGTGAACATTACCACGAAAGAGAACCCGCGGTTAGAGATACTATTACATACGTCGAGATCCTGTACTGCATCGATCAACTGGACGTCGATGCCTGTATATCGTTTAAACCCAGTCAGATAGGGATCACCGTTAACGAGGAACTGTTCAGGGACAACCTGGATACGATATTCGAAAACAACTTCGGACAGTTCGTCTGGATGGACATGGAGGACCACACCACAACCCAGACAACTATTGACGCATACAAGGCACACGAAACAGATAACATCGGTATGTGTCTCCAGGCGAACCTGAAGAGAACCCAGGAGGACCTACATGACCTTGCGGACCATCCCGGAAAGATACGTCTCGTGAAGGGTGCCTACGACGAACCCTCCAGCATTGCATACAAGGACAAGGAAAGGATCGACAGGAACTACAGGGAATGCATGGAGATCATGTTCGAGGAGTTCGATCAGGGTGTCGCGATCGGTAGTCACGACCTCGAGATGATCGATCACGCCGAAGAACTGAGCGAGGAGTACGACCAGGACTACGAGATACAGATGCTTATGGGGGTACGTCCCGAAAAACAGCGGGAACTCGCACACAACCACGAGTTATGGCAGTACTGCCCCTACGGAAAGAAATGGAAGAGTTACTTCTACCGACGCGTTAGAGAGAACACAGACAACCTCAAGTTCGCGGCGAAGGCGGCGATAGAGGCGATACAGAGCGACCTCCATTTCAAGAACTGAGGAGGTAGGGATCCTTTCCCGAATTAGTTAGACTTCAGGTATTAACGGTTAATGAGTATCTCCGGCCCCCGGAATCTCAGTGGTTTTAATATCTTTGGCTCGGGGCCGATTATTTTAGTATCTCCGGCATCCGGTCCCGGACGTATACTACGTACGCGGGAAGGAAGTACGAGACAGCCCAGATAAATACGCCTGGGGCGGCATCAATCGGTTCTTGGAGAGCAGTTAACCCCACCAGAAACGTCTTCGACAACAGAATAATCCAGTAAAGAACAAACCCTGCCACGGCTACTGTGGCAAGTTTATCCGGAGAAAGTCCAAGGTACCAGTACCCCGCCGATAGAAACCCGGCCAGAGTCGTCGTAACCCACACCGTCGGGGGGTGTCCCGTAAAGGAAGTGCCTATAAGGTAGACCAGTTGTATCAGAATTATACACCAGAAAAAGAAGTCAGTTAACAGGTAAAACAGGCTACGTATCCCGAAAACCTGTCTATGGTTAATCTGTTTCAAAACTTTCTCACCCTGGCTTAGGTTAAAGAGCAGCTTAATATAAATTTTGGTTACCTTAATATAAACTTGGTTACCTCAAAGATAGGCTGTAGTTCGTCGTCTCTGTAGTCAAGGGTCACATGTATCCCGAAACCGATAAACCCTCCCGGCCGTTACCAATGGCAGGTACAGCATGAAGGAGACAGACGTAGTCCTGGTCCGTTACGGCGAGATAGGTGTCAAGTCCACTCAGGTACGGATAGGTATGGAGAAAAGACTTCGTGAGAATCTCCAGAAAACACTCGACAGGAAAGACGTTCCATCTAACGTCGAGAGGAAATGGTCGAGGATATACATACATACACCGGAGACTGAGAGAGCAGTTCGGGTCGCTTCTAAAACGCCGGGTGTCGTATCTGCCAGCCCGTCTGTAATAACGACTGCCGAGGAGGAAGACGTCACCGCGACTGCCGCGGAGTTGGCGTCACGGTACTACGACGGCGGATCCTTCGCTATCGACGCCAGGAGAGCAGGCGACGAGGAACAGCATCCTTACGGCAGCGAGGAGATAGCCGCAAGAGCCGGGGATGCGGTTGGCGAATCAGTCGGTTTCGAGGAGAAGGTCGACCTCGACGACCCCGACTTCACTATCTACCTCGAGATCAGGAACCAGACTTGTTACGTCTACCTCGAAAAACGTTCGGGTCCCGGCGGCTTACCTTACGGTAGCCAGACTCCGGTCGTCGCTCTCATCAGCGGGGGTATCGACTCGCCCGTAGCAGCGTGGCGGATCATGGAGCGAGGCTCCCCCATCTTGCCGTTATACTTCGACCTCGGCAAGTACGGTGGCGTTGACCACATGCAGAGAGCGAAAGAGACGGTGAGCAAGCTCGCCGACCGCGTACCCGAGGGGGAGCTGGAGTTACGGGTTGTGGACGCCGAGGAGACGGTGGACGAACTCGTAAACCGCGTCGGTGAAACCAGGATGTTGTCGTACAGGCGGTACATGTACCGTGCGGCAGAAACCATCGCACGCGAACAGGAAGCGGCTGGTATAGTGACGGGGGAAGCGGTGGGGCAGAAGTCGAGCCAGACCACTCGGAACCTCCAGGCGACCGACTCCGTTACCGAACTGCCTGTACATAGACCTCTACTTACTGTCGACAAGACCGATATCACTGCCGAAGCTAAGGAGATCAGGACTTTCACGGATTCTAAGATGAATGTGGGATGCAACCGGATCGCTCCAGATAGACCCAGGACCAAGGCACGGTTGAGCGAAGTCCTGAGGGCGGAGCCCCAGGATCTTTTAGAGATGGCCGCATCCGATGCCGAGCAGGCTGGAATTCAAAAGGTGGCTGGAACCCCGGATCGATAGATATACTGGACAGACATAATAAAGGATAATAATGGTTGACACCAAGGAACCGTTTACATGAGAAAGTTCGTCATGACGGCCCACGATGCGTCCGTCGATCCCGGATTTTCGTTATCGAATCTTGCGGGGGAGGGAAGGATGGATCTGGTTGCACGAACCATCAACGCGGCGTTCACGCTGTCCCACGATATGCGCGACGACGTAGTCTTCTTCCTGGTTTTACAGGACGAGATTACTGTAAGGTTCGAGGGATCCAAGCTCCAGGGTCTAAATCCCGACGAACGGAGTATAGCCGGGCTAGTCAAAAAAGCGTTGAAGGAGAAGGAAGTCCTGGTTGGTGAGATGGAGACGGAGGTTACTCCAGGAGTAACGGTACGGCGCGAGGACTTTGCTGGAGTAGTTGAAACCCTGGATGTGGATGAGGTCTATCGGCTGTCGGAGGACGGAACCCCGATTCAGGAAATAGAGTTACCCGACGACACCGCGTTCGTCCTTAGTGATCACGGAGATTTCAGCTCTCACGAGCTTGAGGTACTTGGTAAGGCGACTCCCGTAAAGGTGAGTCCCAAAATATTACACGCCGACCACGCCGTTGCGGTGCTACACAGCTACCTGGACATACGGACGTAGACGTGAAACCTTCTACGTAGACCGGTCTCATAGAAATGGAGCTATTTCCCGTTCACAAACTCTACCTCCACCGTGTCGTCAAGAAGATCCTCCTCTAAATCCTTCAACGAACTCGTGGTTCCGTCGCGGAACTCGACGCCACAGTCCTCGATCTCCGCTACCTCTTTCCTGCATCCATCCTGAAACCGGATCTCGACGCCTTCCTCTACCGTGGAGCCTTTCTTTTTCTCAACGACGTTGGAACGTTTCAGCGACAGTACGGTGCGTTCGAAACTGCAGACGGTTTTTCCGTCCTGGTTGGTCGCCTCCACCCCCATAGTGACTACTCCCCGTTCGCCGTCGCTGGTCTCCCTCTTTTCCTTCACCGTCGTAGACGCCGATATGGTGTCACCGTGGTGTACGGGGTTTGGATGTTCGACGTCTTCGTACGACAGGTTGGCGACGATGGTACCGTCGGAGGTGTCTGGTATAGTGAAGGAGACGGCGAGACTCATCGTCAGTAAGCCGTTGACGAGTCTCTCGCCGAACACCGTCTCTGAGGCGAACTCGTCGTCGAGATGCAGTGGTTGCTGGTTCATAGTGAGGTCGCAGAACCTCTGGTTGTCGCTCTCCGACACCGTACGGGAGCGGTCGTGCTCGATAACCATGCCTTCCTCGAAGTCCTCGTAGTAAAGCCCGGTCATGTTTTAACGGAGGATGGAGGGGAACCCCCTAATTTCTTGTCTATCGGTGCCAGATCAAACAACATGACACGTAGATCGGTTCTCTTCACACCGGGAAACCGGGCCGACATGATGCGGAAGTCCCTGAGATCGGACGCCGACGTCGTCGTATTCGACTTGGAGGACGCGGTACCGCCGGATGGAAAGGACGAGGCACGGGAAGCCGTCCGGGACGTATTAGAAGATATAGATAAAGGTGAACTCGACGAAACTGAGGGGGGTTCCGAGGAATCCGATGTGGGTTCCGACGTGCCGGAGGTCTCTGTCCGTATAAACCCCCTCGACTCGGGTGGCGAGATGGACATCCAGTATCTCGATCCTGCTCCAGACGCCGTGGTTCTACCTAAGGTTGGGGGCGAGTCGGAGATACAGGAACTTATCCATATACTCGACGGACACGACCTCAACCCCGCGGTGTTCGCGTTAATCGAGTCCGCCGCCGGCGTACTCCACGCCGACGAAATATGCGGTGCCGGAGTCGACGCCTTGGTTTTTGGGGCCGA
Organism: Halobacteria archaeon; assembly: GCA_042218125.1. Taxonomy (GTDB): domain Archaea; phylum Halobacteriota; class Halobacteria; order Halobacteriales; family Halorutilaceae; genus JBDGRN01. The sequence goes on along the minus strand of JBDGRN010000004.1, from coordinate 7,887 downwards.
GGACTACGCCGCCGACGTGGGGGCGACGAGGACGAGCGGGGGAGAAGAAGTGAGTTACGCCCGTCAGAAAGTCGTTGCGGCGGCTTCCTCCCACGGTGCCGACTCGATAGACACCCTCTACACCGACTACGGTGACACCGAGGGACTAAGGGAGGACATCGAGTACGGCATAACGCTGGGGTACGACGGCAAACTCGCCATACATCCCAGACAGGTCGGGGTGATAAACAAGGCGTATACGCCGGAGGACGAAAAGGTGGAGTGGGCCGAGAAGGTACTTGAGAAGAACGAGGAGGTCGGCGGTGGGGTATTCGAGGTGGAGGGTGAAATGATCGACGGACCTCTCGTGAAGCAGGCGGAGAGGATAATGGAGAGGGTCGAGGCGTCGGAAGGTTAACCAAACACGTGAACTGAACTTCGATCCAGATGCCGTTTACCTGTCCGGTCTGTCGACGAGTAATACCCGTTGAAAGGATAGACGACTCCGCCGTTGTGCAGGAACACCACCTGATTCCCGAGAACCGTGAGGAAAGCCCGACGGTCGAACTCTGTAGACCTTTTCACAAACAGGTACATAACCTCTTTTCGAACGAAGAACTACGGGAGAGATACGACACGGTCGAGAAGATTCGTAACTCGGAACGGATAGAGGGCTACGTGGAATGGATACGTCGGACCGACAACCTCGACATAGACGTCGGTAGCGGCAGGGGATAAACTAGTCATCGACTGCCAGGTTGTTTCCGGACGCGGCAACCCGGAAACTTGAGTTTCCGGTTCTCCTGGAAATCCCACCCGCGAGAACCCGGATTTCCCCGGAGCTAGATATCTAGCTGGTGTTTAACGAGCCCTGTTAACTCCTCTACGTCGTCCTCATCGAAGGCGTTGTAGCTGGGTAAGCCGACCACCTCCTCGGTTTTTCTCTGACCTGTCGACGTGTCGGTTATGGGTCCGGATATGGATAACAGGTCGTAGTACATCCCGTCTAGCTCCCGCCGCAACCCCTCGGCGCCCGGGACGGTTATCGCGACACCTACGACGGCGTCTATCGCCGTTCTGACCTCCATGTCCCTCATGACGGTGGCGCCGCCGTAGGGACTGATGAGGCCCGCCCCGAACTCGACAACCAGGACGTCCACGTCTACTCCGGATACCTCGGAGATCAACGCCCTCGCACGTGAAACCACATCCCGTCTTTCCGTAACGGTGGTTACCAGACCTGCGTCGACGAAGTCATGGCTAACCTCCGAACCCGCCTCGAACATAGACATCCGGTCCCTTTCGTTCCCCGAACCGGTGAGTTTGAGGGAAGCAACGTCGTAACCCTCGTCGTCTAGCTGTCCTATAATATTGGACGCTAACGTAGTCTTCCCCGCCTCCATACGTGTGGCGACGACGGCGAGGGTAGGAACGTCGTTCTCGATACGTTCCGCGGGCCGTACTCCGTGGGCTTCGGTGTTCAGGAGGCTACCGTCCTTCTCGACGTAACCGAGGAACTCCAGAACGACGGGTGGGCCGTATTCGTTGGTTTTACTGATGTAGTCGCCCACGATTCCACCCGCACCTATCAACGCGAGTTCCTGTCCCACCGATACTTTGTCGGGGACTTCTCCAACGTATCCCTTCAGCGCCGACCGGTTTCCGAAGGCACCTATGAAGACGTCTCCCTCGGAAAGTTCGACGGTTTCCGCTCCCTCCATGTCTAGCTCTGTGTAGTCTCCCTGTAACTCTTTTACCTTCACGGCAACAACGTCACCGTGCTCGGGTCTGTGGCTGCTATCAACGAACTCCACCTCGCTGCCTTCGAACTCCAGTGTTTTGGTACACGACGCCTGGTAGTCGTAACTCATTGTGTTATTTTTAAGGCTGTGAGGTTATATATGGGGGCTGATAGAACCAAGTTTGATTATGTCTTACAACCTGGTCTTTAAGATGGTTTCAGCCTGGTCTTTAAGATATTTTCAACCTGCTTTCCAGGATATTTTCGACCTGCTCTCCAGGATGTTCACATCCTGGTCTCTTAGATGGTTTTCGGTTAAAGTTAGAAACGGTGAAATAAAAACCCGAAACGCGGGAAAGTTCAAACCATACCCATCTCGTCCAGCCTTTCCGGTAGATACGTGTCCGTTACGAAGTCCAGACCTCTCGAAGCGAGCGACTGCTGCTCCGACTTCTTCTCTATGTCTAACTGAAGCTCTATCTGTTCCTTCCAGTATCCATCGGCGAACCGCGGATCCTCTAACTCGTTCTCGAGTGCGTTTATATCGCTGTCGGTCAATGGGTCGGTGGGGAGGTCGTAATCTACGATATCTGAGGGCTGTATCCCGATGAACTGCGAGTCGGGTGTGGCGAGGTGTTTCGAGAGGTGGGCGCTCTTTATCGATCCGTACGCGACGCTACCGAAGATGCGGTAGCTCCATGGGTCGCCGTCAGTGAACACCGCACAGTCGAGTCCCTTTTCGTTGTGTAGCCTCTTTATAATCCGCCGGGTTGACCGTGCGGGCTGTCCCTTGAGGTGGACGATTATGGCGTTGTACTCCTCGTCGAAGCCGTTCTCGACGAGACGGTCACGCATACCACCTGTCTCGACGGCGAGAACGAACTCGGCGTCGGTGTCGAGAAACTCGATCTGGTCGGGGTCGCTGGGTATCTGGTATCCGCCCTCGCCGACGTCTTTCTGGCAATGGATCTCCCTTTCACCGCGCCGTGTCTGCTCCCGGAGATGTAGCGGCCCTATCACGGTGGCGCCGTCCTCCTCCGGACGCATATGGAGTCTCTCACGGCGGAGGTCACCCACTATCTCGAGGTCCTCGATCAGTCTGTCGCTCTCGTCCTGGCTCGTGAACTGGGCGTCCTGCCAGCTCTCGGAGAGGTAGTAGAGCTCCCTTAACGTGCTCGAACGGTCCTGGTCGATCTGGTCATGTATGAAGTCGATGCTGTACGCCAGACGCAGGAGTTTCCTGACGCCGCTGACGCTGTTTGCGCTACGCGTCGACTTCGAGTCGCCGTAAACCCATACGCCCGCGCCCTCGTCGTAACGGACGTTCGACTTGGTCCTCGTCGGCAGTGAAATCCGGGGGATCTCTCCGTCGTCTATCTGCTGGTAGAGCTCCTCCGCCATCTCCTTCAGGCGCTCCATAACCTCTTCCTCGCTCATTACTTCGACGTCCTGTGCCTCGGTACTCATTTCAAAACACCTCTAACCATTGTAAAGCTCCTGCTGTTTTCGGAATCGGAGCATTCCGTTTCGTACTGAAACTCATTTATAGACTGATTGCTGTATCCCGACATTTTTCACTCCTGTACGTCCACCATTTCGTCCTCTAAGCCGTCGACGTTCAAAACCGGCGCGTCATCAACCCCGATTTCAAGTACCTGTGTCTCGCCCTTCGGCAGCTCGACGGTCCAAACCACGTCCCATTCGCCATCCATGTCGACAACACGTGCCTCGCCGTTAGAAAGCTCGGGTTCCGACTCCACGAATCCGTGGAGGTCAAAGCTCTTCTTCGAGTTGGCGTAGTTGTCGACCTTGATTTCGACGCCGTCATCGACTTTACGCTGGGACACGAACACCTTGTTGAGTATCCGGGCAAGAGTACCGTCCATTTCGGGGGTTTCTTTACCAGTCACCTCCGCTATCTTATCCGCCATCTGCGGTAACAGCTTCTTCACCACCCTCTCCTTCTCCCTTTTCTTCTTCCTCCGGCTCTGTTTGTTGATGTGGTCCTTCAGGTCCCTCGCCACAATCCTCACCGCCCGCTCTATCTCATCCCTCATCTCCGGGACGCTCGCGACCGCGTCCTTTGACTCGCTCGTGAAAGGCACGTTGGTGGAGGCGATATGAACCATCAGGACCGCCGGTCCCTTGGGGACGGAGCCCCGTGCGCCGTCTAACTGGTAGTTCTTCCAGCCGATATCCTGTATCGCCTCGGTGATGACGCAGGCTCCCTGCTGGTAGACGAGGGGTACACGGTTGGCGAAACGGAGGAGGTCGGTTTTCGAATCCGACTCCAGCGATCCGCCGTACGCGATACCCGCCTCAACTATAAAAGGATCGCCGCCGTGGACCTCGGCGTCACGCGTCTCGGTACTGTAGAACTCGGCGTCGTACTCCTTCCTCAGACCTGCCTCCATCAACTTCGCGGTTATTGGGGACAGGCAGTCGGTTGGGGGTGCGATAACGTCCGTCTCCCTCATACCCTCGATAAGTAGCCGTGTGAGGTCGCGGTCCTCGGCTATCTCGTTGACGTTCGGTACGTCGTCGTCAACCACGAACATCGCATCCCAGACCGTATCCAGGATCTTCCCTCTCGACTTCTCACCGAACCTCTCGTCCCGGACCTTCTCGACCGAATCGGCAGCTTTCCATATCCATTCCTCCAGCTCCTCACGGGTTGCCCTCCCTTTATCGGTTTCCTCGAACCTTCCCGAGAGTCTCTCGGCGACCTCACTCAACGCCTTGTCGTCCTTCCTGTCCTCGGTTGCGTCGTCTATATCGTTGTAAAGATCGTCCTCGGCGCTGCGACGGACCGCGGTCCAGACCGCCTCGACGGTATTCGCTCTCACGGTGCTTCCGAACGTCGTTCCGAACTCCGTTTCCACCTCTTCAGCCGCACAGTCCACTGCTTCACGTATCATTCCGTACGTCGCACGTGACCGGTCACCCACGCCTGCGAAGCCGTCTCCTCCATCCACGACCTTCTCGGCGAACGTTTCCGTCGCCTCCGAAGTCTTGTTCGAGACGGCTTCGGTAACTACGTCACGGAGATCGGTTTCCTCGTACTCCCTTGGCGGCGTCCAAGCGGCTTCACGTCCGTAGAGCCTGTCACGGAGTTCGTTGAGCATCGAGTCCGCCGTCTTGCTTCCCACCCTCGTGAACTCGGTTGTAACGAAGCCCGACAGGCTGTAGCTGTCGGTTGAAGCCAGCATCCTCTGGAGTGTACCCAGCTCTATACCGTGTGGATGTGGCTTGATCTCGCTTGGTTTTTCGGGAAGTTCGTCGGTCGCCCGTTCGAACTCGAACTTCTCGCCAGGTTCGTGGAGATGTATACGGGCGTGGGGGTTGACGACCGCTGTGTGTTTTACGTACTTATGGAGCTGCTGACGGGCACGCATGTTCGCCTCCATCTCTATCTCGATACGGGTGCCACGTATCCGATCCCACTCCACGACCTCGTCCTCGATGATTTCGGGTTCGTTGGTGTCGGTATCGATAATGACGTGGAACTCGTGAGCCTCACCCGTCCGGGTCTTACTCGTAATCTTGGCGGGCTTACCGCTCGTTAGCTGTCCGTAAAGCACTGCGGCGGAGATACCGATACCCTGTTGTCCTCGGCTCTGAACTCTTTTACCGAACCGGCTACCGTACAGCAGTTTTCCAAATATCTTGGGTATCTGTTTCCTTTTAATACCGGGTCCGTTGTCCTCGATTGTGACGCGGTATGTGTCCTTGTTCTCCTCTATACCCACGTAGATGTCGGGCAGAACGTCCGCCTCCTCACATGCGTCGAGAGCGTTGTCGACACCTTCCTTCACTGCCGTGACGAGAGCCCTGGCTCCGGAGTCGAACCCCAGCATCTGCCGGTTTTTCTCGAAGAACTCCGCAACAGATATAGATCGTTGTTCGTCGGCCAGGTCGTCGGCTATGTCTCCGTCGCCATCAACTGATTCCGTGATATCGGATTGGAACTTCATTTTATCTTTTTCGTGGTACGGATGTTTATCTATAAACGGAATGTACCTGAGGAAGATACGTTCCCTGACTGTATATATTTCCGTCAGACGTGGGTCACACCTAAAAACGGTTCGGAAACCGCCGGACCAAACATGTTTTGCTGAAAACCTTTACAGGTAGCTTTACAACACAGTACCGTGAAGAAGGAAACCGTCTCTCGGGAGAGGAATATAATCGTGCTGGGTGCCGGTTACGCCGGAGCAGCCGCCGTAAAAGAACTTGAAAAGAACGTCGGTGGCGGGGAGGTCACCTGGATCAGCGAAAACCCGTACCACCTCGTACAGCATCAGGTCCATAGGGTCGTACGGAACCGGGACGCGGAAAACGATGTGGTTGTTCCTGTTGGGGATATAAAGACGCCTGAAACCGAATTTGTAGAAGCCACGGTAGAAGATGTCGAGGTCGAGGATAAACATGTAATCACCGACCGGGGAGTCTTCGAGTACGAAGTCCTCCTCGTCTGTCTTGGTGGTAAGACCGCTTTCTATGGAATTCCGGGTCTCGAAAGATACAGCCATACGTTGAAATCCCTCGACGACGCACTCGGACTGAGGGAAGCTATGGTTTCTGCCGCACGGGAGTCGACGACTGAAGAACCGGCAAAAGTAGTGGTAGGTGGTGCCGGGTTAACGGGTATAGAGACGGCGGGAGAGATAGCCGAGTACCGAGAAGCCTCCAACGAACCCGTGGAGGTGAAGTTACTGGAGGCGGATGAAAGTATCTATCCCCCAGGTGGCGAAGACGTCAGGGAACTACTCGTTAAACTGCTGGACAGTAAGGACATAGAGACGTCGACGGGTGACCCAATATCCGAGGTAGACGCTGAATCGGTTTACCTCGACTCCGGCAGTGAGGTAGATTACGACGTTTTAGTATGGACGGGTGGTGTTAGAGGTAACCCCACCTCGGATCAGATCGACGTCGACACCCATCACGACAGGATAGTCGCGAGAAACGACTTTACTACGTCAGCTGAGGACGTATTTGTGGTGGGTGACGCAGGAAAAATCAGTTTAAACGGTGGATACGCACCCATGAAGGGTTCCGCTGCCTGGAAGGGGGGAGAGGTTGCTGCCAGAAACCTGGTAAGTGCTCTAGAAGGGGAACAGCTTGAGAACTGGCGCTACGTTGACGAAGGTACTGTAATATCGGTGGGGGACGAATGTGTAGCGGATGAGATAAGAAAGTCACCGGTCTCGACCTTTAGCGGGTATCCCGCGAACCACCTTAAGAAGTATATAGCAATGCGGTGGATAGCACACCTCACCGACTGGAGGAGAGCCTGGGGATCCCGGGATGCGATGTAGACGTTATCCTTAAGGATTGCATGAAAAATACGGTTATATAAACCTGGTAATCTGAATCGGTCAAAAGATAGTTCAAAACTCAAACTGAAATTTTGAATCTATGGGTTTTATCATAATAAGGTGTTGCGTTTCCGAAGCCGTAAACAAACCTTATGTGAGACTGTGATGTAGATTCAGTAAAGGAGGACTATAGGAGATGAGTGTCGTTACGGAGAGTCTGGAGTACAGGTACAAGCCGCCGAACGACTCCGGGTTTCTGGACGATGTTTGGGAACTCAAGGAAAGAGTACGGCGGAGGGAGGGTTACCTCTGTCAGTCCTGGAGCTTTTTTTCACGTGCCTACAACCGTAACGAAGCATATCTATATATTGACGGCGACGAAGTCGTGGGTTTCGCCACCGTCAGAAACGACGGCTATGTTCTGTTTCTCGCAGTGGATAAGAGTTACCGAGGGGAAGGAGTAGGGACGAGTCTTATGGAGCGTGTCCAGGACAAACACACGAAACTCTCCTGTCACGCCCGTTCCTCGAACGAGGGCGCGATAGGTTTCTACAAGAACCTCGGCTTCTCTGTCGATAAGTACGTAGAGAGATACTACCAGAACGGCGATGCTGCCTACTATCTCACAAAGAATACCTCCCAGTCTGGGAGTTCGATACGGAACAAGATAACAGAGGTACTGAAATCTGACAGTGATGATTGATTTTTTACTGTTGGTTTGATAAGTTCGAGAGTGACGGTTGATTCAAATCTAGGAGAGTTTTTAGAGACTATGGCCGGCAGTAATGACTGAACTTTGCTGAGAATGTGGAGTTTGCTGAGAATGTGGAGTTTGCTGAGAATGTG